>NZ_JCADBL010000001.1:0-858357 GCF_059359015.1 Micromonospora sp. LZ37 | reverse complement strand
CCAGTCCGGGGTATAAATCATAATTGGCACTGGCTTATCTAGCACCCTGTTGAGTTCTCAAAGAACAACCACACACCATCCGAAAGCCCTACCTCGTAGGACCCCCGTCCGGGGCAACCTCTCTAACTTACCCGCTCCGCCCCCCGCTGTCAACCCGTTCGGGTTGATCAACTTGGTTCGGTTCGTCCACGCTCACGCACGCCGTACCCGGCGGTCGCTTCTGTCGTGGGAGATGGCAGACCGGCCGATCGCCGCTTCGCGGCTCTCCGCCCGGCTCCTGCCGGCTTCCGAACTCTACCCGGTCAGTTCCGCGATCGCAACCCCGTCTTCCGGGGCACCTCGCACCGCCCGTTCCTCAGTCTCGCTCGGCGTCTCCGCCACGATCCTGGCGCCCGTTCTCGGCCGGTTCGTCCGGCCTCCCCCGTGCAGAGAGAAAGTTACGCGGAGCGTCCCGAGAAGGCAAATCAATGATCGTCTCTCAGTCTGGCACCGCCATCGAGGGGGTCAACGCCCGAACTCCCGACCGGCATTCCCGCCCGGGACGGGAGCGGCGTGCCAGAGTGGCAGCCATGGATGACGTCTCCCCCTCGCCGGCGGTCACCCACGCCGAGGAAGCGCTGCTGGGACTCCTGCTGCCGTTCTGGCAGCTGGTGATCGCCGCGGTGGTACTCGTCGTGGTGGTGCTCTCCGTCGCCCGCCTGGCACGGCGCGGGCGGTCCCGGATGAGCACCGCACTGCTGGTGACGGCGACGGCGATCGTCGGCCTGGCGCTGATCGGCGCGTTGCTGCAGAGCTGAACGGGTCAGAGGCGCCGGTTGGCCAGGCTGGGCAGTTCGGCACGGATCGTGTCCAGGCGATCGAGGTCCAGCTCGACCACGGTCAGCCCCGGACCGTCCGACACCTGGCCGAGCACCGTGCCCCACGGGTCGACGACCATGCTGCGCCCGAAACAGGTACGCCCCGGCTCGTGGTCACCGGTCTGCCCGGCGGCGGCCACGAAGCACTGGTTCTCGATCGCCCGGGCCCGCAGCAGCACCTCCCAGTGGTCCCGGCCGGTGTGCATCATGAACGCCGCGGGCACGACCAGCAGGTGCGCGCCCCCATCGGTCGCCAACCGCCGGTACAACTCCGGGAACCGCAGGTCGTAGCAGATGGAGAGGCCCACCCGCAGGCCCTCGACGTCGACCACCACCGGCTGCTCCCCCGGCGCGACCGTGGCGGACTCCCGGTAGGACACCCGGCCGGGGATCTCCACGTCGTACAGGTGGATCTTGCGATAGCTGGCGGCGAGCGTGCCGGACCGGTCGAAGACCAGCGACGTGTTCCAGGTGTGCCGCGGGTCCGGACCCGCCTCGTGGAAGGAACCGGCCACCAGCCAGATGCCGAGCCGGCGCGCGACGTCGGCGAAGAACGTCCCCACCGTGCCGTCCACCGGCTCAGCCGGCGGCATCCCGGCGGCCGGGCCGAGATAGTCCACGTACTCCGGAAGGACGGCCAGGTCGGCGCCGGCCGCCGCGGCCCTGACCAGCAGGGCCTCCGCGGCGGCCAGGTTGGCCGCACGGTCGTCGCGGGCGTTGAGCTGGCAGACGGCGACGCGCATGGAGATCAGGGTACGGGCGGACGGTGGCCGGCGACAGCCTCGGGCGCCGGCCCGCACCAGGGCGCCGGCGACGACGCCGAGCCCGGCGGAGCCGCTCCGGGCCCGGGGTGAGTGCCGGCGGCACGGGTGCTGGCCGGATGGAGTCCCGCGGTCAGACGGCACCACCGCCGGGCCAATCGGATCCCGTAGCGACACCGGAAGCACGGCCCCCCGCGGGTGGCCGTGCTTCCGGTGTCGCTACGCGTCGACGGTCAGGCCGACTTCTCCTCACGATCCCTGCGGGCGCGCCGGCCGGTGAACTCCCGCGGCACGATCGTCGGGTTGACGTTCTCCAGGACGACCTCGCGGGTGATCAGCACCCGCGCGGCGTCGGGGTTGCTCGGCACCTCGTACATCACGGAGAGGAGGACCTCCTCCATGATGGCGCGCAGGCCGCGGGCGCCGGTGCCGCGCAGCATGGCCTGGTCGGCGATCGCCTCCAGGGCCGGCGGCTCGAACTCCAGCTCCACGCCGTCGAGCTCGAAGAGGCGCTGGTACTGCCGGACCAACGCGTTGCGGGGCTCGGTGAGGATGCGGACCAGGGCGCTACGGTCCAGGCTCCGGACGTTGGTGATCACCGGCAGCCGGCCGATGAACTCCGGGATCAGCCCGAACTTGAGCATGTCCTCCGGCATGACCTGGCTGAAGATGTCGTCGGTCGAGCGGTCGGAGACCGACCGGAGGCGGGCCCCGAAGCCGGTGCCGCCGTGCCCGGTACGGGCCTCGATGATCTGGTCGAGCCCGGCGAAGGCGCCACCGCAGATGAACAGCACGTTGGTGGTGTCGATCTGGATGAACTCCTGGTGCGGGTGCTTACGCCCGCCCTGCGGCGGCACGTTGGCCACCGTGCCCTCGAGCATCTTGAGCAGGGCCTGCTGGACACCCTCGCCCGAGACGTCCCGGGTGATCGACGGATTCTCCGACTTGCGGGCGATCTTGTCGACCTCGTCGATGTAGATGATGCCGGTCTCGGCGCGCTTGATGTCGTAGTCGGCGGCCTGGATCAGCTTGAGGAGGATGTTCTCCACGTCCTCGCCGACGTAGCCCGCCTCGGTCAGCGCGGTGGCGTCGGCGATCGCGAACGGGACGTTGAGCATCCGGGCCAGGGTCTGGGCCAGGTGGGTCTTGCCGCAGCCCGTCGGGCCGAGCAGCAGGATGTTGGACTTCGCCAGCTCCACGGCGTCGCTGCCGGAGCCCGGCGCGCCGGCCGCCTCGGCCTGGATCCGCTTGTAGTGGTTGTAGACCGCGACCGCCAGCGCCTTCTTGGCCTGGTCCTGGCCGACCACGTAGTTGTCGAGGAACTGGCAGATCTCCATCGGCTTGGGAAGCTCTTCCCACTTCACCTCGCCGGACTCGGCCAGCTCCTCCTCGATGATCTCGTTGCAGAGATCGATGCACTCGTCGCAGATGTAGACCCCAGGCCCCGCGATGAGCTTCTTGACCTGCTTCTGCGACTTGCCGCAGAAGGAGCACTTCAGTAGGTCGCCGCCGTCACCGATCCGTGCCACCTACGTTCTCCCTGCACTCGTCAGCCGGAACGCCGGCCCTGACCTGCGGGCGCCAGGCGCCCGTCCGTCTTGATCCATCCGCCGGTCCGACCCGGTGGAGCGGTACGGACCCGACGTTACCCGCTGCCGGGGGTTTCTCCGACCCCCAAAACGGGTGTGTCAGAGGCCGGCCGGGAACCATTCCCCGACCGACCTCCGACGCAAACTGCTCAGCGCGCCGCGTTGGCGGCGAGCAGGCCCTTCTTGCGGCTGGTCAGGATCGTGTCGACCAGCCCGTACTCCTTGGACTCCTCGGCCGTCATGATCTTGTCACGGTCGATGTCCTTGCGGACCTGCTCGATCGGCCGGTTGCAGTGCCGGGAGAGCATGTCCTCCAGCTGCGTCCGCATCCGCAGGATCTCCCGGGCCTGGATCTCGATGTCCGAGCCCTGCCCGTAGCCGCCCTCGGTGGCCGGCTGGTGGATGATGATCCGCGAGTTCGGCAGGGCCATCCGCTTGCCCGGGGTGCCGGCCGACAGCAGGACCGCCGCCGCGCTGGCCGCCTGGCCGAGGCAGACGGTGGAGATGTCCGGGCGGACGTACTGCATGGTGTCGTAGATCGCCGTCATGGCGGTGAACGAACCACCCGGCGAGTTGATGTACATGATGATGTCGCGGTCCGGGTCGGTGCCCTCGAGCGTCAGCAGCTGGGCCATCACGTCGTTGGCCGACGCGTCGTCCACCTGGACGCCGAGGAAGATGATCCGGTCCTCGAAGAGCTTGTTGTACGGGTTGGACTCCTTGACCCCGTACGACGTGCGCTCGACGAACGACGGCAGCACGTAGCGGTTGTGCACGGCCGCGAACTGGGGCGGCAGGCTCAGGTCGGTCATCGTCAGCTCCTCAGCTCAGGGTCCCGGCGCCATCCGGAACCTGCGCGGCCCCGATGATCACCTTGTCGATGAAGCCGTAGTCCATGGCCTCCTGGGCGGTGAACCAGCGGTCACGGTCGGAATCCGCCTCGATCTGCGCCTGGGTCTGGCCGGTGTGGTGCGCGACCCGCTCCTGGAACATCCGCTTCGTGTAGAGCATCTGCTCGGCCTGGATCGCGATGTCCGACGCGGTGCCACCGAGGCCACCGGACGGCTGGTGCATCATGATCCGGGCGTGCGGCAGGGCGTAGCGCTTGCCCTTCGTGCCCGCGCAGAGCAGCAGCTGGCCCATGGAGGCCGCCATGCCCATCGCCACGGTCGACACGTCGTTGTCGATGAACTGCATGGTGTCGTAGATCGCCATGCCGGAGTAGACCGAGCCACCCGGCGAGTTGATCCAGAGGTTGATGTCGCGGTCCGGGTCCTCCGCCGCGAGCAGCAGCAGCTGCGCGCAGATGCGGTTGGCGACCTGGTCGGTCACCTCGCTGCCCAGGAAGACGATCCGCTCCTTGAGCAACCGGTTGTAGACCGAGTCGTCGAGGTTGCCAATGGTGTCGCCACCGCGGGCCTCGATCGCCCGTAGCGGCTTCGCTGGGATGTGCATGTCGGTCATGGCAGCCCTTCGCTCTCCGTACCGTCGTACCCGACATTAACCGCTCAGCCGGGTGATCGACTCCCGGTCGGGGCACTGTTCGCTCTCAGCGCAGCTGACCTGGAGACGTACCCGGAAAACGGCTTCGGCCGCCGTCCACCGCAAGGGGCGGACGGCGGCCTACCGGGATCGGTCAGTGCTCGTGGTCGTGGTCGTGCGCCTGCTCGCTCTCGGCCCGCAGCGCGTCGAGGGTGACCTCGTTGCCGGCGGAGTCCTTGATCTTGATCTTCTCCATCACCGCGGCCAGGGCCTTGCCGCGCCGCACGTCACCGAAGACGGCGCCGGCCGCGCCGGAGCGCACCAGCTCGTCGTAGTACTGCTGCGGGGCCATCCCGGCGCGCTGCGCCCGGTGGACGATCTCGTGGCCGAACTCGTCGTCGGAGACCTGGACGTCCTCGGCGTCGGCCAGGGTGTCCAGCAGGAGCTGGATCTTGACACCCTCGGTCGCCGCCTCCTGCAGCTCGGCGTCGATCTGCTCCTCGGTCTTCTCCTCGGCGGCGAGGTACTCCTCCAGCGAGGCGCCGATCCGCTCGAGCTGGTCGACCATCGCCGCCTTGCGGCTCTCGACCTCCTCGCGGACGACACCCTCCGGCGCCGGCACCTCGGCGGCCTCGACCAGCTGCTCCAGAGCCTTGTCCCGGGCGGCGTAGATCTGCTCGACCCGCTTGCCCCGGGTGACCCGCTCGCGCAGGTCGTTGCGCAGCTCCTCGATCGTGTCGAACTCGCTGGCCATCTGGGCGAAGTCGTCGTCCAGCTCCGGCAGCTCCTTCTCCTTGACCGTGCGGACGGTCACCGCCACCTCGGCGTCGCGGCCGGCGAAGTCGCCGCCGACCAGCTGGGTGGTGAAGGTGGTGCTGTCGCCGGCGGCCAGGCCGACGACCGCCTCGTCCAGGCCCGGCAGGAGCTGCTTGCTGCCCACCTCGTGGGAGATGTTGCTCGCCGAGCCGCCCGGCACCTCCTCGCCGTCGACCGTGGCGTTCAGGTCGATCTGGACGTAGTCGCCCTCCTGGGCGGCCCGCTCGACGGTCTTCAGGGTGGCGAACCGCTCGCGCAGGTTCTTGACCTGCTCGTCGATCTCGCTGTCGTCGATCTTGAGCTCGTCGACGGTCACCTCGACGGTGGCCGGGTCCGGCAGGGTGATCTCCGGGCGGACGTCGACCTCGGCGGTGAAGTTGAGCGAGTCACCGTCGTTGAACTCGGTGATCTCGACCTCGGGGCGACCGAGGGTCTTCAGGTCGTGCTCGCGGACCGCGGCGAGGATGTTCTGCGGGATGGCCTCCTGCACCGCCTCGTTGAGGACGGTGCCCCGGCCCACCCGCTGGTCGATGACGGCGGCCGGCACCTTGCCCCGGCGGAAGCCGGGAACCTGGACCTGCGAACCGATCTCCCGGTACGCCTTCTTGAGGCTCGGCTCGAGCTCGACGAACGGCACCTCGATGGCGAGCCGCACGCGCGTCGGGCTCAGAGTCTCGACGGTGCTCTTCACAGGCGTACTCCTTGACGGATCTCAGTTGAGTCTGGGCGTGATTCAGCCCATCGAGTGTAGGCGAGCCGGCGCGGCCCACCGGCAGCGCCCGGACACCCCGCGAAAACGGCGGCACCCGGGACGACCCGGCCGCGGACGACAGTCGGGGTGGCGGGATTTGAACCCACGGCCCCTCGCTCCCAAAGCGAGTGCGCTACCAAGCTGCGCCACACCCCGTGGCGACCAGAAGTGTATGACGTCGGCACCGGCCGGAGGTGCCGGGGCGGCACCCAACGCGCCGAACCCCCACCAAAGGGACACATCTCCCCTCCCCCCTCCGGCCCCTTCGACGTGGGTCGCGCGCCCTCCCGCCGGGTGCGAGGGGGCAATTTCCTGGAAAGACGAGGGGGCAATTTCCTGGAAGGAGTGGCCTCCGTACCTGAGGGAGGCCCCTCCTTCCAGGAAATTGCGCGATCTTGGCGGCGGTGCGGGACCGCCTCTGCGCGTGCGGCGGGCGGACCGGGTAGGCTGTCGGCGCGTCCCGCGGTGGCGGGGCGGCTGCGGGCGTAGCTCAATGGCAGAGCTTCAGTCTTCCAAACTGACGGTGCGGGTTCGATTCCCGTCGCCCGCTCCACCCACGAAGGCCCAGGTGGACCGCATGATCGCGGCACCTGGGCCTCTCGCTTCTCCCCTCTTCTGGATCTTGCGGGCCATCCGCGTGCCATTCACGGTCGGCGGCGGCCACTGCCGGCGATCCGCGGTCCATCGCCTGGGCGATCTCGCGGTCACGCTCGCTTGTGGCGTGCTGGTAGGTCAGAGCAGCGCGAGGTGGCGTGTCCCATGCGGTGCATGAGCCCCCGGGTGCTGGCACCCCGCCGACGCGGCGAGCGTGTTGCCAGTGTGGCGCAGGTCGTGGAAGTGGAATCCAGCCAGTCCCACCGAGGTGATCGTCTTGGTCCACTTGACGGCTCGCCCGAAGTTGCCCGCGGACACGCTGTCGACGTGCCGAGCTTGAGTACCAGGGCCTCAACAGCGGCTGCCGGCAGCGCGACGACACGGGCCCGACGGCGGACTCGGGCGAAGCCTGCTAGGTGCGGGCTTGGCGGCGGAGGCCGAGAGCGCCGGCGGTCAGCAGGGCGACGGCCCCGATGACGAGTGTCCAGAACCACTGGCTGCCGAGAATCTCGGGCTGACCCCAGGCACCCTGGGCTTTGAGCCACAGCATCGCGATGATGAGCGGGATGAGCAGCACCGGCCTCGATCAGGACGCCGGCCCGGTCGAACACGTACAGAGCTACGAATTCGGCGCCCTCGTCTCCAGGCACGAACGGCGTGGTCAGGAAGAACTGTCGGCCATCCGGAAGATGCCCTACATGTTCGGCCATGTAGTCGTCGTGATCGATGACGACGACCGGCGGCTCGTGAGACATCGGGCCATGCTCTCAGTCGGTGAACCCGCCGGCGACAATCCGGGCGTCCGGCCCGCATCGGCCGGGCCGGCCGAACTGGCCTCAGCCGGTTTCGGCCGCGGAGTAGTAGACCCTCTCCCCGAGTCCGGTCAGGTAGAGCGCCACATCATCGGACACGCCCTGGTCGAAGACCCAGTGGCGCTGATCGTTGACGACGGACACCACCTCCGCTTCCGTCAGGTCTGGATCGCCGTCACCCAGTCGGTACATCCAGACCAGGCCGAGCTGGCCTGCCCGCCACCCAGGTGGATGCGCGCGTCGCGACCGGGCCTGAGCGCCGCAGCAGGTCGTCCGACGGTTCGCGCACGACGAGCATGCTGGGCCCGAGTCGACCGCTTCCGCTCCTGCCCTTCACCGCGGTGGCGAGACGTACAGCCCGGTCTTGCACCCCATCTCGCCCGGCTCCAGCCAGATCGCGTCGTACCCGGGTGACTCGATGGCTCCGCTGGGAGTCCTGACCAGGAGGAGGCAGTCACGCTCGGCGGGTACGCCGACCGCGGCGACGAGGGCACCCTCGTGCGTGACCGTGTCGACGGTGACGTGCTTCTCGGGAAAGGCCGCACGCACCGCGCCCGCGAGCGTGTCGGGCGTGGCGGTGCGCAGCGCCGCGGTGAGCCGTTGGCGCCCGTCGTCCGGCAGCCTCGGGACCGGCGAGGCGGTGGGGACGGGAGGAGTGGCGACGGAGGGGCAGTCGATCTCCTGATACGAGGTGTAGCGATAGAGCTCGAGCACGTAGCGGTAGCAGCGCGTGGCCTGACCGGCGGAGTTGCCGAGGTCGCCGAAGGAAGCCCCGTGCTGCTCGGCCACCGTCACGACGAACCGGACGTCGATGGTGGCCTGCTCGTTGCCGGCGGTTCGACCCGACCAGCTCAAGGGCTCACGTCGGAGGGTCGAGTCGCCGCCCTCCACCTCCTTGGGGATCTCGGTCTTGGCGATGTACTCGGCGTCCCGAACCCGGTTGCGGTGGCCGAGGTCGTCATCGAGGAGCTCCGCTTCGGTTGCTGCGATGTCCCGCGCCATCGAATCACCCTCGCGGTAGTCCGAGCACCCGCTGAGCGCCAGGCAGGCCACCACTGCCGCGCAGATCAGGCGCGGAGCCCCGAAAGGTCGGCGTACGCCGGGCGCTTGCACCAGTCGTCGCGCTCTGGCCGGCGATCCATTGACGACATCCGTATCCACGAACACGGCGCACACGGTATCGCCCGCATCGCGGCCGTGGGGTCTCGAAGCTCACCGCGGATCGATCGCCGGTGCCCCCGCTGCTGCGAAGTCCACCCGGCCCGGAGGGGCCGGATACGGTTCGCGCGTGATGACCGGCACCACCACCCGTCCCTTGATCTTCCTCGACGTGGACGGAACGCTGATTCCGTTCAGAGCCCGGCCCGTGAGCCGTGAGCTCTCCCTGGGCGGCGCCGGCGGGCGGCCACCGAACGGCACCGGCAATCCTCTGCTCGACCGGCTCGACCCGGATGACGGGCGCCGACTGTTGGCGCTGGAATGCCAGTTGGTCTGGGCGACGACATGGCTGGCCGAGGCGAACGAGGTCATCTCGCCACGGCTCGGGCTTCCGGAGCTGCCCGTCGTGGATTGGCCGGACGGCGACGGCGATCCGGCGCGGGGGCTGCACTGGAAGACCGCGTTCCTCACCCGGTGGGCGGCCGGCCGCCCATTCGTGTGGCTGGACGACGAGACGACCGATGCCGACCGGCGATGGATCGCGGGGCACCACCCGGGGCGGCGCTGGTGCACCGGGTCGACCCGTACGTCGGCCTGACCGGCGCGGGCTTCTCGGCGGTCCACCGATGGCTTGGGCGGGGGTGACGACGACACCCGACCCCGACCGCTACGAGGCGTTAGTCGGCGACGTGTACGACTATCTTGCCGCGCCGCTTGCCCGTCTCGAGCGCCTCGTAACCGGAGCGCGTCCCGGTGAGGGGCAGCACCCGGTCCACCACCGGCCTCAGCCGACCCTGGTCGACCAGTTCCGCGATGGCGCGCAGCCCCTCCCGGTCGGGTTCGACGATGAAGTACACCCCGCGGACGCCGTGCCGCGCCGCCTCCTCCGGCTCGGGAGGCACGGCGACGGTGACCAGGATGCCGCCTGGCTTCAGGACCGACCAGGACCGCGTCTGCGTGGCTCCACCGACCATGTCGACGACCACATCGACGTCGCGGACGTGATCCTCGAAGCGGTCCTGGGCGTAGTCGATGGCCTGCTCCGCGCCCAGATCCTTGACGAACTCCAGGTCGGCCGCTGCCGCCGTGGCGCTCACCCGCGCACCGAGGCCCGCCGCGAGCTGGACCACGTAGCTCCCCACGCCGCCGGCGCCGCCCTGCACCAGTACGTGCTGGCCGGCCCGCAGGTCGGCGTGATTCACGAGTGCCTGCCAGGCAGTCAGGGCGGCCAGTGGCAGCGCCGCGGCCTGGTCGTGGTCGATGGTGGCGGGTTTGGTCGCCACCACGGCCGCGGGCACGGTGACGTACTCGGCGGCGGCGCCGTTCCTGACGAAGGGGATCAACCCGTAGACGGCCTCCCCCACGGCGGGGCTCTCCACCTCCGCTCCGCACGCCGCGACGATGCCCGAGAACTCGTGTGACGGGATGATCGGGGTGCGCTCGGGTCCTGTCCCGTCCTTGGTGTACGTCCAGGTTTCCGGCCAGGTGAGTTCCTGGGGGGTCATCGACGCGGCCTTCACGGCCACCAACACCTCGCCGGGGCCCGGCTCGGGCCGCGGCACCTCCTCGTACACGAGCTGTTCCGGGCCGCCCCGCATGTGTGCCCGCACGGCGTGCATGGTGCTCATCCGACGGCTGCTCCTCTCCCACCCGCATCCCGGTCAGGCCCGCCGGCCACCCCCGGTGGGCAGGGATCAGGCTGACTTCCGGATTATCCCGAGGTTCGGCCGCCGATTTTCCCGATTCCGCGATCCCTCGCCCGTCGGCGCGCAGAACGCTCGGATGGCGGCAGGCCGGGACGGTGGTGTCACCCCCGGCCCTCGCCCTGACCGCGTCGAGGCCGCGCCGCCACCGGCTCAGCCGCGGGCCGGCGGCCGGGAGCCGCGATCAGCGAGCAGGGCGGCTCACCCGTCCGCCCGCGGGTGATGAGCAGTGCGGTGCGATCGTCGACGGGACCAACGCCCGGCGGCCCGTCGACGGGGTCCCCTTCAATGAGGAGCGGCAGTGGGAACGTGGGGAGCACACCCCTTCGGCAACGATCACGCGCTGGATCTGGTCGACGAGCTTGCCGAGCTGGACGAGCGGGAGAAGGAGGAGCACCTCCGACAGCTCTTCGGCGAGGTGCTGGATCCTCCGGCGGGTCGGCGGCTGTGGCCGAAGGAGGTCGTTGCCGGCGCCGCCCTCGTCGCGCTGGTCCTGCCGGGTGGCGCGGCGGTGGCCGACGACGAGGGGGGGCGGTCACGACCAGGAGTCGGAGGAGGACGTCGAGGACGACTGGGCCGCGGCGGTCCCGTCCGCGCCCTCTGCCGAGCTGATCTCCCTGGCGGCCGAGGCGTTGCGTGTCGTCACCGTGCCGACCGGCCAGTGGTGTGCCGGCTGGCGGCTCGACGAGGACCGCGCCGCCGCGCTGGGCCATGCGACGACGATCGCCACGGTGCTGCGGGCCGCGACGGCCACCGGACCCGGCGGCGGCTGACCGCACCGCCGCGAGGCCGCTCCGGCTCGCCGACGCGGTCAGTCGGCGAGGACCTGCGCCAGGGCGTGGGAAGCCTGACGGATCATGCCGGGGTTGGTGTGCCAGTAGTACGGCAGGGCCAGGACGGCCTGGAGGAGCGCCCAGCCGCGGCCGCGCAGCCACGAGGCGTCGTCGACGTCGAGTTCGGCCCGGAACCGCTCGCGGCTGTCACCGGCGAACACGTTCCACGCCGGTTGCAGGTCACAGGCCGGATCACCGACGTTGAGGCAGCCGAAGTCGATGACCGCCGACAGGCGACCGTTGACGACCAGCAGGTTGCCCGGCAGCAGGTCGCCGTGCACCCACACCTCCGGGCCGTCCCAGGCCGGGGCGTCGAGCGATTCGCGCCAGGAGCGGAGGGCGGCCCCGCCGTCGATCCGGTCGCCGAGCTGCCCGATCGACCGTCGGACCGAATCGTCGAACTCGGCGAGGGGGCCGCCACGGTGACGGGGAGGGCGCGGGAAGGCGTCGGAGGTGTCGATCCGGCGCAGCGCGGCCACGAACGCGGCGAGGTCGACGGCGGCCCGGTCCAGGTCGTCGATCGTGCCGTTGGCGTTCTCACCCGGCAGCCACTCGCACACCGACCAGTCGAAGGGGTAACCCTCCGCGGGTCGCCCCATCGCCACCGGCACCGGCAGCGCGAGCGGCAGGTGCGGCGCGAGCTTCGGCAGCCACTCCGCCTCCTTCGCCGCCTGCGCGGTGGCCCAACCGATCCGTGGCAGCCGGGCCACCAACCGCTCGCCCAGCCGGTAGATGTCGTGATCGGTCCCGTAGGAGGCGACCTGCCGGACCGGCAGGTCGGCCCAGCGCGGGAACTGCCCGGCCAGGAGGCGACGCAGCAGGTCGGGGTCGGTCATGATCTCGTCGGCATGCATCCTGGTCGCGCTCATCGGCGTCATCCTCGGCGAACCGCCTGCCACCGGCAACCGGGTTCCTCGGCCACCCCGGACCAGGAGGCGGGCGGCGGGCCGCCGGCCAGGAGAAGGGGCTTCGGGCGTACCGCTTCGCCGGAGACGGGCGACCCGGGCCACTTCGCCCGCCATGGCCGGGCGGGTCGTTTTTGCGCGGCCCGGCCGGGGTACCGCAGCCGGCATGGACACGAAGACGAACGCGTACCTGGTCGGTGGCCCCCTCGACGGCAGCACCCGGGAGGCGCAGAGCGCCCTGCACGAGGTCGAGCTCGAAGGCATGATCCACCGCTACGTGCGCACCACGAAGCAGCACGGTGACGAGACGGTCTACAACTACGACGGCATGGTGGCCCCCGACGGCGGTGAGCCCGGCGTCGAGGACCCGGCCGCCCGGGTGGCCTCACCGAAGGCGGACTCGGAGGGGCACGGCGGCACCCACTGACCCGCGGTCGCCCCGACCCATCGCGGATGAACCGCGGTGGGCCGGGTAAGCACCGCCGTCCTGGTGGGGAGACGACCTGCGTCGCGGCGACCCGCGACGGACACGCGGGCGGGCGGCCATGTGCCGACCCGCCCGCCGTGCGTCGGTCACCTGCCGCTGAGGAAGTTCCAGACGTCCACGACCCACTCGGTCTGCTGCAGGTAGGCGACGCCGACCCCGACGAGGAAGACCGCGGTCACCAGGTGGGCGCCGCGCGCGCCGCGCCGGACCCGGCCCAGCTGGCGCTCCCAGATCACCCGGCCGAGCAGCCGGGACAGCGCGAAGAGGCCGACCGCGACCAGCAGGCTCAGCACGAAGGTGAGCAGCGGCGCCCCCAGGTCGCCCCGGCCGGAGATCGCCCAGATCCCCCAGCAGACGAACGCGAAGAGCGCGCCCGCCGCGCTCCACTCGCCGCCGCGCCGCAACTGCGCCAGGTGCCAGCTCATCGGCCGGCGCGGCGGGGCCTGGTCGGACCAGGCGTGCCCGTGCCCGTCCGCGTCCACCACCGGGAACGGCTCGGTACGCGGAACCGGGCGCTGGCCCACCGAGGCGACACCCCGTTGGAAGCCGTCCCGCTGCGGCGGCACCCCGACGCCGGGCTGCGGCGGCACCTCCACGGTCCGTTCCGCCCACGGCTGCGTCTGGTCTGCCATCTCTGTGTCCTCCCCATGACCGGCGCCGGCCTACGGCCGACCCGTTGCCTTCGAGGGTAGCCAGCCGGCAAATGGGTCGCCGTCCCGCGCGGTGATGGACTAGACAGGTTCGATGACCCACCCCGTACCGGAGATCCGGGTCGCCTCGGCCGACGACTTCGACGACATCGCCCAGTTGATGGCCGACGCGTTCCACAATCCGTTCGACGCGGAGGCCCGGGAGGTGGAGCGGGGCATCTTCGAGCCCGACCGGGGGCTGCTGGTGCGCGACGGCGGCGCCGCGGTGGCCCACGCCGCCGCCTTCACCCGGAGGCTGACCGTGCCCGGTGCCACGGTGCCGGCCGCGCACGTGACGATGGTCTCGGTGGCGGTCACCCACCGCCGGCGCGGGCTGCTGACCGCGTTGATGCGCCGGCAGCTGCGGGAGCTCCACGACGCCGGCCGCGAGCCGGTCGCGGTGCTCTGGGCCAGCGAGGGGCGGATCTACCCCCGGTTCGGCTACGGCCTGGCCGCGCAGCGGCTCGCCGTGGAGTGCCGGGCCACCACCGAGCTGCGGCTGCCGGAGTCCACCGCCGCTTCGGGCACGCTCCGCCTGGCCGATCCGGCCGCGGCGCGGCCCGAGCTGGCCCGGGTGTACGAGCGGGTACGCCCCGACCGCCCCGGCTGGTCGACCCGGGACGAGCGCTGGTGGCGGTACGTGCTGGCCGACCCGGGCGCCTGGCGGGGCGGGGCGACAGCGCTGCGGGCGGTGCTGCACGAGAGCCCCGACGGCGTGGACGGGTACGCGCTCTGGCGTATCCGCGACGAGTGGGACCGCTCCGGCCCCCGGGGGGAGGTCCGGGTGCACGAGGTCGTCGCGGCGAGCCCGGCGGCGTACCTGGCGCTGTGGCGCACGCTCTTCTCGGTCGACCTGACCCGCCAGCTCTCCGTCACCCGGCTGGCCGTGGACGAGCCACTGCTGCACCTGGTCGACGAGCCGCGCGCGCTCGGCGCCCAACTCGTCGACGCCCTCTGGGTCCGGCTGGTCGACGTGCCGGCCGCGCTGGCCGCCCGCCGGTACGCCACCGCCGTCGACGTGGTGGTCGAGGTGACCGACCCGCTGCTGCCGGAGAACACCGGCCGCTGGCGGCTCACCGGCGGCCCGGACGGCGCGATCTGCGTACGCACCGACGACCCCGCGGAGCTGGCCTGCGACGTACGGTGCCTGGGCGAGCTCTACCTGGGCGGCGCGGGGCTGGCCGCGCTGGCCGCCGCCGGTCGGGTCCACGAGCTGCGGCCGGGTGCGCTCGCCGCCGCCGGACCGGCCTTCGCCTGGCACCGCGCCCCGGCCCCGATGGAGATCTTCTGACCGTCCCCGCCGGGTGCGGCCGGGCAGCGGCCCGGGAGGTGCTGCCGGGCCGCCGCCCGGACGGTACGGTCGGTTGATGGCGGAGGCGGAACGACGGCGACGGCGGCTGCGGCACCACCCGGACGGTGCGGCGGGGGGCGACGGTCCGGCGGCGGCCACCGCCGAGGTGCACGACGGGCCGCCCGCGCCGCGGGTCCGGCGGGGCCCCGGGGGCGATGACGGCGAGCGGGGCCTGCGCGGCCTGGTCGGCTCCGGCTCCTCGCAGGTGGGGGTGAGCGCCGCGCTGCGGGCGCGGGACGCCGCCCGCCCCGGCGACGAGGACCTGGCCGAGGCCGAGGCCCGGTTGGTGATCGTCCGGCGCAACTGGATGCCCCGGGAGGACCTGCCCCGCTCGGGCCGCTGATCCGGGCCGACCGCGCGGCCGGCCCGGATCACGGGCGGGTCAGGGCAGGTCGGGCAGCTGGCGGGTGCGCTCGTACTCGGCCATCTGGGCGATCCGGCGGCCGTGCCGCGGGTTGCCGGAGAACGGCGTGGTGAGGAACGCCTCGACGATGGCGGTCGCCTCGTCCAGGGTGTGCTGGCGGGCGCCGACGGCCACGATGTTGGCGTCGTTGTGCTCCCGGCCCAGCTGGGCGGTCTCGATGCTCCAGGCCAGCGCCGCGCGGACGCCGGCGACCTTGTTCGCGGCGATCTGCTCGCCGTTGCCCGAGCCGCCGATCACCACTCCGAGGCTGCCCGGGTCGTTGACCACCCGGTCACCGGTGTGCAGGCAGAAGGCCGGGTAGTCGTCGTCCGGGTCGAAGGTGTGCGGGCCGACGTCGACCAGCTCGTATCCCTGCGTGGCCAGGTGGTTGGCCAGGTGCACCTTCAACTCGAAACCGGCGTGGTCGGATCCCAGGTAGACGCGCATACCGCGCAGTCTGTCAGGCTCCACCCCGGTACGCCGCGCGGGCGGCGTACCGGGGTGGATTCGTCACAGCGTCGGGCGGGGCAGCTCGGCGACGACCAGGCCGCCGCGCGCCTTCGGGGTGAACCAGGTGCTCTTGCGGGGCATCTTCTCCCGGGCCAGGTTCACCGCGACGAAGTCGTCCACGGTCACCGGGGCGATGAGGATGGCCAGTTCGGCGCGGCCGGCGTCGACCTCGCCGGTGAGCCAGCTCGCCGGGTAGTCGCCGCCGACGTAGGTGATCCGCTTGTCGCCCGGATCGAGGCCGAGCGCGTCGCGCAGCAGCAGCCGCTCGACCAGGGCGTGGTCGAGGTTCTCCAGCCGTCCGGCGCCGTCGGCGTGCGGCAGGCGGACCGCGTACCCCTGGTCGGCGAGCCGGAGCACGACGGTGCCGCCGTTCGCCGGGACCTCGACCGGGCCGTCGACGGCGGTGATCTCCGCGCCGGCGGCGCGGAGCCGGTCGAGCAGCTCGTCTCCGGTGGTGGTCAGCTCGCTGACCAGCCGGTTGTAGGGCTGGATCGCCACCGACGCCGGCGTGGTGACGACCGAGAGGAAGCGGGGCAGGCCGCCGGTCTGCGCGGCGAGGCTGCGGTGGTTGCCGTCGGCGACCACCAGCTCGCCGCCGCCCGCGAGGGCGGTCAGCTCGTCCTGCCGCGGGCCGGGGCCGAGCAGCCAGATGGCGTGGGTCCGGCCGGCCTGGTCGGTGTCGGTCGCGGCGGGCGCCCCGGCCGATTCGGTCGCCGCCGCGAGCGCGGCGTGCAGCTCGTCGCCGCGCCCGGTCTGGAGCAGGAGTACGGGCGAGAGCAGGTGCCCGAGCGCCTCGGCGAGCGCGACCCGCTCCCGCACCTTGGCGATGAAGACGTCCTCGTTGCGGATGACCAGGCCCGGTTCGTCGGCGCTGGTGGAGATCTGGTCGGTGTCGACCATGGCGAAGAGCCCGTACGCCGGCTCCTCCTGCGGGGCGCTGATCCGGTACAGCACCACCACCTGCTCGGCCGGGGTGTAGCTGCCGTCGGCCTTGGCCTCGGCGAGGCGGGCCACCGCGTCGGGCAGCGCGTCGAGGAAGGACTTCCCGAGGCTCTCCGGCGCCCGGTGGGGCATCTCGATGCCGAGGGCACTGTGCGGGTTCGCCTCGATGATCGCGGTGATCTCCGCGTCGTCGGCGAACTCGTCGTAGTTCTGCGCGCCGGTGCCGCCAGTGGTGATCCAGGCCCGGGCGATCGGATGCACGACCGTCATGCCGGTGACGCTACCGGCGTCCGGGGCCCGGAGATCGGCCGCCCCGCGGTCGGTCCACCAGATGAACCACTCAGTTCCAGTCGACCACGACGGCGCCGGAGCGGTGCCGACCGGCCGGCCCGGGGACGGTCACGCGCGGGCGGTCACCGAGGCCGGCGGGCCGCGGGCGGTTCCCCGGTGGGGTGGCCCGGGAGGTGACGGGGACCCGGGCGACGCCCACCACGATCGGCGGGGCCAGCAGGTCGACCATGTCGTCGGGCAGGGTCGGGCTGACGAGGGGCCAGTGACCGTCGTCGACCGACCAGTAGGCGGGGATCTCGGCCACCTCCTCGCCCGTGGAGTCGTCGGCGGACGGACGGCGATGCTTGGCCATCGGGGAGCCTCCGGGTGCACCGGGTGCGGCCACGCGGGCCGCTGCGCTGGACACCTGGAGAAACGACCCCACGTACGGGAGGGTGACGCGGACGCCCGCCGCGCCGCGGGCGCCGGCTGTCGAGAGGGCCCCGGCTCGCCTCGGGCGGCGCGCCGGGGCCCCTCCCTCCGATCAGTCGAAGATCGGGCCGAGCTCGCGGGAGCGCTTCAGCTCGTAGAAGCCGGGGGTGCCGGCGACCAGCAGGACGCCGTCCCAGAGCCGGCCCGCGGCCTCGCCCTTCGGCGCCGGGGTGACCACCGGGCCGAAGAAGGCGACCATGCCGCCGTCCGGGCCGGGGGCGTGGATGACCGGGGTGCCGACGTCGGTGCCGACGGGGCGCATCCCCGCCTCGTGGCTGGCCCGCAGCGCCTGGTCGTACCCGGTGGACTCGGCGGCCTCGGCGAGCTGCGGGTCCAGGCCGGCCTCGGTCAGCGCCGCCGCGTACAGCTCCGGGCCGACCTTCTCCTGGCCGAGGTGGATCCGGGTGCCCAGGGCGGTGTAGAGCTTGGCGACGGCCTCCTGGCCGTACCGCTGCTCCGCGGCGATGCAGATCCGCACCGGGCCCCACCCGGTCCGCATCAGCTCCTGGTACTGCTCGGGCAGGTCCCGGCCCTCGTTGAGCACCGACAGGCTCATCACGTGGAAGCGGATGTCCACCTGCCGCACCTTCTCGACCTCCAGCAGCCAGCGGGAGGTGATCCACGCCCACGGGCAGATCGGGTCGAACCACATGTCAACGGCGACACGCTCGGTCACGGTGAGGTCCCTTCACGACTGGCGCGTCGGCGACCCGACGCTGCTGTCTCCGATCCTCACCCCGAGGGGCATCGACCGGTAGCGGAATGAGAGCGTGAGCTCGACCACCGCGGGGCGTCGGTGCATGGAAGACTCGGCTCGGGCCGGCCGTCACGAGCGGCCGAGGGGTCGGCGCGCCGCGAGGCGGCGAGAATTGGGATGGAGACGAACAGTGCCGGGAGTGCGCAACCTGACGCAGGTCGAGGCGACCGAGCGGGCCCGCCTGCTGGAGGTCACCGGGTACGACATCAACCTGGACCTGTCGACCGCCGTGCAGCCCACGGGCCGCACGTTCCGGTCGGTGACCGAGGTCCGGTTCCGGTGCACCGAGCCGGGCGCGAGCACCTTCATCGAGGTCGCCGCCGAGTCGGTGCGTTCGGCGACGCTGAACGGCGCCGAGGTCGACCTGGGCGGCTGGTCGGCGGAGAAGGGGCTGACCCTGCCCGGCCTGGCCGCCGAGAACGTCCTGGTCGTCGACGCGGACTTCGGCTACTCGAACAGCGGGCAGGGCCTGCACCGCACGGTGGACCCGGTCGACGGCGAGACCTACCTCTACAGCCAGTTCGAGACGGCGGACGCGCAGCGGGTCTTCGCCGCCTTCGACCAGCCCGACCTGAAGAGCGTCTACACCTGGCACGCCACCGTCCCGGAGCACTGGCGGGTGGTGTCCAACATGCCGGTCGGGCGCGAGGAGCCGGCCGGCGAGGGCCTCAAGGCGGTCCACTTCGTGGAGTCGCCGCGGATGAGCACCTACATCACCGCGCTCTGCGCCGGGCCGTACCACGAGGTGCGGGAGAGCCACGACGGCATCGACCTGGGCGTCTTCTGCCGGGCCTCGATGGCCCCGCACCTGGACTCCGACGACCTGTTCCTCATCACCAGGCAGGGCTTCGACTTCTTCCACGAGCAGTTCGGGGTGCGCTACCCGCTGCCCAAGTACGACCAGCTCTGGGTGCCGGACTTCAACGCCGGCGCGATGGAGAACTTCGGCTGCGTGACGCACGCCGAGTCGCACTACCTGTTCCGCTCGCAGGTCACCGACTTCGAGTACGAGCAGCGGGCCAACACGATCCTGCACGAGCTGGCGCACATGTGGTTCGGTGACCTGGTCACCATGCGCTGGTGGAACGACCTGTGGCTGAACGAGTCGTTCGCCGAGTGGGCCAGCCACTGGTGCAACACCCACGCCACCCGGTTCACCGAGGCGTGGACGACCTTCCTGTCGATCCGCAAGAACTGGGGCTACCGGCAGGACCAGCTCTCCTCCACCCACCCGGTCTACACGGAGATGCCGGACCTGGAGGCCGTCGAGGTCAACTTCGACGGCATCACGTACGCCAAGGGCGCCAGCGTGCTCAAGCAGCTCGTCGCGTACGTCGGCGAGGAACCGTTCCTGGCCGGGCTGCGCGCCTACTTCGGCAAGTACGCCTGGGGCAACGCCACCTTCGACGACCTGCTCTCCGAGCTGGAGACGGCCTCCGGCCGGGAGCTGCGCAAGTTCGCCGCGCAGTGGCTGGAGACCGCGCAGGTCAACACGCTGCGCCCCGAGGTCACCATCGGCGCCGACGGCGGGTACGAGCGGGTGCTGGTCCGCCAGGAGGCGACGGCCGCCCACCCGACGCTGCGCACCCACCGCATCGGGGTGGGCCTGTACGACCTCACCGACGGCCGGCTGGTCCGCCGCGAGCGGGTCGAGGTCGACGTGGCCGGCGAGCAGACCGAGCTGTCGGTGCTGCACGGCAAGCGGGCCGCCGACGTGCTGCTGCTCAACGACGAGGACCTCACCTACGCCAAGCTGCGGCTCGACGAGCGGTCGATGTCCACGGTGGTGCAGCACATCGCCGGTTTCGAGTCGTCGCTGGCCCGTGCGCTGTGCTGGACGGCCGCCTGGGACATGGTCCGGGACGCCGAACTCGCCGCCCGCGACTACGTGGCGCTGGTGATGTCCGGGCTGCCCGCCGAGACCGACATCAACCTGATCCCCGCCACGCTGCGGCAGGCGACCACCGCCCTCAGCCTCTACGTCGACCCGGCCTGGGCGCCGACCGGCTGGGCGGGGCTGGCCCGCACCGCGCGGACGGCGCTGAACGCCGCCGAGCCGGGCAGCGGCTTCCAGCTCGCCTGGGCCCGCGCGTACACCTCGGCGGCCCGCTCCGACGAGGACCTGGCGACGCTGCGCGGCTGGCTCGCCGGCACCGGGGTGCCGGCGGGGCTGACCATCGACACCGAGCTGCGCTGGGCGATCCTCCAGTCGCTGGTGGCCAAGGGCGCGGCCGGCCCGGCCGAGATCGAGGCCGAGTTGGCCGGCGACCGGACGGCCAGCGGCGAGCGGGAGGCGGCGTACGCGCACGCGCTGGTGCCGACCGCTCAGAACAAGGGCGCCGTCTGGGCCGAGCTGACCGGCCCGGAGGCTCTGCCGAACTGGCGCAACCGGGCGCTGCTGCAGGGCTTCACCCACCCGACCCAGGTGGAGCTCACCGCGCCGTACCGGGAGCGGTACTTCGCCACGGTGGCCCAGGTCTGGAGCCAGCGCGACAGCGAGCCGGCGCAGGAGTTCGTGCAGCTGGCGTACCCGGCCTACCTGGTCGAGGAGGAGACGGTGGCGGCGACCGACGCCTGGCTGGCCGCCGCCGCGGGCCAGCCGGCGCCGCTGCGCCGTCTGGTCGCCGAGGGCCGCGACGGCGTCGTCCGGGCGCTGCGGGCCCGCGCGAAGGACGCCCAGAGCGCCTGACCGGGAGTACGCGGCCGGGGCCGGCGTGGGTGGGAGCCCGCGCCGGCCTCGGCCGTTGTCGTGTGGCGAGGAGGTGGACGTGATGGCACAGCCGACGCATCAGTGGCGGCCACCCGAGCGTGACTGGCGGGAACAGGACCTGTTCGACCTGCCCGAGGACGGGAACCGCTACGAGATCGTCGACGGGAGTCTGCACGTGACCCCACCTGCCGGGCCGGAACATCACGAGCTGGCGGACGACATCCGGATGACGTTCAAGCCGGGTGCCCCTCGGGACAGGATGTGGGCGGAGTGGACGGACCTCGCCCTGGTCATCGAGGTGGAGTCGCCCAACAGTCGCCGCCACGATCGGTTGACCAAGCCCGCGCTCCACGCGGAGGCGGGCATCCCCTCCTACTGGCGGGTCGAACGCGGCGACCTCGGTCCAGTCGTCCACCGCTAGACGCTGGTCAAGGGCGTCCACTACAACCTGCTCGGCACGGTCGGCCCGGACGACCCGGTGCGGATCGACGAGCCCTGGCCGATGCGGCTCGATCCCTCCGCCTGGCCCCGCTGAGAAACGAGAGAGCCCGGCCCGCGTCACGCGGGCCGGGCTTCGTCGTGCCTGCGGGGACTCAGCCCCTGCCGGCGTGGCTGGCGAGCTGGTCGAGGCCCTGGATGATGCCGCCGGCCAGGTCGCCGCCGCCGAAGGACGCGACCATGCTCAGCGCGGCGAGCCTGACGTACGTGTCGGGGATCCGCTTGCGCGCGTACCGGCCGGTGACGATCTCCAGCTGGCGCTGGTTGGGCGACACGGCGATCAGCACCGACCGGTCGGGCTCGGCGAGCTGGCGGTGCAGCCGCTCGGCGTGCTCGCGGATCGGCTCGTCCAGGCCGCCCACGTAGACCGAGAAGACCAGTCCGCTGCCCTGGTCGGCCAGGCGCAGCGCCTCGTCGATACGCAGCAGTTGGCGGGTCGAGAAGGGCCCGTCCAGCACGTCGGGCGGCGTGCCCGTGCCCGAGCCGGGCTGCAGCTCACCAACGGTCACTTGCGCCTCCGGTTCCACCGGCCGGTGCCTCGACGCCGGCCTGCTCCTGCTTGCGGCTGGTCAGCGCGGGCGCCTGCGCGCCCGCGGCCAGGGCGGTGCCGGCCGAGTCGGCCAGCTGCTCCGGGTGGCCCAGGAACCAGACCGGAGTGAAGTCGAAGGGCCGGCCCGGCCGGTAGCGCTTGGCGCCACCACCGTGGCGGTTGCCGGCGAAGATCAGTCCGACGATCACCAGCACCACGGCCGCCGGGATGCCGGCGAAGATCAGCAAAGTGTCAGTGACAGACAATCCCAACGCCCCCAGGCGGAAGAGAGACCAGAGCATCCGGTTTCGGGTGGACGATCATGCCGCGGACCGCCCGAGCCCACTGCCATTCACGTTAGCGGAGTCGACCCCCCGCCAGATTGCGGGGTGCCGATCCCACCCGTCACCGCAGTGTTCCAGTTGCGCCGCGGCGGCGACCAACCGGGCGTCGTCGCCGTAGCGACCGGACAGCAGCACCCCGACCGGGAGGCCCGCCGCGGTACGGCCGACGGGCACCGACACGGACGGATCGCCCGTGACGTTGAAGATGGCGCAGTACGGCGAGAACCGGCGTTGGCGGTCGAAATCCGCCGCCGGGTCCCCGTCGGCGGTGAACCAGCCCACCGGCGCCTGGGGCGCGGTGAGGGTGGGGCAGAGCAGCAGGTCGTAGCCGGCGGTGCGACGGGCGCCGAGCCGTACCTGCGCCTGGAGCTCGCCGAGCGTGGTCAGCAGCGCGCCGGCGCCGAGCGCCGCGCCCCGCTCGCGCAGGAACCGGGTCAGCGGCAGCAGTTGGGCCTCCCGTGCGGGGGGCACCGGGGCGAGCGCCAGGGCGTACCAGACGGTCTCGAAGAGCGGCCACGTCGCGGGTCCGAGCGGCGGGTCGATCTCGACCACCTCGTGGCCGGCCGCGGTGAGCAGCGCGGCGGCCCGGTCCACGGCGGCGACGCACTCCGGGTGGACCGGCTCGTCGGCGAGCATGGGGGCGGTGAACCGCCCGACGCGCAGCCGTCCCGGGTCGGCCCGGCGCGCCACGCCGAGGTAGCCGCCGGCGGGTCGGGGCGGCGGCAGGTACGGCTCGCCGGGCACGGGCACCGCCATCGCGTCGAGCAGGGCGGCGACGTCGGCGACGGTGCGCCCGATCGGGCCGTTGGTGGGCAGCCCGAACGCGCCGAAGCCGAGTGGACCGCCGGAGACCAGCCCGCGGCTGGGCTTGTAGCCGACCAGTCCGCAGAGGGCGGCGGGGATGCGCAGCGACCCCCCGCCGTCGGAGCCCTGGGCGACCGGCACCAGCCCGGTGGCGACCGCGGCCGCCGCGCCGCCGCTGGACCCGCCGGCGGTGTACGCCAGGTCCCACGGGTTGCGGGCCGGTGGCGCGACCAGACCCTCGGAGTAGAGCGAGCAGCCCAGCTCGGAGGTGGTGGTCTTGCCGAGGCTGACCAGCCCGGCGGCGGTCATCAGCCGGACCACGTCGGCGTCGACCGGCGGGACGAAGTCGACGAAGGCCGCCGAGCCGAAGGTGGTGCGCACCCCGGCGGTGAGCGTCAGGTCCTTGATCGCGGTCGGGACGCCGTGCAGCGGGCCGCGCCGCTCGGCCGGCACCGCGTCGGCGGCGCGCGCGGCGTCGAGCGCCCGCTCGGGCGTGACGGTGACGAACGCGCCGACCGTGTCGCCGAGCGCGTCGACCCGCGTCAGGTGGTGCGCGACCAGTTCGGCGCTGGTCAGCTCGCCGCGGGAGATCGCGGCCGCCTGCTCCAGCGCGGTCAGGTCGTGCGGCTCGGCCATTCCCTCATCCTGCCCGGTCGGACGCCGGTGGCGGCGGCGACACGACCGACCGCCGGGCGGCGAGGACGCCGGTTGCCACATATCGCGATGACAGGGGCCGCCCGGGATTGGCTGCGGCGGACGCCGCGACGGACCATTACGTATCGATGAACATACATCGATCGGTTCCGGACCGCCCACCACCACCGGCACCGGAACCGCCGGCTCCGCACCCCACAGGGAGCGACCACATGCCACCCGCAGCCCCCACCGTCCCCCGGCACCGTCCGGCCCCCCGCTGGACCACCGCCACCGTCCGCGCCGTGCTGACCCTGATCCTGGTCGGCGCCGGCCTGACCGCCGCGCCGGCCGCCCAGGCCGCCGCCAGCCCCTACCAGCGCGGCCCCGACCCCACCGTGGCGAGCATCGAGGCGAGCCGCGGCCCGTTCGCCATCGCCCAGACCACCATCGCCGCCTCCAGCGTCAGCGGCTTCCGCGGCGGCACCGTCTACTACCCCACCAGCACCGCCGAGGGCACCTTCGGCGCGGTGGCGATCTCCCCCGGCTACACCGCGACCCAGTCCAGCGTGGCCTGGCTCGGCCCCCGGCTGGCCTCGCAGGGCTTCGTCGTCGTCACCATCGACACCCTCTCCCGCTACGACCAGCCGGCCAGTCGCGGCACCCAGCTGCTCGCCGCCCTGGACCACCTCACCACCGCCAGTACGGTGCGGACCCGGATCGACCGGAACCGGCTCGCCGTGATGGGCCACTCGATGGGCGGCGGCGGCAGCCTGTCCGCGGCGAACACCCGGCCGGCGTTGCAGGCCGCGATCCCGCTGACCGGCTGGCACACCGTCAAGAACTGGTCCGGGGTACGCGTCCCGACGCTGGTCGTCGGCGCGGAGAACGACTCCATCGCCCCGGTGACCTCGCACTCGGAGCCGTTCTACACCAGCCTGCCGTCCACCCTGGACAAGGCGTACCTCGAACTCAACGCGGCCAGCCACTCGGCGCCCACGTCGTCGAACGTGACCGTCGCCAAGTACAGCATCTCCTGGCTCAAGCGGTTCGTGGACGACGACACCCGCTACGAACAGTTCCTCTGCCCGGCGCCACGCGGCACGGCGATCCAGGAGTACCGGGACACCTGCCCCCACTCCTGAGCCACATCGTCGGGCCAGCTGCCCGTCGGCCGGTCACCCCGCCGGTCGACGGGCACCGGCGCGGGAGGGTCAGGACAGGGTGCCGGGTGGGGCCACCCACTCGGACCGGGGCCCGCCGACCTCCGCCAGCAGGTCGAAGTCCCGGTCGTAGTGCAGCACCGTCGCCGAGTACTCGGCGGCGACCGCCGCGACCGTGACGTCCACCGGACTCGCCGCCCGGTGCTGGCCGTGCGCGGTCAGCGCCAGCTGAAGGTCACGCGCCCGCGTGGACACCGCAGCGGTAACCGGCAGCTCGGTCATCAACTGGGCGCGGCGGGCACGGATCGTCATGGCGTCGCGGAAGTCGCGAGCGCTCCGTCCGTCCTCCAGGTCGAGCGGCAGACAGGTCGCCGCGAGACCTTCCTCCAGGATCGCCGCCAGTCGCTTGTGCACCACCGGCAGCCGCAGCCGGGCCCACGCCGACGTGTCGATGAGGTAGAGACCGCCCGGAAAGGTCACGCCGCGTCCTGCCGACCCTGTGGCGTCTTGTCGTCATCGACGATGCCGGTCCAGTCCCGGTCGACCGCGAGCAGCTCGCGCACGGCCTCAAGGCGCTCGCTGCGCTCCGCCACCAGCCGGAGCGCCGCGTGGATGGTGTCCTTCTTGCTCTTGGTGCCCAGCTCGCGCCGGGCCCGTTCGAGCAGTTCATCATCAAGATCGATAACGGTCTTCACGGGAAGAGTGTATATCGTCTTGCCGTCTTTATATACCCGGTCTGCCGAGGAAGCGCAGGGCGTTGCCGGAGAGCAGCTTGTCGCGCTGCGCGGCGGTGAGGAAGTCGGACCGGTGCACGACCTGGCCGACCGGCCGCTCCCCCAGCGGGTACGGGTAGTCGCTGCCGAGCATGACCCGGTCCTCGCCGACCGTCTCCACCAGCAGCCGCAGCGCGGCCGGCGCGAAGACCACCGAGTCGACGCTGAACCGGTCGACGTAACGGCTCGGCGGCATCGTGGAGGCGCCGCGTACCAGGTCGCCCCGGCGGTGCCAGGCGTTGTCGGCGCGGCCCAGCCAGAACGGGAAGCTGCCGCCGCCGTGCGCGAAGCAGATCCGCAGCGTCTCGGGCACCCGGTCGAAGACGCCGCCGAGGATCATCGCCAGCACCGACAGGTGCGTCTCGGCGGGCATCCCGGCCAGCCAACGGGCCATCCACCGGTCCAGCCGGGGCCCGTCGGGCATGTCCCACGGGTGCACGAAGACCGGCGCGCCGACCTCGGCGCAGTGGGTCAGGAACTGCACGATGCCCGCGTCGTCGAGGTCACGGTCGCCGACGTGGTTGCCGATCTCCACCCCGACGTGACCGGTGGCCAGGCAGCGGTCCAGCTCGGCGCAGGCCGCGTCCGGGTCCTGCAACGGCACCTGACAGAAGGGCACCAGCCGGTCACCACCGGCGGCGGTGACCTCCAGGGTGAGGTCGTTGAAGATCCGGGCGACCTTCACCGCCTGGTCGGCGGGGCGGTCGTAGCTGAAGAAGACCGGGGTCGGCGAGACCACCTGCACGTCGACGCCGTCGGCGTCCATGTCGCCCAGCCGGGTCGGGGCGTCCCAGCACTCGGCCCCGACCGGCCGGAACTCCGTCTCCCCCACCATGATCATGGCCGCGCGTTCGGAGTCGATCCGCAGCCGCGGCCAGCCGGACCCGCCGCAGGCCGCGGCGAGGTCCGGCCACCCCTTCGGTACGACGTGCGTGTGCACGTCGACCACCGGAGCGCGCATCAGCCCTTGCCCGGGTGCAGGGCGCCGCAGTTGCCGCAGGTCCGGGCCTTCTCGTCGGCGTAGAACGCGGCGAAGACCGGGGGCAGGTCGGCGGCGATGTCGCGGACCTGGAGTTCGACCTCGTGCACCTTGTGGTGGCAGTCGGGGCAGTACCACTGGAACCGCTCCAGGGTGCCCTCCTCGCGGACCCGCTCGATGACCATGCCGATGGAGCCGGCCTCCGGTCGCTGGGGCGAGTGCGGGGTGTCGCGCGGCAGCATCCACATCTGGCCTTCGCGCACGTGCACCGTGCGCGGCCCCTCGGGGAGCATCAGGTTGATGTGCATGTTGCCCTTGACCTGGTAGAAGAACTCCTCGTACGGGTCGACGTGGAAGTCGGTGCGCTGGTTGGGCCCGCCCACCACCATGACGATGAAGTCGTCGCTGCCGGGCAGCATCTCCTTGTTGCCCACCGGCGGCTTGAGCAGGTGCTGGTTCTCCCCGATCCAGCCGGAGAAGCTGAACGGCTCGGCGATCTCACTCATGACTGCCTCCCGACGGTAGTAGCGCCACGGCCTGCATCTCGATCAGCAGGTGCGGATGCGGCAACTGGTGCACCGCCACCGTCGTCCGGGTCGGCCCGGTGGCGTCGAAGAACTCCGCCCACACCTCGTTGTACCCACCGAAGTCGTTCATGTTGACCAGGTAGGAGGTCACCTGCACCAGGTCGGCCAGGTCGGCGCCGACCGAGCGCAGCAGGTCACCGATGTTCTCGATGACCGCGCGGGTCTGCGCCCGGATGTCCAGGTCGGTCGTGCCGAACTCGTCCACCGTCACGCCGGCGAAGGTGTTGTCCGGCCGGCGCGACGACGTACCCGAGACGAAGACGAACCCGCCCGCGACCTTGACGTGCGGGAACGCCCCCCGCGGGACGGCCTTGCCGGCGACCACCCGGGCGGTCACGACGCGGCCCGCAGCGAGGCGGTCCCGAGCTTCTCCACCACGGCCCGCACGTGCGCGCCGGGCCGCAGCGGCACGGCGGCCGTGGCGGCGCCCGCGAGGAAGACCCAGCCCTCGCGGAGCCGTACCCCGTGCCGCCCGGCCAGCCGGATCCCCTCGTCCAGGGCCCGGCGCGGATCACCGAGGATCGCGGCGGTCGAACCGACCTGCGCCACCCGCCCGTCGATCTCCAGCAGCACGCCCAGGTTGTCCAACCCGTCCGGCACCGGCGACCACGGCCCCACCACGAACGCCGCCGCCGAGGTGTTGTCGGCGACCACGTCCGGCAGGGAGAAGGTGAAGTTCGCGTACCGGGAGTCGATCAGCTCGATCGCCGGGGCGACGGCCCGGACCGCGTCGGTGAAGGAAGCCACCGGCTCACCCGGCTCGGGGAGCCGGTCCAGCAGGAAGGCCACCTCCGGCTCGACCCGGGGGTGGATGAAGTCGGCGACGTCGACCGTGCCGCCGTCGGGGACCCGCATCACGTCGGTGAGCCGGCCCCAGATCACCTCGTCCACCCCGACCTGGGCCATCTTCGCCCGGCTGGTCAGCCCCATCTTGAGCCCGACCAGCCGCTCACCCCGGTCCAGCCGGCGCTGCACCAGCGCGGTCTGCACCGCGTACGCGGCGTCGACGTCCAGCCCGGTCTCGGCGGCGAGCTGGCCGATCGCGGTGGCGGTGTCGGCGGCCACACCGAGCCGCTCGGCGATCCCCGCGGTGTCCGGCCCGATCATGCGGTCTCCCCCTGCTGCTCACGCCGACCGGCCAGGTCCAGCGCCACGTCCACGATCATGTCCTCCTGGCCGCCGACCATCCGCCGCCGGCCCAGCTCGACCAGGATCGAGCGGACGTCCACCCCGTACCGGGTCGAGGCGCGCTCGGCGTGCCGCAGGAAGCTGGAGTAGACCCCCGCGTACCCGAGCGAGAGCGTCTCCCGGTCGACCTGGACCGGCCGGTCCTGCAACGGCCGCACCACGTCGTCGGCGGCGTCCATCAGCGCGAAGACGTCGCAGCCGTGCTTCCAGCCGTGCAGCTCGGCGACCGCGACGAAGACCTCCAGCGGCGCGTTCCCGGCGCCCGCGCCCATGCCGGCGAGGGAGGCGTCGACGCGGACGGTCCGGCCGGACGGGGAGCCGAGCGGTCCCGCGCCGAGGATCCGGCCGTGCTCGACCGCGACCACGCTGTTGGCCACCCCGAGCGACAGGTTGTGGTGCGCGTGGATGCCGATCTGCGTCTCCGGCGCCAGCACCTGCCGGTACGCGTCGACCCGCTGCGCCACGTCGGACATCAGCAGCCGGCCACCGGAGTCGGTGACGTAGACGCAGTGCGCCCCGTAGGACTCCATCAGCTTCGCCTGGGCGGCCAGCCCGGCCGGGTCGGACATGTGCGACATCATCAGGAACCCGGAGACGTCCATGCCGTTCTCCCGGGCCCAGGAGATGTGCTGGGCGGAGATGTCCGCCTCGGTGCAGTGCGTGGCGATCCGGACGCTGGTCACGCCGAGCGCCTTCGCCGCCTTCAGGTCGGCGATGGTGCCGATGCCCGGCAGCAGCAGGGTGGTCAGCCGCGCGTTCGTCAGCACCTCCGCGGCCGCCGCGATCCAGTCGGCGTCGCTCGCCGCGCCGTGGCCGTAGTTGACGCTGGACCCGGCCAGCCCGTCGCCGTGCGCCACCTCGATCGCGGCGACCCCGGCGGCGTCCAGCGCGGCGGCGATGGTCCGCACCTGGTCGACGGTGTAGCGGTGGGCGACGGCGTGCATGCCGTCGCGCAGCGTCACGTCCTGGATGTACAGGTCGGTCACGCCGACACCCCCTTGCGCAGGGCCACGAGCCGTTCCGCCGTCCGCAGCGCGGCCGAGGTCATGATGTCCAGGTTCCCGGCGTACGCGGGCAGGTGGTGCCCGGCCCCGGAGACCTCCAGGAAGACGGAGACCTGGAGCCCGTCGAACCGCCGCCCCAGCGCCGGCACGTGGGTGTCCACCCGGTCGAACTGGACGTCCTGCTTGAGCCGGTAACCGGGGACGTACTCCTGGACCGTGGCGACCATGTCGGCCACCGAGGCGGCGATGGCGGACCGGTCGGCGTCGGCGTCCGGGCAGAGGCAGTAGACCGTGTCCCGCATCAGCAGCGGCGGCTCGGCCGGGTTGAGCACGATGATCGCCTTGCCGCGCCGCGCGCCGCCGACCACCTCGATCGCCCGGGCGGTGGTCTCGGTGAACTCGTCGATGTTGGCCCGGGTGCCCGGCCCGGCCGAGCGCGAGGCGATCGAGGCGACGATCTCCCCGTACGCGACCGGGGTGACCCGGCCGACGGCGGCGACGATCGGGACGGTCGCCTGCCCGCCGCAGGTCACCATGTTGACGTTGCTCTCGTGCAGGTGCTCGTCCAGATTGACCGGCGGCACCACGTACGGGCCGAGCGCGGCCGGGGTCAGGTCGACCACGGTCCGGCCGTGCGCGCGCAGCACCGCGTCGTTGTGCCGGTGCGCGCCGGCCGAGGTCGCGTCGAAGACCAGCTCCACGTCGGCGAACTCGGGCAGCGCGACGAGCCCCGCCACGCCCTCGGCGGTGGTGGCCACGCCGAGCCGCCGGGCCCGGGCCAGCCCGTCGGAGGCGGGGTCGATGCCGGCCATGGCCACCATCCGCAGGCTGTCGCTCAGCCGCAACACCTTGATCATCAGATCGGTGCCGATGTTGCCGGACCCGATCACCGCCACGCCCGTGGTCATGCCCGGGCCTCCTTCGAGAAACAGGTCCGAACCGAACCGAGGCCGGAGATCCGCGCCTCGTACCCGGCGCCCGGGGTGACCGGCACCATCGGGCCGAGCGCCCCGGAGAGCACCACGTCCCCGGCGCGCAGCGGGTCGCCGGCGCGGGCCAGCGTGCCGGCCAGCCACTGGAGCGCGTGCAGCGGATTGCCGAGGCAGGCCGCCCCCGCGCCGACCGAGACCGGCTCCCCCGCGTGCTCCAGCACCATCCCGCACAACCGCAGGTCCACGTCGGTGAGCCGGCGGGGCGTGGTGCCGAGCACGAACAACCCGCTGGAGGCGTTGTCGGCGACGGTGTCCACGATGGAGATGTCCCAGCCGGCGATCCGCGAGTCGACGATCTCGATCGCCGGCAGCACGTGGTCGACCGCGCGGATCAGGTCGACGGTGGTGACCCGCTCGTCGGGCAGGTCCGCGCCGAGCACGAAGGCGATCTCCGCCTCCACCCGGGGCTGGAGCAGCCGGTCGATCGGCACCTCCACGCCGTCGCCGACCGCCATCGCGTCGGTCAGCACGCCGAAGTCCGGCTGGAAGACGCCGAAGCTCTCCTGCACCGCCCGGGAGGTCAGCCCGATCTTCGCGCCCACCCGGCGCTCGCCCCGGCCCTGCCAGGCCCGCGCCTGGAGCTGCTGCACCCGGTACGCCGACTCGACGTCGGACTCCGGCAGCAGCCGCCCGCGCAGCGGCGGGCAGGGCTTGCCGCTCGACCGGGCCTCGGCCAGCTCCCGGTTCGCCGCTTCGATGTCGACGCTCATGTCAGGTCCACGCAGACGTTGGTGAGTTCGGAGTAGAAGTCGAGCGAGTGCACGCCACCCTCCCGGCCGATCCCGGACGCCTTCACCCCGCCGAACGGGGTGCGCAGGTCGCGCAGGAACCAGGTGTTGACCCAGACGATGCCGGCGTCCAGCCGGGCGCCGGCCCGGTGCGCCCGGCCGACGTCCCGGGTCCAGACGGCCGCCGCCAGGCCGTACTCGGTGCCGTTGGCCAGCGCGTACGCCTCGTCCTCGGTGTCGAAGGGCGCGACGTGCACCACCGGGCCGAAGATCTCCTCGGTGTTGGTGCGGGCCCGCGGGCCGAGCCCGGTGAGCACGGTCGGCTGCACGTACGCGCCACCGTCGCGGGCGTCGCCGAAGCGCGGCACCCCGCCCCCGGCCAGCACCTCGGCCCCCTCGGCGCGGGCCAGGTCGTAGTGGCCGAGCACCTTGTCCCGGTGCTGGTGCGAGATCAGCGGCATGTTCACCGTGGCCTCGTCGGCCGGCCAGCCGTACGCCAGCTCGTCGGCGCGCCGGGCCAGCCGGTCGGTGAACTCCTCGAAGACCGGCCGCTGCACGTAGATCCGCTCGGTGCAGAGGCAGACCTGGCCGCCGTTGGTGAAGCTGGACCGGACCGACCCGGCCACCGCGGCGTCCAGGTCGGCGTCGGCGAAGACCAGCCCGGCGTTCTTGCCGCCCAGCTCGAAGGAGACCGCCTTCACCCCGTCCGCCGCGGCGCGCATGATGGCGCCGCCGGTGGCGGACTCACCGGTGAAGGTGATCGCGTCCACGTCCGGGTGCCGGGTGAGGAACTCCCCGGCCGAGTCCGGCCCGAAGCCGTGCACCAGGTTGAACACCCCGTCGGGCACACCGGCGGCGGCCATCACCTCGGCGAGCAGCGTCGCCGAGGCGGGGGTCTCCTCGCTGGGCTTGACCACCACGGCGTTGCCGCAGGCCAGGGCGGGGGCGACCTTCCAGGTGAGGAGCAGCAGCGGCAGGTTCCACGGCACGATGACCGCGACCACGCCGACCGGCTTGCGGACGGCGTAGTTGAGCGCCCGGCCGCCGGTCGGGGTGACCGTGGTGAACGACTCGGTCGGTGCCGTCGCCGCGATCTCGGCGAACGCCCGGAAGTTCGCCGCGCCGCGCGGGATGTCGAGGGTGCGGGCCTGCGAGATGGCCTTGCCGGTGTCGGCGACCTCGGCGGTGACCAGGTCGTCGAAGCGGCGTTCCAGCTCGTCGGCGACCCGGCGCAGCACCTCGGCGCGTTCCCGCTCCCCCATCCGGCCCCACGGTCCGCGCAGCGCCGACCGGGCCGCGGCCACCGCGTCGTCCACTGTCGACCTCGACGCCTCGACCACCTCGAAGACCGGCTCGCCGGTGACCGGGCTGCGCTTGGTGAAGCGCGCGCCGGCGTCGACGAACTCACCGCCGACGAAGTTGCGCAGCAGCGCCGGCCCGTCGGGGGCCCGTCCGGCCATCAGCCGGGCATCCCAGCGCGTCATCCCCGCCTCCCTCGGCCGATCGCCGCACCGATCCCGGTGGCCAGCAGCGCCACCGCCCCGGCGACCACCGCCCCCGCCACCGCGTACTGCCGCCGTACCCGGCGGCGCACCTCGGCGTACGGGACGGTGGAGAAGGAGACCAGCTCGTACTGCGAAACGTACCGGCCGGGCAGGGCCCGTTCCAGTGCGTGTTCGACCCGCTTGCGGGTCCGGAAGACCGGCGAGGCGACCTTGTCCCGCATCTCCACGAAGTTGGCCAGCGCCATCCGGGCGATCGCCTCGGCGTTGTCCTGGCGGCGCCGCTGGAACAACGGCAGCGCGGCCGACCACTCGTCACCGCACTCGTCGAGGCAGCGGTCCAGCTCGACGACGTCCTCGAAGGCGCAGTTCGCGCCCTGGCCGTAGAACGGCACGACGGCGTGCGCCGCGTCGCCGAGCAGACCGACCTTCCCACCCACCTGCCACGGATTGCAGCGCACCGTGCCGAGCACGCCGACCGGGTTGTGCTGATAGTCGTCGACCAGGTTCGGGGCGAGCGGCAGCAGGTCCGGGTAGTGGGTGGCGAAGTGCCGCTCGATCGCGGCCGGGCTGCCCAGCGAGGCGAAGCTGGCGGTGCCGTGGGTCGGCCAGAAGAGCGTGCAGGTGAACGAGCGGTCCGGGTTGGGCAGCGCGATCATCATCGAGGTGCCGCGCGGCCAGATGTGCAGCGCCTCCGGGTCGAGGGCGAACTCGCCGCCGAGCGGCGGGATGGTGAGTTCCTTGTAGCCGTAGTCCAGGAAGTCCAGGCTCTCGGTCAGCACGTCGTACCCGAGGAGCTGCCCGCGCACGGCGGAGCCGGCGCCGTCGGCGCCCAGGACGACCGACGCGGTGGCGGCGACCTTGCCCTGCGGGGTCTCGAAGGTCATCGCGCCGGTGGCCGGGTCGAGCCCGACCAGCCGGTGGTCGAAGGCCAGCCGGACCCCGGGCAGCGCGGCCGCGGCGGTGAGCAGCGCGTTGTTGAGCGTCCCCCGGCTGATCGAGTTGATCGCCCGGTCGCCGGAGACGCTGTACGACTGGAACTGCGCCGCCCCCGCCACCGGGTGGATCATCCGGCCGCGCATCGGCAGCGCGTCCGCCATCACCTGCTCGTCCAGGCCGATCCGGCGCAGCGCGTCGAGGCCGCGCTCGGAGAGCGCCAGGTTGATCGAGCGGCCCCGCTCGACCCGCCCGGTACGCGGGTCGGGCCGCCGCTCGTATAGCGCCACCGGGTAGCCGCGCCGGGCCAGGAAACAGGCCAGCAGGCAGCCGGCGAGGCCGGCACCGACCACCGCGATCTCATCCCGCTGCGCCGTCATGCGGTGCCCTCCACCGTCGCGGCCAGCGCGTCGGCGACCCGCCAGCAGTCGTGGTACGTCGAGTAGAGCGGCACCGGGGCGAACCGGACCACGTCCGGCTCCCGGGCGTCGGCGATCACGCCGTGCTCGTGGCGCAGCCGCTTGGCCAGCTCGTTCGCGCTGCCCGCGCCGATGCGCACCGAGAGCTGACAGCCGCGCCGCGCCGGGTCCCGGGGCGTGACCACGGTCAGCGGCCGGCCGGGGGTGACCTCGTCGAGCAGCTTTTCCAGGAAGCCGGTGAGCCGGATGCTGCGCTCCCGCAGCGCCGCCATGCCGACCGCCTCGAAGAGCTCCAGCGAGGTCCGCACCGGGCCCATCGCGAAGATCGGCGGGTTGGAGATCTGCCACGCCTCGACGGTGGCCGGCGGTCGGGCGACCGGGGTCATCTCGAACCGGGTGGCCGCCTCGGTGCTCCACCAGCCCTCGAAGCGGGGCAGGTCGGGGTCGCCCAGGTGTCGCTCGTGGACGAAGACCCCGGCGAGCGCGCCCGGACCGGAGTTCAGGTACTTGTAGGAGCACCAGGCGGCGAAGTCGACGTCCCAGTCGTGCAGGCCCAGCGGCACGTTCCCGACCGCGTGCGCCAGGTCCCAGCCGACGACCGCGCCGGCGGCCCGACCGGCGGCGGTGATCGCCGGGATGTCCATCAGCTCGCCGGTGAGGTAGTTGACCCCGCCGAGCAGGACCAGCGCGACGGTGTCGCCCTCGGCGGCCAGGAACTCGCACACGTCGGAGGTGCGCAGGGTGTCCTCGCCGGCGCGCGGGGTCAGCCGGACCACCGTGGCGTCGGGGTCCAGGCCGTGGAAGCGGGCCTGGCTGCGCACCGCGTAGCTGTCCGACGGGAAGGCGGTGTCCTCGATGACGATCCGGGTCCGCTGCCCCGCCGGCCGGTAGAAGCTCACCATCAGCAGGTGCAGGTTGACGGTGAGGGAGTTCATCACCACGGTCTCCGCCGGCGACCCGCCGACCAGTCGCGCGGCGGGCGCCGTCAGCAGCTCGTGGTACGGCAGCCACGGCCGCGCCGCCTCCAGGTGCCCTTCCACGCCGAGCCGGCGCCAGGCGTCCAGGTCGGCGAGGAGCTCGTCCCGGGTGGCCCGGGGCTGCAGTCCCAGCGAGTTGCCGGCCAGGTACGCGGCCTCGGAGTAGCGCCCCCCGTCGGCGGCCGGTACGTGGAAGAGGTGGCGGTGTCCGGGGTCGGCCCGGTCGAGGCGGCGCGCCTCCTGCTCGTCGGTCCGCATGGTCCGTCCCCCGTTCACATCGCCGTCCGAGCCGACCACAGCTCCGGGAAGACCACCCGGGCCATGCTGCGCTGCAGCCACGCCAGCCCGGCGGAACCACCGCTGCCGACCTTGGCGCCCATGGTGCGCTGGACGGCCTTGATGTGGTTCCACCGCCAGTCGCCGAACTGCTCGGCCACCTCGGTGAGCGCCTCGCCGAGCAGCCGGAGGTGGTTGTCCGGCCCCTCGTCGCCGTAGACCTCCAGCCAGGCCGCCTCGACCAGGGGATGCGACCGGTGCTCGACGGTGACGTCCCGGTCGAGCAGGTCGGCGGGGAGGTCGTGTCCCTGCCGGGCGAGCAGGGCGACGACGTCGTCCCAGAGGCTCGGCGCGGCGAGGGTCGCGCACAGCCCGTCGTAGACCTCCTGCTGGCGGCGGAACGGGCGGATCAGGGCCGGGTCCCGGAGGCCGAGCAGGAACTCCAGGTGGCGGTACATCGCGGACTGGAATCCGGAGCCCTCGCCGAGCAGGTTGCGGAACCGGTTGAAGTCGGCCGGGGTCATCCAGCGCAGCCCGCGCCAGGCGGCGTTGAGCCCCTCCAGGTGCAGGGCGGCCCGCCGCAGCGGGGCGAGCGCCTCCCAGACCCGGTCGGCCCGCAGGTCCCGCTGGGCCTGGCGCAGCTCGTGGCAGGTCAGCCCGAAGTACAGCTCCATGATCTGGCTGACCATCAGGAAGGACATCTCGCCCGGGTCCGAGCTGAGCGGCTGCTGAAGCGAGTGCAGGGTGCTGGCGTGCACGTACGCGTCGTACGGGACCCGCTCGGTGAACTCCAGGGTCGGCTCGCCGCCGTTGCGGGCCGCCCGCGCGGTGCGTTGCTGCGGGGTCGCCGGGCGCACCACCGCGGCCAGGGTGGGGTGTTCCATCGTGTCGCCTCCTCCATGAGCCGGGGTGACGACATGATCTCGCGGTGAGAACGCCGAATGGAATGCCGATTCAACGGCACTCCCCGCTGATCACCTTCTGCTCGGAAGGGTCTTACCCGCCTCGACCTCAGGAAGGTAAAGTTCCTGCGTGGATGACATGGACTGGGCGCTGCTGCGGGAACTCCAGAACGATGCCCGGCTGTCGTTCAGCGAGCTGTCCCGCCGGGTGCACCTCTCCCCACCGGCGGTGGCCGAGCGGGTCCGCCGGCTGGAGGAGTCCGGGGTGATCACCGGCTACCACGCCCACGTGGACCTGACCCGGGCCGGTCGCGCCGTGGTCGCGCTGATCCGGATGTCCTGCTACGGCGCGCGCTGCATCCTGCACGACCCCGAGGTCGCCGACTGGCCGGAGATCCGGGAGATCCACCGGATCACCGGGGACGCGTGCAGCATGCTCAAGGTCGCGGCCGGGTCGATCGGGGACTTCGAGGCGGTCATCGACCGACTCGCCCCGTACGGGCAGCCGTCCAGCACGATGGTGCTCTCCACCCCGCTCGACTGGCACCCGGTCGCCCCGCTCACCCCACCGCCCCGCCGCTGACGCCGCCCGCCCCCGCCACCGCCCGGGCCCCGCCCGGGCAAGATCGTGCTCGATCCTGGATGTAGTCCCCTCACCCGGCTCGGGAAGCCACTACTTCCAGGATTCAGCGCGATCTTGCCCGGGCGGGCCGGGCGGGCGGGCCGGGCGGGTGGGTCGGCGGGGCGGGTGGGTCGGCGAGCGGGCGGGGCCGGGGCGGGTTTGCCCGGGGGCCAGCGGGAAAACAGCCTCCACTGCCCGTCAGCAGGATTCCGGTGCACCGCACCGGGAGGGGGGAATCATGCGGGGGCTCGTGGCACATCGTGCCCTGACGGCCGTGCTGAGCATGCTCGGCCTGGTCGGGGCGTTCATCCTGGCGACCGCGTCGCCGGCTCGGGCCGGCGAGGAGGTCTTCGTCGAGGTCACACCGAACAGCGTGCAGGCCGGCAGCCGGGTCAGCATCCGGGCCAGCTGCGACAACGCCAACAACGAGCAGGCCGACGTGCACAGCGACGCCTTCGGCCGGGTGATGCTCCGGCCGGACAACGGCTTCCTCACCGGCGCGGTCACCGTGCCGGGCAGCAAGGAACCGGGCGACTACCCGGTCGACCTGCGCTGCGACAACGGCAACACGGCGTCGACGAAACTCACCGTGCTGCAGATGGCCCAGCCGACCAAGGGCCCGGCGACCGGGGCCGGCGGCACCGCCGACCGGGGCCCCGGTTCGCTGCTGCTGGTGGGCGGCCTCTCCGTGCTGGCGGTGGTGGCCGGCCTCGGGGTCTTCGGCGGCGGCCGTCGTCGCGCCGGCACCCGCTCCTGACCCGTCACCGCCATGGCCGGCGCACCCACGCCTGAGCGGAGGTCGGGTCGGGACCGGGCACGGGCCGCGGCCCGGCTCGCCCGCCGGGCCGCCGGCCGGCTCCGCCGGGTCGCCGGCCAGGCCTGCTCCGCCAGCGTCGCCACGCCGGACCCGGCCGCCCGGGCCAATCCGGTACGGCCGCCGCCGCGCCGGACGGCCCAGCCGAGCCGGACGGCCCAGCCGAGCCGGACGGCCCGACCGGGCCGCTACCGGGGCCGGGGGCCGGGCGCGCCGGTGCTGGTGATCGCCAGCCTGATGGCGCTGATCGTCGCGATGCTCGGCGTCGAGCAGGTCACCGGCCTGAGCGTGCTGCCGGACCGGTTCATCGCGGGGCTGCGCCCTCCGCCGAAGAAGTTCCCGGTGCTGCCGGCCAGCCCGCCCACCGAGATCACGATCGGTGAGCTCGACCTGCGGGCGCCGGTGCACCAGGTGGGCGTCGCCCGCGACGGCAGCATCGCCGCTCCCGAGACCGCCCGCGCCCAGGAGGCGGGCTGGTACGACCAGGGCCCCACCCCCGGCCAGTACGGGCCGGCGGTGATCGTCGGGCACGTCGACACCACCACCGGGCCGGCGGTCTTCCACGGCCTCAAGGAGTTGCGGGAGGGGGACACGGTCGAGGTGACCCGGGAGGACCGCCGGGTGGCCGTCTTCGAGGTCGACCAGGTGGAGCGCTACGACAAGGACCGGTTGCCGGCCGACGAGATCTTCGGTGACTTCAGCCGGCCGAACCTGCGGCTGATCACCTGCGGGGGCCGCTGGGTCGGCGGCTCGACCGGGTACGCCGACAACGTGGTGGTGTACGCCTCGCTGGTGAAGGCCCGGGGCGACTGACGACGGGTCAGGCGGCCTCGGGCTCGCGGGCCGGCTCCCGCAGGTCGAGCCAGTCGGCCCAGCGCGGGTCGGGTGCCCGGTGACCGAGCACCCGCCAGGCCGTCCCCTTGGGGGGCGCCGGCAGGCTGTGCAGCCGCCAGCCCAGCTCGGCCGGGGTCTTGTCGCCCTTGGTGTGGTTGCAGCGGGCGCAGGCGGCGACCACGTTCTCCCAGGCGTGCCGGCCACCGCGACTGCGCGGGAAGACGTGGTCGATGGTCTCGGCCGGGCCGCGGCAGTAGGCGCAGCGCCAGCCGTCCCGGGCGAAGATGGCCCGCCGGGAGAGCCCCACGTGGGTGCGGTACGGCACCCGCACGAATCGGGTCAGCCGGACGACGGACGGCACCGGGAGCGCGTTGCGGGCGCTGTGCAGGACGCCGTCGCCGTCGGCGACGCAGACGGCCTTGGCCGAGAGCACCAGGATCGCGGCGCGACGCACGGACACGACACACAGCGGCTCGTAGGTGGCGTTGAGAACCAGCGCGCCGGAGCCCACCGTGGGTCGTATGTCAGGCATCGTGCTCACCCTCCCGGTCCAGCCGCTCCCACCGCTGGCAACGCCGGCCGCGCCCCGCGCAGCGGGGAACCACGACCGACGCCGGCGGGACCACCGACGTCCGTTGCGCCAATAGTCCCTGATCGGACCCCGGATTGCACGCACTAATCCGGGGTCTGACGTGAAGCTGTTTCCAACTGTGTGAGGATGACCGGTTCCGTACCCCTGGCCCGCCACGGTGGCGCGGGCCGCTCGCCCGGTGGGTCGGCCGCGACCGGCGACCGGGCCTGGGGTACGAAGACAGGATGAGCGCCGCCGATCCGATCCCCCTCGCCGAACCGATCCTGCCCAGCCCGACGCCCTCGCAGAACTGCCTCAGCGACACCTGGTGCAAGTCCGTGCTGGACGTGACCGACTCGGTCTGGTTCGCCGAGGGCAGCTACTGGATCCTGCTCAAGCCGCTGCGGGTCGTCCTGATCCTGCTGCTGGCGGTCGTCGCCCGGTGGGCGGTGCACCGGACGATCAACCGGCTGGTCCGCACCACCACCGACGGCGCGGTGCCGACCATGCTCCGGCCGCTGCGGGAGCGGATCCCGAGCGCGGCGGTCGACCCGGCCGAGTTCATTCCCGAGCGGCGGCGCCAGCGCGCCGAGGCGATCGGGTCGGTGCTGCGCAGCCTGGTCACCGCGTTCGTCTTCGGCATCGCGCTGCTGATGGTGCTCAAGGAGTTCAGCTTCGACCTCGCCCCGCTGCTGGCCAGCGCCGGCATCGCCGGCGTGGCCCTGGGCTTCGGCGCGCAGAGCCTGGTGAAGGACCTGATCGCCGGCCTGTTCATGCTCATCGAGGACCAGTACGGCGTCGGCGACACGGTGGACCTGGGCGAGGCGACCGGGGTGGTGGAGTCGGTCGGCCTGCGGGTCACCACCGTCCGCGACGGGCGCGGCGTGCTCTGGTACATCCGCAACGGCGAGATCGTCCGGGTCGGCAACAAGAGCCAGGGCTGGGCCCTGGTCGTGGTCGACCTGCCGATCGGCTTCGCCGGCACCGAGGAGGCGACGGCTGTGCTGCGGACCGCGGCCGCCTCGGTCGCCCTGGACCCGGAGCTGGCGCCGGAGATCGTCGAGGCCCCCGAGGTGCTGGGCGTCGAGCAGATGACCGTGGACGGGGCGGTGATCCGGACGGTGGTCAAGACGACCGCCGACGGACAGTACGCCGTCGGCCGGGAGCTGCGCCGCCGGCTGGCCGAGGCGTTGGAGAACTCGGGGATCACCGCCCGGATCGCCGCCGCCCGTCTCTACCCGGGCCTGCCGCCGCTGGCCGGCGGGACCGCCGGCACCCCGGCCACCGGTCAAGGCGGCGCCACCTGACCGACGTGAAGTCCCGCCGACGGACGGCCGAAATCCGGGGGTCGCGGACCGAGCGGACCCTCGGGTATCGTCCGTTCGTTCAGTCGGGCATGCGACGACCAAACCGTTCGCCCTAGCCAGTTGTCAGACGATCGGGCAGAATCCGGTGCACGCGCTCCCGCCGGAGCGTGATCATGTCCTCGCTGATCCGTAGATCTACGACGGGGTCCCCCCAGGCCGGCACGGCCGGCCGAGGTCGGGGCACGATGGAGGCGACGGTGTCCGACGAGCGACCCTCTCCGGACGGGCCCGCCACCTTCCGCGAGGTGTTCGGCCACTCCGAGTTCCGAGCGGTCTTCTCGGCCAGCGTGCTCGCCTGGGTCGGCGACTACGTCGCCCGGGCGGCGGTCACCGTGCTGGTCTACCAGCAGAGCCGGTCCGTCGCCCTCTCCGCCGCCGCGTTCGCGGTCAGCTACCTGCCCTGGCTCGTCGGCGGGCCGCTGCTCGCGGCGCTGGCCGAGCGGCACCGCCACCGCCAGGTCATGGTCGCCTGCGACCTGATCCGGATGGCGTTGCTGGCGCTGATTGCCATCCCCGGCCTACCGGTGTGGGCGATCCTGGCCCTGCTCTTCGCCACCACGCTGGCCAACCCGCCCAGCCAGGCCGCGCGGTCGGCACTGACCGCGGCCGTCCTCCGCGGTGACCAGCTCGTGCTGGGGCTGTCGCTGAGCGCCAGCGCCGGCCAGGCCGCCCAGGTCGTCGGCTACCTGCTCGGCGCCGCCCTGGCCGCGGTGGACCCCACCGCGGCGCTGCTGTTCAACGCGGCCACCTTCGCCGCCTCCGCCGCGCTGGTGCGCTTCGGGGTCCGCGACCGCGCCCCGGTGCTGACCCAGGCGCACCGCAGCCATCTGCTGCGCGAGACCGGGCAGGGCTTCCAGATCGTCTTCGGCACCCCGGTCCTGCGGGCGATCGCGGTGCTCGTCTTCAGCGCCGTGCTCTTCTCCATCGTGCCGGAGGGCCTGGCCGCCGGCTGGGCCGGCGAGCACGCCGGGGGCGGCCTCGACGACGGCGCCGCGCAGGCGGTCATCATGGCCGCCAACCCGGTCGGCTACATTCTCGGCGGACTGCTGATCGGGCGGGCGGTCGGACCGGCCCGCCGGCTGCGCCTGGTCCGCCCCCTGGCGGTGCTCGCCCCGCTGATGCTGGTGCCCGCGCTGCTCGACCCGCCACCCCTGGTGGTGGCCCTGCTCGCCGCCGCCTGCGGCTTCGCCGTCGCCGGGCTGGTCCCGACCGCGAACGGGCTCTTCGTCCGCGCCCTGCCCGTCCACTACCGGGCCCGCGCCTTCGGCGTGATGGCCACCGGCATCCAGGTGATCCAGGGCGGTGCGGTCCTGGTGACCGGCCTCCTGGCGGAGCACTTCTCCATTCCGGTGGTGGTCGGCGCGTGGAGCGCCGCCGGTGTGCTGCTGATGCTGGTGGTCATCCTGCGCTGGCCGGACGGCGCGACGATCGACGCGGCGGTCGACGCCGCCCACCGGGTCAACGAGGCCGCCGCCGGCGGACACCCGCCCGCTCCCGCCGCCGCCCGGCCCCGCACCGGGCCGTCCGGGTGCTCCCCGCCGGAGGGCCGCTCCGGTGAGCGGCGCCGCCGCAGCCACGCTGTGACGTGATCGGCAGCCCTCCGCACCGGTCCGCACCCGCCGGTCGCCCCGGGCACCTGGCAGGATGGAACGGTGAATCCCGCAGCTGAGTCCGACCGGCCCGGTGCGTCGAGGACCCTCTTCGAAGCGGTCGGCGGCGAGCCCACCTTCCGCAAGCTGGTCGACGAGTTCTACGCCGGCGTCGCCACCGACCCGCTGCTGCGCCCGATGTACCCGGAGGAGGACCTCGGGCCGGCCGCCGACCGGCTGACCCTCTTCCTGATGCAGTACTGGGGTGGCCCCAACACCTACTCCGCGCAGCGCGGGCACCCGCGGCTGCGGATGCGGCACGCCCCGTTCCGGATCGGCGCGGTGGAGCGGGACGCGTGGCTGCACCACATGCGCCGGGCGGTCGACCGGCTGGACCTGCCGCCGGAGGTCGCCGGCGCGCTCTGGGACTACCTGGAGCGGGCCGCCTACTTCATGGTCAACGTGATGGAGGACCCGGCCCAGGACGGGTAGGGCCGCACCCGCCCGGACGCCGGCCGACCGCTCAGAGCAGGGCGCCCTCGTCGTGCAGCCAGTCCACGAACGTGGACGCCACGGCGGCGCCGCAGTCCAGCAGCTCGACCAGCAGGGCGTCGTGGGCACCGGCGCCGAAGGGCACCTGGAGCTCGGCGTAGATGGGCAGCTGGCCGCGTTCGGTCGGGTCGCCGATGTAGGCCTTGCAGAACCGCCGGGTGTGGTTCCACTCGTTGACCACCCGGTAGGCCCGGTCCGCCCAGTCCGGCGGGACCGTCGCGTGTGGACGGGCCCGCATCACCAGGATCTCGTCCTCCGGGCCCTCCAGGGTGACCAGCACCGCGTGCCGCTCCCACATGGCCAGCAGGTTGCCGTCCCCGTCGGCGAGGTAGCGCACGTCGAGCAGGTCGAGCGCGTCGCAGACCCGGCGCAGGGTGACCGGCTCGACGGTGACCGGCATGTCCGCGGTCACGGGCCGGTCGGCGGCCGGAGCGTCGTCCCCCGGCTGGCGCGGTGACGGGGGTCCGACCCGGACGGCGCTGTCCACTGTGATCCCGCTTCGGGCTTCCGGGTCACCGCCGGCGGCGGGACCAGGGCGCCATGACCACCACGGCATCGCTCGCGCACCTCACTCCCCAGCGGATCCAGTCGCCTACGGTGCGTTGGATCCGAGGATGGACGGTACCCGGACAGCCGGGTTGAAGCACCCCCCCAACGACAGCCCCAGGCCGGAAGAATGACGAGGGATCAGCCGTTCGGACGATCAGCGGGCGGGCGGATGGCAAGCTCCGAGACCTTCCGCGACCACGCCGCCCCGTACGGTCCCACGAGTCCGACCCATCGGCCGGCCACCCGCACCTGGACGTCGGCGGCCTCGGCGGGGCCGAGGAACCCCATCCGGACCACGCCCTGCACGAGCCGCTGGCTGACCTCCACCGGTTCGCCCGGTGACTCGTCCGGAACGACCGTCACCGCGACGTGGTCCAGCAGCGCGTCGCGGAGCACCCGCGGCCCGACCGCGCGGCCGCCCACCCCCTCGGTGCTGGCGGTCCGCAGGGTGCCCGCCGCCGCCGCCGCGATCCGCCGCAACTCGCCGGCGGGCAGCAGCTCCACCTGCCGGCTCGCCGCCGGCGGCAGCGGCCACCGCCACTGCGCGTCCCGGCGGGCCGGCAGCGTCGACCCCGCCGCCTCCAACCGGGCCAGCAGGTCGGCGGCGGCCACCGTCACGTCACCGGGGGCGTCGCCGGCCACCGTCCGGACCACGAGCACGTCCCACGGCAGGCGGGCCCAGAGCGCCGTACGACCGCTGCCACCGACCGGACGCAGCCGGACCACCGTGGCCGGGTCGAACCGGACCAGCCGGGCCAGGAAGGCGCCCGCGTCGGCCACCCCCGCGAGACCGTGCCCCGGCGTCGCCACGGGCGCGCCGCTCACGCCGACCCGCCCGCCGCCGCGTACGACAGCAGGAAGGTCCGCTCGTCGTCGCTGATCCGCCGGGGCGCCCGGCGATCGAGGTCGAACGGGACCAGCACCGAGCGGGCGGTGCTGGCCAGCACGTCACCGTCGTACAGCTCGTAGGCGACGGTGAACCGGGAGGCCCGGATCTCCTCGACCCACAGCTCGATCCGGACGGTCGGCGCCGCCGCCGCGGTGGCCCGGCCGAGCGCGTAGTCGACCGGGCGCAGGTAGTCGACCTCGTGCCGGCGGATGACCACCCCGTCGGCGAGTGTGCCCACTCCCCACGCCCGGCCGCCGGCGAACATCAACGCCACCCGGGCCTCCTCGTACAGGGTGAGGAAGCGCGAGTTGTTGACGTGGCCGTACGCGTCCAGGTCGGACCAGCGCAGCGTGCAGTGGTAGACGAACCGGTCCGCCATGCTCAGTCGCGGGTGAGCTTGCGGTAGGTGACCCGGTGCGGGCGGGCCGCCTCGGCGCCGAGCCGGTCGACCTTGTTCTTCTCGTACGCCTCGAAGTTGCCCTCGAACCAGAACCACTTGGCGGGGTTCTCGTCGTCGCCCTCCCAGGCCAGGATGTGCGTGGCGACCCGGTCCAGGAACATCCGGTCGTGGGAGATGACCACGGCGCAGCCGGGGAACTCCAGCAGCGCGTTCTCCAGGCTGGAGAGGGTCTCCACGTCCAGGTCGTTGGTCGGCTCGTCGAGCAGGATCACGTTGCCGCCGATCTTCAGCGTCAGCGCGAGGTTGAGCCGGTTGCGCTCGCCGCCGGAGAGGACCTTGGTCGGCTTCTGCTGGTCCGGGCCCTTGAAGCCGAACGCGGCGATGTACGCCCGCGACGGCATCTCGACCTTGCCGACCATCAGGTAGTCGAGGCCGTCGGAGACGACCTCCCAGACGGTCTTGTCGCCGTCGAGGCCCTGCCGGTTCTGGTCGACGTACGACAGCGAGACGGTGTCGCCGACCCGGACCTGGCCGTCGGTCGGCTGCTCCAGCCCGACGATGGTCTTGAACAGGGTGGTCTTGCCGACGCCGTTCGGGCCGATGATGCCGACGATGCCGTTGCGCGGCAGCGAGAAGCTGAGGTTGTCGATCAGGATCCGGTCGCCGAAGCCCTTGGTGAGCGACTGCGCCTCGATCACCGTGTTGCCCAGGCGCGGGCCCGGCGGGATCTGGATCTCCTCGAAGTCCAGCTTGCGGGTCTTCTCCGCCTCGGTGGCCATCTCGTCGTACCGGTCGAGACGGGCCTTGGACTTGGTCTGGCGGGCCTTGGCGTTGGAGCGGACCCACTCCAGCTCCTCGGTGAGCCGCTTCTTCATCTTGGCGTCGCGGCGCCCCTCGACGGCCAGCCGGGCGGCCTTCTTCTCCAGGTAGGTGGAGTAGTTGCCCTCGTACGGGTAGGTCCGGCCGCGGTCCAGCTCGAGGATCCAGTTGGCCACGTTGTCGAGGAAGTACCGGTCGTGGGTGATGGCCATGACGGTGCCGGCGTACTTGGCCAGGTGCTGCTCCAGCCACTGCACGCTCTCCGCGTCCAGGTGGTTGGTGGGCTCGTCGAGCAGCAGCAGGTCGGGCGCCTCCAGCAGCAGCTTGCAGAGGGCGACCCGGCGGCGCTCACCACCGGAGAGCTGGGTCACGTCGGCGTCCGGCGGCGGGCAGCGCAGCGCGTCCATGGCCAGTTCGAGCTTGGAGTCGACGTCCCAGGCGTCGAGGTGGTCGAGCTCCTCCTGGAGCTTGCCCATCTCCTCCATCAGCTCGTCGGAGTAGTCGGTCGCCATCTGCTCGGCGATCTTGTTGAACCGCTCCAGCTTGGCCTTGGTCTCGGCGACCGCCTCCTCGACGTTGCCGAGGACGGTCTTGGCGTCGTTGAGCGGGGGCTCCTGGGCGAGCATGCCGACGGTGTAGCCGGGCATGAGCCGGGCCTCGCCGTTGCTCGGCTTGTCCAGGCCTGCCATGATCTTGAGGAGGCTGGACTTACCGGCGCCGTTCGGGCCGACCACACCGATCTTGGCCCCCGGCAGGAAGTTCAGCGTCACGTTGTCGAGCACGACCTTGTCGCCGTGCGCCTTGCGCGCCTTTTCCAGGACGTAGATGAACTGGGCCACGGTGCGGGCTACCTCCGTCGGTTGCTGTCGCCGATTGGCGGGCACGGCGCGGTCTGCGACCTCCGCCCACCGCCGCCGGCCGGGAGCCGGCCGCGCGCACGCCGTCGTCAATCCTGACAGGTACGGCCCGCTCCGCCCACATCACCCCGCCCGAGCAGTACGGTGGCGGGCCGCACCGGCCGGCCGGGCACCTCTGCGGTGTGACGGGAACCACGACGGACGGCCACTAAGCGCCGCCGCCCTGCCGGCCGGGAGAGGGCCTTCGAGGGTCGCCGACGCGGCCTGTCAACAAGATCACTAAGATGGTTCAGCGACCGTGGGACGGGTAGGGAACTCCGGCACGGGGCCTCAGACGCCGCAGCTACGCTCAGTACGCTCATCGCGGTGGACCCGTCAGCACCCGGAGGTGGCCGATCGTGACCGTCCGTAGCTCCTTTGTCGTAGTGGCGAACCGACTGCCGGTCGACGAGGTGAGCACACCCGAGGGGCGGCAGTGGCGACGCAGCCCGGGCGGGCTGGTCACCGCGCTGCACCCGGTGCTCGCCGAGCACCAGGGCACCTGGGTCGGTTGGGCCGGCGGCACCGGCGCCGCCCCCGAGCCGTTCGACCTGGAGGGCATCCGGCTGCACCCGGTGCCGCTGAGCGCCGAGGAGCTGGAGCGGTACTACGAGGGCCAGTCCAACGCCACCATCTGGCCGCTGTACCACGACGCCGTCGAGACCCCGGCCTACAAGCGCCGCTGGCGCGAGGCGTACCGCCTGGTCAACGCGCGGTTCGCGGAGGCGGCGGCGGAGGTCGCCGCGGAGGGCGCGACGGTCTGGGTGCAGGACTACCAGCTCCAACTGGTCCCGTCGATGCTCCGCGAGCTGCGCCCGGACCTGAAGATCGGCTTCTTCCTGCACATCCCGTTCCCGCCGATCGAGCTGTTCATGCAGATGCCCTTCCGCACCGAGATCCTGCGCGGGCTGCTCGGTTCCGACCTGGTCGGCTTCCAGCAGCGGCTGGCCGCGCAGAACTTCGTCCGGCTGGCCCGGCACCTGCTCGGCCTGCGCTACGAGGGCCAGATGATCCAGGTCGACGGTCGGCAGGTGAAGGCGGGCGCCTTCCCGATCTCCATCGACACCCGGGAGATGGAGCGGATGGCGGCCGACCCGGCGATCCAGGCCCGGGCCAAGCAGATCCGCGAGGAGCTGGGCAACCCGAAGACGATCATCCTGGGCGTCGACCGGCTGGACTACACCAAGGGCATCGAGCTGCGGCTGAAGGCCTTCCGGGAGCTCCTGGCCGACGGAAAGTTGACAGTCCCCGACGCCGTCATGGTGCAGGTCGCCACGCCGAGCCGGGAGCGGGTGGAGCATTATCAGGCACTCCGCGTCAAGGTCGAGCGCGAGGTCGGTCGGATTAATGGCGAATTCGGACGGGTCGGGGTGCCCGCGGTGCATTATCTGCATCAGTCGTACAGTCGCTCCGAACTGGCCGCGATGTACGCCGCGGCCGACGTCATGATGGTGACCCCCCTGCGAGACGGAATGAATCTGGTGGCCAAGGAGTACGTCGCATCGCGCGCCGACCAGGGCGGCGCACTTGTGCTCAGTGAATTCGCCGGCGCCGCCACCGAGCTGCGCCAGGCGTTCCTGTGCAACCCGCACGACCCCGACGCGGTCAAGGACGCCCTGCTACGGGCCGTACACGTGGAGAAGCCGGAGGCCCGTCGCCGAATGCGGATCATGCAACGTCACCTGCGCACCCACGACGTGGGCCACTGGGCCCGGTCGTTCCTCAACGAGCTCGGCGCGCCCGGAACGGAGACCGCGTGAACGCCGCCGCCAGCGACATCATCACCCCCGCGGCCGGCACCATGGACCCCGAGCTGCGCGCCGCCATCGGGCGGATCGCCCGGGTCCCGCAGCTCCTGATCGCCTGCGACTACGACGGCACCCTCGCGCCGATCGTCCAGGACCCCAGCAGGGCCGTGCCGCTGCCCGAGTCGGTGGCCGCGGTCCGGGCGCTCGCCGCGCTGCCCCAGACCACCGTCGCGGTGGTCTCCGGGCGCGCCCTGCGTGACCTGGCCGCGCTCTCCCGGCTGCCCAGCGAGGTCCACCTGGTCGGCAGCCACGGCTCCGAGTTCGACATCGGCTTCGTCGAGCGGCTCTCCCCCGAGCTGGTCGCCGTCCGCACCCGGCTGCGCGACGCGCTGCGCGAGATCGCCACCGCGCACCCCGGCGTACGGCTGGAACGCAAGCCGGCCAGCGTCGCCGTGCACACCCGCGGGGTCGACCCGCAGATCGCCGCCGCCGCCATCGACGCGGTCCGCAACGGCCCCGCGAAGTGGGACGACGTCACCGTCACCCAGGGCAAGGAGGTCATCGAGCTGTCGGTGGTCGCCACCCACAAGGGCACCGCCGTCGACCAGCTGCGTACCCAGCTCTCGGCCAGCGCGGTGCTCTTCATCGGCGACGACGTCACCGACGAGAACGCCTTCGGCAACCTGCACGGGCCGGACATCGGCATCAAGATCGGTCCCGGGGACACCCAGGCCCACTTCCGGGTGGCCGATCCGCTCGACGCGGCCCGGGCCCTGGGCCTGCTGCTGGAGACCCGCCGGCACTGGCTCTTCGGCGAACGCGCCGTGCCGATCGAGCGGCACTCGATGCTCGCCAACGGCCGGACGGTGGCCCTGCTCACCCCCGAGGCCAAGGTGAGCTGGCTCTGCCACCCCAAGCCGGACTCGGCGGCGATCTTCGCCGACCTGGTCGGCGGCAGCCCGGCCGGACACTTCACGGTGGGGCCGGAGCGGGGCGGCATCCCGCTGGGGCAGCGCTACCGGAGCGGCACCATGACCGTGGAGACCCGCTGGTCCGGTCTCACCGTCACCGACTGGCTGGACCTGCCCGCCCGGGAGACCACCCCGGACGGCCCGGCCGTCATCACCGGCGACTCCACCCTGGTGCGGGTGCTCACCGGCACCGGGCGGGCCCGGATCGACTTCGCTCCGCGCCCCGAGTTCGGTCAGGTCCAGGTCCAGCTGCAACCCATGGACGACGGCCTGCTGGTGCTCGGCTCCAACGAGCCGATCGCGCTCTACGCCCCCGGCGTCGAGTGGGAGGTCGGCAACGACGGCGGGTACGAGAGCGCCAAGGCCGTGGTGGACCTCACCGCCGCCGGCGGGCAGGTCGTGCTGGAGCTGCGCTTCGGCACGCACAGCCTGGAGCACCACGCGGTGCCGATCCACGAGCGCCAGGCCGCCGCCGAGCAGCCCTGGAAGGACTGGGTGGCCTCGCTCCGGCTGCCCACCACCGCCCGGGACCTGGTCGCCCGCAGCGCGCTCACCCTGCGCGGCCTCTGCCACCAGCCGACCGGCTCGATCCTCGCCGCGGCGACCACCTCGCTGCCGGAGGAGCTGGGCGGCGTCCGCAACTGGGACTACCGCTACTGCTGGCTGCGGGACGCCGCGATGACCGCCCGGGCCCTGGTCGACCTCGGATCGATCGAGGAGGCCGAAGCGCTGCTGCGCTGGGTGGACGGCTGCATCGAACGCACCGGGGGGCACCCCGAGCGGCTGCACCCGCTCTACACCGTCGACGGGTACGAGCTGGGCGCGGAAGCGGTCATCGACACCCTGCCCGGATACGCCGGCTCCCGGCCCGTCCGGGTCGGCAACCTGGCCAACCACCAGCTCCAGCTGGACGTCTTCGGCCCGATCGCCGACCTGCTCGCCGCCGTGGCCGACGCCCGGGGCTCGGTCCGCGAGGACGAGTGGCGGGTGCTGGAGAACATGGTCGAGGCGGTACGCCGCCGCTGGCACGAGCCGGACCACGGCATCTGGGAGGCCCGCCTCCCCCCGCGGCACCACGTCTTCTCCAAGGTCATGTGCTGGATGACCGTGGACCGGGCGCTGCACGTGATGCGGCAGCACGGCGGCGAGGACCGGCCGGAGTGGGTGGAGCTGCGCGACCGGATCGGCGCCAACGTGCTGGAGAACGGCTGGCACGAGGAGGTCGAGGCGTACAGCGTCGCGTACGGCGACGAGGACATGGACGCCTCCTCGCTCTGGATCGGCATCTCCGGGCTGCTCCCGGGCGACGACCCGCGCTTCCTGTCGACCGTGCTCAAGATCGAGGCGGACCTGCGCAGCGGCCCGGTCGTCTACCGTTACCACTGGGACGACGGCCTGCCCGGCCGGGAGGGCGGCTTCCACATCTGCACGGCGTGGCTGATCGAGGCGTACCTGCGCACCGGCCGCCGCACCGACGCGGAGGAGCTGTTCACCCAGATGATCGACACCGCCGGCCCGACCGGGCTGCTCCCCGAGCAGTACGACCCGCTCGCGGAGCGGGGGTTGGGCAACCACCCGCAGGCGTACAGCCACCTCGGCCTGATCCGCTGCGCCCTGATGCTGGACAACATGCTCAAGCAGTGACCTGACCAGCGCCACGACGGCGGCCGGGGATCCGTTCCCCGGCCGCCGTCGCGCATCCGCCCGCCGGCACGCCGTCACCGCGCTTCGCGGCGGGTCGCGGTCTCCGGGCGGGCGGACACCGCGACACGCCGCAAACGGTGAGGGCCGACGGTACGGGCCGACGGACGGCCGGCGGCCGGGCGGGTGGGGTGGGTCAGGTGTCGAGGGTGCCGACCACGTCGCCGATCACCACGATCGCGGGTGGGCGCAGGCCCGCCGTCACCACGTCCGCCGCGACCGCAGCCAGCGTCGAACGGAGGGTCCGCTCGCCGGTGGTGGTGCCCTCCTGGACGACCGCGACCGGGGTGGCCGGGTCCCGGCCGTGCGCCACGAGGGTGGCGGTGATCGCGGCCAGGTTCTTCAACCCCATCAGCACGACGAGGGTGCCGCGCAGCCCCGCGAGGGCCTCCCAGCCCACCAGCGAGGCCGGGGAGTCCGGCGCGACGTGCCCGGAGACCACGGTGAACTCGTGTGCCACGGCCCGGTGGGTGACGGGGATGCCGGCCACCGCCGGCACGGCGACCGCGCTGGTCACCCCGGGTACCACGGTCACCGGTACGCCGGCTGAGGCGCAGGCGAGCAGCTCCTCGCCGCCCCGGCCGAAGACGTACGGGTCGCCCCCCTTGAGCCGGACCACGACCTTGCCGGCCAGTGCCCGGTCCACCAGGATCCGGTTGATCTCCTCCTGGGCCCGGGACGGCCCGTACGGGATCTTCGAGGCGTCGACCAGCTCGACGTCGGGGCGCAGCTCGTCCAGGAGCAGCCCGGGCACCAGCCGGTCGGCGACCACCACGTCGGCCTCGGTGAGCAGGCGCCACCCCTTGACCGTGATCAGCTCCGGGTCGCCGGGGCCCGCCCCGACCAGCGCCACCCGCCCGGCCGGCCGCGCGCCGGCCGGTGCCGGCCCCACCGGGGCGGCCCCGCCCCGGGCGGGGGTGTCGACCGCCGGGGGCGTCGACGGGGAACCCCTGCTCGCGGAGAGCAGGTCCCGGATCGCGTCCCGGACCCCCATCGCCCGGCGCGGGTCGCCGCCGCCGAGCACCGCCACGGTGACCGGACCGTGCCGGGTCACCGCCGGCGTCCACGCGGTGGCCGCGGCCCGGTCGTCGGCCCGTACGCAGAAGATCCGGCGCTCGGCGGCGGCGGCGCTGACCGACGCGGCGGCGAGCGGATCGTCGACCGCGACCTGGACCAGCCAGGCGCCGTCCAGGTCGGCGGGGGCGAAGCGGCGCGGCTCCCAGCGCAGCCGGCCGGCGTCGACGTGGCCGCGCAGCGCGGGGGTCAGCTCCGGCGCGACCAGCAGGACGTCCGCGCCCGCGTCCAGCAGCGCCGGCACCCGACGGGTGGCGACCGCTCCCCCGCCCACCACGACCACCCGCCGCCCGGCGAGGCGCAGGCCGAGGGGGTACGGGTTGGCGCTCACTTCTCGGAGACCCCCGCCGAGTCGAACGTGGCGACCTCGTGCACTACCCGCACCGCGCCGGTGACCACCGGCAGGGCCAGCAGCGCGCCGGTGCCCTCGCCGAGCCGCAGGCCGAGGTCGATCAGCGGGTCCAGCCCGAGGTGGCGCAGCGCGGCGGTGGCGCCCGGCTCGGCGGAGCGGTGCCCGGCGACCATCGCGCCGACCGCGTCCGGGGCGAGGGCCGCCGCGGCGAGCGCGGCGGCGGCGGCGATCACGCCGTCCAGCAGCACCGGCACCCGGCGGGCCGCGGCGCCGAGGATCAGACCGGCCAGCGCCGCGTGCTCCAGGCCGCCCACGGCGGCCAGCACGCCCAGCGGGTCGGCCGGGTCGGGCCGGTGCCGGTCCAGCGCCGACCGGACCACGCCGACCTTGCGCCGGTACGTCTCGTCGTCCACGCCGGTGCCCCGCCCGGTCACCTCGGCGGCGTCGGCGCCGGTGAAGACGGCGATCAGGGCGGCCGCCGGGGTGGTGTTGCCGATGCCCATGTCACCGGTGAGCAGGACGCCCGCCCCGGCGTCGATCAGCTCCCCGGCGATCCGGATGCCGGTCTCCACCGCCGCCCGGGCCTCGTCCCGGGTGAGCGCGGCGACCACCGTCATGTCCCGGGTGCCGCGCCGGACGTTCGCGGTGACCAGCCGCGAGCCCGTGCGGGCGGCCGTCCCGTCGACTCCGCCCGGCGCGTCCGGCCCGGCGGCGGGATCGACCGGCAGCGGGGTCGCCACGCCGACGTCGACCACGGTGACCGAGGCGCCGGCCTGACGGGCGAACGCGTTGACCACCGCCCCGCCGGCCAGGAAGTTGGCGATCATCTGGGCGGTGACCTCCTGCGGCCAGGGGGTCACCCCCTGGGCGTGCACGCCGTGGTCGCCCGCGAAGATCGCCACCGCGGCCGGCTCGGGCAGCGGCGGCGGGCAGGAACCGGCCAGCCCGGCGAGGCGGACGGAGAGGTCCTCCAGCGCGCCGAGGGAACCGGCGGGCTTGGTCAACCGCCCCTGGAGGTCGCGGGCGGCGGCCATCGCCGACTCGTCGAGCGGCCCGATCGCCGCGATGGTGGTCTCCAGCATCATGCCTCCAGGATCTCTGCGAGAACCGCGGTGAACGCGTCGGTCGTCGCCGGGTCGCGGACCGCGATCCGCAGCCAGTCCGGGCCGAGCCCGGGGAAGGTGTCGCCGCGCCGTACCGCCCAGCCGCGCTCCCGCAGCTGCTCGCGTACCCGGTCGGCGCCGGGCCGGTGGATCAGGACGAAGGCGCTGGCCGGGCGGCCCGCGACGCGTACCCCGGGCAGGGCCGACAGGCGCGCGACCAGGTGGTCGCGGTCGGCGGCCAGGCGCGCGGCGATCGCGCGCTCGGCCGCGACGGCGGTCGGCGACGCGATGGCGGTGGCGGCGGCGAGCGCCGGCGTGGAGACCGCCCAGAGCGGCTGGACGGCGGCGAGCCGGTCCAGCAGCGCCGGCTCGCCGAGCAGGTAGCCGATCCGCAGGCCGGCCAGGCCCCAGGTCTTGGTCAGGCTGCGGACCACCACCAGGCCGGGCAGGTCGCGCCGGCCGGCGAGGGACTCCGGCTCGCCGTCGACGCCCGGCGTCAGGGTGGTGTCGGCGAACGCCTCGTCGACCACCAGCACCCGGCCCGGCCGGGCCAGGGCGGCGAGGTCGGCGGCGGGGTGCAGCACGGAGGTGGGGTTGGTCGGGTTGCCCACCATCACCAGGTCGGCGTCGGCCGGCACCCGGGTCGGGTCCAGGCGGAAGTCGTCGGCGGGGTCGAGCAGCACCCGCTCCACCGGATGCCCGGCGGCCCGCAGCGCCGCCTCCGGCTCGGTGAACTGGGGGTGCACCACCACCGGTCGGCGCACCCCGGCCAGCGCCCGGGCCAGCAGCACGAAGCCCTCGGCGGCGCCGGCGGTGAGCAGCACCTCCTCCGGGGGACGGCCGTGCCGGGCGGCGACGGCCGCCCGGGCGGCCCGGGGGTCGGGGTACGCGGCCAGGTCGGCCAACGAGGCGGTGAGCGGGTCGGCCAGCCACTCCGGCATCGGGTCGCGCCGGACGTTGACGGCCAGGTCGATCAGGCCCGGGGTGGCCTCGGCGTCCCCGTGGTGCCCGAGGTCCGGCTCGCCGTCGGCGCCCGGCGTCGGCCCGGTGTCCGGCACCGACCCGGGCGCTCCGGGGTCCCGGTCCGGCCTCGATTCGTCCTCGGCGCCCCACTCCGCACCGATCAGCTGACCACGCATGTCCGCGATCCTGCCGGGAAGCCGCCGTACGGGACAGCGGATCCCGGCGTGGGCCACGTCACCACCGGCCAGCACGGACGGCCGTTTATGAATTCTTCTCATTTCCGAATCGGAAATGTCATAACTTGACCCTGTGAGCAACCGACCCCTTGCTGCCGCTGGTCGTTCCGTTCCGCTCCTCCGCGCCGGCCTCATCGCCGGCCTCGTGATCGCCGCCGTGGCCTACCCGGTGGCCGCCTTCACCGGTCTCGGCGCCAAGGCCACCGCACACGCGATGGAGCACAAGACCAACATCCTGCGCACCGCGCTGCCGGCCGAGACGTCGTACCTCTACGCCCCGGACGGCAGGACGATCCTGACCATGTTCTACGAGGAGTACCGGCAGTACACGAAGCTGTCGGACATGTCGCCGAACATCCAGCAGGCGATCGTCGCCGCCGAGGACAACCGCTTCTACCAGCACCGCGGCGTCGACCCGAAGGGCGTCGCGCGCGCCTTCGTGGCCAACGCCCGCTCCAACGGCGTCTCCCAGGGCGCCTCCACCCTGACCATGCAGTACGTCCGGATGGCGCTGCGGGACAGCGCCACCACCCCGAAAGAGGTCCAGGAGGCCACCCAGCAGACCAGCCTGCGCAAGGTCAAGGAGATGCGCATGGCGCTGGACATCGAGAAGGAGCTCAGCAAGGAGCAGATCCTGGAGCGCTACCTCAACTCGGCGTACTTCGGCCACCGGGCGTACGGCATCTACGCCGCCGCCGAGATCTTCTTCTCCAAGACCCCGGCCACCCTCACCCCGGTCGAGGCGGCCACCCTCGCCGGCCTGGTCAAGTCCCCCTCCGAGTACGACCCGATCACCTCCGACAAGAAGGACGCCACCGACCGGCGCAACTACGTGCTCGAGCGGATGGCGCAGCTCGGCTACCTCTCCCCGGACGCCGCCGCGACGGCCAAGGCCGAACCGATCCGGACCCGGGTGACCAACCCGCCCAACGACTGCACCTCGCTGCCGAGCAGGTACCAGACCTGGGGCTTCGCCTGCGACTACGTGAAGAACTGGTGGAGCGCCCAGCCCGCGTTCGGCGAGAACCGGCTGGAACGCATGGACAAGCTGCGCCGGGGCGGCTACCGGATCGTGCTCAGCCTCGACCCGAAGACCCAGGCGGCGGCCGAGAAGAACGTCAGCGCCAAGGAGGGCGTGGGCAGCCCCTTCGCCAACGGCATCGTGGTGGCCGAACCCGGCACCGGCCGGATCAAGGCGATGGCGGTGAACCGCAACTACTCACTGGACCTCAGCGAGAACGGCCCCTCCTCCAACCCGGAGGCCGACCCCAGGGTCAAGGCCAACTACCCGAACACGGTGGCGCCACTGCTCGGCGGCGGCAGCCTCCCCGGCTACCAGGCCGGCTCCACGTTCAAGATGTTCCCGATGCTCGCCGCGCTGGACGCCGGGATGCCCCTGTCGACCGAGTACGACTCGCCGTACCGGTACCAGTCCCGGGTGTACGACGGGTGGGCCCCCTCCAACGCCAGCGCCGCCATGACCGGCCGGCAGACCATGTGGTCCGGCTTCGGCAAGTCGGTGAACACGTACTTCGTCAAGCTGGAGGAGCAGGTCGGCGCGGAGCGCGCGGTCCGCCTCGCCGAACAGCTCGGCCTGCGCTGGCGTACCGACGTGGACCGGGACCACGCCTCCCCGGCGAAGGCCAGCAAGTGGGGCGCGTTCACCCTGGGCGTCTCCGACGCCACCCCGCTGGAGATGGCCAACGCCTACGCCGCGATCGCCGCCGACGGCCGGTACTGCGAGGCGATGCCGGTCAACTCGATCACCAACCGCGACGGCACCCCCGCCACGTACCGCACGTTCGGGGGGATCGAGCGGGAGGTCGCCAAGCCGCGCTGCCGGCAGGTGGTGAACGCGGACGCCGCCCGGGCCGCCACCGACGCCGCCCGCTGCCCGACCGGTGACACCCCGGCCCGGGGCGGCTGCGGCGGCTGGTCGACCGCGGACAGCGTCCGGGGCACGGTGGGCCGTCCGGTGGCCGGCAAGACCGGCACCACCGACAGCACCCGGTCGGCCTGGTTCGTCGGCTACACCCCCGAACTGGCCGCGGCGAGCTTCATCGCCGACCCGGACAACCCGTTCAACGCCGTCGGCGACGGCCAGTCCCAGATCCCGATCCACGCGGTCGCCCAGACGTTGCGCGACGCCCTGAAGGGCAGCCCGACCCGCGACTTCACCCCACCCTCCGACCGCATGGTGGGGTGACCGGGGCGGCCACGAGTTTCGCGTCAGGAACGGTGCGGTTCCTGGCGCGAACCCCGTCCAGCGTCCACTTCGGACGGATCCGCGCTCCCGGGGCATCCCCTAGTGCAGGTCGGCCCTGACCAGCGACCACAGCTCCAGGTCGACCCGGGCGCCGCGGACGAACCCGGCGTTGCGCAGCAGGCCCTCGTAGCTGAAGCCGGCCTTCTCGGCCACCCGGCGGGACGCCACGTTGCCGGGCGCCACCCGCACCTCCACCCGTTGCAGCCCGTGCTCCAGGATCAGCGCGATGGCCAGCGCGTCCACCGCCTCGGCGGCCAGCCCGAAGCCCCGGGCGTGCGGGGCGAGCGCGTACGACACCTCGGTCAGCCGGGCGCCCCAGTCGGTGCGCCGGGTCCACAGACAGCCCACCACCCGGGCGTCCTCCCGCCGCACCACCGCGTAGTGGTCACCGTCCCCGCTGTCCCGCCGCTGCCGGGCCAGCTCCGTGCACCAGGCGTGCCCCTCGATCCGCCCGGCGGACTCGGCCACCGGCAGCCACCGCTGGGTCTGCCGGTCGGCGAAGATCTCGTCGACCGCCTTGGCGTCCCCGGCGGTCAGCTGACGCACCTCGGTGCGCGGGGTGGAGACCGTCAGCGCCGGGAACCGACGCACCGCGACCTGCCCGATCACGCGGGCGCTCCCACACCCTCGGCCACCCCCGCCGCCACCAGCCGGGTGGCGATCCCCGGCCGGGCCGCCCAGTGCAGGCCGAGCTGCGAGGCGTGCACACCCCGCCAGACGAAGCCCTCCGGGGAACCGCCGTCCCAGCTCCAGGCGGCCCGCTGGCCGGCGCGCGGGGTGAGCACCGCGCCGTGCTGCTTGTAGCCGACCACCGCCGTGCCCGTCCCGGCGACCACGCTGTCGCTGAGGGCGGTCGCCTCGCGGTAACCCACCACCAGGCCGTCCCGGGTGGCGCCGACCGCGTCGAGCACCCCGCACATCGGCAACCCGTCCAGCTCGCGGGCCAGCCAGAGCAGGCCGGCGCCCTCGGCGAGCACCGGACGGCCGGTGCGCGCCAGCTCGGCCACCGCGATGCAGAGCCGGCGGTTGGCGGAGAGCTCCCGGGCGTACGACTCGGGCAGGCCGGCGCCGACGACCAGCGCGCGGGCCCCGGCGGGCAGCGTCTCGTCGCGCAGCGGATCGACGGCGACCACCTCGGCCCCGGCCGCGCGGAGCAGCTCGGCCGTCTCGGCGTAGCTGTAACTGCCGCCCGGCCCGGCGGCGAGCGCCACCACCGGGGCGCCGCCGTCCGGCTCCCCCGCGTCCGGCGACCACGGCTCGACCGTCAGAGCCGGCGCGGACCGGGCCAGCGCCAGCAACCGCTCCAGGTCGACCGTGCCGGCCACCGCCTCGCCGAGACGCCGCACCGCCCGGACCGCCTCGGCGTCCCGCCGCACCACGGGCACCACGCCGTGCCGCCGGGAGGGCAGCACCGGGGGCAGCTCGTGCCGGCGCAGGGCGCCGTAGACGGGCACGTCGATGTCGTCGAGCGCCTGCCTCAGCATCGTCTCGTGCCGGGGGGACGCGACCTGGGTGAGGACCACCCCGCCGAGCCAGAGCTGCTCGTCGTACGAGCGGAAGCCGTGCACCAGGGCCGCCACCGACTGGCCCATCGCGGCCACGTCCACCACCAGCACCACCGGGCTGCGCAGGACGGCGGACACGGCCGCGGTCGACTCGGTCTCCGGACGCCCGGCGACCGAGTCGTAGAGGCCCATCGTGCCCTGCACCACGGCGAGGCCGGCCCCGGCGGCGCCGTGCGCGAAGAGCGGCACCAGCCGCTCGGCGCCGACCAGCCGCGGATCCAGGTTGCGGCCGGGACGACCGGCCGCCAGCCCGAGGTACGCGGCGTCGACGTGGTCCGGGCCGAGCTTGAAACCGGCGACGTCGACCCCACGGTCGGCGAAGGCGGCGAGCAGGCCGATGGAGAGGGCGTTGGTGCCGTGTCCGGAGGACGGCGCGCTGAGCACGAGGCGCGGCACGGCGGTCATCAGCGACTCCTCGCAGGCGACAGGGGGTGGTGCGCGGACCGGGAGGAACGGGACGGTGATCCGCTCGCGTGACCATACCCGTCCGCACCGACGCACGGCGGCCACCGAGCGGCCCGTCCCACCGGGCCGTCGCGGTCAGTGGTGCCGGTCATACGGGTAGCCTCGTGGCTGTGTACCGGTTCCTGCTGACCCCACGTTGGCTGGGCGCGCTCGCGCTGACCCTGGTCGCCGCCGCGGTGATGGTGATGCTCGGCAACTGGCAGCTGGACCGCTACCACGCACGTACGGCGGTCAACGAACGCATCGACGCCGGCAGCCGGATGGCCCCCGCGCCGCTGCGCGACGCGCTGCCGGCGCCGACCGGCGGGGCCGGCTCGGTCGGGGCGGCCCCCGCCGAGCGGGTCGAGTGGAGCCGGGTCACCGCCACCGGCCGGTACGACGCCGACAACGTCGTCCTGGTCCGCGGCCGGACGGTCGAGAGCAAGGTCGGCTTCGAGGTGCTCGCCCCGCTGGTGCTCGCCGACGGCACCGCCGTGCTGGTGGACCGGGGCTGGATCCCGCCGGCGCCCGGCGGCGCGGTGGCCATGCCGCAGGTCCCCGACCTGCCGACCGGCGAGGTGACGGTGGTCGGCCGGGTGCACCCGAGCGAGCCCCGCGGGAGCGAGGTGAGTCGGCGCGACGGCCGGCTGGAGACCCGCCGGATCGCCGTCGGCAAGCTGGCCCGGGAGCTGCCGTACCCGGTGCACGGGGCCTACCTGCTGCTGGACGAGCAGACCCCGGCCGACGACCCGGCCTTCCGCGCGGTGCCGATCGGGCACACCAACAACTGGCAGAACTACGGCTACGTCATCCAGTGGTGGATCTTCGCGGTGATGTCGCTTTTCGGCTACGGCTGGGTGGCCCGCCGTGAAGCCCGCCGCGCGGCCGGGCTGGACACGCCGAAGACCCCGGTCGACCGGGCCGCCGAACCGGCGGCGTCCGCCTGATCCGTCGACCGGCCATGCGGTCCGCCCCCGACGTCCGGTGACCCGGCTGCGGTCGGCTCAGCCGCCGGCCCGACCGGTGTGGATCGCCCGGACCGTGTCGATGGTGTCGGCCTCGGCGGCGGCCTTGTCGTCGCGGTAGCGCACCACCCGGGCGAACCGCAGCGCCATCCCGCCGGGATAACGCGAGCTGGTCTGCACCCCGTCGAAGGCGATCTCGACGACCTGCTCGGGGCGGACCCGGACCACCCAGTCGCCGCGCTCGACCGCGAGCCCGAGGAACCGCTCGGTCTGCCAGCGCAACAGCTCGTCGGTGAGACCCTTGAAGGTCTTGCCGAGCATCACGAAGTCGCCGGTGCGGGGGTCGCGGGCGCCGAGGTGGAGGTTGGAGAGCCAGCCCTGTCGCCGGCCGCTGCCCCACTCCACCGCCAGCACCACCAGGTCGAGGGTGTGCCGGGGCTTGACCTTGACCCACGCCGCGCCGCGACGGCCCGCGTCGTAGGGCGCGTCCGGCGCCTTGACCACGACGCCCTCCTGGCCGGCGTCGAGCGCGGCGGCGAAGGCCGCCGCGGCCTGCTCGGGGCCCGCCACCTCCAGGCGCCCCACCAGCAGCGACTCGTCGACCGCGCCGGCCAGGGCGGCCCACCGCTCCCGGCCGGGCAGGTCGATCAGATCCTCGCCGTCGAGGTGCAGCAGGTCGAAGAAGTACGGCGTGAGCACCGTCGCGCCGGTGGTCTCGGCGGCGGCGACCACGGCCGGGGCGACCGGGGAGCGACCGGTGGTGCTGGGCGTGATGCGCCGGGCGGCCCGGCTGGACGTCTGCTGGAAGGGCAGGGGCCGGCCGGTGGCGTCCAAACCGATCGCCTCGCCGTCGAGGACCAGCTCGCGGGCGGGCAACGCGCGGACGGCCGCGACCACCTCGGGGACCCGGGTGGTGATCTCGTCGAGGCTGCGGGTGAAGACGGCGATCTCGTCGCCGGAGCGGTGCGCCTGGATGCGGATGCCGTCCAGCTTGACGTCGACCACCGCCGGGACGCCGGTGGCGTCGAGGGCCGCGTCGACCGAGGGTGCGCTCTGCGCCAGCATCGGGGCGAGCGGGCGGCCCACCTGGAGCCTGAAGCCGGCCAGCGCGGCGGCGCCGCCGGAGAGCGCGGCCACCGCGACGGCGCGCAGGTCACCGGCGAGCAGCAGGGCCCGGCGCACGGCCGCCACCGGCACCTCGGCCGCCGCGGCGATCGCGTCGGCGAGCAGCCCCGCCTGGGCACCCTGCCGAAGTTCGCCGCTGAACAGCCCGACCAGCAGCCGCTGCTCGTCGGCGGTGGCGGCGGCGAAGAGCGCGCCGAGCAGCTCCCGGCGGCGGGCCTGCGAGCCGGCCCCCCGTACCGCCGCGATCCGCTCGACCGCCGCGTCGACGGCGGCCACGGTGAGGGTGGGCTCGGCGGCCGGGGCGGGCAGGTCACGCAGGCCGGCCCAGCCGACGCCGGTCTGCCGCTGGCGCAGCTCGCCGGCGAGGTAGCCGGAGCCGGCCGGAACCTCGGCCGGGTCGAGCGCCCGCAGCGCCTCGGCGAGCAGCGCCACCTTGGCCCGCCGGCCACTGGTGGCGCCGACCGCCGCGGAGGTGGCCGCCAGGTCGAGGAACCGCACGGCCTCATCCTGCCAGCCACCCCCGACACCACCCGGGCATTGCCGTGCCCGGGCCGTTTCGCGGACGCGGCGACCCGCGCGGCACGCGGCCGTGCGGGTCAGGCGGAGACGGGTTCCTCGATGCGCAGGCCCCGGGCGCGGACCTCCTCGGCGACCCGGGAGAGCACACCGTCGAGGGCGACCAGCGCGGCCGAGAGATCGCCGAGCTGTTCCTTGAGCGTGTCCTCGGGCCACGCGGAGACGTCGAGGTCCCCCAGAGCACTGACGGCGGCTTCCAGTCGCGCCATGACGTCGTTCGTACGCATGTTCGAAAGGCTATAACAGCCCGCCGCCCGACACACCGCAAACTCCGACATCGGCCCCGAAGTTACGGTTCCGACACCTAACCGACCTGTCCCCCCGCCCGGGCGACGTTGGCGAGCAGCAGCGCCTCGGCCAGGCAGACCCGGGCGAACTCGCCCAGGTGCAGGCTCTCGTTCGGCCCGTGCGCCCGCGCGTGCGGGTCCTCCACGCCGGTGACCAGGATCGCCGCCTGCGGGAACATCTCCTGGAAGGTGGCGATGAACGGGATCGAGCCGCCCACGCCGATGTCCACCGGGTCGGTGCCGTCCCAGGCGCCGCGGAAGGCGGAGCGGGCGGCGTCGAACATCGGACCGGCGGCGTCGATGACGCACGGGTCGCCGTCGTGTTCGAAGCTGACCGTCACCCGGGCACCCCACGGGGCGTGCTTCTCCAGGTGGGTGCGGAGCGCCTCGTACGCCCGCTTCGGGTCGTCGCCCGGCGCCAGCCGTACGCTCAGCTTGGCCTTGGCGGCCGGGACCAGCGCGTTCGGGGCCTCGCCGGTGGCCGGGGCGTCGACACCGAGCACGGCCAGGGCCGGCTTGGTCCAGAGCCGGTCGGTGATCCGGCCGGTACCGATGAGCTGCACGCCCTCGGCCAGCCCGGCCTCGGCGCGAAACCGGTCCTCCGGGTAGTCGACGGCGGCGCCCTCCCGGCCGACCAGGCCCTCGACGGCCACGTCACCGGCGTCGTCGTGCAGCGTGGCGAGCAGCCGGACCAGCGCGGTCAGGGCGTCCGGCACGGCGCCGCCGAACATGCCGCTGTGCACGGCGTGGTCCAGCGTGCGCACCTCGACGAAGCAGTTGACGATGCCGCGCAGCGAGGTGGTCAGCGCCGGCACGCCGATGTCCCAGTTGCCGGAGTCGGCGATCACGATGACGTCCGAGGCGATCTCCTCGCGGTGCTCCTCCAGGAGCCGCTCCAGCGAGTCGGAGCCGTACTCCTCCTCGCCCTCGATGAAGAGGACCACGCCGACCGGGAGCCGGTCGCCGAACGCGCGCAGCGCCGCGATGTGCGCCATGATGCCGGCCTTGTCGTCGGCGGCGCCCCGGCCGTAGAGGCGGCCGTCCCGCTCGACCGGCTCGAACGGGTCGGACTCCCACAGCGACAGGTCGCCGACCGGCTGCACGTCGTGGTGGGCGTAGAGCAGCACGGTCGGGGCGCCGGCCGGGGCGGCCTTCCTGCCGATCACCGCGGGCTGCCCGCCGGATCGCACAATCTTGACGTCGAGGTCGCAGCCGCGCAGCAGTTCGGCGACCGCCTCCGCGGAGCGCTCCACGTGCGAGTGGTCGAAGCCCTCGAAGGCGATGCCCGGGATGCGGACGAGACGTTCCAGGTCGGCACGGACGCCGGGCATCTCCCGCTCGACGGCGGCCCGTACCTCGGACTCGGACATGATCGGAGTGGTCATGACCGGCATCGTATGCCGGCCTTACCTGGCCGTATCCGGCCAGGCCACGGCGCCGCTGGTGGCACCCCCCACCCGGTGGACGAAGTAGTGCCGGGCGTCGTGCGGCAGCGCCGGCGCGCCGTCGACCACCAGGTCGGCGTGGGCGGCGGTGGCGTCGGCGGCGAAGTGCTCCCGCTCCCCGGCGTGCCAGCGACGCAGCTCGGGCAGGATGGCGGGGCCGTCGCGCCGCAGCGCGCGGGACAGCCGCAGCCGCGCCGGGGCGGTCACGTAGACCGCGAGGCTCAGCTCCGGCCGGACCGCCGCCCGCGCCGCGCTCACCCCCTCCACCAGCAGCACCGGCGCCACCGGCACCGGCACCGCCCGGGGCAGGAAGGCCCGCCGCACCCAGCTGTACCGGTGGTACGCCCCGGGCCGGCCGGCCCGCAACGGCGCGAGCACGCACTCCTCCAGCCGGGTCCAGAAGGTGAACTGGTCGTCCCACCCGCCGAGCAGGTCGTCGGTGTGCACCACGGGCGGCGGCGCCCCGCCGGGCAGCGCGGCGAGGGCGTCCGCGAGGCGCGTCGCGAAGACGCTCTTGCCCGCGCCGCTCGGGCCGTCGACGGCCACCAGCCGGGTACGCCCCAACCGCGCCGGCCGGGCCAGCAGCCGCCGGGCCAGCCCGGCGTACGCCTCGACCACCGCCACCGTCACCGTCACCCGACCGACGCTAGCGGGTGTCCCCCGTCAGCCTGGTTCCGGCGTCGCGGCGGCCGTTCCGCACGCGACCGCCCCCGGTGGGCGGCATGATCTGGACGTGCTGCATGACGTGATGAGCCCCGGCGTGGACGCCCTGCTCGAACAGGCTCGGGCCGGGCTGCGCCGGTTGAGTCCGCAGGAGACGGTGGAGGCGGTACGGGCCGGAGCGCTGCTGGTCGACACCCGCTCCGAGCTCCAGCGCCGCGAGCAGGGCGACCTGCCCGGCGCGATCGTCATCGACCGGACGGTGCTGGAGTGGCGGCTGGACCCGGCCAGCGCCTGGCGCATCCCCGAGGCCACCGGGTACGACCGGGAGATCGTGGTGGTGTGCCGGCACGGCTACGCCTCCAGCCTGGCAGCGGCGAGCCTGCAGGCGTTGGGGCTGCGCAACGCGACCGACATGATCGGCGGGGTGCAGGCGTGGCGGGAGGCGGGGCTGCCCTTCTCCGACGAGCCCGCCGACGTCCGCCCCTGACCGACCACCCCGCCGCCCCGGCGACCCGGCCTCTCAACGCCCCTGGCCGCCACCCCGCCGCCCCGGCGACCCGGCCTCTCACCGCCCCGGCCTCTCACCGCCCGGCTCCCGGCCTTCCGCCGGCACCCAGCGTCGTCCGCGCCCGACCGGCCGCCCCGCCGTCCTACCTCCCGGCCGCCCGGCCTGCCGACGTCCCCGCCCGACCGGCCTCACGGGTGCCGCCGTCCGCTCCCGCCGACGACCGGGCCCGAAGGCATGTACTGCTTCGAGCGTGATACCTCACAGGCATCTTGATACCTCTGAGGTATCACGCTCGTGGCGGCACTTCCCTCCGCGCCGCGCCACCTGACAACCCGGGCAGCGACTCCTGCTCGTGGCGCATGTCGAAGCATCCGCCGCGCGGACTCCCCGGGCAGCCAGATGCGGCATTGCAAAGGCAGCCGCGCCAGGCCCTCGCATGCCAGCTTCGTGGGCCGCAGGCGCGTCACCGGCTCGGCGCCGGCCGCGGGTCAGCTTGTCGGTGGGGCGCCCGGCGGGATGAACGGCAGACCGGCGGGGGGTCCGTTCTCGATGAGCCGCCAGAGCGCCCCGGTGTCCAGGTGCTCCTCGACCAGGTCGCCGAGGAGGTCCAGGGAGCGCTCGCGGGCGGCGGCGAAGGCGGTGTCCGGGGCGACCCGGAAGCCGTGCCGCCCGGCGCGGGCGGCCACCTCGGTAAGGAAGCCGCGGCGGAACTCGTCGGACTCGAACGCGCCGTGCCAGTGGGTGCCGTGCACCGCGCCCAGCCGGGCCCCCTCGCCGGTGCCGTCGGCGTAGGTCAGCAGCGGGGGCAGGTCGGGGTCGGCGGTCGAGACGTACCCGTGGTGGATCTCGTAGCCGCGGACCGGGACGCCGGTAGCGGCGGCGACGCCGACGGCCTGGCGCACGGTCTTGCGCGGGTTGAAGGTGATCTCCGTGGGGAGCAGGCCGAGCCCGGGGACGCTGCCCCGGCGGCTCTCCACCGGGTCGTGGATGGCCCGGCCGAGCATCTGGAAACCGCCGCAGATGCCGAGCAGCGGCTTGCCGGCGGCGACGTGCGCGGTGACGGCGTCGGCGAGGCCGGTCTCCCGCAGCCAGGCCAGGTCGGCGACGGTGGACTTCGAGCCGGGCAGCACCACCAGGTCGGCGGCGGCCAGCTCGGCCGGCTCGACGGTGAGCCGGACCCGGACGCCGGGCTCGGTGGCGAGCGCCTCGACGTCGGTGGCGTTGCTGATCCGGGGCAGCCGGACCACCGCCACGTCCAGCCAGTCGGTGCCGTGCGGGGCGGCGGGCCGGCCGAGCACCCGCCCGTACGCGAGGGAGTCCTCGGCGTCGAGCCACAGGTCGAGGTGCCAGGGCAGCACCCCGTAGGTGGGGCGGCCGGTGACCCGGTGCAGCATGTCCAGCCCGGGCCGGAGCAGCCCGAGGTCACCCCGGAATTTGTTGATCACGAAACCGGCGACGAGCGCCTGGTCGGCGGAGTCGAGCAGGGCGACCGTGCCGAACATCGAGGCGAACACCCCGCCCCGGTCGATGTCGCCGACCACGATGGTGGGCAGCCCGGCGTGCCGGGCCAGCCCCATGTTCACGTAGTCCCCGGCCCGGAGGTTGATCTCGGCGGGGCTGCCGGCGCCCTCGCAGATCACCACCTCGTACTGCTCACGCAGCTCGGCCAGCGCCGCGTACGCGGTCTCGGCGAGCTTCGGTCGCAGCTCGCGGAAGTTGCCGGCGGTGACCGTGTCCACCGCCTCACCGAGCAGCACCACCTGGCTGGCCAGGTCGCTGCCCGGCTTGAGCAGGACCGGGTTGAACCGCAGATCCGGGTCGAGCCCGCAGGCGGCGGCCTGCATCGCCTGCGCCCGGCCGAGCTCGCCGCCCCGCCCGTCGGGGCCGACCACCACTGCGGAGTTGTTGGACATGTTCTGGGCCTTGAACGGCGCCACCTTGACGCCCCGGCGGTGCAGCCAGCGGCAGATGCCCGCGGTGAGCACGCTCTTGCCGGCGTCGGAGGTGGTCCCGGCGACGAGCAGCCCGCCGCTCACCGGACCCGCCCCCGCCCGGCGCGCGCCGGGCCGCCCGTGGCGGCACCGGGCCGGTCGGCACCGCCGGCCCCGGTACGCGGCCCGCCGCCCCGTCCGGCCGCGACCCTGGGCAGAGCCGCGCGCAGGGCGCGCCGGCCGACGGCGGAGACCAGCCGACCGGCGGTAAGCGGCCAGGCCGCGGTGAGACCGAGGGCGGCGAGGCCGACGGCGCCGGAGATGCGGGCGGCCCGCTTCAGGTGCCGCGCCTCCGGGCGCGGCCCGTCGCCGAGGAAGGGGCGCACCTCGGAGCGGCCGAAGTACCGGTTGCGCCCACCGAGCCGGACTCCCAGGGCGCCGGCCATCGCCGCCTCGCACTGGCCGGCGTTGGGGCTGGGGTGGTCGTCGCGGTCCCGGCGCCAGACCCGCCAGGCGCGGGCCCGGTCGCCGTGGGCGACCGGGGCGACGGCGATGGTGAGCAGGCCGGTCAACCGGGCCGGCGCCAGGTTGAGCACGTCGTCGAGGCGGGCGGCCGGGGTGCCGAACCGGGCGTAGCGCGGCGAGCGGTGGCCGACCATCGCGTCCAGGGTGTTCGCCGCCCGGTAGCCGAGCAGTCCGGGCAGCCCGGCGAGCGCGCCCCAGACCAGCGGCGCGACCACGGCGTCGGAGGTGTTCTCGGCCACCGACTCGACGGTGGCCCGGGCCAGCTCCGCCTCGTCGAGCGTGGACGGGTCCCGCCCGCAGAGGTGGCCCAGCCGCCCGCGGGCCGCCGGCAGGTCACCGGCGCGCAGGGCCGAGCCCATCACGCCGGCCTCGTGCCGCAGCGTGCGCCCGCCGAGCACCGTCCAGGTGCCGGCCGCCATCAGCGCGGCCCGGGCCACCGGGTGGCGGCGGGTCGCCAGGGTCGCGGCGACGCCGAGCAGCACCGGCGCTCCGACCGCGACGGCGGTGAAGAGGCTCCCGGCCGCCCGGTCGGGTCGGTAGACCCGGCGCTCCAGGGCGCCGGCGGTCCGGCCGAAACCGGCCACCGGGTGCCACCGGCGCGGATCGCCGAAGACGCTGTCCAGGGCGTACCCCGCCACCAGCCCTGCCGCGTTCGCCACGGCGGTCGCCTGCCGCACCGCTCACCACCTCCGGCCGGCCAGCCTAGCCGTACGGCGGGGCGACTCACCGTCGCCGCCCCGCCCCCGTCCGTACGCCCCGGAACCGGACGCCCACGCTCCCGCTGTGGCGCGGCCGTCAGGCCGGCACCGGCACCCGGCCCCGCCGGCCCCGGCCGGACGACGGGCCGGCGGTCTCCTCCGGCGTCGGGTCCAGCTCGCCGGCCGCACCCGTCGCCGCGCCGTCCCCCGTCCCCTCGTCGTCCGCGGCGAGCGGGTCGAGGTCGTCGCCGCCCGCCCCGGGGTCGTCGTCGACACCGGCGTCGTCGGCGTCGGCCCCGAGGTCGTCGTCGGCGTCGGCGTCGGCCTCATGGTCGAAGGAGTCGGCCGGCGGCGCGAAACCGGTGGCGTCGGCGCGCGGTGCGCCGAAGCCGGCCAGCTCGAACTCCTCGTCGAACGGCCGGTCGTCCGGCGAGGCGGGGGCCTGCTCGTGGGGCACCGGTTCGGTCGGCTCGCCGTGCACCCGGGTGGCCGCCTCGGCGTCCTCGACGGTGCTCGTCGTCAGGCCGGGCCGGTTGCGCAGGAAGCGGGCGCGGCCCCGGGACAGGTCGTGGCCGACCGCCACCGCCTCCAGCTCGTAGAGGGTGCGGTGGTTGCCCGCGTCGTCGGTCCAGTCGCGGGTGTAGAGCCGCCCCGCCACCACCACCGGGTCGCCGACCATCACCGAGGCAGCCACCCCCTCGGCCAGCTTGCGCCAGCAGTTGACCCGGACCCGCAGGCTGTTGCCGTCCACCCAGCGACCGCTGTCCCGGTCGAGTCGGCGGGCCGTCGAGGCGACCTTGAAGTTGGCCACCAGGGTGTTGCTCTGGGTGGTGCGGCGCCACTCCGGTGCCGTCAGCACGTTGCCGACGATCGTGACGTAGGTGTCGAACATGGTCCCCTCCCAGGGGTCTGGAGAAAGCCTGCCGTGGCGAGTCGACTCGGGCCGAGCCTGGCCGGAGGCGTCCCCTCGGCGCGACCGGGCGGCGCCGGGCTGTGGACGACGGGACCGGCTGTGGACAAAGACCTGATCACGGTCCCGGTGTGCTAGGGCAGACCGATCAAGGGTCGCCATCCGCCGCGCCACCAGGATCGGGACCGGGCCGGTCGGAGTGAGGTCGACCCCGACTGGGTATGTAGTTGATCAACCGAGCCACACCACGGCACGACGTCCGACGAGAAAGGCCAGCGATGATGATTCGCATCCCGCTTCGTACGACCGGCCCCGTCCGCACCGAGCGGGAGGTGCGGCGATGAGCGCGGTGGCGAACCCGGCGACCGTGGCCGAGTGCCTGCGGATGGGCGCGGGCTTCTCCCAGGGCGACCGGAACTGGATCGTCGAGCAGTTCGCCACCCTGGACGCGCGGCTGGCCGCCTTCCACGCCGACGCCACCGAGCTGGAGGTGTCGGTCAAGGACCGCGAGGCGCGGGGGCAGAAGGTCACCCTGGAGTGCTGGATCGCCGGGCGGCAGAAGATCGTCACCACCTCCAGCGAGGAGGACCTGCGGGCGGCGCTCAACGACGCCCGCGACGACCTGCGCCGGCGGCTCAACGACGCCAAGACCAAGCAGGAGCCGCGGCACAACAAGCACCTCCGCGAGCTGGGCCAGCCCGGGCCCAGCCAGGTGGCGGACGCCGACGGCGACGCCGACCGGGTCGACGCCGAGACGGTCTGAGAAGACGATCGTCCGCTCCCGTCCGTGCGGTGCGCCCGGGCGGGGCGGACGGCTGGGCGCCGCCGGGGGCTACCGCCGGGTAGCTGGCGCGCGTACCGTCGCGGTCGTGGAACAGGACGTGCTGGGGCCGCCGTACGAGCGGCAGACGATCGACCTGGGCACCGACGACGAGGGGCCGGTGGTCGCCACCCTGGTCCGCCGCCGCGCCGACCGACCCACCGGGCGGGCCGTGCTCTACGTGCACGGCTTCGTCGACTACTTCTTCCAGACCCACCTGGCCGACTTCTTCGCCGAGCGCGGCTGGGACTTCTACGCGCTCGACCTGCGCAAGTACGGGCGCAGCCTGCTGCCGCACCAGACCCCGAACTTCTGCCGCGACCTCAGCGACTACTTCCCCGAGCTGGACGCCGCCGCGCAGATCATCCGCCAGGACGACGGGCACGACACCCTGCTCGTCATGGGTCACTCCACCGGCGGCCTGATCACCTCGCTCTGGGCCGACGCCCGACGCGACGCCGGCCTGGTCGACGGGCTCTTCCTCAACAGCCCCTTCTTCGACCTCAACGCGCCCTGGGCGGTCCGTCGACCCCTCGCGGCCGCCGTCTCCCGGCTGGGCCGCCGCGCGCCGCACCGGGTCCTCCCCTTCGGCCTGGGCACCGTGTACGGCGAGAGCCTGCACGCCGACCACCGCGGCGAGTGGACGTACGACCTGGCGTGGAAGCCGCTCGCCGGGTTCCCCGTCCGGGCCGGCTGGGTCAACGCCATCCGCACCGCCCAGCGCCGGCTTCGCGCCGGTCTCGACATCCGGGTGCCGGTGCTGCTGGCCTGCTCGACCCGGAGCTTCCGGGGCACCAAGTGGCACGACTCGGCGGCGCTCGCCGACGCCGTGCTCGACGTGGAGCACATGGTCCGCTGGGCGCCCCGGCTCGGCCACCACGTCACGCTGGCCCGCTTCGACGGCGGCAAGCACGACCTGACGCTCTCCGGCCCCGCCGTACGGGAGAAGGTCTTCGCCGAGGTCGGACGGTGGGCCGAGGCGTTCCTCGGGGCCGGCCCGACGTCCGCCGCCCCCAGCTCGATGGCCGGCCCGGCCCCGGCGGAGGCCGGTCCCGGCACGACGGACGGCGACGCGGCGGTCAGGACGCCGGTCGCACCCGCCGGCCGGACCCCCACCGAGGACGGCGACCGAGCGGAGGCGCTCCCGCAGGGCGGCTGACCGCCGGGCTCAGCGCGCGGGCGGCAGCGCCGCGACGATCCGGTCGAGGGTGGCGAGCGGGTGGCCGCCCTCCCCGGGCAGCACCAGGCCCAGGCAGCGCAGCCCGACCTGTCCCGCCTCGTCGGCCCGTACCCCGAAGACCGGCGCACCGACGTAGCCGGCGGGGAGCGCGGCGGTGACCCGCAGACCGCCGTCGTCGGTGCGGACCGCCCGCTCGACCGCCACCTCCAACGGCCGCGACCCGTCCTCGCCGACCCCGACCGCCAGCACGAAGGCGCTGACCGGCTCCGCGCCGAGCCCGGCGACCTCGTCCGCCCGGACCGCCACCGCATCCGGCACCGACTGGGTACGCCACCGCCAGCCATGCTCGTCGGCGTAGGCGTGCAGGCCGGCGGTCGGCATGGCCGCCGCCCCGACGTCGGAGCGGTGCGCCCACCGCGCGGGGAAGTCGGCCAGCACCACCGCGTCGGCGGCCACCCCGGCCGGCTCGGTGACGCTCGCCCGCAGCCCGATCTCGCCCACCTCGACCCGGGTGAGGACGTCGGCGGTCAGCAGGTACTCCCCCGCCTCACCGTCGAGGAAGAACGCCGTGCCCGCCGCGTCGGCCGGGCCGATCGGCAGGATCGCGCGCCCCAGGAGCTGGCACAGCTCGTAGGCGACCTCGTTCTCGGCATCCGGTTCCAGCAGCACGAACCCGAGGGTACGGGCCTGACTGTCGCCCCCGTTCCGCAGAACCCGGGTGACCACCGGCGGGGTGGCGTGTCACGCTGATCATCGACGCCCGGAACGGCCACCCGTTCCCCCGCTCGCCCGGGGGACGGCGGTAGTCTCTTGGCGCGACAGCCACGCGCGCGCCCGTAGCTCAGCGGATAGAGCAGGGGACTTCTAATCCCAAGGCCGCAGGTTCGAATCCTGCCGGGCGCACCTATCTCACCGTAGGTCAGCGGCTTGGCGCGCCCGGCCCCGTCGATCACCGCGCCCTCCGTACAGCCATTCGTACAGCCAAGTCAGCCGATGAGGTGCTTCGCGACCTCATCCACGGCGGCCCGCTCGATCTGCGGCAGGACGTGGGCATAGGTGTTCAGGCGCCACTGGTTGCCACGAAACTCAAGCCAACCCGAGACGTTATGGTCCTCGGGTGGCCGACGATCCAGGCTCAGCGCTGCTTGACCTACACGATGGCGACAGCCGATTCCGAATCACCCTGAGGCCGCCCTACGGCCGACAGGTTGCAGACCTCAGCATGAGTAGTTGGCAAGATGCCCTGTTCGAGGTCAGGGCCCACCCGTTCATCGCGCAGGCCGAGACGACCATCACCGGCGAGGAGGTCGAAGCTGTCCGCGGGCTGATCGAACGATTCCACGCCGGTGAGGACGTTGTGTTCGAGGAGGACGAGCAGTTTCAGTTCTCACTGACGTACTCCCTGGAAGAAGGCGGCATCCTGGTGACGGCGACCCTCAGCACGGAGGGCGGCTCATACCCCCAGATCCGCTTCGTCGTTCGTCGCTACGACAGCGGCACGGATCAGATGGCCGACCGCTGACCGGTCATACAGCCATCCATACAGCCAAGGACAGCCGCAGCCGCCGACGACGCCCCGACAACCACGGACGGGCTGGCCAGGAGCACGACCAGCCGGCCACGATGCCGGCGCTACGCGTCGGCACGCCGCCGGCCTGCGGCGCCACTCTTGACCCCGACCGGCCTCCGCAGTTCTCGGCGCCTATCCGACGGATGGAGACGAACTGGCGGCTCTCCGCTCGATCTCCCTCACGAAGTCTCGCTTGTCGCTAAGTTCGGCTGTACGCCGATCAGGGCTGATCTTCGACATGGCCAGGCACAGCCGCGTCAGCCGGGGTCAGGCGCTACTGCGGCTCGGCCTCGGGGTGACCGGCTACGAAGGTGCCCCGCGCGTGGACGGTGACGACGAGGCCCCGCGTACGTAGCTCGCGCATGGCCATCCGCACGGTGCCCCGGGCTACGCCATAGGTCTGTTGCAAGTGGAGTTCGCTCGGCAACGGCTGCCCCGGGCGCAGCTCGCCCTCCTCGATCTGCTTGGCGAGCAGGTCTGCCAACTGCCGATAGAGCGGCACGTTGGACAGCGGGCTCGTCATGGGCGAGAGCGTAGGCACGCACATGATCTGTACATGTTCGGGGTTGTCCACTGACTAGACGTCTAGCCACTAGACGTACATCGACTGTACGTTTGTCATGGTCAGACAGAGGCGGCCCCCGGCCAAGCGATTGCGCCGCTGACCGAGGGCCTTGATCGCCCCGGGAGGCGACCCGTGAGCACCCTACCCACCCTGCCCAGCTGCGGAGAACCTGCGACAGTCCGCATTGAGCTCTACACCGCCGACTCGCTCGACGCCTGCGCGTACACCTGCACCGCGCACCTCACCCACGCGACCGCCGTGAGCGCCCGGGCCGGGCTGGACACCCAACCGATCGGCATGGCGCCCGGAACCAACCGGCCCTGCGGTTACCTGCACGTGTTCTCAACCGGCACCCTCGCTGACCGGCTCGGGCCGGGCCACCCGCGCTGGTGCGACCGACACGACTGCCACCACCGGGGCCAGCATCGCTCCCGCTCCGGCCGCGCGGACACCGACCGGCCGGAGGCGTTCATTCTTGACGTGGCCCTTGTGCAAGCCCTGCACCCGGCCGCCGAGCCGATGGTGAACCTGAACAGCGTGGAGGGCGCTGCCGCAGCCAGCCTCGTCCTGTCGATCGGGCAGGCGCGGGTGTTGCGGTACCGACTGGCCCACCTGCTGGAGGTCGCCAGGGCAACCCGCAACGACGGGCGCTGGACGTAAGGCGCACGCCCGAGCCGGACCGCACTCCCTCAGTCGCCCAGGAACCACAGGTAGCGGTGGGGCTCCATCAGGGTGACCGAACAGAGTCGACGGATCTCCGCCCGGGTCTCGTCATCCAGAGCGACGCCCGCCGGCAACCGGTCCAACTCGTCGACCAGCGGCCGCAGTTGGCGGGCGTTGAACATCGTGTCGAGGTAGGCGCAGAGCCCACTGAGCATGGGGTACGCCGACGGGTCGAGGTCGATCAACTCCTGCGACCAGTCGAAGCCACGCTCTCCCCGGGCGACGACCTCCCCCTGCTCCGTCCGCACCTCCATGTCGATCACGAAATCACCTTAAGGGGGCGACAGCGCGTCACTCGGCGTCGAACCACGGCTTGTGGGCGGCCCAGTGCCGGACCCATCCGACGAATCCCGATTCGCCGGTGGTGTAACCGAATTCGGCGCCAAAGGGGGTGGCGCCCTCACCGCAGATGTTCCAGATGTGCCCGCGATGGGGGCCCGTGACGACGAGGTGCCAGTACATGCCGCATCCGTCGGTGCCCAGCACGATCGACCCGTCGTTGAAGACCGGCTCGAGGAGCGGGTCAATCTCCTCCAGCGGCCTCGGATCGTCCTCCCAGAGCCACCCGGAGGTCAGCGGAAAGGGCCGGCTCAGGATCCGCTCCGGCCGGTCGTCACCCCAGTCGTCGGGCAGCTCGGCCAGCCCGACGAGCCCGTACTCCGGCGGCCCGGAGTACGACCCGTCGGTGATCTCCGCGACGAACGTTCGGTAGGGCTCAGGCAGGACGACGCCGTGTTCCGCCTCGAAGGCGCGCACGGCCTCCCACCCCAGCGCCGACTCACCACCGTCGTCGACCTGAAAGGCCGCGCGGAGCGCGGCGAGGTCCGCGGGGTCGACATGATCGGTTCTCTTGGGACCCATGGATACCAGCCTCCACCGTCGCAGGTTGCCCCGCGTCAGCCGACGTGCAACAGCAGCACTTCGTCGTCCCGTAGTCGGGAGATGCTGTCGTGCAGCAGCTTCAGGCCGTCCAGGCCGGCGATGCCGCTCTCCTCGAAGCCGTTGCCCAGCTCCTCGAAGTGGGCGGACAGCTCCTCCTCGCGGTGCCCGGCCGGATCGAGCCGGTCCAGGAACCTCCGGTGCGCCGACGTGATCAGCACGGTCAGGTCATCCGCCTCGTTGAGGGCGACCGCTTCGGCGGCGAACTCCGACTCCTCCAGGTCGACGCCCCGCGCCTCCAGGTAGTCCAGCAGATCCACCAGGCAGTAGCCGGACCAGTCGTACCGTGCACCCGGATCGCGGCCGTGCTCGCTCAGGTACGCACGGAGCGCAGACGCCGACTCCCGAGCCAGCCGCGCCAACTCCCGAACCCTGCTCCGGTCAACCACGGTCAACCACGCGATCGCGGACACCAGAGAATTCACCATTTCTCGCACGGGAAGTGGGTCGACCGCACGCAGTCGGAGTCCAACAGCAGCAGCGCCCGGAACCGGCCGCTGTCGGCCAGCTGCTGGTACACCCGGGTGCCGACCTCCGCCTCCTCGCCCATCCCGGCCCCGAGCTCCAGGATGAAGGGGTGACTGAGGCTGGGCTCGGTGCTCTCGGGGTGGAAGAGGAGCCAGGCGCGGAAGTCCTCGCCCTGGCCGTAGAAGCTCCGCGGGTCGCCGGACACCTCGACGAGGTGGAGGCCGAGCACCTCGGCCACGTCCGGCGCGAACCCATCCAGGGTGGACGCAGGATCCGGCTCGATCGGCCCGAGGAAGATGTCCACGTCCATGCCCACGTCGCGGACTGTACCGGCCTCCGTACGGCCGGGGCCCGCCGCGCTCATCGACCACCCGCCGGCACTCGTCGCCCGGCGATGTCGGACCCGCCGGCTACCGTACGCGGCGTGACCGAGACGGTTGAGCAGACACCGAAGTGGCCGACGGCGGCGGACGAGGCCCGGTTCTGGGCGCTGATCGAGACCGCCTGGGAGCGGCTGGGCCCGGAGCCGGCGGCGCTGCGCCGCGCGCTGCTCACCCGTGACCCGGAGGACGACGAGGGTGCCGGCCACCCGATCGACGCCTGGCTCGACCGGTTCCTGGGCGCCCTGCGCGACCTTTCCGCGGAGCTGTCCAGCTGGGAGCTGACCGACCTCGACCGGGTGCTCGAACGCAAGCTGCACGACATCGACCGGGCCGACATCCACGACGTGACCGACGGCTCCGACGACGGCTTCCTCTACGCCCGCGGCTGGATCGTCGCCCTCGGCCGGGACTACTACGAGGCGGTCCGGGCCGACCCGGCGATGGCGGTGCTCGACATCGACTGCGAGGAGATGTGCTACTTCTTCGGCCACCTGCACCAGGAGCGCTTCGGGGAGTGGCCGGAGACCGGTTCGGGCATCTCCCGCGAGTCCGTCAGCAACCCGGCCGGCTGGCCGGAGGAGCTGATCCCCGCCGGTGGCCGGTCCTAGGGTCAGCGGCATGGTGACCGAGACCGATCTCGTGCTGCCCGACGGGCACCGGCTGCACGTCTACGACACCGGGCCCGGTGACGGCGACCGGCTCGCCGTCTTCTGGCACCACGGCACGCCGAACGTCGGCGCTCCGCCCGCCCCGCTCTTTGCCGCCGCCGACCGGCTCGGCATCCGCTGGGTGTCGTACGACCGGCAGGGTTACGGCGGGTCGACCCGCCGGCCGGGCCGGGACGTGGCCTCGGCGGCCGAGCTCACCGCCCGGGTCGCCGACGCCCTCGGCATCGGACGGTTCGCCACCCTGGGTCACTCCGGCGGCGGGCCGCACGCGCTGGCCTGCGGCGCGCTGCTGCCCGAGCGGGTGCTCGGCGTGGTGAGCGGGGCCGGCCTGGCGCCGTACGACGCCCCGGGGTTGGACTGGTTCGCCGGCATGGCCGCCTCCGGGGTGGCGTCGCTGCGGGCCGCCGCCGAGGGCCGCGAGGCCAAGGAACGGTACGAGACGTCCGGCGTCGAGTACGACCCGGAGTTCACCCCCGCCGACCTGGCGGCGCTGCACGGCCCCTGGTCCTGGTTCGACAGCGTCGTGGGGCCGGCGGTGCGTGGTGGCCTGGGCGGGCTGGTCGACGACGACATCGCCTACGTCACCCCGTGGGGCTTCGACCCGGCGAAGGTGACGCCGCCGGTCCTGCTCCTGCACGGCGCGCGGGACCGGTTGGTACCCGCCGGCCACGGCCGCTGGCTGGCCCGTACCTGCCCGTCGGCGGAGCTGCGGCTGAGCCCGGAGGACGGCCACATCTCCGTCCTGGCCGGCGGCGAGGCGGCGTTGGAGTGGCTCCGGCGGCGGGCCGGCTGAGCGATCCGTCCGGCGACGCGCCGTGCACGGACGGTGATCAACGACGCCGTTCCGTGTTATTCTCCTGCGTCGATGCACCGCCGTGCGGACCCGGACGGGTCGCTGCCCGAAGGACGCCTCCCCGATGTCGGCCGTATCCGCTCCGACCCTGCCGCCGTCGCTGGACCGACCGGCCGGCGGCGCGTTCCAGCTGATCTTCACCACTCTCCCGGCGCTGCTGCGGCTCACCTGCGGGCTGGTCGGCGCGGTGGTCGCCCTGGCCGTGCGTACCCCGCCGGTGGACACCGCGCTGCTCTGTGGCGTCGTGGCGGTGCTGACCGCCTGGTCGGTCCACTACGCCGGCCGGGCGCTGCGGGTCGGCATCGGTCCGGCGCTGGTCGCCGTCGACGTGGCGCTCACCACCGCGACCTGCCTGCTCATCCCCCGCCTGGTCGCGCCGGAGGTGCTGCCCGGGGAGGGCAGCTGGGTGGCGGTGCTGGCCAGCACCACGGTCATCAACGCGCAGGCCACCGCCCCGGCCCGCTGGTCGGTGCCGGCGGGGCTGCTGGTGACCGTCGGCTACGCGGCGGGCGCCGGGGCCGCCGGCAACCCCACCGAGGCGACCGCGCACGCGGCGACCCTGCTGGCGCAGACCGGCCTGGCGGCCATGCTGACGGCGGTGATGCGCCGGTGGATCGGCCGCGCCGACCGGGCCTTCGCCGACTATCAGCGGCTGCGCCGGGACGCGCTGGTGGCCCGGGCCGCCCGGCAGTCGGAGCGGGAGCAGAACCGGGACCTGCACGACACCCTCCTGTCCACGCTCACCATGGTCGGGCTGGGCGCGGTGCCGGCCGGCTCGGCGCTGCTGCGGGCGCGGGCCGCCGCGGACCTGCGTACCCTCGTCGACCTGGCGGGCACCCGGTCCGCGCCGGCGGGCGGCCCGGTGGCGGTGGACGAGCGGCTGCGGGCGGTGCTCGCCGACCGGCCCGAGCTGCCGGTGCGGGCCGACCTGACGCCGTGCGAAGCGCCCCCGGAGGTCGCCGCCGCGCTCGCCGACGCCACCGCCGCCGCGCTGGCCAACGTGGCCCGGCACGCGCCCGGCTCCACCGCGACGGTGCGCCTGTCCGGGGACGCCGGCGCCGTCGTGGTCGAGGTGGTCGACGACGGTCCCGGCTTCGACCCGGCCGCCGTCCCGGCCCACCGGTACGGGCTGCGCGAGTCGGTACGCGGCCGGATGAGCGAGGTGGGCGGGCGCGCCGAGGTGACCTCCGCCCCTGGTGCGGGCACCCGGATCCGGCTGGACTGGCCGCATGTCGGCTGACCTCGAGGCGACCGCACCGGCCGTCGTACCCCGGATCGGGGTGGCGGCCCCGGCGGTCGGGGTCGAGGGCGGCGCGGGGGTGGACGTGGCCCGGGCCTCGGACCGGGGCGCCCGGATCGCCGCGGTGGCCATCGCGCTGGTCTGGCACGCGGTGATCGGCCTGCCGGCGGTCCTGGGCGCCTGGTCGGAACTGGCCGTGCCGGTCGTGGTCGGCGCCGGCTGGCTGACCGTCGCCGTGACCGGCGGGTACGCCGGCGCGCGGCTGCTGCGCGGCCACGCGGCGCCGGTCGGGCCGCTGCTGGCGGTGCTGCTGGCGGTGGACGTGGCGGTCTTCGCCGCCGCCGGTCAGGCGCACCTCGTCACCGCGGCCAACTGGGTGTGGGGCACGCTCGGCTGGTTCTTCGTGGTGGTGCTCTGGGGGCGGCGGGTCCACTGGTTGCTCGCCCTGCTCGCCGGGCACGCGCTGATCGCCCTGGGCGCGCTGCTCGGGTACGGCGCGACCGCCCCCGCCGACCTGGCCCGCTACGCGATGTACGTCTACGGCACCTCGTCGCTGCAGGTGGCGGTCTTCACCGGCGCGGCGGTGATCGCCACGCTCGCCCGGGGCCGGGCCGGTACCGCCGCCGCGGCCCTCGCCGTCGCCGCCGATCGGGACGCCGCCGAGCGGGCGCGGCGGGACCGGCAGGAGCGGCTCGCCCTGGTCGGCGGCGCCGCCGGGGAGGTGCTGGCCGAGTTGGCCGACGGGCGGGCCGACCCGGCCGACCCGCGGGTGCAGCGCCGCTGCGTGCTCGCCGCCGCCCGGCTGCGCCGGCTGATCGCCGAGTCCGACGACGTGCCCGACCCGCTGCTGCACGAGCTGCGGGCCGCCGCGGACCTGGCGGAGCGGAACGGCCTGCCGATCGAACTGGTGGCCATCGGCACCCCGCCGCCGCTGCCGGTGCAGGTTCGCCGGCGACTGGTCGACGCGCCCACCGCCGCCCTCGCCGAGGCGACCGGCTGGGCCCGGTTGACCGTGGTCGCCGGCCCGGACGAGGTGGCGGTCAGCCTGGTCACGCCCGCGGTGGACGGTCCGCAGGCGACCGGACCGCCCGGTCCCGCCGACGACGACGGCCAGGTGGAACACGTGCGCGAACGGGACGGGGAGATCGGATGGACGCAGACCCGGTGGCGGAGGACGTGAGCGGGGGCCGCCCGATCGGGGTGTCGATCGTGGACGATCACCCGGTGGTCATCGACGGGGTGCGGGCCTGGCTGGCCACGGAGCCCCGGCTGCGCGTGCTGGCCACCGGGGACGACCCGGACCAGGTGCTGCGGGCCGCCCCCGAGGCCGACGTGATCCTGCTGGACCTGCGCCTGCACGGGCGGATGGTGATCGACAAGCTGGCCGAGCTGAGCGCCGCCGGGCGGCGGGTGGTGGTCTACTCGGAGCACACCGACCCGGCGACGATGCTCGCCGCGCTGGACGCCGGGGCGGCGGCGTTCCTGGCCAAGCACGAGGGACGGGAACACTGCGTGGCGACCGTGCTCGCCGCGGCGAGCGACCTCCCGTACGTGCCGCCGGCGCTGGCCGGGGCGATGGTCGGCGACCCGCGACCGGACCGGCCGGCGTTGTCGGACAAGGAGCGCGAGGCGCTGCTGCTGTGGTTCCAGTCGATGTCGAAGGCGTCGGTGGCGCGTCGGATGCGGATCAGCGAGCACACCGTCAAGCAGTACGTCGACCGGGCGCGGATCAAGTACACCCGGGCGGGGCGGCCGGCGGCCACCAAGGCCGCGCTGCTGGCCCGGGCGATCGAGGACGGGCTCGTCCGGCCGGAGGAGATCGGCATCTACCGGTCGCAGGCGGCCACCGACCGGCCGACCCCCTAACGGGTGTCATGACAGCCCCGGCGGGGTCGGGAAGGCTTGCGGGCAGCAGGCCAACTGCCCCCGGGAGGTCGTGACGATGCGCGAGGACGCGTCCCCGTTCTTCATCGCACCGCACCGGTTCGACGCGCCGGACGACGGGCTCCGGCCCGTGCTGGACCGACGCTACGAGCTGGTCCCGGAGCCCGGTGAGCGGGTGCTGCGCCGGTTCCGTGCCCCGGTGGCCGGCTGCCTGCTCGGGCCCACCACCTCCCGTCGTGAGTGGATGCTGCCGGGCCCGGCGACGGTGACGGTCACCGACCGCCGGTTGGCCTACGTCTGCACCGATGCCGAACTCTCCGTGATCTCCGGGCGGGACGGCCGGAGCGGCGCCCGGCACCGGCGCGGCGTCCGGCTGTCCCGCCTGGTCAGCGGTCAGGTCCGCTGGCAGTGGCCGTCCCGGCTGGAGCTGCCGCCGGCCGCCACCGGCCCCACGCGGGACGGGTTCGCGGCGGAGGAGCCCGACGCCGAACTGCTGGTGGTCTGCGACGCGCTGCGGACGATCCAGCAGCCCGCGCTCGCCCTGGGCGGCCCGCTCCGGACGGTGACGGAGCTGGCCGGGCTGATCCGGCGATCGGTGGCGGACTACCGGCTCACCCACCCCGAGGTGGTGGAGCTCTCCCCGCCGGAGCGGGACGAGCTGGCCCGCCGGGCCGCGGCCGTACCGCTGGCCGGGGCGACCCGGGTGACGCTGCCGGGCTCGCTGCCGGTGGAGTTCCTGTCCCGGGAGGACTACTACCGCATGCCCGCGACGCCGACGCGGGACGCGGTGGGGGGCTGACCCGGGGCGCGCGCAACCGGCGCGACAACCAGGCGGCGGCTTCGGCCCGACCGCCGGGCGGCGACTTCGGCGGTGGCGCCGGGCCCGACCGGGCGCTCGGCCGCCGCTCTGCCCGTTGTGGTTCCCGGGTCGGTGGGGGCGGCGGACGACAACATGCCCGGATCCGGGAACGGTCCGGTCACCAGCCCGCCCACTCTGGGCCTGCCCTGCTGGCGGCTGACCGTCGCTCCTCCGGTGCTCGGCGGACCGGTGTCGGAGCCTTTGGAGCTGATGACGTAAGCGAGTCACCGGGCCGGGCCGCCCGGAGCCACCGGCCGCGCAGCGCCACGCTCCCGGCGGACCGCTGATCCGGATACGTCATCAGCTCCAAAGCGTCCGGATGAGGTCCGCGACCGGCAGCGGTCAGGAGTTCCGGACGCCGCGTGGGCCGAGCGTCGGATCGCCGGGGCACGGACGGCCGCCGCCGTCAGGTGACCGGGCGGGCGGGCGGATCCCCGGTCGGACGGTCAGGAGGCGGAGGTGCGCCGGGCGCGCCGGTCCAGTTCCAGGGCCTCCTCGAGGGTGGGCGCGGTGCCACCGAGGTGGGCCGGCTGCCACCAGGCGTCCTCGGGACCGGCCGGCTTGTCGGGATACTCCTGCTGGGCCCGGTCGACCAGAGCGGTGAGCCGCTTCTTCAGATCCACCGTCATGGTGTTGGCGTCCGGGTACCCGGACGGGTCCATCGGGTCGCCGATCAGGATGGTGATCGGGGTGTGCCGGCGGGTCAGGGTCTTCGGCCGCCCCTTGGTCCAGAGCCGCTGGGTGCCCCAGATCGCCACCGGCAGCAACGGCACGCCGGCCTCCTGGGCCATCCGGGCGGCCCCGCTCTTGAGCTCCTTGACGGTGAGCGAGCGGCTGATCGTCGCCTCCGGGAAGACGCCGACCACCTCGCCACGGCGCAGCGCGCCCACCGCCGAGCTGTACGAGCCGGCACCCGCGCGCCGGTCCACCGGGATGTGCCGCATCCCCCGCATCAACGGCCCGGAGATCTTGTGCGCGAAGACCTCGTGCTTGGCCATGAACCGGACGAGCCGGCGGGACTCCTGCGCGCCGTACCCGCAGAAGATGAAGTCGAGGTAGCTGACGTGGTTGCTGGCCAGCACCGCCCCGCCGGAGCGCGGGACGTGGTGGCTGCCCTCGATGGTCAGGCGTAGGTCCAGGACCCGGAACATGGTCTTGGCGGCGGCGATCACGGGCGGGTACACGAGTTCCGGCATCCGGCAACTTTACCCCGCGTAGGTTACGCAACCGTAGGGGCGACCGGCGTCGATGGACCTTCTGCCCGTGGCAGAGCGGGCTCGCGTACCCGACGGGCGGGGGCGAGCATGACGGGATGACCGTGCGCGGCGTACTGCTCTGGATCCACGGCGGCGGATGGCGGGGTCGATCCGAGGAGGACGGTGCCGCGCTCGCCCGACTCGGCCTGCGCGTGCTGCCGGCCACCCACCGCTTCTCCCACCAGGCCCCCTGGCCGGCCCAGCTCGACGACGTACGCCAGGCGGCGCGCGCGGCCCGGGACGGCGCGGCCGGGCTGCCGCTGCTGGTCGCCGGCGACTCGAGCGGCGGCATGCTGGCCCTGCACCTGGCGCTGCGCGGCGTCGGGCAGCCGGGCGACGTGGCGGCCGGGCTGGCGTACTGGCCGGTGAGCGACCCGCTGGAGGAGCAGTGGCGTAGCCGGCGCGCCGGCGACGAGCCGTGGGCCGACCTGCTCGGCCACCGCCCCGCGGCGGGCGATCCGGCCACCGTCGACTCGACCGTGGCCAGCCACCTCGGCAGCGGCACGCCCGTGCTGCTGGTACACGGCGGGGAGGACACCGCCGTGCCGGTCGGCCAGTCCGTGGCGCTCGCCGGCGCGCTGCTCGCCGCCGGGCACCCCACCCACGCCTGGCTCACCCACGGCGGCCACGCCCTCCCGCTGGACCGGCCGGACGTCCTGGCGGTCACCGCGGCGTTCCTCGACACCGTCCTGACGACGGGGTGACGGTACTACCGTCAGGGCATGCCCGAGCTGCACGCGATCGTGATCCACTGCCGTGACCCGTACCTGCTGGCCCCGTTCTGGAGTCTGGCCGCGGGGCTGCCGGTGGCACCGGAGGACGAGCGGAAGCTCGCCGACCGATCGCTCGCCCCGGACGAGGCGGTGCTGCTGCGCGACCCGCACCGGCACCGGCCGGACGTGTGGATCGCCCCGGTCACCGCGACCGGCGAGCAGCCCGGGCCCGGGCGGATCCACCTCGACCTGGTCGGCGACGCCGAGGAACGGGCCGCGGTGCTGGAGGCCGGCGCGACGGTGGTCCGGGAACTGCCCGGCTGGACGGTCTGCGCCGACCCGGAGGGCAACGAATTCTGCCTGCTTCCCCACCACCCGTGAGGGTCGCGGGGAAGCAGGCGACGTGGGCTCAGTCGGCGGCGTCGTGCATGTCCAGGCGCCCCCGGGCGAAGGCGTCCACCCGACCCCAGCGACCCGGGATGTCGAGCACCTCGATGCGCCCCATGCCCGACGGCAGCACCGGCTCCACCGCGAGGTGGCCCTCGTGCGGCTCCAGCCCGAGCATGGTCCGCAGCAGCAGCAGCGGGGTGCCCGTCGACCAGGCCTGCGGGCTGCACGCCGTCGGGTACTCCACCGGGAACTTGGTCAGCTCGCGCCGGTAGCCGCCGAAGGCCTCCGGCAGCCGCCCCTGGAAGAAGGTCGCCGCGTCGAGGATGCCGTTGGCGATCGTGGCGGCGTGCTCGGCGAAGCCGTACCGGCGCAGACCCCAGGCGATGAAGGAGTTGTCGAAGGGCCAGATCGTGCCGTTGTGGTAGCCGATCGGGTTGTACCGGACCTCCCCCTCGGCGAGGGTGCGCACGCCCCAGCCGGAGAAGAGCCGGGGACCGACCAGATGGTCGGCGACCCTCTGCGCCCGGTCGTCGTCGACGATGCCGCTCCAGAGCAGATGCCCGATGTTGGAGCTGAGCGTGCCGCACTGCCGGCCGTCCGGGTCCAGGGCGAGGGCGTAGTACTCGCCGTCCTCGACCCAGAAGTCCCGGTTGAACCGCTCCTTCAGCTGCGCCGCCTCCCGCTCCAACTGGTCGGCGTAGCCGGGGTCGCCCCAGAACTCCCGGGCCAGCCGGGCGGCGCGCAGCTTCGCGTCGTACGCGTAGCCCTGCACCTCGCAGGTGGCCCGCGGGAACGGCGGCAGGGTGCCGTCACGGTACGAGATCGAGTCCCAGGAGTCCTTCCAGCACTGGTTCTCCAGGCCGGTGTCGCTGTTGCGCCGCTCGTACCAGATGTAGCCGTTGCCGACCAGGTCGGCGTAGTCGTCGATCCACCGGAGCGCGGCGCGGCACTCCCGCTCCAACTCCTTGACCAGGGTGACGTCCCCGGTCCACTTCTCGTACTCGTCGAGCAGGATCACGAAGAGCGGGGTGGCGTCCACCGAGCCGTAGTACGGCGAGTGGGGCTGCTCCTCGAACGCGGCCGTCTCGCCGTAGCGCATCTCGTGCAGGATCCGGCCCGGGTCCTCGTCCCGGAAGTCGTCGAACCGGGTGCCCTGCAACGCGGCCAGGATCCGCAGCGTGGTCTTGGAGAGGTCGGGCGTGAAGGGGAGCACCTGGAGGCAGGTGAAGATGCTGTCCCGGCCGAACATGGTCATGAACCAGGGCAGGCCGGCCGCGGGCAGGGTCTGGCCGCCGAGCGACAGCGGCGAGAAGCGCAGCGCCGCGAGGTCGATCAGGCTGCGCTTGTAGGTGGACGCCAACTGTTCGTGCTCGGTGTTCACCTTGGGCGCCCTGGCGATCCACTCCTCCAGGTCCTGCTGGAGGGCGAGCCGTTCGGTGCCGTGCGGCCGCAGCCCCATCCGCAGGTCACGTCCGCCCGGACCGACCGCGTGGGTCTGCACGTCGATCCCGGTCTCCCACTGCCCGTTGGGCTCCAGGTGCACGGTGTACGAGAAGCCGTTCTTGTCGAACCGGGCGGGGCCGGACGAGGAGATCACCGTCTCCCGCCGGAAGTTGCCCCGCCGGTAGCCCAGCCGCAGCCGGTCCGGCTCGACCTCGGTGTAGAGCTCGCCCTTCTTGTTGACGATCTCGTCCTTGACCTGGAACAGGTCGGCGAAGTCGGAGCCGGCGTCCATCCGGATCTCCAGGTCCACCGCCTTCTCGTCGTGGTTGAGGATGGTCAGCGTCTCCCGGAAGCTGCCGCCCACCGCGCGCTCCCGGATCACCGAGAGCTTGGCGTCGATGTAGTGGGTGGCCAGCCCCGGCACCAGGAAGAACCGCGCCTCGTAGTACTGCAGGTCGTCGTAGGAGAGTGCGTTGAGCCGTTCGCCGTTGACGGTCAGCACCCAGTTGGAGAGGAACCGGGTGTCGATGGAGAAGAGGCCGGTCGGCTCGCTCGGCGTCCCCTCGATGTCCCCGGTGTCCTGCGAGACGACGAAGGTGTTGCCGTCGAGGATCCGGATGGTGTTGCTCGACCCCATCAGTGCACCTCCCTACCGATACGCCGACGCGGCCCGTGGCTGTCCGGCGGGCCCGGGAAGATCCGTTCCACCTGGACCACCAGCCGGGGGTCGCCCGTCACCGTCATGTCTCCCCTCAGCACCGCGGCCAGGCCGTGCTCCCGGCCGGCGGCGAGGTCCTCGAAGAACGCCGGGCTGGTCTGGATGACGGTGTCGGCCTCCCGGTCCTCCCGGCTGACCTCGAGCCGTCCCCGGTCGATCCGGAGCAGCCAGTGGGTGGTCTGCGCCTCCTCGTACAGGTCGAAACGCAGGGTCCCCGAGGTCTTCGCCAACAGCGGCTCGTAGCCCCGCCCGTCGAGGTCCTCGAAGAACTTCGTGGTCGCATCCACCATCGGGTCCTCTCCCCGTCGATCAGCGGCATGTACGACGTACGAGAGGGGGTCCCCGTCCGGTGCGCGCTCAACCTCGCCCGTTCCGGGTGAGTCGCCGGCCCCGGAGGAAGCCGGGACGCGCGACGCCGGCCCCCGCGTACGGGGGCCGGCGTCGGTTGTCCACGGCGGACGTCAGTTGTTGGGATCGTCGGCGCTGATGTCGGCGAGCACCGACTGGGGCTCCCGCTCGACCGCCAGGTCACCCATCGACACCAGCCCGACCAGTCGGCCGTCGTCGATCACCGGCAGTCGGCGTACGGCGTAGGTGCGCATCAGGTCGGCCGCCGCGACCGCGTCGTCGTACTGGCTGACCGTGACCACGTCCTTGCTGGTGATCGCGTTGAGCTGGGTGGTGTTCGGGTCCATGTTCGCGGCAACGCCCCGGACCGTGATGTCCCGGTCCGTCACGATACCGACCACGTTGTCGCCGTCGGTCACCACCACGTCGCCGATCGCGCTGTCACGCATCTCCTGAGCCGCGGCGGTGAGCGTGTCGCTGCCGTCCATCGTCACCAACCGGGTCGTCATGAACTCTCCGACCGTTGTCATGGTGCTCCCCTCTCGGTGTCGGCACCGCCGTCTACCCGCCGCTGCAGGACAGGTAACGCAGGGTCACCGGTGCGGGGGCATGCCGTAGATCCGCTCGACGTGCAGGCGCAGCACGAGACGCTCCTCCGCGACCATGGCGGCCCGGAAGTCGTCCCAGTCGGGGTGTTCGCCCTGCACCGTCCGGTAGAGCCCGACCAGTTCCTCCACGGTCGCATCGTCCGCCCGCCGCGCGACCGGGGTCAGCTCGGCCCGCGCCTCCGCCACCGCGTACGCCCAGCCGTCGTCGCTGCTGACGTGGAAGCTGGCGCGCGGGTCACGACGCAGGTTGGCGGTCTTGGCCCGCCCCTCGGTCACCGACACCCGGATCAGCCCACGCTCCCGGTCGAAGGAGTAGACCACGTTGGACAGCTGCGGCCGCCCGTCCCGTTTGATGGTCACCAGCACACCCAGCCACCGGCTGGCGATGAGGTCGGTGAGGGCCTGCTGGGTCTTCTCGTCCGCCATGGTGCCTCCGCGTCGGCTCGTCGTACTGGTCTCCATCCCACCGCATCGGACGGCGATCGGCGGGTCGGACGCGTGAAGATCCGACCGGCGTGCGGCTGCGGTGACGCGAACCGCCCGTCTCCCCGCCGGAATCGACGGGGAGACGGGCGGGCGGCGGTCAGCGGAGGCCGGCGGCGACCAGCTCGGCGAGCTGCACCGCGTTGAGCGCGGCGCCCTTGCGGAGGTTGTCGTTGGCGCAGAAGAGCGCCAGCCCGTGCTCGACGGTCTCGTCGGCGCGGATCCGGCCGACGTACGTCGGGTCCTGGCCGGCCGCCTCCAGCGGGGTGGGCACGTCGGACAGGGCCACGCCCGGCGCGCCGTCGAGCAGCTCGCGGGCCCGGGCCGGGCTGATCGGCCGGGCGAAACGGGCGTTGATCTGGAGCGAGTGGCCGGTGAAGACGGGCACCCGTACGCAGGTGCCGGAGACCTTCAGGCCGGGGATCTCCAGGATCTTGCGGCTCTCGTTGCGGAGCTTCTGCTCCTCGTCGGTCTCGAACGAGCCGTCGTCGACGATCGAGCCGGCGAGCGGGAGCACGTTGAACGCGATCGGCCGGGCGAAGGAGCGCGGCGCCGGGAACTCGACGGTGGCGCCGTCGAAGGCGAGCCCGGTGGCGTCCTCGGCGACCTTGCGGACCTGCTCGTCCAGCTCGGCGACGCCGGCCAGGCCGGCCCCGGAGACCGCCTGGTAGGTCGAGACGACCAGGCTGACCAGCTCCGCCTCCTCGTGCAGCGGGCGCAGCACCGGCATCGCGGCCATCGTGGTGCAGTTCGGGTTGGCGACGATGCCCTTCGGGCGGTCGGCGGCGGCGTGCGGGTTGACCTCGGCGACGACCAGCGGCACCTCCGGGTCCATCCGGAACGCGGACGAGTTGTCGATCACCACCGCGCCGGCGGCGGCGACCCGGGGGGCGAGCTCCCTCGCGGTGCCCTTGCCCGCGGAGAAGAGCACGATGTCGAGCCCGGAGTAGTCGGCGGTGGCCGCGTCCTCGACCGTCACCTCGCCGTCCCGCCAGGGCAGGTTCCGCCCGGCCGACCGGGCGGAGGCGAAGAGCCGCACCTGCTCCGCCGGGAACTCGCGCTCCGCCAGCACCTGCCGCATCACGCCACCGACCTGGCCGGTGGCCCCCACAATGCCGATCCTCATGCCCGCGAGGCTACCCACGCCGCCGGTCCGGGCGGGAATGCTTTCCCACCGCCCGGACCGGATTCGCCCCGATCAGGGCGTGGCGTCGGTCACCTCACCGAGGCCGGTCGCGGTCAGTTCGTCCCGGATCTTCGCCGCGTCACCCTCCACGACCAGGGTCAGCGCCTCCGGGTGCAGGTGCGCGGCGGCCGCCGCGGAGACCTGCGCCACGTCGGTGGCGAGCAGCGCCTCGCGCAGCTGGGCGTGGTAGTCGTCCGGCAGGTCGTGCACCACCAGGGTGGTCAACGCCGAGGCGATCGCCCGGGGGCTCTGCAGCTCCACCGAGAGCTGGCCGGCCCGCCAGAAGCGGGCCACCGCCAGCTCGTCCTCCGTCACCCCGTCGACCCGGGTACGGGTGATCTCCCCGACCGCCTCGACCAGCGCCGGCGCGGTCACCGCCGTCTGCACCCCGGAGCTGACCGCGAACCGGCCGAACCGGCGGGACGAGGCGAAGTCGCCCCGGATGCCGTACGTGTAGCCGCGCACCTCCCGGATGAGGTGGTTGAGCCGGGAGGTGAAGGCGCCGCCGAGCACCGTGCCGGCCAGCGTCATCGGCACGTGGTCCGGGTGCGCCCGGTGCGGGGACGGGTGCCCCAACCGCAGCGTGGACTGCACCGAGCCGGGCCGGTCGACCAGGATGATCCGCCGCCCGGGGCGGGACGGGACCTCGATCGGGCCGCCCCGCTCGACCGGGCCGCCGCCGGTGCCGGCGAACGCCGCCGCGCCGAGCGCGTCCAGGTCGAGCCGGTCCAGGTCACCGGCGACGATGAGCGTCCCGGGGCGGATGAACCACTCGGAGTGGAAGACGGTGACGTCCTCGACGTCGAGGCCGGCCACCGAGTCCGGGTCGCCGTACATGGGGCGGCCCCAGCGGTTGTCGACGCCGAACAGGTCGGCGCGGAGCACGGCGTCGGCCCGGGGGCCCGGGTTGGCCCAGTCCATCCGCAGCGCGGTCGCCTCGTCGTCGCGGACCCGCCGCACGTCGTCCGGGTCCAGCCTGGGTGTGCGCACCGCCTCGGCGAGCAGCTCCACCGCGGCGCTCAACCGGTCCACCGGCACCTGGACGCTGACCTGGAAGGAGTCCCAGTCCAGCCCGGTCACCAGCTCGGTGCCGAGCCCCTCCACCGCCAGCGCGTACGCGGTGGCGTCCCGCTGCGCGGTGCCCTCCTCCAGCGCCTTGGCCAGCACCGCGCCGAGCCCCTCCTTGCCCACCGGCTCGCGGCCGGCGCCGGCGTCGAGCAGCAGCAGCGCGACGGCGAGGTTCTGCCCCGGCAGGTGCGCGGCGACCACCCTGCCGCCGGCGACGTCCCGGCGGACCACCGTCGGGAACCGGTACGGGCGGGCGGCGCCCGGTCCGGGACGGGCGGTGATCAGCGTCATGAGGTCTCCTCCGGCACGTAGGTCAGGGTCGCCCGGTCAGCGGCGCCGAGCACCTCGGTGGCCAGCTCGGCGATCTGCTCGGCGGTCACCGCCAGCCAGGCGGGCAGCCGCTCGGCGGCCTTCGCCGGGTCGCCGAACTGGGTGGCGTAGCGGCCGAGGGTGTCCGCCCGGCCGTCCACCGTGGACATCTGCCGCCACCACGACGTGCTGAGCAGCGCCTTGGCGCGGTCCAGCTCGGCGTGGGTGACCGGCACGGTGGCCAGCTCGTCCATCACCTCGGCGACGCCGGCGGTGAGCCGCTCGGCGGTCACCCCGGGACGGGCGGTGGCGGTGGCGATCAGCGGGGCCGGGGCGTGCGCCAGGTCCACCCCGTACGCCCCGACGAGGTCCGGCTGGGCGATCCGTTCCCCGTCGGCGAGGCGCTGGTAGAGGCGGCTGCCCCGGCCGCTGCCGAGCACGGCGGCGAGCACGGTCGCCACGTCGTACCCGGGGGTGCCGAATGGGTGGGTGCGGTGGGCGATGTACACCCGGGGGGCGGGCACGTCGGCGGTGACCGTCTCGACGGCGGCCGTGGCGGTCGCCGGGACGGTCCGGCCGTCGGGCGCGGCGGGGATGTCCGCGCGGGCGGGCAGCGCGCCGAAGTACATGTCGGCCAGCGCGAAGACCTCGGCGGCCGAGGCGTCGCCGACGACGGTGAGCACGGCGTTGTTCGGCGCGTAGTACGTCGCGTGGAACGCCTGGAAGGTGGCCAGGTCGGCGGCGTTCAAATCGGCCATCGAGCCGATCGTCGCGTGGTGGTACGGGTGCCCCGGCGGATAGAGCAGCGGGAGCAGCCGGAGCCAGGCGTCGCCGTACGGGACGTTCTCGTAGCGCTGCCGCCGCTCGTTCTTGACCACGTCGCGCTGGTTGTCCAGCGTCGCCTGGGTCAGCGCCGGCACCAGGCCGCCCATCCGGTCGGCCTCCAACCAGAGCGCCAGCTCCAGGTGCTCGGCGGGCACCGTCTCGAAGTAGTTCGTCCGGTCCGGGTTGGTGGTGGCGTTGAGCGAGCCGCCGGCGCCCTGGATCAGCTTCATGTGCTCGGTCTTGGCGACGTTGATCGAGCCCTCGAACATCAGGTGCTCGAAGAGGTGGGCGAACCCGGTCTGCCCCTCGGGCTCGTGCCGGGAGCCCACGTCGTACCAGAGGTTGACCGCGACCGCCGGGGCGGTCCGGTCCTCACTCACCACCACGCGCAGGCCGTTGTCCAGTCGGGTCGTCTCGATGGGCCAGGGGTAACCGCTCTCGGGCATGACCCGACGCTATCCGATCTCCCGGGCGTGAAGGTGACGTGTGGGCACCCGGCGAGCCGGGTCGGGGGGCATCGACCGCGCGGCGCGGGGTACCGGTGGGGGCATGCCCACCCCCTCCACCGCCGCGGCGGCCGTCGCCGTCGCCGGGACGGCCGCCGCACTCGCCCGTTGGCGGGGGGCCCGGCTGCTGCATCCGGCCGGCCACTCGTTCGCCGCCGAGGTGACGATCTGGGGTACGCCCGGACCCCCGACCGGCGTGGACCTGCTCGACCTGCCCGGGCGGCACCGGGCCACCGTCCGGCTCTCCAAGGGGGTGCCCACCCCGGGCCGCTGGCCGGACGTCCTCGGCCTGGCGGTGCGGCTGCACCTGCCCGAGGGGCGCCCGTTCGACCTGCTGGGCAGCTCCAGCGGCGCGGCCCCGGTGCTGCGGAACCTGCCGCTGCCCCGGCGGCGCTTCACCGGGACGTACAGCACGATCATGTCGTACCGGGCCGGGGCCCGGCGGCTCTGGCTGGCCGCGCTGGCCGACCCGGACTCGCCCGACCTGGGCCGGGGCCTGGCCGAGCTGGCCGGCGCGACACGGGCGGACGCGCCGCGGCTGGTGCTCGCGGTCGCGTCCGCCGTCGGCCCGTGGCGCCCGGTCGGCCAGGTCACCCTCGGTGACCCGCTGGACGCCCGGACGGACGCCGCGCTCGCCTTCGACCCGGTGGGGAACCTGCCGCCGGGCCTGCGGGCGGTGGGGCCGCTCACCTGGCTGCGCGAGCACTCCTACCGGGGGTCCCGCCGGGGCCGGGGCGCGTCGGTTCAGTCCGGGGGCTCGACCGGGGTCGCCGTCTGATCGGAGGTGCGGTGCTCCAGCACCGTGTCGGGGGCGGCGTTGCGGTCCTCCTCCCGGATGTCGGACTCGGTGAGGATGGCGTCGGCCTGGGCCTGCGGGTCGTCGCTGCCGACCGCCGCCTCCTCGGGCAGCAGGTGGGCACGGGACTCCACCCGCTCCTGGTCGCTCTGCTCGTGACTCATGTCGCGCCTTGTACCCCGCCCCCCACCCGCCTACGCCGGGAGGGAGGACCGACCCCGGCGGACGGTTCGGCTCAGCGGAACGGGCCGCGCACCTCGTAGGTGATCCCACCGGAGGAGGAGCCGGACGTGCCGCGCTGGGAGGAGAAGTAGAACCGGGTGCCGTCCGGGGAGAAGGCCGGGCCGGTGATCTCCGAAGAGGACTGCCCGGTGATCCTGAGGAAGGGCGTGACCACCTCGTCCGGGGTGATCAGGACGATCTCCATGTTGCCGCCGTCCTCGGCGACGTACAGGTCGCCGGAGCGGGAGCCGGTGATGTTGTCCACCCCGGTCAGCGGGGCGCCGCCGCCGGCCACCAGCGAGTCGTCGTACGCCAGGTCGATCCGCTGGTTGACCGCGTCGTACGCCCAGACCCGGTTGTCGCCCTTGGTGGTGAACCAGCAGGTGCCGTCGGCGTACCAGCAGCCCTCGCCGCCGTTGAACCGCTTCGCCCCGGAGACCTGGTTGCGGGTGTAGGTCGGGGAGCCGTCCGGGTCGGGGACCCGGGCCCAGCTCACCGGGCCGCTGGTGGCGGTGCCGGCGACCAGCACCTCCAGGGTGCCGCTGGACAGGTCGCCCCAGACGGTGGGCCGGAACCGGTAGAAGCAGCCGCTGCTCTCGTCCTCGGTCAGGTAGATCACCTTGCGGTCGGGGTCACAGGCGGCGGCCTCGTGGGTGAACCGGCCCATCGCGGCCCGCCGCACCCCCGCCCTGCCGCCCTGCGGGTACGTCTCGTAGACGTACCCCAGGTTGACCTCCTCCCCGGAGAGCCAGGTCCCCCAGGGCGTCGCGCCGCCGGCGCAGTTGCGGTTGGTGTTGGACAGGATCCGGTACGCCGAGGCGACGCTCCCGTCGGCGTTGAACCGGACCGCCGAGGCGCCCCCGGTGGCGGAGATCTCCGAGTTGGAGACGTAGATCCAGCCGGTGCCGGCGGTGAAGCAGGCGCCGCCGTCGGGCGCGTCGTGCCAGGTGTACGACGTGCCGGCCACGGCCTGCCGGGACCGGGCGACGATCCGGCTGGTGAACCCGGCGGGCAGCTGGATGCCGCGCGCGTCGGCGGCGCCGAGCGGCCCGTACGGGCCGGGGCCGGGTTGGGCGGGGGCGGCCGACGCCGCGCCGGACCAGAGGCTGCCGGCGAAGGCGGCGGCTCCACCGGCGACGGTGGCGCGCAGGACGGTACGACGGTCCATCGGATACCTCCGGGGGGTGCGGTGTGTGGCGATGAAGTTACCGCCGCAGGCATCGACGGAGGTGAAATCCAGGCGAGCCTTTCGGGATGACCGGGTGAGCCACCGGCGTCCGGTCGGGTACGCTGACCGACGTGACGCGCGCGTATCGATGGTTTAGGCAGCCGGCTGCGATGCCGGTGACCTCACCATGAGCTGACGTCACCGCGTTTCGAGCCGGCCGGGCAGGAGCTGAACGCTCCTGCCTTCTGCATTCGAGCAGCCGGCTCGACCCGGGCACCGGCCCCGGGGCACGGTCGGCGGAAGGAAAGCCCACCGTGACGACCCCGGAGACCGGCGCGGTCATCGATCAGCGCATCGACCGCGTCGTGCCGTTGACCACGCCCGCCCTGCTCCTGCACGAGCTGCCGCTGGACGCCCCGCTCGCCTCGGCCGTGCTGGCCGGCCGACGCGCCGTCGGCCAGGTGCTGGACCGCGCCGACGACCGCCTGCTGGTGGTGGTGGGGCCGTGCTCGGTGCACGACCCGGCCGCCGCCCTCGACTACGCGCACCGGCTGCGGGAGGCCGCCGCCCGGCACGCCGAGGACCTGCTGGTGGTGATGCGGGTCTACTTCGAGAAGCCGCGCTCGACGGTGGGCTGGAAGGGCCTGATCAACGACCCGGCGCTGGACGGCTCCGGCGACGTGAACACCGGCCTGCGCACCGCCCGCGCGCTCCTGCTCGACGTGCTGCGCCTCGGCCTGCCGGTGGGCTGCGAGTTCCTCGACCCGATCACCCCGCAGTACATCGCCGACACGGTGGCCTGGGGCGCGATCGGCGCCCGCACGGTGGAGAGCCAGGTGCACCGCCAGCTCGCCTCCGGCCTGTCCATGCCGATCGGCATGAAGAACCGCCCCGACGGCAGCATCGGCACCGCGGTCGACGCGATCCGGGCGGCCGGCGTGCCGCACGTCTTCCCCGGCATCGACGTCTCCGGCACCCCGGCGATCATGCACACCCGGGGCAACGCCGACGGGCACCTGGTGCTGCGCGGCGGCGGTGGCCGGCCGAACTACGACGCGGAGTCGGTCGCCGGCGCACTGGACCTGCTGCGGGCCGCCGGCCTGCCGGAGCGCCTGGTGGTCGACGCCAGCCACGCCAACAGCGGCAAGGACCACCGCAACCAGCCCCTCGTCGCGGCCGACGTGGCGGGTCAGCTCGCCGCCGGTCAGCGCGGCATCGTGGGGATCATGCTGGAGAGCTTCCTGCTGGAGGGCCGGCAGGACCTGGACCCGACCCGGGAGCTGACCTACGGCCGCTCGGTCACCGACGCCTGCATCGGCTGGGACACCACCGCCGAGGTGCTGGCGCATCTGGCCGCCGCCGTCCGCACCCGCCGGGCGACCCTGCCCACCCCCGCCTGAGGGGAAGTTTGACCGTTTCGGGCCGGGGTAGGTGGGCGGGGTGAGCGATGAGGCACCCGTGACCGACGAGGCCGACACGCGGCAGCTCGACGAGCTGCTCGACGACATCTACCGCGGCCAGGAACGGATCAGCCAGGCGGACATCCACCGCCGGGCGGTCGCCGCGCAGCTCCCCGCGGCGCTGCTCGCCCGGATCCAGGCGCTCCCCCAGGGCGAGTACTCCGTGGACGAGGCGGCCGACGCGCTCGGCGGGTCGGCGACGTGAGCGCGCCGGCCACCGGGTGCCCGGCGACGACCGAGAGGACGAGGGCATGACGCAGCACAGGGACCACGAGGACGAGGCGCTGCCCGCCCTGGGTCAGCCCCCCGAGGGCCGGGACACCCTTCCCGAGCCGGACTTCGCCAACGAGCACGACCGCACCGCCGTCGACCGGGACGTGGTCACGGGCGAGGACGAGGGCGAACGGGAACCGGAGGCGGCGCGCGGCTGGGCCGGCGAGGACCACGGCACCACCCCGACCTGAGGTCGGACGACGTGAAGCGGGGCCGGCGGACGATCTCCGCCGGCCCCGCTCGTCGTCCGGGTCACTCGTGGTGGTGTCCGCGCTCGGCCGCCCGCTGGGCGACCGCGTAGCCCATCTGGAGGAAGTCGGAGGCGGCGACCGCGGTCAGCGCGGTGGCCACCAGCCGGGTCAGCCGCGGCGCCAGCACCAGGCCGCTGGTCAGCCCGGTGGCCACCCAGACGGCCAGGCAGAACGGGCAGCTGAGCAGCTCGCCGATGGCGTGCCGGGTGGCGCTGCCCTCATCGCGGACCTGCTCCATCACCTCGCCGCTGCCGATCGGGTGGTCGTAGCGGGTGAACGGCGCGCGCAGCGGACTGGTGATGGCGTCCTTGGAAAGCAGCCGGCTCAACTTGTGGGTCGCGATGGAGAGCAGCACCACGTCGGCGGGGGCCGGCCGGTCGGGCACCGGTCGCCCGGTCGATCTCACCAGCGCGGCGATCGAGGCGGTCACCCCGGCGTACGTCCCCATCGCCGCCAGGTAGCCGCCCAGCGGCCGGTACTCGTGCGGCGCGTACGCCTGGCGCAGCCGCGCCACCCTCTGCTTCAGGCCACTCTCGGGCACCCTGGTCTCCTCGGTTATGGGGGCAACGGTGGTCGGCGGACTTCGTCAGCCCGCGGTCAGGTTGTCGGCCACCTCGCGCGCGAGATTGGCCAGGGACTCGTCGGCCAGCCCGTCGGCGGCGTCGCCGGTGAGCTCCAGCCGGGCGAGGGAGCCACCGGAGTCGGCCGGCTCGACCCGCAGCTCGGCGGACCAGCCGTCACCGGCGCCGCTGTCCCAGCGGGCCCGCAGCTGCTCGGCGTCGGCCTCCGCCGGCTTGTCGCCGTCGTGGCGCAGCGGCGCGGGCAGCCACGCGGACACCCGGTCGGGGTCGGTGGCCGTGCTGAACACCACCTCGGGCGGGGCCGACATCCCCTGCTCGGCGCGCGCCGCCATCAGGCGTCCCGCAGCCGGCTCGGGTCGACCTCGCGCCCGGGGTGCCGCGCCAGGTACTCGGTCTCCAGCTCGGCGGTGCGCCGCAGGTGGTTGGCGAGCGCGGAGTCGGCCGCGTGCCGCAGCGTGTCCAGCCGGGTGCGGTGCAGGCTCTGCAGCTCGCGGATCAGGTCCTCGTCGGCCAGCTCCGCCGGGTCCACCCCGAGCACCTCGCCGTCGACGTCCGCGCCGGCCGAGGTGCTCCGGGCGTGGTCGCCGTCCCACTCGGTGACCCGCTGCTCCGGGCTCACGTCGCTGGACTGCCGTACTGATTCGGTCATGTCGCCCCCCTGGCTCGTTTGGGCTCGCGTCTAGACGGATGCCCACACCCGGTGTCACCAAACCCGCCTACGACACCGTGTCGGAGACGGCGGGTCAGCCCGGTACGCTCGACGCCATGAAGCGGCTCTGGACACCGGCGTGGATCGCCCGCCACGTGGCCATGGTCGTGCTGGTGGGCGGATTCCTGGCGCTGGGCTGGTGGCAGATCAGCCGCGCCGCCTCGGGCAACACGCTCAGCTGGGCGTACGCGGTCGAGTGGCCGATCTTCGCCGCCTTCGTGGTCTTCGTCTGGTGGCGTGAGGTCCGGCACACGCTGCGCGGGCCGTCCGCCGCCGCCGACGAGCCGGCCACCGCCGACGACGCCGCGGTCACGGCCGGTGACGCCGCGTCGACCCGCACCACCGGCGCGGTACGGCGGCCGGTGCGCGTCGTCCGGGTGCCGGCTGCCGTCGACGCGCCGGTCGACGCCGACCTGGCCGAGTACAACCGGTACCTGACATGGTTGAACGCCAACCCGGGCGCGAAACCCGGTGACTATCCCGGCTGAGGCCGGTGCGGAAGGACGGACGACGGTGGGCGGAGCCCTTACCCGGTACCGCGTGATCGCCTGGATCGTGGGCGTGGCGCTGGTCGTGCTGGTGCTGATCGGCATGCCGCTGAAGTACGCGTTCGACGAGCCGATCGTGGTGGCGGTCGTCGGCACCGCGCACGGCTGGCTCTACATGCTCTACCTGGCCGCCACCTTCGACCTCGGCCGCCGGGTGCACTGGCCGCTCAAGCGGATGCTGCTGGTGATGCTCGCCGGCACGGTGCCGTTCGTGTCGTTCGTGGCCGAGCGGCGGGTGACCCGGGACCTGGCGGTCGAGCGGCCGCGCACCCCGGAGCCGGCCGCCCTCTGAGCCGTCCTCAGCGCGCCGGCCGCCAGTAGGTGGCCGTGCCGGCCGGGTCGTCGGCGTCGTCGTACCGGGTCAGCTCGCGGGCCCGGCGCAGCGCCTCCGTGACCTGGTCGAGCTGCCGCTCGTCGTCGGCGCTGAAGAGCAGCACCTCGACGCCGCCACAACGTCCCCACAGCTCGTACGCCGGCGGCCGCCACCGGTCGCCGGCGAGCACCAGCAGCACCGGCAGCAGCGAGACCGCCCCCAGCACCAGGTACGCCCCGGCGGTGAGCCGTTCCAGCCCGCCGGTGAAGCCGAGCAGCACTCCGGCGCCGCCGATCATGACGGCGGTGACCACCACGGCCCGGACGGCCGACCGGTCGTGCGGGCCCCGGCCGGTCCGCAGGTGGGTGAGGTCGGCGACGGCGAAGGTGTTCCGGCCGACGGTGAACCGTTCGGTGGTCACCACGATGCCGGGGCGCGCGTAGAGCAGCGTGGTGCGACGCGCCGAGCGCGGCGCGCGGGCGAAGTGTTCTGCCTGCACGGCGTCCTCCCAGGGCCGGCGGCGCCGGTGCTCCCACCGGCGACGGTCCTGCGTACGGCGGGATTTCCGGTTCCGGCTCCATTCTGTTGCCGGTCCGCCAGCCCGCCGGGCGGTTTTCGGCCTCGGCAGCGGCGGCGGTGGCCGGGGCGTCGCCGGCAACCGTCCGGCCTTTCGGATTTGTCCGTCGTTTCCCTACCGATCCATGGCGGCATCCGCCGAGAACGACGAATCCGGCGAAGGCCGCGTCCACCACTTATGCCTTCGACACGCCGGACGGAGCGACACGCCAGCATCACCGATTGTCAGCGCGCACAGCGGCAATAGCTGCCTCTTTGCCAACATTCGCCCCGGCTTCCACTGCGCGTCACTCCCGTCCCGGGTTAGGTTGAGCGGGCCGGCACGGGGCGTCGCCATCCACCCGGATGGCCCCGCTGACGGTGCCGCCGGAGGCGTCAGCACCCTCCGGCGACCGAGCGAGAGGAGCCTTCCGCTCTTGTCGTCCTCACGATTGCTGATGCGCACGCTCGTGGTCGCCGGCCTCTCCGCCGCCTTGATCGCCCCGGCGGCGGAGGTCCGGGCCGAACCGTCGGTCACCGAGCTCACCGCGCGGATCGAGAAGTCCTCCACCGAGCTGGAACGGATCGTCGAGTCCTACAACAAGCTCAACGAGGAGATCAAGGCGAACAAGGCCACCGCGGCCTCGCTCCAGGCCAGGATCGGGCCGCTGGAGGCCCAGACCGCGCAGAGCCGCGCGGACGTCGGTGAGCTGGCCTCCACCGCCTACAAGACCGGCGGTCTGCGGACCGCCCGGGCCCTGCTGGAGCCGGGCTCCGCCTCGCTGACCGACCGGCTGGGCACGCTCGACCACCTGACCCGGCAGCGCCAGGCCCGCATCTCCGGCTTCACGACGCAGCAGCGGCAGCTGCTCGCCGAGAAGTCCCGGCTGGACGCCACCCTGGCCCGGGAGGCCGCGCAGGCCCGCGGCATGGCCACCACGAAGAAGAGAATCGAGAAGGACCTGTCGCGGCTGTACGAGCTGCGCCGGCAGGCGTACGGCCGGGCGACCGAGGCGGCACCGAAGCCGAGGCCGAAGTCGAAGTCGGCCCCCGCCGACGACGCGCCGGCCGTCTCCGGTCAGGCCGGGGTGGCGGTGCGCTACGCGTACGGGGCCATCGGCAAGCCGTACGTCTGGGGCGCCGACGGGCCGAACGGGTACGACTGCTCCGGGCTGACCTCGGCGGCGTGGCGGGCGGCGGGCAGGTCCCTGCCGCACAACACCCGGATGCAGTGGGGGGTGGTGAGCCACATCAGCCGTGGCGAGCTGCGCCCCGGGGACCTGGTCTTCTACAGCGGCCTGGGGCACATGGGCATCTACGTCGGCGGCGGTCAGATCATCGACGCGCCGAGCGCCGGACGCAACGTGCTCAAGCGGGACATGGACATCATGCCCATCCAGGGCTACGGCCGGGTGCGCTGACCGGCGGCAGATACGGCGAACGGCCGGCGTCCCCCTATCGGACGCCGGCCGTTCTCCGTCACTGCTACCAGGTCAGGCGGCCTGCAGCCCCTCGGCCCGCGCCAGCTCCCGGAGCCGGCCCAGGGCCTGGATCTCCAGCTGGCGGATCCGCTCCCGGGAGAGCGAGAAGCGCGAGGCGACCTCGGTCAGCGAGTGCTCCCGACCGTCCTCGAGGCCGTAGCGGGCCCGCATGATGCCGGCCGAACGGTCGTCGAGGTGGTTGAGCAGGCCCTCGATGCGCTGCCGCTCCAGCCCGCTGAGGACGATGTCCTCCGGGGAGGGGGCGTCGCTGTCGGCGACCAGGTCGCCGAGGTTGGTGTCGCCGTCGTCGCCCACCGGGGTGTCCAGCGAGACGGTGTCCTGCGACCAACGACGCAGCTCGTTGACCCGCTCGACGGTGACGCCGAGCGCCGCGGCGATCTGCTCCGGCTCCGGGTCGCTGCCCAGCTCACGGGTGAGCTGCCGGGCCACGTTGCGCATCCGGTTGACGTCCTCCACCAGGTGCACGGGCAGCCGCACGGTGCGCTCCTGCTGGGCGATCGCCCGGCTGATGGCCTGGCGGATCCACCAGGTGGCGTAGGTGGAGAACTTGTAGCCGCGCTCGTAGTCGAACTTCTCGACCGCGCGGACCAGGCCGGTGTTGCCCTCCTGGATCAGATCCAGCATGGGCATCCCGGACCGGACGTAGCGGCGGGCGATGGAGACGACCAGCCGCAGGTTGGCCCGGATGAAGAGATCCTTCGCCCGCTCGCCCTCGGCGACGAGGCGCTCCAGGTCGTCCCGGTCGACACCGGCCGGGACGCGGTCCTCGCCGAGCAGGTGCTCGGCGTAGAGGCCGGCCTCGATGGCCTTGGAGAGATCGACCTCCTTGGCGGCGTCCAGCAGTGGCGTCCGGGAGATCTCGTGAAGGTAGACGCCGACCAGGTCACGCTCCTCGGCGACCTCGTCGGTTCGCATGCCGATGTTCTTGTCCACGTTGCCCACGGTCCCCTCGCTCGCGCCGGTTGCCCGGTTCCTTGCCATCCCCACGTCCATCAGCCCTCCCCCGTAACCTCTGCTGTGCCCGTCGGTGCTGACACCTACACAACAGTTGAGACGTGTCGGGGATTCCATGTCGTGAGTCGAAAGTGTCACGAATGCCTGAGTATCAGCTGAAAGTGCGGTCCACGTTTGCTGTCAGCACCCCGCCGGTGCGGGGTGCGCGGGTGCCACGGACCGCGGTGACGGAGGCGGGACGTCGTCCGTCGGAGGAAATCGCACCATCGCGACTTCCAAGACCACAGCGACGCTCGTCACCGCCCGGCTGCGACCCTGGTCACTGCTGGATACGCGCCGGCGGGCCGGTCGGTTCATCCACGCAAGGTCGATTACCCCGCCCCCTGGACAACAATCCGAGGGCCGGTCGGCGTCCACCCGGCGACGTGTTCTGCGTCTCACCCCACACCGCACGCCCCGTCCGGGGCGTCCCGGCGGGGTACGCCCGCCGCATGATCGTGCCACTTCCTGGATGTAGTGGCCTCGCCGCGACCCGGACACCACTACTTCCAGGATCCAGCGCGGTCCTGCCCGGTGGCCGCCACGTCCGTGATCGGGCGGACCGCGGGCCCGACGGGGCTCAGGAGGCGAGCAGGGCGAGCGCGCCGCGTACCTGGTGGGAGGCGCGGGCCAGGGCGGCTCGCGCGGCGGTCACCTCGGCGCCGGAGACCAGCGAGACCAGGGCGATCTTGAGGTCGCCGTCGGCCTCGCGCAGCGCCCGCCGGCAGACCTCCTCGGCGCAGCCGGTGGCCTCCATCAGGATGGAGATCATCCGACCCCGCAGCTTGGCGTTGGTCGCCACCATGTCGATCATGAGGTTGGAGTAGACCCGGCCGAGCCGGACCATCACCGCCGTGGAGAAGGTGTTCAACACCAGTTTCTGCGCCGTGCCCGCCTTCATCCGGGTCGAGCCGGTGACCACCTCGGGTCCGGTGTCCACCCCGATGAACACGTCGACCGTCGCGGCGGCCGCCGCCTCCGGGTTCGCGCAGAGCAGCACCGTCGAGGCGCCCTGCGCCCGGGCGGCGGCGAGTGCCCCGAGAACGTACGGGGTGCGCCCGCTGGCCGCCAGCCCGACCACCAGATCACCCGGCCGTACGCAGCCGGCCGCCTCGGCCGCGCCACCGCGGTCGTCGTCCTCGGCGTCCTCGACGGCCCGCCACATCGCGTCCGGGCCGCCGGCCAGGTGCGCGCAGAACCAGTCGCGCGGGGAGTTGAAGGTGGGTGCCAGCTCCGCCGCGTCGAGCACGCCCAGCCGGCCGGAGGTGCCGGCGCCGAAGTAGTGCACCCGGTGCCCGCCGCGCAGCGCCGTCACCGCCAGGTCGACCGTCGCGGCGATCTCGTCGAGGACCGCGGCGACCGCCGCCGGGACCCGCCGGTCGGCGTCGTTGATGACGGTGAGCACGTCCCGGGTCGACATCAGGTCGAGGTCGGCGCTGTGCGGGTTGCGCCGCTCGGTCGGCGCGCCCACCCGGACCACCGGCCGCAGGTCGACGACGGTCTCACCGCTGCCGTCCCCGGTCCGACGATGCTCCACGGCGCCGTCCGGCTCCACCCGACCGGCGGTCACGAGCGCCTCCGCCCGGGGCCGACCCGGTGCGTCAGCACGGCCTCGGCGGTCGCCTCCAGGGCCTTGCGGGCCCGCGCCCGGTTCCGGGCGGCGACCCCGACGAAGAGGCAGTCGACCACGGTGAGCTGGGCGAGGCGGCTGGCCATGGCGCCCGAGCGGTAGGTCGTCTCGCGGGCCGCGGTGGTGAGCACGAAGTCGGCCACCTCGGTGATCGGCGAGCGGGGGAAGTTGGTAAGCGCCACGGTCGACGCGCCCCGGGCCCGGGCCTGCTCCAGCACCTCGATCACGTCCGAGGTGGTGCCGGTGTGCGAGATGCCGAACGCCACGTCGCCCTTGCCGAGCAGCGCGGCCGAGGTCAGCGCGGTGTGCACGTCGGGGAAGTAGAAGGAGGTGCGGCCGATCCGGTGCAGCTTCTGCTGGAAATCGGAGGCGACGAAGCCGCTCGCGCCGGCCCCGTAGACGTCGATCCGGCCGGCGGCGACGATCGCCTCGACGACCTGCTCGCAGATCGCCGGGTCGAGCTGCTCGGCGGTCTCCTCGACGGCCCGCGCGTCGTTGAACGCGATGGTGGCGATGATCTGGGCCAGGTCGGCGCCGGGTGGGATGTCACCGCCGACCACCCGGGCGTCCGGCGGCTCCACCCGGCGGGCCGCCTCGGCGGCGAGCCGGATGCGCAGCTGCGGGTAGCCGTCCATGCCGACCGACCGGCAGAACCGGATCACGGTGGCCTCGGAGGTCTCGGCGGCCGTGGCGAGGTCGGTGATGGTTCGCCGCGAGGCGCCGGCCGGGTCGGCGACGACCAGCCGGGCGACCCGCTGCTCGGCGGGCGACAGCGAGGGCAGCAGGCCGCTGATGTGGACGATCAGTCCACCCGACTCGTGACTCGCAGAAATCTTCGGACTCTTCGCCACGGATGAAACTTACTTTCATGAGCCCCGAGCGTCAACCATGCCCCGCGGATCCGACCAAGTATCCCCCGCACCCGCCCCGTTCCCCCACAGCCTGCCATCACCGCGGGCCGATCCACCTCGTCCGCTCCGGTCGAATCGGCTGCTCACCGGGGTGGTGGCGACGGCGCGGCCGGCGGACGAGCACCCGAGCCGCGGGGCGGGACTACGGTGTGCGGCATGACGGGACGCAGCGTGCTGGTGACGGGTGGGACGGGCGGACTCGGCGGGGCGGTCACCGCCGCCTTCGTCGAGGCGGGCTGGCGGGTGGTCGTACCCGGGCGGGAGAGCCCGGCCGCGACGGAGCCGGCGGGGCCGGGCCCGGTCCGGCTGGCCGCGGACCTGATGTCCACGGAGGGCGCCGAACGCGCCGTCGAGGTCGCCGCCGGCGACCCGGCCGCGCCGCTGCGCGCCGTGGTCAACCTGGTCGGCGGGTACGCCGCCGGCGGCCGGGTGCACGAGACCGGGATCGAGGAGTTTGAGCGGATGCTCTCGGTCAACCTGCGCCCCACCTATCTGGTCACCCGGGCGGCGCTGCCGCACCTGGTCGCGGCCGGCGGTGGCGCGGTGGTCTGCGTGTCGGCCCGGGCGGCGCTCGCCCCCTTCCCCGGCGCCGCCGGCTACGTCACCGCCAAGGCGGCGGTGCTCGCCTTCGCCAACGCGGTCGCGGTCGAGTACCGGGCATCCGGTGTGCGCTGCAACACGGTGCTGCCCAGCGTCATCGACACCCCGGCGAACCGGGCCGCCCAGCCGGACGCCGACCACGGCCGCTGGGTCACCCCGGCCGAGATCGCCCCGGTGATCCGCTTCCTCGCCTCCGACGAGTCCGCGCCGACCAGCGGGGCGTCGGTGCCGGTCTACGGCCGGGCCTGAACCACCAGCGGCGCGCCGGGCGGCTCGACGGCGGCGGGCGGCTCGACGGCGGCCGGCAGCCACTGCGCCAGGTGGGCCTGGATGCGCCGGGTCACCTCCTCGGGCGGGCCGCCCGCGTCGACCAGCACGAAGGTCGGGTACTCCGGCAGCGTGCGGTACGCGCTGTCCGCCGCCCGCAACCAGTCCATCGTCTCGTGGTCGGTGCCGCGCCGCTCGATCCGCCGGTACGCCTCGGCCGGGTCGACGGTCAGCAGGAAGGTCACCTGCGGCGGCGGGAAGACCCGGTAGCCGACCCGGGCCAGCCGCTCCCAACGCTGCCCCCCGTGCGCCCGGATGCTGGCGTACTGGCAGGCGGAGTAGCGGTCCATGACCGCGGTACGGCCGGTCACCAGGCAGCTGAGCAGGGCGGCGGCGATGGCCAGCCAGCGCAGTACGGACTCCACCGCGAGCACCCCGTTGCGCCCGAACAGGCGCTGCGCGTCGGGGACCCCCAGCCGGTGGGCGACCCGGCCGAGCCAGCGTCGCCCCCCGGCGTTGCGGTGGTAGGTGGCCGGTCGCCCGGCCGAGGTGAGCGCGGCGGCGAGCCGGTACGCCTGGGTCGTCTTGCCCGAACCGTCGATGCCGATCAGGGCGACCCGGCGCAGTCGGGCCCTGCCGCCGGTCGCCCGCAGTGATCTGGCCACCTTCCACACGCTATCCGACGCCCGCTCACACCTCGGCGGTTTGTCCGCCTGGTCACCCGCTCGTCACCTGCGGGTCCGCCCCGGGAGGTGTCAGCCGGGGGCCAGCCGGGTACGCGATGTCATTTCCGACCGCCTGTCCACCTTCACGACGACGGGAGAACCAGATGGCCGAGCGCGGGGACGAGAGCCTGTTGTACACCTGCAAGCGGGTCGCCGCCGTGCTCAAGCAGAACGACATCCCGTTCGCCCTCGGTGGCAGCTTCGCGGTGTACGCGCACGGCGGCCACTCCAGCGAACACGACGTGGACTTCCTGCTCCGCGAGGAGGACGTCGAGCGGTCCCTGGAGGCGCTGGTCGCCGAGGGCTTCACCGCCGAGCGCCCGCCGGAGGACTGGCTGGTGAAGGTCTACGACGAGGGTCGGATGGTGGACCTGATCCACCGGCCGGTCGAGACCCCGGTGACCGAGGAGACCTTCGCCGACACCGTGGTCCGCCCGGTCGACGCCATCCACATGCCGGTGCTCTCGGCGACCCGGCTGATGGTGCACAAGCTGCTCAGCTTCTCGCAGCACTACTGCGACTTCGCCCGCGGTCTGCCGCTGGCCCGCTCGCTGCGCGAACAGATCGACTGGGAACGGGTACGGAAGGAGACCGAGCACTCGCCGTACGCCGAGGCGTTCCTGGTGCTGCTGGACCGACTCGACGTGGTCCCGTACACCGGCACGCCGGTGCCGTACGCGCGCACGCCCGAAGGGAAGGAGACACCGTGACCAGACATGGCGCCGGACCACCCGACGAGTACGTCGAGGCGGAGATCCACCGGATGTTGACCGAGGACCCCGACGTCGCCGAACAGGGGATCACCGTGCTGCGCAAGGAGCGCGGGCTCGTCCTCTACGGCGAGGTGGAGAGCCCGCACCGGCGGGAGGAGATCCTGCGCCGGGTCGCCGAGCGGTTCCCGGACGTGCCGATCACCAGCGACATCGGGGTGATCCGGACGCAGGCGCCCACCCAGGTCGAGGAGTTGCCGTGAGAGGGGTCCGAGCATGATCCGCATCGCCGCCGTCGGCGACGTGCACCTGGACGAGGACGTGGTCGGCCGGTTCCGGCCCGCCCTGGAGGAGTTGCCCGACTGCGCCGACGCGCTGCTGCTCGCCGGTGACCTGACCCGGCACGGCACGGAGTCCGAGGCGCGGTGCGTGGCGCGGGAGTTCGGCAACCTGGGCGTACCGGTGATCACGGTGCTGGGTAACCACGACCACCAGTGCGACGAGGTGCCGCAGGTGGTCAAGGTGCTGGAGGACGCCGGCATCACCGTGCTGGAGGGGACCGGGACGGTGGTGGAGTGCGCCGGCGGCCGGCTCGGGGTGGCCGGGGTGAAGGGCTTCGGCGGCGGTTTCGCCGGGCGGTGCGCCAGCGACTTCGGCGAGCCGGAGATGAAGGCGTTCGTCCGGACGACCAACCAGAGCGCCGACGCGCTGGGCGCGGCGCTGCGCGGGCTCGAGTGCGACCTGGTGGTCGCGCTGACCCACTACTCCCCGGTGCCGGACACGCTCGCGGGCGAGCCGCTGGAGATCTATCCGTTCCTGGGCTCGTACCAGCTGGGTCAGGCGATCGACTCGGCGCCGACCGCGCTGGCCCTGCACGGGCACGCCCACCACGGGACCGAGCGGGGCACCACCCCGGGCGGGGTCCGGGTCCGCAACGTCGCCCACCCGGTCATCAAGCAGGCGTACAGCATCTTCCACGTGGGAGATCAGGTGGACTGAGGACCAGGTTTCTCGGACCGGCGCCTCGGGTATTCAGCCGCCATGGAGCTGATTCTCTGGATTCTCGCAGTGGTACTCGTGGTCGCCGGCATCCTCGCGCTGTTCCGCCGGCAGATCCTGTGGGGCATCGTCCTCATCGTGGTCGGGCTGCTGGTCGGCCCGGGTGGTGTCAGCATCTTCAGCAATTGACGCGCGGCGGGCACGCCGCTTCCGGACCCGCCGGGGTCGTCGGCACCGGGATCTCCGTCCTCCCAGACAGGAGACACCCGGAGCCGACGACCCCGGCGCTTCGCTGTCCGGGGCGGGTTTGCCGATCACGGGTCGCGGAAACATCTCGACGATGGAGATAACTGGGAGCCCCTCGCGGACCCACGGGGCGCGCACCTGGTGGGCGCTGCTCGGCTTCGGCGCGGCCGTGACGGTCGCCGCGGCGATCGGCGGGCTGGGGGTGCAGGGGACCGCCGACGAGTACGCCAGCCTCCGGCAGCCGGACTGGGCCCCGCCCTCGTGGCTCTTCGGCCCGGTCTGGACCGTCCTCTACGCGCTGATCGCCATCGCCGGCTGGCTGGTCTGGCGCCGGGTCGGCTTCGGTCCGGCGCTGTACGCCTGGATCGCCCAGCTGGTGCTGAACGCGATCTGGACCCCGCTCTTCTTCGGCGCCGGCCGGTACGGCCTGGCGTTCGCCGAGATCGTGCTGATGTGGCTGGCGATCGGGGTGACGGTGCTGCTCTTCCAGCGGGTCTCGCGCCCCGCCGCGGCGCTGATGCTGCCCTACTGGGCCTGGGTGACCTTCGCCGCCGCGCTCAACTTCGCCATCTGGCAGCTCAACAGCTGAGGCCCGGGGACGGGCCCCCGGCGCACGGGGGCCCGTTCCCCGCGCAAGGTCAGCAGCGTGGCACGTCCGGGATCCAGCCGTCGTGGCCGGTGTACACGTACGCGTCGGCGATGTACCGCCCGGCGCCGATCCGGTCCCAGATCGCGCTGGTGCCGTACGTGCCGGTGACGGTGCTGCCGCTGGTCTGGCAGTGGATGGTGACCCGGGTGCCGTCAGCGACCGAGCCGACCGCGGCGTACCCGGTGCCGGGGCCGGACCGGACGGTCAGGTCGGCGCCGGCGGTGTTCACCGTCCCGGAGCCGGTCGCCGAGGAACAGGCGTTGTCGCTGGTGTACGTCTTCGTCCCCCAGTAGAGCGCGAGGGCGCCGTTGAACCGGACCTGGATGTCGTTGCCGCTGAGCCGCTGCTCGTAGTGCAGGTGGGGCCCGCTCGACCCGCCGGTGCTGCCGACCCAGCCGATCACCTTGCCGTAGCCGACGCTCTGCCCGACCGAGACGTTGAAGCCGTTGAGGTGGGCGTAGTAGGTGGTGTAACCGCCGCCGTGGTCGATGCGGACGTACTTGCCGTAGCTGGTGCCGCCGAGGTCGGTGACCCGGTCGACGGTGCCGGGAGCGCTGGCGACCACCGGGTCGCCCAGGTCGTCGGTGCGGTTGAAGTCGAGCGCGTACGCCGGGCTGTGGTCGGACCGGGTCTGGCCGGACCAGGACTGGCCGCAGGGGAACGGCACCTTGAACGTCGGGGCCGCCATCGCCGGGCTCGCCGGGACGAGGGTCCCCGCGGCGAGCAGGGCGGCCACCGCGACGCTCCACCACCGTCTACGCATCCAGCACCTCCGATGTTGAGAACCTTCGATGAGATGCGGTCAGCGTGGCAGAAAATGCCATCGATGGGAAGAGGTGCGCACTCCGGGTGCGGGCCGTCGTCCTGGGAGCGCGACCATAGCCGGTGAGCAGGTCTCGGGATTGTTACCGGGCCGTGTCCGCCAGGGGGTGGACCCCGGGGGATGCAAGCGCTTACATGTGTAGACGACCATCGGACCGGCGCGAATTCGATTCCCCCATGCGCCGGCAAGGAAGGAGATCGGCATGGCGTTTGCCAGATCACGCCAGGCTCTCGCGATCGCCGGCGTACTCGGCCTGGCGCTCGGCGCCACCGCATGTGGCACCGGCAACGACAAGAAGAGCAGCAACGCGGGCTCCGCGGAGTGCGCCCCATACGAGAAGTACGGCGACAACGACGGCAAGAAGGTCTCCATCTACGCGTCCATCCGTGACGCGGAGGCCGACCTGCTGGAGAAGTCGTGGGAGCAGTTCGTCGAGTGCACCGGCATCGAGATCCAGTACGAGGGCAGCGGCGAGTTCGAGGCCCAGCTCCCCGTCCGGGTCGACGGCGGCAACGCCCCCGACATCGCCTTCGTGCCCCAGCCGGGTCTGGTGAAGCGCTTCGCGGACGCCGGCAAGCTGAAGGCCCTCGGCGCCGAGACCAAGGCCCTGGCCGAGCAGAACATGCCGGCCGACTGGCTGAAGTACGGCACCGTGAACGGGACGCTCTACGGCGTGCCGCTCGGCGCGAACGTCAAGTCCTTCGTCTGGTACTCGCCGAAGACGTTCAAGGAGAAGGGCTGGGAGGTTCCGACCACCTGGGACCAGCTCATCGCCCTGAGCGACAAGATCGCCGACAGCGGCATGAAGCCGTGGTGCGTGGGTGTCGAGTCCGGTGACGCCACCGGCTGGCCGGCGACCGACTGGATCGAAGACGTGATGCTGCGTACGCAGGGTCCCGAGGTCTACGACCAGTGGACGACGCACCAGATCCCGTTCAACGACCCGAAGGTCGCCGACGCGGTCGACAAGGCCGGCGCGATCCTGAAGAACGAGAAGTACGTCAACGGCGGCTTCGGCGGCGTCAAGAGCATCACCACCACCTCCTTCCAGGAGGCGGGCGTGCCGATCACCAACGGCAAGTGCGCCATGCACCGGCAGGCGTCCTTCTACGCCAACCAGTTCCCTGAGGGCACCAAGGTGGCCGAGGACGGCGACGCGTTCGCCTTCTACTTCCCGGCCATCGACCCGGCCAAGGGCAAGCCGGTCCTGGGCGCGGGCGAGTTCGTCGTCGCCTACGCCGACCGCCCGGAGGTGCAGGCGGTGCAGACCTACCTCGCCTCGGGTGAGTACGTGAACAGCCGCGCCAAGCTGGGCAACTGGCTCACGGCGAACAACAAGCTGGACATCGCCAACGTCGCCAGCCCGATCGACAAGCTCTCCGTCCAGATCCTCCAGGACAAGAGCGCCGTCTTCCGCTTCGACGGATCCGACCTGATGCCGGCCGGCGTCGGCGCGGGGACGTTCTGGAAGGGCATGGTCGACTGGCTGAACGGCAAGCAGACCGCTCCGGTGCTCCAGGGCATCGAAAACAGCTGGCCGAAGTGATCCCGGCGGTGGCCCGGCCCGCGATCGCGGGCCGGGCCACCGGCCGAGCCGACCCCAGAGGGAGGGTTGATGGAGTTCGACTTCGCGCAAGAGCAGCCGAAGCTCCTCATGCTGATGTACGGGCTGATCGCCTTCGTCGTAGCGGTGGGCGGTCTGCTCCTGCTGCTCGACGTCGTGCCCGCCCGGTTCGCCCGGCGACGGGAGGCGCAGCTCGTGGCCGCCTCCGCGAGCGGCGCTCCGCTCCCCCGCCGGCCCAGGCAGCGGGAAGGCCTCTTCGCGCTCTTCTTCCTGCTGCCGACCGTGCTGCTGCTCACCATCGGCCTGGTCGTCCCCGCCATCCGCACCACGCTGCTCTCCCTGATGGACAGGGGCGGCAACGACTGGGTGGGGCTGAGTAACTACGGCTGGATGTTCTCCGACGGTTCGATCGTCCGGGTCCTGATCAACACCCTGGTCTGGGTGCTCCTGGTCCCCCTGGTGGCTACCTCGTTCGGCCTGCTCTACGCCGTCCTGGTGGACAAGGCCCGGTTCGAGACCGTGGCCAAGTCACTGATTTTCCTGCCGATGGGAATCTCCTTCGTCGGCGCCAGCATCATCTGGAAGTTCGTCTACGCCTACCGCGGCGAGGGCGAGCAGATCGGTCTGCTCAATCAGATCGTGGTCAGCCTCGGCGGCGAACCCAAGCAGTGGCTGCTCGAGTCACCGCTGAACACGCTGCTGCTGATCGTCATCATGGTCTGGATCCAGGCGGGCTTCGCCATGGTGGTGCTCTCCGCCGCCATCAAGGCGATCCCGGCGGACATCGTCGAGGCCGCCCGGCTCGACGGGGTCACCCCCTGGCAGATGTTCTGGCAGATCACCATGCCGAGCATCCGCCCGGCGCTGATCGTCGTGGTGGTGACCCTCACGATCGCCACGCTCAAGGTCTTCGACATCGTCCGGACCGCGACCAACGGCAACTACGACACCAGCGTGATCGCCAGCGAGATGTACAACCAGGCGTTCCGGTACGGCGAGAGCGGGCGGGGCTCCGCGCTCGCGGTCTTCCTCTTCATCCTGGTCATCCCGGTCGTGATTTACCAGATCCGCAACCTCCGTCAGCAGCGGGAGGGCTGAGATGACCACCGCAACGCCCACCGTCGCCGCCGGCACCCAGAAGACCGACGGCCGTACGCCCGGCACCGCCGCGCGGGTCCGCAAGCGGTTGAACAGCCGTACCGCGACCCTCGTCTCGATCGTCATCGCGGTGGTCTGGACCATCCCGACCTTCGGCCTCCTCATCTCGTCGCTCCGGCCCGAGGACGAGATCAAGACCACCGGCTGGTGGACCGCCTTCACCAACCCGCAGTTCACCCTGGAGAACTACCAGCAGGTGCTGTTCGGGCGATCCTCGTCGTCCGGGCAGCTCGCCGGCTACTTCATCAACTCGCTGGCGATCACGATCCCGTCGGTGCTCTTCCCCCTCGCCTTCGCGGCCCTGGCCGCGTACGCGCTGGCCTGGATCAACTTTAAGGGCCGGGACTGGCTCTACATCGCGATCTTCGCGCTGCAGATCGTGCCGCTGCAGATGGCCCTGGTGCCGCTGCTGAAGTTCTTCTCCACCGGGGTCACCCTCGGCGGCGTGACGCTGATGCCGGCCTGGGACCTGGTCGACGAACAGAAGTTCGTCCAGGTGTGGTTCGCGCACACCTGCTTCGCGCTGCCGTTCGCCGTGTTCCTGCTGCACAACTTCATCTCGCAGCTGCCCAAGGATCTGATGGAGGCGGCCCGGGTCGACGGGGCCACCCACCCCAGGATCTTCCGCACCATCGTCCTGCCGCTGATCACCCCGGCCCTGGCCGCGTTCGGCATCTTCCAGTTCCTCTGGGTCTGGAACGACCTGCTGGTCGCGCTGATCTTCGCCGGGGGCGCCGCCGAGACGGCGCCGCTCACCGTCAAGCTCGCCGAGATGGCCGGCACCCGGGGCAACGAGTGGCAGCGCCTGACGGCCGGTGCGTTCGTGTCCATCGTCGTACCACTGATCGTGTTCCTCTCCCTGCAGCGCTACTTCGTGCGAGGTCTGCTCGCCGGCAGCGTCAAGGGTTGACCGCCGTACCGCCGCCGCCCGGGCGCCCCGGGCGGCGGCGGGGTCGACGCGGAGCGGGGGAAGACCATGACCAGGATTGACGACGTCGCCCGGCTCGCCGGGGTGTCCACCGCCACCGTCTCCCGGGCGCTGCGCGGGCTGCCGACGGTGTCGGCCGCGACCCGCCGCCGGGTGCTCGCCGCCGCCGAGCAACTGGAGTACGCGGTCTCGCCGAGCGCCTCCCGGCTGGCCGGTGGCCGGACCGGGACGGTGGCCGTGGTGGTCCCCCGGATCACCCGCTGGTTCTTCAGCACCGTGGTGGAGGCGGTCGAGGACCACCTCCACCAGGCCGGCTACGACCTGCTGCTGCACAACCTCGGCGGGCGCGAACAGATCCGCCAGCGGGTGCTGCGCACCGCCAACCTGCACAAGCGGGTGGACGCGGTCATGCTGGTGGCCACCCCGCTGCGCCCCGCCGACCTGACCGCGCTGGCCACGCTCGACCTGCCCGGGATCACCATCAGCTCCGGCACCGTCGTCCCCGGCTGGCCCTGCGTCCGCATCGACGACGTGGCCGCCGCCCGGACGGCCACCCGGCACCTGCTCGACCTGGGACACCGCCGGATCGCCCACATCTCCGGCGACCCCGACGACGAGCTGGCCTTCACCACCCACCTGGACCGGCGCCGCGGCTACCGGGAGGCGCTGCGCTCGGCCGGGATCCGCCCCGACCCGAGCCTGGACGTCGAGTCGCAGTTCACCATCGACGGCGGCACCCGGGCCACCGTCGAACTGCTCGCCCGGGGCGAGCCACCGACCGCGATCTTCGCGGCCTGCGACGAGATGGCCATGGGCGCGATGACGGCGCTGCGCGACGCCGGGCTCCGGGTGCCGCAGGACGTCAGCGTGATCGGGGTCGACGACCACGACCTCGCCGGCGTGCTCGGGTTGAGCACCATCGCCCAGCCCGCCGCCGAACAGGGCCGGCTCGCCGCCCAGTTGCTGCTCGACCCGCTCGGCGCCCGCCACGTCGGGCCGTACGCCGGCCGGATCCCCGAGCCGCGTGACCCCGCCGCCCCCGGCGGTGGCTCGGCGGAGCCGGTGATCCTGCCCACTCGCCTGGTGGTGCGCGACTCGACCGCGCCGCCCCGGGCAAACTGACCGAATTCCACCATCCGCAACAGCAATACAGAGGGAGTAAGGCTCTGAACACCGACGCTAGGCAGCCGGACCAGTCCGCGGGCGTGGCCCCCGGATGGTGGACCGAGGCCGCCATCTACCAGATCTACCCGCGCTCCTTCGCCGACTCCGACGGCGACGGCATCGGTGACCTGCCCGGCATCACCAACCGCCTCGGCCACCTCGCCGAACTGGGTGTCGACGCGGTCTGGCTGTCGCCGTTCTATCCGTCGCCGCAGGCCGACGCCGGGTACGACGTGGCCGACTACCGCGACGTCGACCCGCTCTTCGGCCGGCTGGAGGACGCCGACAAGCTGATCGCCGAGGCCCGGGCCAAGGGCCTGAAGGTCATCGTCGACCTGGTGCCGAACCACACCTCCTCGGCGCACCGCTGGTTCACCGCCGCCCTGGCCGCCGCCCCCGGCAGCCCGGAGCGGTCCCGGTACATCTTCCGGGACGGCCTCGGCCCGGACGGCGACCAGCCGCCGAACGACTGGCAGAGCGTCTTCGGCGGTCCGGCCTGGACCCGGATCCTCGACCCGGACGGCCGCCCCGGCCAGTGGTACCTGCACCTGTTCGACACCGGCCAGCCGGACCTGAACTGGGACAACCCGGAGGTCCGCGAGGAGTTCCGGGACGTGCTGCGGTTCTGGCTGGACCGCGGCGTGGACGGCTTCCGGGTGGACGTGGCGCACGGCCTGATCAAGCAGGCCGACCTGGCCGACTGGCAGGAGCCGCAGGAGATCCTCTCCGGCAACGAGGTGGCAAAGCCCCAGCCCCCGATGTGGGACCAGGACGGCGTGCACGAGATCTACCGGGACTGGCGCCGGGTGCTCGACTCGTACCCCGGCGAGCGGATCCTGGTCGCCGAGGCGTGGGTGGAGCCGGCGGAGCGGCTGGCCCGCTACGTGCGCCCGGACGAGATGCACCAGGCGTTCAACTTCGAGTACCTGCTCGCCTCCTGGACCGCTCCCGCCCAGTACGCCGTGATCACCCGCTCGCTGGAGGCCACCGACTCGGTCGGCGCCCCGACCACCTGGGTGCTCTCCAACCACGACGTGGTGCGGCACGCCTCCCGGCTCGGCCTGCCGATCGGCACGGTCCGGCCCAACGGCATCGGCGTCGGCGACCCGCAGCCGGACGCCGCACTCGGCCTGCGGCGGGCCCGCGCCGCCACCATGCTGATGCTGGCCCTGCCCGGCAGCGCCTACCTCTACCAGGGTGAGGAGCTGGGGCTGCCCGAGCACACCACGCTGCCGGACGAGGTCCGGCAGGACCCGACCTGGGAGCGCAGCGGCCACACCCAGCGGGGCCGGGACGGCTGCCGGGTGCCGATCCCGTGGGAGGCCGACGCCCCGTCGTACGGCTTCGGCCCGACCGACGCCAGCTGGCTGCCCCAGCCGCCGCTCTGGGCCGAGTACGCCCTCGACCGGCAGCGCGGCGTGCCCACCTCGACGTACGAGATGTACCGGACCGCGCTGCGGCTGCGCCGCGAGCACGGGCTGGGCCGGGGCACGCTGGAGTGGCTCTCCTCGGGCGACGAGGTGCTGACCTTCCGCAACGGCGACCTGGTCGTGCTGACCAACTTCGGCGACGCCGCGGTGCCGGCGCCGGCCGGGGAGGTGCTGCACAGCAGCGCCCCGCTGGACGCCGACGGCCGGGTGCCCACCGACGTCACGGTCTGGGTCCGCGCCTGACGTACCGCCCGTCCGCCGGCCCCGCCACGCAGCGAGGGCCGGCGGACGGGCGTTCGCCGCCCAGCGGCGCGGACGGCCCGGCGCGGACCGGCGGCGCGGACCGGCGGCGCGGGTCGCGGTGCCGTCGCGGTGCTGCCCGTGGCGCTGACTGCGGTGTCGCGGTACGCCGCACGGTGCCGATGCTCTGCGACGGCGGCCGGCGACCGCCGGGTGCTCGGCGCCGGTGGCAAGGACCTCACCGCCCCCTTTAGAGCTGATGACGCAAATGAATCAGACGCCCGACTCGCCGGTCGGCGGCGACCGGAGCGGGGCCGGTCGCCGCATCCCTGACCTGACCTGAGTCGTTTGCGTCATCAGCTCTAAAGGGGCCGCACCACCACACGGACACTCCCCCACAGCCCCAGCGAATGGTGCGGGTGGGGACGCCGCTGGTGAGCAGTGGGGCGCCGGGTCGGAGCGGTGCAGCGCCAGGCGGTGGACGCTGGGGGCGCCGGTGGTGGGCGCCGGGTCGGCGCGATGCGGCGCCAGCCGGTGGACGCTGGGGCTGGGTCCCGGCGGTGGGTGCCGGGTGGCGAGCGGCCGGGGCGACCTGCTCGCCTCCGCCAAGGAACGGTCGGCGCCGGGTCCGCGCGCGGTGGGTCAGAGGCGGTCGGCGCGGGTGTGCAGCAGGTCGTGCACGGACTCGATGTCCCCGGGCGAGGTCCGGGAGGCGAGCCAGTACATCAGCCCGGTCGGGATGAAGAAGAGCTGGAAGACCGCCAGCCCGACGGCGTAGTTCAGCGGCGGCGGGAAGGCCGCCCGCAGCCCGTGGAAGGCCACCCCGACCAGGCCGTTGCCGGCCGCCCGACCCACCCCGTTGACCAGGTTGCCGAGGCTGTAGACCGTGCCCCGGTGCTCGGGCGGGTTGACGTCGGCGATCAGGGCGAACCAGTTCGGCGAGTTCGCCGAGGTGAGCGCCAGCGCGAGCACGGCGGTGAGCAGGCTCAGCCCGACCGTCGGCTCGGTCACCACGCTGGCCAGCACCGCCCGGACCACCTCGCCCGCCCCCGCGCCGTCGGGCACCAGGATCCGTACCGGCACCAGGAAGAGGACCAGGTAGAACGGCACGGCCGCGAGGATGCCCACCGCCGCGACCAGGGCCCGGCCCCGGGGGGTACGCCGTTGCAGCGCGTCGCCGGCCAGCCCGCCGACGATGGAGAGCACCCCGCCGAGCTGGAACAGGGTGGCGAAGACGCTGCCCACCACCACTGCGGTGGCGGTCGAGTAGCCCTGCGCCTCGGCCCGCTCGGCGAAGAGCACCGGCAGCCACACCAGCGAGCCGAACGCCGCCTGCGCGGTCAGCCCCTGCAGGATCAGCCAAAGGTTGGTCCGCCGGGCCAGGATCCGGGGCAGGTCGGCCCGGGTGATCCGGTAGTCGTACTCGGCGCCGGCGTCGATCACCCCGGCCAGCTCCGGTTCGCTCTGCCCGCGCCGGATGTCGTACGTGAAGAGGTAGGCCACCGCGGCGACCAGCCCGACCACGGCGAGCATGAGGAAGGGGCGCCGCCAGTCGGTGGCACCGAGGATGCCGCCGGTGAGCGTGCCGGCGAGGGTGCCCACCCCCTGCGAGAGCCCCCAGAAGCTCATCACCAGCCCCCGGCGGCGCGGTGAGATCAGGTCCGTGACCACGGAGAACCCGACCGAACCGACCGCGCCGAGGCCGACCGCCGCCACCAGTTGCGCGACGAGGAACGCCGACCAGCTGTCGGCGAGCGCGCTGCCGCCGGTGCCGGCCGCCCAGACCAGGGTGCCGAGCATGAGCAGCGGCTTCCGGTTCGTCCGGTCGCCCACGTACGCCCAGGCCACCGACGCCACCGCGCTGAGCAGGAAGCTCACCGCGGTGACCAGGCCGAGCTGCCGCTGCGGTACGTCCAGCGCCCCGGAGATCGGCCCGTACAGCGGTGGGACCAGGCCGATGGCCACGTTGTCCAGCGAGGCGAGCACCACGAAGACCACGACGCTGTAGTACCGGTGCGCCGCGTTCCCGCCCCGTGCGGTCCTGGTGCTGGTCATGACCGGCAGCCAACCAGGAACAGGTCACGGCCCGGTGACCGACCCCCGCCCCCGCTCACCCCTTCGGCGCGTCCACCCGTTCGACGGTCCGGTCACGGGCCTGCGCGTACCGCTCCCGGACGGCGGGGACGGACTCCGCGTCGTACTCCTCGGCGCCGGTGACCGACCACTCGGGTGGCACCGCGCCACCCAGGGCGACCCAGGCGGCCTGGCGTGCCGCGCCGTCCGCCACGTACTCGCCCGGCGGCGGCACCACCACCGGTCGCCCGAAGACCTGCGGGGCGATCCGGCGCACCGCCGCGGACCGGGCGCCGCCGCCGACCAGGATCACCCGCTCGGCGACGGCACCCTGGGCGGTCAGCGCGTCGAGCCCGTCGGCGAGGGCGCAGAGCATCCCCTCGACGGCGGCCCGGGCCAGGTGCGCCGCGGTGGCGGTACGCAGCGTCAGCCCGTGCACCGCGCCGGTGGAGAGCGGCCGGTCCGGGGTCCGCTCCCCCTCCAGGTAGGGGACCATCACCAGACCGTCCGCCCCGGGCGGGCCGGCGAGCGCCAGCGCGCTCAGCTCGTCGAGGTCGACCCGGAGCATCGCCGCGGCGGCGTCTAGCACCCGGGCGGCGTTGAGGGTGCAGACCAGCGGGAGGTATCGGCCGGTGGCGTCGGCGAAGCCGGCCACCGTCCCCGACGGGTCGGCGGCCGGCGCGTCGGCCACCGCGAAGACCGTGCCCGAGGTGCCGATGGAGACGACCACGTCGCCGGGGCGGGCCCCGACGCCGAGCGCCGCGGCGGCGTTGTCGCCGGTGCCCGCGCCGAGCCGGATCCCGGGGCCGGCCCCGCCGGACCGGGACGGCCCGCCGGCCGACCCGCCGCCGGGCGGAGCGCCGGTGAGCCCGGCCGGGTCGAGGAAGCCGGCGGACTCGGCCGGGCCGAGCACCCTGGGCACCCGCACCGCCCGGCCGAGGGCCTGTTCCAGCAGGTCGAGGCGGTATTCCCCGGTTCGTGGGGACCAGTAGCCGGTGCCGCTGGCGTCGCCCCGGTCGGTGCGCAGCGCGTCGAGTCCGGGCGCGCCGGCCAACCGCCAGGTCAACCAGTCGTGCGGCAGGCACACCGCCGCCACCCGGGCCGCGTGCTCCGGCTCGTGCCGGGCCAGCCACCGCAGCTTGGTGGCGGTGAAGCTGGCCACCGGCACGCTGCCCACCGCCTCGGCCCAGAAGCGGCGGCCGGCCTCGCCGCCACCGGCCTCGGCGATCAGGTCGCGGGCGGCGTCGGCGGAGCGGGTGTCGTTCCACAGCAGCGCGGGCCGGACCACCTCGCCCGCCTCGTCCAGGCAGACCATGCCGTGCTGCTGGCCGCCGACCGAGACGGCGGCGACGTCGGCCAGCCCGCCGGCCGCCTCGACGGCGCTGCGCAGCGCCTCCCACCAGGCCCGAGGGTGGATTTCGGTGCCGTCCGGGTGCGGCGCGCGGCCCTGCCGGACCAGCGCGCCGGTTTCGGCGTCGCGGATCACCACCTTGCAGGACTGGGTGGACGAGTCGATCCCGGCGACCAGCGGCATGGCGGCCCGCCTCAGCGCGCGCCGAGCAGGTGCTCGACGGCGAGCTGGTTGAGCCGGATGAAGCCGAAGCCCTTCGCACCTGCCGCGTCGGCGTCGAAGTCCTCGAACGCCGTCCGGTCGGCGAGCAGGTCGGCGTAGCTCTCCCCCGGCGCCAACGTCGGGGTGTTCAGGTCGGCCACCCGGCTGGCGGCCAGCGCCGCGGCCACCTCCGGGTCGGCCCGGAACGCCGCAGCCCGCTCCTTGAGCAGCAGGTAGGTGCGCATGTTCGCCTCGGCCGAGGCCCACACCCCGGTCATGTCCTCGGTGCGGGAGGGCTTGTAGTCGAAGTGGCGGGGCCCGTCGTACGCGGGTCCGCCGTTCGGGCCGCCGTGCTCCAGCAGGTCGACCAGGGCGAAGGCGTTGAGCAGGTCGCCGTGGCCGAAGACCAGGTCCTGGTCGTACTTGATGCCGCGCTGGCCGTTGAGGTCGATGTGGAACAGCTTGCCCTGCCAGAGCGCCTGGGCGATGCCGTGGGCGAAGTTGAGCCCGGCCATCTGCTCGTGCCCGACCTCGGGGTTGAGCCCGACCAGCTCGGGGTGGGCGAGGGTGGAGATGAACGCCATGGCGTGCCCGACGGTGGGGAGCAGGATGTCGCCGCGCGGCTCGTTCGGCTTCGGCTCGAGGGCGAAGCGCAGGTCGTAGCCGCGGTCGACGACGTACTGGCAGAGCAGGTCGACCGCCTCGCGGTAGCGGTCCAGCGCGGCGCGGACGTCCTTGGCCAGGTCGTACTCGGCGCCCTCCCGGCCGCCCCACATCACGAAGGTGCGGGCGCCCAGCTCGGCGGCGAGGTCGACGTTGCGCAGCACCTTGCGCAGCGCGTAGCGGCGGACGTCGCGGTCGTTGCTGGTGAAGCCGCCGTCCTTGAAGACGGGGTGGGTGAAGAGGTTGGTGGTCACCATCGGGACGACCAGCCCGGTCTCGTCGAGGGCCTTGCGGAACCGGGTGAGGTGGGCGTCCCGGGTCGCGGCGTCCGCGCCGAAGGGCACCAGGTCGTCGTCGTGGAAGGTGATCCCGTACGCGCCCAGCTCGGCCAGGCGGTGCACCGCCTCGACCGCGTCCAGCTCCGGGCGGGTCGCGTCGCCGAACGGGTCACGGGCTTGCCAGCCCACCGTCCAGAGCCCGAAGGAGAACTTGTCGGCGGGAGTGGGACGGGGTGCCATGGCAGACCTCCGGGGGTGTCGTCCGCAATTTGTTCAGTGGTTGAATTAAATGACCGTCGTGTGGCACTGTCAAGCGGTGACCAGTTCCCGCACCGCCGGGGCGGTTCGGCAGGGCAGCCTGCGCGAGCTCAACCTCGCCGTGGTGCTCCGGCGGATCGCCGCCGCCGACCCCCCGCCGTCGCGGGCCCGGATCGCCGCCGACACCGGCCTCACCCGGGCCACCGTCTCGGCGGTGGTCGACGACCTGATCACCGGCCGGCTGGTCGCCGAGGCCGACCCCGCTCCCCGGACCGGCGCCGGACGCCCCGCCCGGGTCCTGCTGCTGGCCCGCGACGGCCCCGCCGGGCTCGGCCTGGAGATCAACGTCGACTACCTGGCCGCCTACGTGGTCGACCTCGCCGGGGAGGTCCGGCACCACGAGGTGCACCGCGCCGACCTGCGGCCAGTCTCCCCCGCCGACGCGCTCGCCCGACTGGTCGAGCTGGCCGGCCGGGCCCGCGCCGCCGCCGTACGGGAGGGGCTGACCCTCGCCGGCGCGACCCTGGCCGTGCCCGGCCTGGTCGACGCGCGCGGGCTGGTCCGGCTCGCGCCCAACCTCGGCTGGCGGGAGGTGGACGTCCCCGCCCTGCTCGCCGCGCACCCGACGGTGACCGAGCCGGTGCCGGGCGTACCCCCGCTGGTGGTCGAGAACGAGGCGAACCTCGCCGCCCTCGGCGAGCTGCACGCCCGACCGGACGGACCCCGCAGCTTCCTGCACGTCTCCGGCGAGGTCGGCATCGGCGCCGGGATCGTGCTCGACGGCGCGCTCTTCCGCGGCGCCCGGGGCTGGAGCGGGGAGATCGGGCACATCCCCGTCGAACCGCGCGGGCGGCCGTGCCGCTGCGGCGGACGAGGCTGCCTCGAGACGTACGCCGGGCAGGAGGCCGTGCTCGCCGCGGCCGGGCTGGCCGGCGCGGACCTGCCGGCGGACACCGCCGCCCGGCGGCTGGCCGACCTCGCCGACGCCGGCGACCCGCCCACCCTGGCCGCGCTGCACGCCGCCGGCACCGCCCTCGGCGTCGCCGTCGCCGGCGTGGTGAACCTGCTCGACCTGGACACCGTGGTGCTCGGGGGCGGATACGCCCCCCTGGCCCGCTGGCTGCGGCCCCCCGTGGTCGCGGAGCTCACCGACCGGGTGCTCACCGCCGCCTGGTCGCCGGTCACCGTCCGCGCGGCGGCGCTCGGGGCCGCGTCGGCAGCGGTCGGCGGGGCCGGCTCGGTGGTACGCCGGATCATCACCCGACCGTCCGGATGGCTCTCCCGCCCGACCTGAGACGGGCTTCCTCGACGGGCGATCGCGGGTCCGCCTCGGTACCCTTTCCGCGAGGCAACCATCTTCACCCGAGGAGTGCACCACCAGCATGCGCAGCGGTCGACAGGGCCCCGCGCCCGGCGACCGGCGGTGACGACGACCCGCCGGAGTGGCGCTGCCGGGCCGGTGAGCGGTGACGGGCAGGCCGCCCGCCCGGCTGCGGAGGCACCGCTGCCGGCCGACCCCCGGCTCGCCCGCGAACTGCTGGACGGCCTCGCCGAAGCGGTGGTCACCACCGACCACGCCGGGGTGGTCACCCTCGTCAACGCCATGGCGGCCCGACTCCTCCCCGAGCTGACCCCGGGCACCGACCTGTCCCAGTGCGCCGTGCCGGCGCTCGCCCACGCGGTCGAGCAGGGGGCGCGGGGCTTCGACGCCGAGCATCGGGGCCGGCGGCTGCGCGGCGTCTGCCGGCAGCTCACCACCGGCCGGTGCGCCTGGTACGTGCGGGACGTCACCGAGGAACAGACCCGCGCCGAGGCCCTGCTGGCCGAACGCTCCCGCACCGCGTTCCTGGCCCAGGCCGGCAGCCGGCTCGGCCTCTCGCTGCACCGGGACCAGACGTTGCGGGCCGCCACCACCCTGCCCGTCCCCTACCTGGCCGACGCCGCGCTGGTGATCCACCACCCGCCGTCGCCCGCCGAGACCGTGCCGCATTGGATCCGGTACACCGAGGACGACCCCGGCCCGGTCACCGGCATCGGCTGTCCGGAGCTGACCGGCTCCGTCCCCGGCCTCGCCGAGACGCTCGACGGCGACGTCACCGACCCCGTCCCCTGGCTCGACCCGGAGCCGGCCGCGCTGGCCGCGGTGCTGCCCGCCGGCTTCGGTCGGCCCGGCACCGTGCTGACCTGCCCGATGCCGCGCGCCGGCGCACCGGCCGGCGCCCTGCTGCTGATCCGCCGGGCCGACCGCCCGGGCTTCGCGCCACGCGACATCGAGCTGGCCCGTGAGTTCGCCGCCCGGACCGGCGCCGCGGTCGCCACCGCCGACCTCTACGGCGAGCAGGCCCACCTGGCCCGGATCCTGCAGAACAGCCTGCTGCCGCCCGAGCTGCCGCCGGTCCCCGGGGTGACCCTCGCCGGCGGCTACCGGGCCGCCGGGGACAGCCTGCGCATCGGCGGCGACTTCTACCAGGTCTTCCCCACCCCCGACGGCGGGATGTTCGCGCTCGGCGACGTCTGCGGCAAGGGCGTCGGCGCCGCGGTGCTCACCGGTCGGGTCCGCCAGTCGTTGCAGACGCTGCGGCTGGTCGAGCAGCGCCCGGTGGAGCTGATGCGGCTGCTCAACCGGGCGCTCTTCGATGCGCCGGACGCCGCCCGGCAGGCCCAGTTCACCACCCTGCTGCTCGGCACCGTGGCCCCCGACCCCGACGGCGGGGTACGCCTGCGGATCGCCGGCGGGGGCCACCCGTCCCCGCTGGTCGTCCACCCCGGCGGCGGCGTCACCCCGGTCACCGTGGGTGGCATGCCGGTCGGGGCGTTCGGCACCGCCCGTTTCGTCGAGGTGGCGGTCCGGCTCGCCCCGGGTGAGCTGCTGCTGGCGTACACGGACGGGGTGACCGGGGCGCGCGGCGGCCCGGCGGCGGCGGAGATGTTCGGCGAGGGCCGGCTGCACCGGGCGCTCGCCTCGGTGGCCGGGCTGCCGCCGGACGTGGTGGTCGACCGTCTGCTCCAGCTGGTGCACGAGTGGCTGGACGGGCAGAGCCACGACGACATCGCCATGCTCGCCGTCGCCGCGGCCGGCCGGGCGTGACCGCGCGGCCCGCCGCAGGTCAGGCGGAGCGGGAGATCGGCGGGACGGTCCCGGCCTGCCACGGCTCGGCGGGCACCTCCCGCTCCCGGGCGATCCGGTCGAACTCCCGGAGGCCGCGCAGCAGCGCCAGCCGCCCCTCCGGGCTCATGCCGTCGAGCACGTCGTCGAGTCGCCGCCGGCGGTCCCGGCGCAGCTCGACGAGGATGTTCCGGGCCGCCGGGGTGAGGTGCAGGGAGATCTCCCGCCGGTCCGTCCGGCCCGGTTCGCGTTCCAGCATGCCCGCGGCCACCAGCCGGTCGCAGAGCCGGCTGGCCGAGGAGAGCAGCATGTCGAGGAGGGTGGCGAGCCGACGCAGGTTGATCCCATCGTGCCGCTCCACCACCATGACGGCCCGGAGCTGGGCGCTGGAGAGGCGACTGGTGGTTTGTTCCCGCGCCGCCTCCCAGACGGCGAGCATGGTCCCCGCCGCGGCGTCGACCTCGGCGGCCATACTCATTTCGGGTCCGTGTGGACCGCGTTCTTCGGCCATGGTGCGCCCGAGACTACCCGGCGTACCTGTCAACCGGCCCTGCCTGAAGGAGTGATGATGAGCGGACCGGAGGATCGGACCCGCCGGGTGCTGATCGAGGCCCCGGCCGACCTTCTCCTCGACCGGCTCGCCGAGGAGCTGGCGAGCGCCTACGGGGTCACCGAGAGTGAGCTCTACCAGGTCGACTACCGGCTCTCGGCGCTGCTGCCGTTGGGGGACGGGGAGGCGCTCACCGGGCCCGGCCACCCGGCCTGGCGGTGCTTCGACCACCAGGAGCCGGTGCTCGCCGACGGCGGGGGCTGGTTCCCGGTCGGGATGCGCGGCGAGCGGCGGGGGGTGCTGCGGCTGGCCCCGGTGCCGGACGACCGGACCGTGATCGCCGAGCTGGCCGGCATCGCCGCCGCGCTCGGCCACGAACTGGCCGCCGTCTCCCCCGGCACCGACGTCTACCTGACGGCCCGGCGGGCCCGGCGGCTCACCCTCGCCGCCGAGATGCAGTGGGATCTGCTGCCCGGGCGCAGCCGGATCCGACCCTCGTTCAGCCTGGCCGGCCAGCTGGAGCCGGCGTACGCGGTGCGCGGGGACAGCTTCGACTGGTCCGACAACGGGCACCGGCTCTGGCTCTCCACGGTCAACGGGATGGGCGAGGGGGTGGCCGCGGCGATGCTGACCTCGCTGGCGACCCACGCGCTGCGCAACGCGCGCCGGGCCGGGCTGGCCCTGGCCGACCAGGCCGCCCTGGCCGACCAGGCGATCTACGACCTGCACCGGGGTGAGCAGCATCTCTCGGCCCTGCTGCTCGATCTCGATCTCGCCTCCGGCGAGCTGACCGCGGTCGACGCGGGGTCGCCCCGCCTGATCCTGCTGCGCGACGGCGAGGTGATCGAGCAGGTGCTGGAGAAGCAGTTCCCGCTCGGCATGTTCGAGGGGACCGACTACCACGAGCAGCGCTTCCAGCTGCGCCGGGGCGACCGGCTCTTCGTGGTCAGCGACGGGGTGGTCGACGCCACCGGCGGGGACGTCCGGTACGGGGAGACGGCGCTGGACCGCTTCCTGCGCCGTACCGGCCCGATGGAGCCGTTGGACGCCGTCCGGTCGCTGATAGGCGACCTTCGGGCGTTCGTCGCCGGTGACCTGATCGACGACGCGGTGGTGGTCTGCCTGGACTGGACCGGGCCGCAGCCCTGACCGCACCCGGGGTCAGTACGCCCCGCGCCCCCGGAGCACCGCGCCGAAGGTCTTCCAGAGGATGGTCAGGTCGGCGGCGAGCGACCAGTTCTCGACGTAGTAGAGGTCGAGTCGGATGCCGTCCTCCCAGCTGAGGTCGGAGCGGCCGCTGACCTGCCAGAGCCCGGTCATGCCCGGCTTGACCAGCAGGCGTCGGGCCACGTCGCCGTCGTAGCGGGCCACCTCGGTGGGCAGCGGGGGGCGGGGGCCGACCAGGCTCATCTGGCCGAGCAGCACGTTGACCAGTTGGGGCAGCTCGTCCAGGGACCACTTGCGCAGCAGTCGCCCGACCCGGGTCACCCGCGGGTCGTCGCGCATCTTGAACATCAGGCCGTCGGTCTCGTTGCGGGCGGCCAGCTCGGCGAGCAGGGCGTCGGCGTTGACCACCATGGTGCGGAACTTCAGCACCCCGAACTCCTCGCCGCCCTGCCCGACCCGGGTTTGCCGGAACAGCACCGGGCCCCGGCTGTCCAGGCGGATGGCCAGCGCGATCGCCGCGATCAGCGGCAGCAGCGACAACAGGGCGAGCCCGGCGGCCGTCCGGTCGACGAGCTCCTTGACCAGCTTGCGGGCGCCCCGGAACTCGGGCGCCTCGACGTGGATCAACGGCAGGCCGGCGACCGGCCGGGTGTGGATCCGCGGGCCCGCCACATCGGTCAGCGCCGGGGCGACGACCAGGTCGATCCCGGTGCCCTCCAGCTGCCAGCCCAGCCGCCGCAACCGGGTGGCGGTCAGCTCGCCGGACGCGGTGACCGCGACGGTGTCCGCGCCGATCGCGGTGGCCGCCTCGGGGATGCCGCGCAGCGAGCCGACCACCGGCACGTCACTGAGCCGCTGCGGCACCGGCGCGAGCAGCGCGTCGGGGATGCACGCGCCGACCACCTGGTAGCCGGCGTACGGCTCGCGGCGCAGGGTGTGCACCAGCTCCAGCACGTGGGCGGTGTCGCCGACCACCAGCACCCGGCGGGACCAGCCGGCGCCCTTGCAGCGGGCCCGGTGCAGCCGCTTGCGCGCGGCGAACCGGGACACCTCCAGCGCCACCGTGCCGACCGCGAAGGAGATCGCCAGGAAGCCACGGGAGACGCCCACGTCGGCGATGTAGGCGATGATGGCGACGGTCCCGGCCAGCCGCAGGCTGGCGGTGCTCACCCGCCGGTACTCCTCCGCGCCGTAGCCCAGCACCCGGTCGTCGTAGCAGCGCAGCGCCTTGAGCGAGACCAGCCAGGCCAGCACCAGACCGGGCGCCACCAGCAGGTAGGGGATCTGCGAGCCGACCGGCACGCCGTCGCCGAAGCGGGCGGCGTAGCCGGCGAGGACGGCCAGGGAGAGCACGGCGGTGTCCAGCACCACCATGGTCCGCACGTACGCCCGCTGGTCGCCGTGGGTGGCCGGTCGCGGTGGCCGGGCCCGGGGGGCCGGCGGGGTCCGTACGGGCGTGGACAGCGTCGCCGAGGTCACTCAGCCTCCCCCACATCGCACCGGTCGGCCCCGGTCCGCCGTCGTCCCCACCGGGGGGGCCGACGCCGGAGCACTGTCGACATCCTGCCCTGACAATGATGCTCACCGATTGCTTCCGACGTATTACCGTCAGTTTGCTCGCCCGGAGAATTCCTCAAATGCGAACCGCCGCACCGGATTGTCCGGCACGGCGGTCCACCCGCACTGACTCGTGACTCAGCGAGGCGCGTTCGGACGCAGCGCGATCGCCTTCAGGAAGATGTCACCGATCTTCGTCGGGTCCTCGGTGACGAAGGGCGCGCCACCGGTGACGTCGGTGATCGACTTCAGCTCGGCCTTGGAGACCTCGCTGCCGATGCCGATGATGACCACCTGGACCGGCCGCTCCGGATCGGCCAACTGCTTGAGCTTGCTGATCAGCTGGGCCTGGGACAGGCCGTCCTTGTCGTCGTTCTTGCCGTCGGTGAAGAGCACCACCGAGTTGACCCGGCCGGGCTCCCAGTTCTCCTGGACCGTCTCGTACGCCGCCAGCATGGTGTCGTACAGGCCGGTGTTGCCCTTCGACGGGCTGATCCCGGAGAGGCCCTGCTCCAGCCGGCTCCGGTTGCTCGACAGCGGGTTTATCGGGACCAGCTGCACCCAGTCCTGCGAGCCGCGCAGGTTGGTGGAGAAGGTCCAGAGGCCGATCGACCAGGAGTCGTCGAAGAGGTTCAGGCCCCGGCTCGCCGCGGCCACCGTGACCTGCTCGCGGGTGGCGTTGTTGGCGGACGGCACCGGCGCCTTCATCGAGCCGGAGACGTCGATGACGCAGAGCATCCGACCGGACTGGGTGGCGATGGACCAGCCGGAGACCGCACGGTCTATCGCGACCGGATCCAGGCCGCCCGCCGCGCCGACACCCGCCGGCGGCACCGTCGCCTGACCGCCGGCCGGGCTGGGCGCACCCGGCAGCGCCTTGAAACCTTCACCCCAGTTGCCGTCCGGCGCGCGCAGCGACTGCGCGGCCAGCCGGTTCTTGAAACCCTGCGTGGTCAGCAGCTCGTAGAGCACCCGGGCGGCCGACGCCTTGGCCGGCTCGATGCCGGGCAGCACCGCGTACGGGTAGTCCAGCGGCATCGGCGACGGTTCGAGGTAGAGCGCGGCCAGCGGGATCGGCGGCTTGGTGCCGTTGTACGCCATCACGTCCTTCTCGGACAGCGCCGCGGCGCCGAGGCCGTTCGCGATGGCGGTCGCGTCGTTGGCCCGGGGGAAGCGGGCCAGCAGGTCCTTGCGGAGCGAGGAACGCCCTATGGCCAACGCGCGCAGCGCGCCGGTGGTGGCCTTCTGGGTGTCGCCACCGGCGCTGCCCGCCGCGGCGGTCAGCGAGAGCAGCCCGGACAGGCCGGCCGCGTCCTGGGTCGGCTCGACGATCCCGGCCCGCACCGGCCTGTCGCTGGTGACCGAGCGCAGCAGGTCGGTCCAGGTGAGCTTCTTGTCCGGCCAACCGAACCGCGAGGCGACCGGCTCCGGCATGGCGACCACCACCGGGCTGCGGGCGATCGACGCGCCGTTGGCCGGGGCGAAGGCGGTCGCGCCGCCGTTCTTCAGGCGCAGCAGCCAGGTCGAGGAGTCGGGCACCCAGACGTCCGGGGTGATCGCGGTGCCGCTCGCCTGGCCGACACCGGCGAGGGTGGCGCCGTGCTTGCTGGCTACGGCGGCCGCCACGTCGACCGACTCGGAGGCGGCGACGTTCACCTTGATACAGGTGCCGCCCACCGCCGCGCCGTGCCAGCCGTCGGCGGCGGAGCGGACGGCCGGCTCCAGCTCGGGAGCGACCGCGACGGAGAGCTGAATCTCCCCGGAGCAGGATGGCCCGGCCAGCTGCTGGTACCCGAACCACGACCCGGAGACCACGACGACGAGAGCGGTCGCCGCAGCTGCGGCTCCTGCTCCCCGGATACTTGAACGCATGCGATGGCGGCCAGACACGCTGACCATCTTGCGTATCTCGTTCGCTTACTGCCACAACCGTTCGGACGAAAGTTACGCAGGAGATACAGTTGATCGCGGTTTTGCCACTTTGCGTGACCGTTCAGTGCCGCCCAGTGGTCGCCATCCACATCGGACGGTGACTTTTCAGGGCAGGACGCAGGTGGGGCTCGGTACCGGAACCGGTTCGCCGACCGCCTCCGGCACGCCCGAGTCGGGGTCGACCCAGAACACCCGGACCATGTCGGCCCGCTCGTCCGCGACGTAGAGGTGCTCCCCGGTCAGCACGAAGTGCCGCGGCCACTCCCCGCCCGTCGCCACCTCCGCCACCAGTCGGGGCAGCTCCCCGTCCAGCGCGAAGACCGACACGGTGCCCACCCCGCGGATGCCGACGTAGAGGAACCGGCCGTCCGGGCCGACGGCGATCTCCGAGGGCTGGACGTGGCCCGCCCGCTCGCTGGCATCCACCCGCCCCCGCTGGTGCAGCGCGCCCTCCGGGGTCAGCTCGTACGCCGTGACCGTCCCGTCGAGCTCCCCCGCCAGCCAGCAGCGCCGTCCGTCCGGGTGCCGCGCCAGGTGCCGCGGCCCGGTGCCGGGGGCGGTACGGACCTGGGGCGCGCGGGGCACCAGCCGGCCGGAGGCGGCGTCCAGGTCGTACCGGTAGACCGAGTCGGTGCCCAGGTCGACGGCGAGCAGCGGCCCGCCTGCCGGGTCCGGGGAGACCATGTGGGTGTGCGCCTTCTCCTGGCGCTCCGGGTCCGGGCCGTGCCCCTGGTGCACGACGAGGTCGCTGCGCTCGCCGGGCACGCCCGCCGGATCCAGCGGGAAGACGGCCACGCTGCCGCCGCCGTAGTTGGCCACGAAGAGGTGCCGGCCGTCCGGCGCGACCGCCAGGTGACAGGGCTCGGCGCCGCCGGTCGGGCGGACGCCCAGCGGGGTCAGCTCGCCCCGCTCCCCCGTCCGGAAGGCGCTGACCTCCCCCTCCGGTAGCTCGTTGACCGCGTACAGCACCGGCAGGGTGGGGTGCCGGACGAGGAAGGACGGGGACGGGGTGACCGCGACGGTGCCGAGCGGGGTCAGCGCCCCCGTCCGCGGGTCCCGGCGGGCGGCGACGATGCCGTCGCCCCGTCCGCCGCCAGCCGCCGTGTAACCCCCGATGTGGACGATCGTTGCCGTCACCGATCCACCCCTCCGCCGATTCTGCCGTCGATCCAACCAGAGGCTTCCCGGCGTACCCGGCGGTTAGACCTGTTTTCCCGGATTTCTCCGCCGCCGCGCCGGCCGGCCGGTGCGTCACCCGCCGGCCGGCGGTCACGCCGGGACGGGTTCGCCCCGCTGCCGGGCGACGTGCTCGACCAGTGAGATCAGCACCAGCTTCGCGGACTGGCGGTCCCGCGCGTCGCAGAGCACCACCGGCACCTCCGGATCGAGGTCCAGCGCCTGCCGCACCGCCTCGGCGCCGAACCGGCGGGCGTCGTCGAAGCAGTTGACCCCCACCACGAACGGGATGCCCCGCTGCTCGAAGTAGTCGATGGACGGGAAGCAGTCGGCCAGCCGGCGGGTGTCGGCGAGCACCACCGCGCCGAGCGCGCCGAAGGCCAGCTCGTCCCAGAGGAACCAGAACCGGTCCTGACCGGGCGTGCCGAAGAGGTAGAGCTGGAGGTCCTCGTTGATGGTGATCCGGCCGAAGTCCATCGCCACCGTGGTGGTCGACTTCGCCTCCACCCCGGAGAGGTCGTCGGTGCCGATGCCGGCGTCGGTCAGGACCTCCTCGGTCTGCAACGGTCGGACCTCGCTCAACGCGCTGACCAGCGTCGTCTTGCCGGCGCCGAAGCCGCCGGCGATGAGGATCTTGAGAGCCAGCGGCAACCGGGGCCGGGAGTGGTCCCGGTCAGAGCGCACGTAGTCCACTGACCACCGCCTTGAGGATGTCGTTGTCGGGTGCTCCGGCGGCCGGCGGCTGGTGCACCGCGACGAGCCCCCGGGCGAGAAGGTCGCCGAGGAGGACCCGGACCACGCCCACCGCGAGGTCCAGGTCGGCGGCGAGGTCCGCCACCGCGGCGGGGCGGCGGGCGCACTCGACCAGGCGCCGGTGCTCCGGTTGCAGGCCGCGCTGGCCGGCCGGGTCGGCGCCGGGCGCCGCGAGGACGAAGGCGACCAGGTCGAAGCCCTTCGCCGCCCGCACCCGGCCGCCGGTGAGGGTGTACGGGCGGACGACCGGTCCGGCGGCGCCGTCCAGCCACTCGTGCCGCGGGCCCGGCGGCTCAGCCCGCATCGGCTACTCCCGCCGCCGACCGGGTCGGCGCGGTGAGGTTCTCGCCCACCCGGATGACCAGCATCGCCATCTCGTACGCCACCAGGCCGATGTCCGCGTCGGCCGCGCAGACCACGGCCAGGCAGGCGCCCTGCCCGGCGGCGGTCACGAACAGGTACGCCGACTCCAGCTCCACCATGGTCTGCCGCACCCCGCCGGCGTCGAGGTGCCGGCTGGCGCCCTTGGCCAGGCTGGAGAAGCCGGACGCCAGCGCGCAGAGGTGTTCCGCGTCGTCCCGGCCCAGCTCGGCGGAGGCGCCGAGCAACAGGCCGTCGGCCGAGAGCACCACGGCCTCCCGGGCCGCCGGCACGCGTTCCACCAGATCGTCGAGCAGCCAGCCGAGATCGGCGCTCCGCCTCGTCGTTTCCACCACTGGATGTCCCTCTCAGTCGCGGTCGGGGGATCGGGGGGCCGCCACCGGGTCACCCGGTGGCGGGGGTGGCGTCGGCACGTCCCGCCCCTCGGGGCGGCCGCCGCCCGGGGCCGGGGTGTCGTTCGGCCCGGACGGCACCGGCCGGACCACCGCGCCGTCGCGCCGGCCCCGGGCGGTGCCCGCCTGGAGCGCGGCCATCTGCCGGCGTACCTCCTCCGGCGAGCGGGCCGTCGGGGCCTCGCCGGCCTGCTGGCGGGGGCGGGCGGCGGGTCCCCGCCGGCGGACCCGGCGGGGCAGGCCGTCGCCGTCGGGGGCGGCCTCCGTCGCGGCGGCCCGGGCCGGCGCGAACGGCAGCACCGTCTGATCGGCCCGCTCCCGGGTGGTGCGGGTGGTCCGGGGTCGGGGCAGGGTGGCCAGCCGGGTCACCGACCCCCGCTGCGTCGGGTCGGGGGCGGCCGGCTGCGGCTCGGCGGTGACCAGGTCGGCCGGGACCAGGACGACGGCGGTCGTGCCGCCGGTCGGCCCGGCGCGGAGGGTGACCCGGACGTCGTGCCGGGCGGCGAGCCGGGCCACCACGAAGTGGCCGAGCCGGGCGCTGTCGGTCGGGTCGAACTCCGGCGCCCGGGCCAGCCGCCGGTTGGCCTCCTCCATCGCCGGGGCGGACATGCCCAGGCCGTGGTCGGTGACGTGCACGAGGTATCCCTCGGGGGTCGGCTCGCCGGTGATCTCCACCCGGGTCTCCGGCGGCGAGAAGGTGGTGGCGTTCTCGATCAGCTCGGCGAGCAGGTGGATGACGTCGGCGACCCCGCGACCGGCCACGCCGGCCGGCGGCAGCGCGCCGATCTCCACCCGGTCGTACGCCTCCACCTCGGAGACCGCGCCCCGCACCACGTCCAGCACGGCGACCGGTTGCCGCCAGCCCCGGCCGGGGGCCGCCCCGGCGAGGATGACCAGGTCCTCCGCGTGCCGTCGCAACCGGGTCGCCAGGTGGTCGACCTGGAACAGCTCGGCCAGCTCGTCCGGGTCCTCGCTCCGCCGCTCCATCCGGTCCAGCAGGGCCAACTGCCGGTGCACCAGCCCCTGGCTGCGTCGGGCGAGGTTGAGGAAGACCTCGTTGAGGCCGCGCCGCAGGGTCACCTCGTCGACCGCCGCCTGGACCGCCGTGCGGCGTACCTCGTTGAAGGCCCGTCCGACCTCGCCGATCTCGTCACGGCCGTACTCCAGCGGCGGGGCCTCGCGGGCGACGTCCACCGCCTCGCCGCGGCGCAGCCGGGCCACCACGTCGGGCAGGCGCTGCTCGGCCATCTCCAGCGCCGCCGTCCGCACCCCGGTCAGCCGGCGGGCCAGGGTACGCCCCACCCGGACCGCGACCAGCACCGAGACCACGACCGCGAGCAGCCCGAGGAGCCCGGCGACGCCGAGCCGGACCAGGACGCCCACCGCCACCGGCACGGTGCGGTCGGTCAGCCCGTCGGCCTCGCTCAACTCGAAGTCCCGCAGCCGCTGTTGGACGGCGTCGTGGCTGGCCTGCCAGGCCCGGGCGTCGATCGGCGGCCGGCCGGACGGGTCGGCCCGCAGCAGCCGCTCCTGCATGGTGCGCAGTCGGACGAACTCCTCGCCCTCGGTCAGGCGCTGATAGGCGCTGCGGTCCGCGGCGGGCAGGTCGGCCACCGCCAGCTCGGTGAGGAACCGCTCGTTGCCGATGGTCTGGACCAGCCGCTGGTGCTCGTCCTCGGCGTACCGCCCGGCGGTGAACGCCCCGGCCAGCAGCGCGTCGCCCTGGTTGAGCAGCTCACGGGAGCGGCCGAGCGCGGTGAGGGCGAGCGCCTCCCGGTTGAGTTGCTGGTCGGGCAGGGTGGCCATCGCCGAGAAGGTCTGGAAGGCCGAGGTGACCATGCCGGTGTAGAGCCCGATGGCGCCGGCCCGGTCGACCTCCCGGCGGTCGATGAAGCCGCGGCCGGCGGGGAGCGCGTCCAGGGCGGAGAGCAGGTTGTCGAGCCGGGCGTCGAGCAGATCGCCGGCCGCGTCGCGCAGCCGCTCGCCGCCGATCCGGCGGCGCAGCTCGGCGACCGCCGCGTCGGTGCGCCGCCGCTGCTCGGTCAGGGCGGGCTGGACGGCCGCCCCGGCGAGCCGGACCACGGAGATCCGGCGTTCCCGTTGGAGTTCGGCGACCACCCGCTCGCCGGGGCGTCCGAGGTCGTAGAGGAGGGTCCGCGCGGAGAGCAGGTCCAGCGCCGGGCCGAAGGTGAGCGTGGTGGCGAAGATCCAGAGTGCCAGCAGGGCGGCCACCGGGGTGACGACCAGGGCGGTCAGCTTGGCGCGGATCGGCCAGTCGCGGGTCTTCATGAGTCCTCGCCCGGAAGGGGTGGCAGCGGAGGCGCCGGCACCGGCCGGGCAGCGCCCGGCCTCGGCGCCGGGGGCACCGGCGCGGGCGCCTTGGGCAGGATACGTAATCCCGCGCCGGAGCACTACCGTCCGTCCATCGGTAACTACTGTGGATGGAGTCGGATCCGGGACAGACCGGTCGCCCATGGGCCGGCGGGGCGTTCGGGTACGGCTGGTCAGCCCGTGGCGGAGAGGTCGAGCCCCTCGGCGACCCGACGGCCGTAGCCCTCGTCGCACTGGCTGAAGTGCCAGACCATCTTCTCCCGGATGTGCTTGTCGCACTGGCCCAGCAGATTGATCATGTTCTTGACCAGGTCGTCGCGCTCCCACTCCGGCATGGTGCGGAAGCGCTCGCCGGCCTGACCGTAGTTGTTCTGCCGCTCGATCGGCGCGCGCACGACCTGACCGGAGACGAACGGGCGATACTCCCGGTAGGACTCGTCGGCCTCCCGGAGCCCGGCGACGGAGGACGGCTCGAAGTTGATGTGCGGGTTGGCGCCCCGGTCGTCCACGCCGTACGACATCTGGCCGCCGTCCTGGTTGGTGCTGACCCGGACGTCCTCCCGTGGCGCGTTGACCGGCAGCTGGAGGTAGTTCGGACCGACCCGGTAGCGCTGGGTGTCCGAGTAGGAGAACGTCCGGCCGACGAGCATCTTGTCGTCGGAGAAGTCCAGCCCGTCCACCAGCACACCGGCGCCGAAGGCGATCTGCTCGTTCTCGTTGTGGAAGTTGGTGACGTTGCGGTTGATCGTCATCAGGCCGACCGGGCGCAGCGGGAAGGCGTCCTCCGGCCAGGTCTTGGTGTCGTCCAGCGGGTCGAAGTCCAGCTCGGGGTGCTCGTCGTCGCTCATGATCTGGACGTTGAGCTCCCACTGCGGGTACTCGCCGCGCTCGATCGCCTCGTAGCAGTCCTTCGAGGCGTGCCCCAGCTCGGTGGCCTGGATGGCGGCGGCCTGCTCCTCGGTCAGCGACTCGACGCCCTGCCGCGACTTCCAGTGGTACTTGACCAGCACACCCTCACCGGCGGCGTTGACCATCCGGTAGGTGTTCACCCCGAAGCCGTCCTGCGTGCGGTAGTTGGCCGGGATGCCGCGCGGGCTGAACAGCCAGGTCAGCATGTGCATCGACTCCGGCGTGTTCGACATGAAGTCGAAGATCCGGTTCGGCTCCTGGCGGTGCGTGACCGGGTCCGGCTTCAGCGCATGGATCACGTCCGGGAACTTGATCGCGTCCCGGATGAAGAAGACCGGCAGGTTGTTGCCGACCAGGTCCCAGTTGCCGTCCTCGGTGCGGAACTTGACCGCGAAGCCGCGCGGGTCGCGGGCCGCCTCGGAGGAGTCCCGGCCACCGATGACGGTGGAGAAGCGAACAGACACCGGAGTCTTCCCGCCCCGGGTCTGGAAGAGCTTGGCCCGGGTGTACGTCGAGGCCGGCTCGCCACCGATCGACCCGTACGCCTCGAACTCGCCGTGCGCGACGAAGCCGCGGGCGTGCACCACCCGCTCCGGGATCCGCTCCCGGTCGAAGTGGCTGATCTTCTCCAGGAAGTGGTAGTTCTCCAGCGTGGCCGGGCCGCGGGAACCGACCGTCCGCTGCTGCTGGTTGTTGCGCACCGGGTGACCCTGGCGGGTGGTGAGGATCGGCTTGTCGGCCTGGTCGCTCATCGCTCTCCTCCTGATCGGTGCTGGCGGTGGGTGTCGCGATCGCCCCGCACCCACACCCAAGCGGGTCTTCTGGAATGAGTCAATTTCTGTCCGGACGGTCGTCCGGCGGGCCCCGCCATGCCCAGCCGGATCCCGGGTACCGGAACGGACCAGGAAAGTCGGTGGGATCGGGATTGGCGATCAGTGGACGGAGGGAATACCGGTGGCGAAGGAGGAGCCATGTCGCCCACGCAGATAGTCGTTCTGGTTCTCGTCGTACTGGTCGTCGCGGCGCTGGTCGCCCTGGCCGTCGTGGCCGGCCGTCGGCGCGCGCTCAAGCAGCGCTTCGGCCCGGAGTACGACCGGGTCGTCGCGGAGCGGGAGAGCCGCGCCGAGGCCGAGCGGGAACTGCGTGACCGGGAACGCCGGCACGCGGAACTCGAACTCACCCCGCTCGCCCCCGAGGCACGGGCCCGCTACGCGGCCGCCTGGGAGGAGCTCCAGGTCCGCTTCATCGATTCCCCCGCCGAGACCGTCAGCGACGCCGACGAACTGGTCAGTCGGCTGATCGCCGAGCGCGGCTACCCCACCGGGGACTTCTCCGACCAGATCGCCCACCTCTCCGTCGACCACGCCCGCACCCTCACCAACTACCGCGATGCGCACGAGATCCGGCTGCGCACCGACCGGGGCGAGGCCAGCACCGAGGAGCTCCGCCAGGCCGTCGTCCACTACCGCGCCCTCTTCGCCGACCTGCTCGGCGAGGAGCCGGTCGGGCACCGGCCGGAGCAGCGCCGCCCGGACAGTTCGCACGACGTCACGAGCCGTTGAGGAGACCGCCACCATGCGCCAGGAAGAGCAGGTCAACAACGACCGACCGGAGGTCGTCCGGTCCGCGCCGGTGGCCGTCCCGCCGCCAGCCGACGAGGCGTCGCGGACCGACCGGGACGGGCGCGCCGACGTACCCGAGGACGTCCTCGACGACCGGGGCACCTTCGACGACCCCCGGGCGGCGGACGACACCCGCCCGTACGACGTCCGGGACGCCGACCGCGACGACGCGCGGCGCGGCGGTGACCGCGGGCCCGAGTTCCACGAGCCGGCGCCGCTGCCGACCACCTTCGGGGCGGCCTCGGTGGGCGACGCGGTCGCCGCGTCGGCCCTGGCCAGCGGGCGACCCGAGGACGAACGGGACGCCCGGGGCGAGGACACCGTGGCGCCCGGGGACGGCGCCCCGGGGCGGACCGGGCCCTTCGACGACGAGCGGGCCGACCCGACGGCGGCGGACCGGATCCACGACCGGCAGCGCTGGGCGTCGGAGCACGCCGCCGGCCTGGGCCACGACCGCGCGGACCGCGCGGCGCCGGTACGGCGGGACGACGAGGCGGTGGTGGCCGGCGCGGCCGGGTACGGCAGCGCCACCCCGGCGATGGTCGACCCGGACGCCGAGGCCCCCGGGGGTGGCGCCACCGCGGCCGCGGCCGGCGTCGGGGCGGCGGGCCTGTCGGCCGGCGCTCCGGTGCCGGCCCACGCCGCGACGCTCTTCGACGACGACACCGCGCAGAGCTTCCGGGACCGGTGGCGCGACGTCCAACTCCGGTTCGTCGACGACCCGCGGGCGGCCGCCGGGGAGGCCCAGTCGCTGGTCGAGGAGGCCATCCAGGCGCTCTCCTCGGCGCTCGCCGCGCAGAAGGCGAAGCTGGGCGGCTGGCAGGACGCCGGTTCCGCGGACACCGAACAGCTCCGGGTGGCCGTCCGGCAGTACCGCGACTTCCTGGACCGCGTACTGGGCCGCTGACCTGCCCCGCGGCGCCCCGGCCACCACGGTGGCCGGGGCGTCGCGCGTCACAGCATGAAATTCGGCGGCCAGGGGTAGTAGCGCGCCCACGCAAGGCTCTCGATGAAGGGTGACGGGATGGGCGGCGACGGTCTTCGACTCAACATGAACGCGCTGGATTACGGAATCCTGGCGCTCTACTTCGTCACCGTGCTCGGGGTCGGCTTCGCCGCCCGCCGGGCGATCAAAACCAGCGTCGACTTCTTCCTCTCCGGGCGGTCCCTGCCGGCCTGGGTGACCGGCCTGGCCTTCGTCTCGGCGAACCTCGGCGCGCTCGAGATCATCGGGATGGCCGCCAACGGCGCCCAGTACGGCATGATGACCGTCCACTACTACTGGATCGGCGCCGTCCCGGCGATGGTCTTCCTGGGCATCGTGATGATGCCCTTCTACTACGGCTCCCGGGTCCGCAGCGTCCCCGAATACCTCCGGCTGCGCTTCAACCGCCCCACCCACCTGCTCAACGCGATCAGCTTCGCCCTGGCGCAGGTGCTCATCGCCGGGGTCAACCTGTACGCGCTGGCGCTGATCATGCAGGCGCTGCTCGGCTGGCCGCTCTGGTTCGCCATCGTGGTGGGCGCGGCGATCGTGCTGGCGTACATCACCGTCGGTGGGCTCTCCGGCGCGATCTACAACGAGGTGCTCCAGTTCTTCGTGATCGTGGCCGGGCTGGTGCCGATCACCGTGCTCGGGCTGGTCAAGGTCGGCGGGGTGTCCGGCCTGATGGACGCGGTCCGCGACTCGGAGCTCGGCGAGGCCGGCCTGCACGCCTGGGAGGGCACCGGCAGCACCGGCAACCCGCTCGGCGCGCACTGGCTGGGCATCGTCTTCGGGCTCGGCTTCGTGCTCTCCTTCGGCTACTGGACCACCAACTTCGCCGAGGTGCAGCGGGCCCTGTCGGCGCGGAACATGAGCGCCGCCCGGCGTACGCCGATCATCGCCGCGTACCCGAAGCTGCTCATCCCGGCGGTCACCGTGATTCCCGGCCTGATCGCGCTGGCGACGGTGAAGGGGCTGGGCGCCGAGGAGGGCGACCTGGTCTACAACAACGCGATCCCGCTGCTGATGCGCGACCTGCTGCCCAACGGGGTGCTCGGGATCGCGGTGACCGGCCTGGTCGCCTCGTTCATGGCCGGCATGGCCGCCAACGTCAGCGGCTTCAACACCGTCTTCACGTACGACATCTGGCAGGCGTACGTGCGCCGGGACCGCTCGGACGAGTACTACCTGCGGATCGGGCGGCTGGCCACGGTGCTCGGCGTGGTGGTCGGCATCGGCACGGCGTTCATCGCCGCCGGCTTCAGCAACATCATGAACTACATCCAGACGCTCTTCTCGCTGTTCAACGCGCCGCTCTTCGCGACCTTCATCATCGGCATGTTCTGGAAGCGGATGAGCCCGCTGGCCGGTTTCTGGTCGCTGCTGTCGGGCACGCTGGCGGCGCTGGCGACCTACCTGCTCTACAAGGGCGGGATCGTCCACTTCAACTCCGACCTGGAGGAGAGCTTCTGGGGGGCCGGCATCGCGTTCGTCACGGTCGCCGTGGTGGCCCTGATCGTCACCCCGCTCACCCGGCCCAAGCGGGACGAGGAGCTGGCAGGGCTCGTCTACGGCATGGGCGGGGTGGACCTCAAGGGCGACGTGCTGGCCGGGGACGCGGTCTGGTGGCGCTCCCCCGTGCTGCTCGGCGCGATCGCCCTGGTCCTCTCCGTACTCCTCTACATCCCGGTCTTCTGAGCCGGACGCAGACCAGAAGGAGGCTGACCACATGGAGCACCACAGCGAGCGGGCGCACGACCCGCTGGTCGAGGAGACCGAACGGGAGCGCCGGGCATCGGCGGCCGCCCGGTTGTTCGACATCCGCCGGGTCATCGGTGGGCTCTTCGTCGTGTACGGGGTGATCGTCGGGCTCGTCGGTCTCTTCGACTCGGCGGCGGACCTCGACAAGGCGCAGGGCGTCCGGATCAACCTCTGGGCCGGCCTGGGGATGCTCGCCTTCGGGCTGCTCATGCTGGCCTGGCAGTGGATCCGCCCGGCCGAGCCGCCCACCACGGAGGAGGCCCGGAAGGCGTGAGCCGCAGCGGCATGGGCCGGTCCCGACGGGGTACGCGAAATCGCAGAACCGTCGGGGACAGGAGGGCAACGCCATGACGGATCGTGACCCGAACCGCGGCCGGCCGCTGGAGGAGAGCCCGGAGGTGGCCGCGGCGGTGGACGACGAGACCACCGTGCCGCAGCTGGCCACCGGCGGCGGCGCCGATCCGGACAACCCGTCCTTCACCGCACCCGGGGAGCAGCCCGGCGGCACGCCGACGGAGGAACTGATCGGCGACCCGTACGCGGCGGGCACCGGCGCCACCGGCACGGGCACCGGTGCCGGCGGGGACAACATCCGCACCGGCGCCGAGCAGCCGTGGGAGCCGGAGGACCTGGTGAAGGCCCGAGGGCAGGACCTGTCGCCGAAGAACATCGAGCGGGCCCGGCGTGACCTGGCCGAGATGGGCCCGGCGGCGATCGAGCGGACGGTGCCCTGACCGTCGTACCGGCCGATGGCCGGGGGCCCCCGACGTGACCGGTACCGGTCACGTCGGGGGCCTGGGGAACCCGCCGCGGCAGTGCCTCACTCCTGCCGCGGCAGGTGGGTTTGCCGTCCCACCGTCGCTGTCCTACAGCGCCGGGTAGGCGTTCCGCATGAGCTCCTGGAACTGTGCGGAGAACCAGGCGCCGGAGATCGGCGCGTTCGGCAGGGCGCCGCTCATGCTGTTGCCGTTGCGGGCGTTGCCGGTGTAGGTCGGGTCGCACATCCGGTCGAAGCCCTTGCCCTCGTTGTTCGGGATGAGCTTGCTGGAGCCGTCCGACTCGCCCGGCGGCTTGACCCAGACGTACGCGTCGATGCCCGGCTCCGGCGCGGCCTTGGGCCGCTCGCCGAGGCCCGCGCCGGCCTGGTTGCACCAGTTGCCGGCGTGGATCCGACGGTCGACGCGCCCACCGTTGACGTAGGTGTTCACGTCGGTCGTCGCACCCGGGCCGGTGGGCCGGGCGGCGCCGCCCCAGCCGTTGCGGGAGGTGTCGATGAGCATGCCGATGTTGGCGTCGAAGCCGGTCGAGACCAGCCTGTTGCGGAACGCCTGGGCGAACGAGAGCTCGTCCACGTAGAAGTTCCAGTCGATCCACTTGGACTGGCGGACGGTCTGGCCGTTCACCGTGTCGGTGATCTTGATGTACGGCTCCCGCAGCGCGGAGTAGTTCGCGGTGTTGACGATGAAGCCGTGCACGTTCTTCACCGTGCTGCCGGAGGCGACGGCCGCGCTCTTCAGCATGTCGGCGGTCGGGCCGAAGTTGCTGTCCCAGCCGATCCAGCCGTGGTGCGCGGCGTCGATGTAGTTGTAGACGTTGCCGATCGCGCCCAGCTTGGCCAAGGCGTAGCCGACCCCGTTCACGTACGCGCCGTTGGCCTTGACCGTGTCACACATGGCCGTGCCGCCGGGCTGACCGGAGGTGTTGGTCACCAGGTTGGGCAGCGAGTCGATCTCGATGATGTTGATGATCCGCAGGCTGGCGTACTTCGGGTCGGCCTGGATCGCGGCGATCGGGTCGATGTACTCGGCCTTGTAACGGGGCAGCTCGTCCGGGCCCAGCTCGCCGTTGGAGGCGAGGGCGGCGCAGTCCCGGCCCGGCAGGTTGTAGATCACGAACTGGATGTAGCCGGCCCCCTGCTTGAGCGCCTCGTTCAGGTGGTCACGCACCCCGAAGGCGCCGTTGGAGCTGCTGTCCGGGGTGCCGTTGATGGCGGCGATCCGGTCCAGCCAGACGGCGGTGGGATTGTTCGAGACCCGGCTACCGCCGGGCTCGGCGTCCGCCTTGGCCTTCCACTCCGGGTTCACGTACCCCTTCACCCCGACGTACGGGTTGTCCACCTTCGGGCCCGGCGGGGTGGGCGTCGGGGGTGGGTTGGTCGGCGTCGGCGTGGGGTTGGTCGGAGTGGGGGTCGGGGTGCCGCCGTTGCAGACCACGCCGTTCAGGGTGAACGAGGTCGGCTTCGGGTTGCTGCCGCTCCAGGCCCCGTTGAAGCCGATGCTGGTGCTGGCCCCGGTGCCCAGTGAGCCGTTCCAGGACTCGTTCGTGGCGGTCACGTTCTGGCCGGTCTGCGACCACTTCGCCGACCAGCCCTGCTGCACCTTCTGCCCGCCGTCAGGGAAGGTGAAGGCGAGGTTCCAGGAACTCAGCGGGTCGCCGAGGTTCCTGATGACGACGGTGCCGGTGAAGCCACCAGGCCAGTCGCTGGTGGTGTAGTCGACGCTGCACTGGGTCGCGGCCTGCGCCGCGGTGACCGGCACGGCCACCAGCCCACCCGCCACCAGGACGCTTGCGCCGGTGAGGGCGAGCGCCCGGCGCCGGCCGGACAGACTTCTCCACAGATTCATACCACTGAACTCCTTGGGCGAGGACCGGATCCGCGTACGGCCCGGCGAAATGGCCCGGCGGACCGCCCGGAAGGGGACGACCTCGGCGCCAACGGGATGTCTCGGGGTCTGCCCGCCCCGGACGGACGGGCGGTGGTGGTGGTGAGCTGACCGACCCCGGTCGGGGTGGTCGGACGCAGACGTCGCCCGGTCGGACCGGTTGCCCTCGACATCTGCCGGTGCGGTGTGGCTCCCCGAACCGCGTGCAGCGATTCTTGCATGGGAGCGCTTCCATGGCAATGCCTCGATACCCGCATGTGCCCTCGAAACCCGGACGTACGCCCGGTCACGTCGGGCATCGCCCGCAGGGCGCGGCGGGGCGACAAGGACCCTGCGGCGGGGCGCAAGCCGCACAGAAGCCACCTAGCACCCCTATCGCCCTCACCACCCGCAAACTCTAAAACGCGAATCTTTCCCCGGATAGCTCGCGAAACGGTCTAACGTCGGCCATAGCTCGACTGTCGTCGGGCTCAGGACAACAGGGATGGAGTGACGCAGGTCATGGCTAAGAAGATGCTCGGGAAGGTCGTAGCGGGTGCCGCCCTCGGTGGCGCGTCCCTCCTGGTTTTCACGCCGGGGATCGCGTTCGCGGACGGCCACCACGACGGCAGGGACCGGGACGGCAGGGTCTACGCCAAGCCGAAGATCGTCAAGCCCGGTGAGAAGGTCAAGTTCCTCGAGGTCTGCGAGGACAAGCAGGACCACGCTTACGTCTGGTCGAAGGTCACCGGCAAGGTCGACCTGAAGCGGGTCGACGACGACCGGCGCGGGGACCGCGGTGACTGGAACGGCAAGGACTGGAACGGCAAGGACGACAAGGACAAGGACAAGGACGAGTACGGCAAGGACGACAAGAAGGACGACAAGGACAAGGACGACAAGGGCAAGGACTGGAACGGCAAGGACGACAAGAAGGACGACAAGAAGGACGACAAGAAGGACGACAACGGCAAGGACGACAAGGACAACGGCAACGGCTGGAACGGCCAGGGTGGCGGCTTCGCCATGGCCGACCAGGGCTCGGACCGGGACGACAACGGTTACGACGACAACGGCTACGGCGACGACGACAAGGGCCGCGACCACAACGGCTACGGCGACGACGACAAGGGCCGCGACCACAACGGCTACGACCACAACGGCTACGGCGACGACGACAAGGGCCGCGACCACAACGGCTACGACAACAACGGCTACGGCGACGACGACAAGGGCCGCGACCACAACGGCTACGACGACAACGGCTACGGCGACGACGACAAGGGCCGCGACCACAACGGCTACGACGACAACGGCTACGGCGACGACGACAAGGGCCGCGACCACAACGGCTACGACGACAAGGGCCGCGACCACAACGGCTACGACGACAAGGGCCGCGACCACAACGGCTACGACGACAAGGGCCGCGACCACAACGGCTACGACGACAAGGGCCGCGACCACAACGGCTACGACGACAAGGGCCGCGACCACAACGGCTACGACGACAAGGGCCGCGACCACAACGGCTACGACGACAACGGCAACGGCTACGGCTACGGCTACGGCTACGGCGACGACAAGGACCGCGACCGCGACCACGACCGGGACCGTGACCGGGACCGCGACCGCGACCACAAGGACCGGGACGACCGTGACCGTGACCGGGACCGTGACCGGGACCGCGACCACGACCGGGACCGTGACCGCGACCGCGACCACAAGGACCGGGACTACGACCGGGACCGCGACCGCGACCACGACCGGGACCGTGACCGCGACCGCGACCACAAGGACCGGGACGACCGGGACCGGGACCGCGACCGCGACCACGACCGGGACCGTGACCGGGACCACGACCGCGATCGGGACCGGGACCGGGACCGCGACCACAAGGACCGCGACCGCGACCGCGATCGGGACCGCGACCGGGACCGGGACCACAAGGACCGCGACCACGACCGGGACCGCGACCGCGATCGGGACCGGGACCGGGACCGGGACCGGGACCACAAGGACCGGGACTACTGGGACCGGCACGACGGCTGGGACCACAAGGACCGGGACCACGACCGGGACCGCGACCGCGACCGGGACCACGACCGGGACCGGGACCGCGACCGCGACCACAAGGACCGGGACTACGACCGGGACCGCGACCGCGACCGTGACCGGGACCGCGACCGCGACCGGGACCACGACCGGGACTTCGACTTCGTCTACTACGGCGAGGCCAAGGTCGACAAGGACGCCCGCCCCGGCGAGTACGAGCTCAAGGGCTCGTGCGGCGAGGGCAAGCTGGTGGTCCTGCCCAAGGGTGGCGTGGACGGCGGCGACGGTGGCATGACCACCACCGGGGCCGACCGTGAGATGGCCGCCACTGGTGCGGGCATGATCGGCGCGGCCGCCCTCGGTGGCATCGTGCTGATGCGGCGTCGTCGGGCCAATGGGCTCGTCTGATCTGACGGCGACACGGGCCGGCGGCCGTCACGGGAAACCGTGGCGCGCCGCCGGCGCGGCCGTCGTCGTCCTGCTGGCCATGGGGGGCGCCGGGATGATCGCCGCGTCGCTGCGCACCGTCCCCCCGCCCCGCCCGCCACAACCGGCGGCCCAGGCAACTCCCCAGGCCAATCCCCAGGCCACCGCGCCGGTCACCGACGGTGATCTGGGCGACCCGTCCCCCGCTGCCGGGCCGGCCGTCGCGCCGCTCGTCCGGTCCGCACCCACCACCATCTCCATCCCCCGCATCGGGGTGGACGCCGAGGTCATGGCACTGGGCACCAATCCCGACGGCACCGTCCAGGTGCCTCCGCTCGACCAGGCCCAGCGCACCGGCTGGTACGAACCCGGCCCCAGCCCCGGCGAGGCCGGCAACGCCGTGATCGTCGGGCACGTCGACTCGGTGCATCTCGGCCCGGCCGTCTTCTTCGAGCTGGGCTCCTTGCAGCGGGGAGACCTCATCACGGTGGCCCGCACCGACGGAACGAAGGCGAACTTCACCGTCGACGAGGTGACGTCGTACCCGAAGACGGCCTTCCCCACCGAACGGGTCTTCGGCCCGAGCGACCGGCCGGGGCTACGGGTGGTCACCTGCGGTGGCATCTTCGACAAGGCCTCCGCCAGCTACCTGAGCAACGTCGTCGTCTTCGCCACGATGACCGCCTGAGGCGCCCGGACACACCTGCGGCGGGCCGGGAACACCCGGCCCGCCGCAGGCACGTGCACGCCTCAGGCCGCGGCGGAGGTCCGCACCAGGGTACGGATCTGGCGCAGCAGCACCGACAGGGCGGCGAGGTCCGCCCGCGACTCGTCGAACTCACCCATCGCCCGGCGGGCCCGGTGGATGGAGGTGGCGTTCGACTCCTCCCACTCCTGCACCCGCTCGTGCGGGGGCAGGCTGTCCGCGGTGGAGCTGAGGACCTCCGCGGTGAGCGCGGCCAGCGCGGCGTACAGGTCGTAGCGCAGCGCCATCCGGGCCAGCGTCTGCCAGCGGTCCTCCCGCGGCAGCAGGGAGATCTTCGACAGCAGCGAGTCCACCCGGAACAGGTCGGAGAGGACGAAGTAGACCGAGGCCACCTCGCCGACGTCCCGTCCGGTGGTGGTGGCGGTCTCCACCACGTCCAGCAGGCCGAAGCTGTACATCAGCCGGGTCGCCTGCTCGGCCAGCTCGCGCGGCAGCCCCTTGGCGGACATCGAGTCGATGTGCGCCGCCAGCGACTCGCGCTCGCTGCCGTAGAACCGCTCCTCCAGGTTCGGCAGGAGTCGGGCCACCCCGTCCCGCAGCCGGGCGATCTCGGACGGCACGTCGATCGGCGAGCGCCGGTTGGTGACCAGCCAGCGCACCGCCCGGTCGACCAGCCGACGGGTGTCCAGGTAGACGCTGGTCTGCAACTCCGGGGAGATCTTGTTGTCCAGCGCCTCCACGGCGTCCCAGAGCTCGCCCAGCCCGAAGACCTCGCGGACCACGACGTACGCCCGGATCACGTCCGCCGCGGACGCCGCGGTCTCCTCGACCACCCGGAAGACGAACGAGATGCCACCTCGGTTGATGGCCTCGTTGACCAGCACGGTGGTGACGATCTCGCGCCGCAGCCGGTGCTGGGACATTCGGTCCGCGAAGCGCTGCCGCATCGGGGTCGGGAAGTAGTTGACCAGGATGTCGGTCGTCCACTCCTCGTCGGCCAGGCCCTCGGCCAGGATCTCCCGCTCCAGCACGATCTTCACGTACGCGAGCAGCACCGCGAACTCCGGCGCGGTCAGCCCCGACTCGGTGCGGACCGCCAGCTCCTCGTCCGGCGGCAGCGCCTCCAACGCGCGGTCGAGCTGACCGGCCCGCTCCAACTCGTTGATCATCCGGCGGTGCACCGGGAGCAGCGAACTGGCCTGGGCCTGGGCGTTGTTGATCGCCCGCGCCTGGTCGTAGTTGTCCCGCAGCACCAGCTCGGCGACCTCGTCGGTCATCTGGGCGAGCAGCTCGTCCCGCTCGGGGACGTCCAGCGCGCCGTCGGCGACCGCCGTGTTGAGCAGGATCTTGATGTTCACCTCGTGGTCGGAGCAGTCCACACCGGCCGCGTTGTCGATGAAGTCGGTGTAGATCCGCCCGCCCGTCAGCGCGTACTCGATCCGGCCGAGCTGGGTGCAGCCCAGGTTGCCGCCCTCGCCGACCACCCGGCAGCGCAGGCTCTTGCCGTCCACCCGGATCGCGTCGTTGGACTTGTCGCCCACCTCGGCGTTGGTCTGGCTCGACGCCTTCACGTACGTGCCGATGCCGCCGTTCCAGAACAGGTCCACCGGCGCGGTGAGGATCGCCTTCATCAGCTCCTGCGGGCTGAGCTGCGTGACGTCGTCGTCCAGCCCGATGGCCGCGCGGACCTGCGGCGTGATCGGGATCGACTTCGCGGTACGCGGGAAGATCCCGCCGCCCTCCGAGATCAGCTTCCGGTCGTAGTCCTCCCAGGACGACCGGGGCAGGTCGAACAGCCGTTTGCGCTCGGCGTACGAGCTCTCGGCGTCCGGGTCCGGGTCGAGGAAGATGTGCCGGTGGTCGAAGGCGGCCACCAGCCGGATGTGCTCCGAGAGCAGCATCCCGTTGCCGAACACGTCGCCGGACATGTCGCCGACGCCGACCACCGTGAAGTCCTGGGTCTGGGTGTCGTGGCCCATCTCCCGGAAGTGCCGCTTCACCGACTCCCAGGCGCCCCGGGCGGTGATGCCCATCTTCTTGTGGTCGTAGCCGGCCGATCCGCCGGAGGCGAACGCGTCGCCCAGCCAGAAGTTGTGGGCCTTGGAGATCTCGTTGGCGATGTCGGAGAACGTGGCGGTGCCCTTGTCCGCCGCCACCACCAGGTACGGGTCGTCGCCGTCGTGCCGCACCACGTCGTTCGGGGGCACGATCTCACCGGCGACGATGTTGTCGGTGACGTCGAGCATCGCGCCGACGAACTCCTTGTAGCAGGCGACCGCCTCGTCCCGGTCCCCCGGCTTCTGCTTGAGCACGAAGCCGCCCTTCGCGCCCACCGGCACGATCACGGCGTTCTTCACCATCTGCGCCTTGACCAGTCCCAGCACCTCGGTGCGGAAGTCCTCCCGCCGGTCGGACCAGCGCAACCCGCCCCGGGCCACCGGCCCGAACCGCAGGTGCACCGCCTCGAACCGGGGCGAGTAGACGAAGATCTCGAACTTCGGCCGGGGCGCCGGCAGGTCGGGAATGGCCTGCGGGTCCAGCTTGAAGGCGACGTACGACTTCGGCCGACCGCCGACCGGCTTCTGGTAGAAGCTGGTCCGCAGGGTGGCCTGGATCATGGTCAGGTACGCCCGCAGGATGCGGTCCTGGTCCAGGCTGGCCACGTCGTCGAGGGCCGCGCCGATCGCGGTGACCAGCTCGTCGCCGCGCTGCCGGCGCTCCTGCACGCTCATCGGACCCGGAGCGAACCGCACCTCGAAGAGCTCGACCAGCAGCGCCGCGATCTTCGGGTACGCGATGAAGGTCTGCTCCATGTAGTCCTGCGAGAAGACGGTGCCGGCCTGGCGCATGTACTTCGCGTAGGCGCGCAGCACCACCACCTGCCGCCAGGTGAGGCCACCGCGGAGCACCAGCTCGTTGAAACCGTCCACTTCGGCCTCGCCCCGCCACGCCGCGGCGAACGCGTTCTCCACGTGCGGGCGCACCTCGGCCAGCTCCTGGTGCGCCTCGGGCAGGCGCAGACCGAAGTCGTAGAGGAAGACCCGGCCGTCGACCCGGTCCACCTCGTACGGGTGCTCGTCGACCACCCGGACGCCGAGCGAGTGCAGCACCGGCAGCACGGCGGAGAGCATCATCGGCTCGCCGTACCGGTAGACCTTGAACCGGACGTCCATCGTCTCGTCGACGACGGCGCCCCGCAGGCTGGTCCGCGGTGCCAACTGCTTGCGGAACAGGTGCATCTCCAGCTGGCCGGGCTCTTCCAGCAGCTCGAGCTTGGCCAGGTCCTTCATCGCCTCGTACGGCGTGTGCCCGTCCTTGTAGCCCTCGGGGAACGCGTCGGCGTACCGGCTGAACAGGTGCTTGGCCTGCTCGTCGCCGAGCTTGCGCTCCAGCACCAGCCGGTAGTCGTCGTCCCAGAGCCGGGTGGCGTCGGCCAGCTCCTCGGCGAGCAGGTCGGCGTCGATGTCGCCGGGCGGGTTGGCCGGGTCGGTCCGGACGATGAAGTGCACCCGGGCCAGCATCGACTCGGTCACCCGGGTGGTGTAGTCCACCCCGACACCGTTCAGCTCACGCAGCAGGATGTCCTGCATGCGCAGCCGGTTCTGGGTGGTGAACCGGTCCCGGGGCAGGTAGATCAGGCAGGAGATGAACCGCCCGTACGCGTCCCGGCGCAGGAAGACCCGCAGTTGCCGGCGGCCGGCCATCCGCAGCACGCCGATCACCGCTTGGTACAGGTCGTCGGTCTTGATCTGGAACAGCTCGTCGCGCGGGTAGGTCTCCAGGATCTGGAGCAGGTCCTTGCCGGAGTGGCTGCGCTGGCTCAGGCCGGAGCGGTCCAGCACCTCGGCCACCTTGCGGCGGACCACGGGCAGCTCGCGGACGCTGGTCCGGTACGCCGCGGTCGAGAAGAGGCCCAGGAAGCGCCGCTCCCCGACCACCTCGCCGGCCTCGTTGAAGATCTTGAAGCCGATGTAGTCCAGGTACGCCGACCGGTGCACGGTCGCCCGGGAGTTCGCCTTGGTGATGATCAGCAGACGCTTCTCCAACACCTTCTCGTGCGCCTCGGGGGTCATCGACGACAGCGTCCGGACCTCCGGCGAGTCGGAGCGCAGGATGCCCAGCCCGGTGCCGAGCACCGCCTCCAGCGCCGGACCGCCCTCGCCCGACTCGTCCACCAGCCGGTACTCCCGGTAGCCGAGGAAGGTGAAGTGGTCGTGGGCCAGCCAGCGGAGCAGCTCCACCGAGTCGGTGATGTCCTTCTCCGGCACCGGTGGGCGGTTGTCCGAGGTCCGCGCGGCGGCCAGGTCGTCGGCGAGCGCCAGGGCGCGCTGGCGCATCTTCGGCCAGTCCTCGACGGCCTCCCGGACGTCGGTGAGCACCCGCTGCAACTCGCGCCGCAGCTGCTCGCGGTGACCGGCGTCGCGGACCGGGTCGATCTCGACCCGCATCCAGCTCTCGACCAGGTCACCGGCGATCGCGTCGTCGGGCTCCACGTCGGCGGCGACCTCGGTGAGCCGGCCCAGCGGCTCCCGCCGGACCACCACCAGCGGGTGCACCAGCAGGTGGACGTCGAGGTGGTGGGCGTTGAGCAGGGCGGTCACCGAGTCGACCAGGAACGGCATGTCGTCGGTGACGATCTCGATCACGGTGTGGTGCTGCTCGGCGTGGGGCTCGTGGATACGGAGCTTCAGCTCCCCCGGTACCCGCTGCTGGGCCAGGTCGCGGTGCGCCCGGGCCGCTTCGAGCATCTCCTCCGCGGTGAACCCGATCAGCTCCTCGTCCGGCGCGAACCGCCAGAACCGGCCCACCAGGGCCGCCGCGTCGTGATCCTCACCGGCCAACGCCATCGCCTGGGCGACCAGGCGCTCCGCGTTGGGTACCGGCTCGTCGAGCTCCGCGTCCTCCACGTCGTCGCCGAGGGCTTCCGCGGGATGCCCCAGCTCGTAGAGGGTGTCGATACTCGAACCGGTCCTGCCGGTCACTCCTGTGTCGAGTCGGCCGGGGCCGTCCCCGTCGGTCGCCGAATCGAAGCTGTCGTCCCGGCCGGTGTCAGCCTGCCGGAGGTCGGGTCCCGGTTTGAACGCCGGACGCCGGTCCATCGGTGCCACTCCCCTCGACCCACCGCGTTGTGGGTCACTCTGCCGCTCAGCCTAGGCCCTGCCGTTCGACACGTTCGTCGGCGGACCACCAGCCGGACGTCCGGTTCGGGACTTTGTCCTTTCACCCGTTGCAGATCCACGGTCGGCCGGTCGCGGAGTACCCCGACTCGCGATGTTCATCACACTCCCGCAGCTCCGTCTTCGGCCCGGCGTGCGGCCCTGCGGGACAGTGCCGCAGGCGCGGGCGTACTAGCGTGCAGGGCGGACCCGAGATCGCGGAGGTAAGGCTCCATGTCCCTGTCGTACCCATACCGCCGTCGCCGTACGCACCTCCGCCGGGTCCTCGCGGCGCTGACCGCCACCGCGCTGACGGGGGGCGGGCTGGTCGGCTGCTCCGACGGCGACGGGCCGGAGGGCAGCGTGGACGCCTTCCTCACCGGCTGGCGCTCCGGGAGCCTCGACGCGGTCGGCTTCATCGACCCGACCGGCGCCCGGGTGCCGGCCAGCGAGGTCGCCCAGGAGCTCAAGGAGCTCTCCGGGGAGCTGGCCGCCACCCCGCCCACGCTGCGCCGCTCCGGCGAGGCCGAGATCACCAAGGACATCGCCACCGCGAAGATCCGGGTGGAGTGGGCGTTGCCGGGCCGAACCACCTGGGCGTACGACCGGCCGGTGCGGCTGCGCCGCAGCGGCGGCGACCAGTGGCAGGTGATCTGGGAGCCGCAGCTGGTGCACGAGCAGCTCACCGAGGGCGACCGGTTGGCGCTGCGCCGCGACGCCAGCCCCCGCGCCGGCGTGCTGGACGGGGCGGGCCAGCCGATCGTGGCGCCCCGGCCGGTGGTCCGGGTCGGGCTGCACCCCCGGGAGGTCACCGACGTACCGGCCCTGGTGAAGCAGCTCGACGCCGCCTTCAAGGCGGTCAAGCCGCCGATCACCCCTCCGGTGGACCTCTCCGACCTGCCGAAACGGCTCAAAGAGGCCGATCCGGAGGCCCGCGTGGAAGTGGTGACGCTGCGGGACGAGGCGTACCGGCAGATTCGTCCGCGCATTTACGACCTGCCCGGCACCCTGTTCTCGACCGACAAGCTGGACCTGGCCCCCACCCGGGAGTTCGCCCGGGCCCTGCTCGGCACGGTCGACCCGGCCCGGGCCGACGACCTCGCCGCCCACCCCGACCGGTACGTCCAGGGTGATCTCGTCGGCCACGGCGGTCTCCAGGGCCGTTACGACGACCGGCTGCGCGGCGTCCCCGGCCTCACCGTCGTCACCACGCGTCCGGGCCCCGACGGCAAGCTGTCGCCGACCGGCACGGAGCTGTTCCGCCGCGAACCGAGAACCGGGCAGGCGCTGAGGACCACCCTGGACGTGGCCACCCAGAACGCGGCCGACGCCGCCCTGGGCGCCGAGAAGCGGCGCTCCGCCCTGGTCGCCGTACGGATCAGCGACGGCGCGGTGCTCGCCGTGGCCAACGGCCCGGGCGCGGCCGGGGAGAACCTGGCATTCACCGCCCAGGTGCCCCCGGGCTCCACCTTCAAGATGGTCAGCGCCCTCGGCCTGCTGGACCGTGGCGCCGTCACCGCGGACGCCATCGTGGACTGCCCGAGGAACGTCTCCGTGGAGGGCCGCCAGTTCAAGAACTCCGACGACTTCGTCCTCGGCAAGGTGCCGTTCCGAACGGACTTCGCCAGATCCTGCAACACCGCCTTCGCCCCGCTGGCAGCGCAGCTCGGCCCCGACGGGCTCGCCCAGACCGCCCGTACCCTCGGCCTGGAGGGCAGCTGGGACCTCGGTGCGGAGCTCTTCACCGGCAAGGTCTCCGCCAACGGCCCCCCGGTCGAGCAGGCCGCCGCCGCCATCGGCCAGGGCACCACCGTGGTCAGCCCGCTGGCCATGGCCGGCGCCACCGCCGCCGTCGCCCGGGGCCGCTGGGAACAGCCGAAGCTGGTGTCGGACCCGGCCCCGGCCAAGCCGGCGGAGCCCGGCCCGCAACTCAAGGCCGCGGCGGTGGAGCCGCTGCGGGCGATGATGCGCGAGGTGGTCACCGCCGGCACCGCGAAGGCCCTCGCCGACGTGCCGGGCGGCCCGGTGCACGGCAAGACCGGCACCGCCGAGTACGACAACGACCCGAAGCACACCCACGCCTGGTTCGTGGGCTGGCAGGGCGACATCGCGTTCGCCGTCTTCGTCGAGCGGGGCGGGTCGAGCACCGACAGCGCGGTCCCGATCACCGAGCGCTTCCTCCGCGCCCTCCGCTGACCCACCGCTCCAGGCTCGCCGGCCGGTCACCCCGGTTTGCGGCGTGTCGGGGTGTCGCCGGCCGGGATACCCCGACCCGCCGCAACCGGGGTCGATCACGCGGGCGGCACCGTCGGGACCGGCCCGGGCGGGACGGCCGCACGGCAGCGCGGATGGCCGCCGGGTCGGAGGCGGAGCCGTCAGGCGATGCCGGCGGACGACGACGGGTCGTCCTCCGACGCACCGTCCTCCTCGGCGCGGGGCACCCGGCGGAGCAGGCCGGGCCCGACGGCGGCGGGCGGTCCGACCGGCTCGACGGCGACCGCCGGCACCGGCGTCTCCACCGGCGCCGGAGCGAGGTCCCCGGCCACGAGGGCTCCCGGGCCCGGCACCGCCCTCGGCTCCCCCGTCGGCCCGGCCGGCCCGACCGGCGTGCTGGCCAGCGGCGTGCCCGGCCCCGAACGGTCGGCCGCGCCGGCGCCGTTGTCGGACGGGGTGGCCGCACCGACGAGGAGCCCCGGCCCGACGGAGCGGACGCGCTGCGGCGGCGGGGCCGACGGCAGCAACCGGGGCGGCACCGCCCCCGGTGCGGAGACCGGGGCCAGCCCGGCCACGACGGTGTTGACGATCTCGGCGGCGTACGAGCCGTCCGGGTCGTAGTCGGGGTCGAAGACGGTCAGCTCGACGCCGAGGCAGTGCGGGGTGTCCACCAGGCCGGCGAGCAGGATCTCCAGCTCGGCGAAGGCGATCCCGCCCGGGTCGGGCGCGTCGACGGCCGGCATCACGGCCGGGTCGAGCACGTCCACGTCGATGTGCACCCAGTAGCCGGCGCAGTCGGCGAGCTGCTCGTGCGCCCACTGGGCGGTCCGGGCGGCGCCCTCGGCGCGCAACGCCGGCACCGGCCGGGTGGTGATGCCGGCGGCCTGGAGGTCGAGGCGGTACTCGTCCTGCGCGCGGATGCCGAGCACGACCACGTCGATGTCCCGGAAGTAGGGCCGCCGTCCCTCGATGGCGGCCAGATCGGCCTGCCCCCGCCCGGTCACCAGGGCGAGGTCCTCCCCCGCCGCCGCGCCCACGTAGGAGGCGTTGCCGGGGTGCCGGAAGTCGGAGTGGCCGTCGACGAAGACCAGCCCGATCCGCCCGCCGACCGCCTCGCCCAGCCGGTGCATGGCCAACGCCGAGCCGAGCAGCACCGAGCAGTCCCCGCCGAGCACCAGCGGGAACTCACCCCGGTCGATGATCTCGCCGATCCGGTCGGCGAGGGTCAGCGAGTAGCCGGAGATCTCCCGGGCGTGGCAGACGCCGTCGCCGGGCCGCCAGTCGCCCGGGTCGTACCGGGGCGGGGTCAGGCAGCCCGCGTCGCGGGCCCGCAGCCGGGCGAGCAGCCCCTGGTCACGCAGCGCGCCGGGCGCCTTGGCGCAGCCGGGCACGGAGGTGGACGTGGGGGGTCGCAGACCCAGGTTCGTCGGCGCGTCGAGGACGGCGATCCGGCGCATCATGGGCTCCCGTCCTCGGTGGTCGGGCGGGCCGGCCGGAACGCCGGCCCGCGCTGGCGTGCTGGGAACTCAGAACAGTGCGCTGGCCAGAGCCCGTCGGGCCGACGCGACCGCGGGGTCGTCCGGGCCGGCGATGGTGAAGAGCGAGACCAGGTGCTGGCGTACCTTCTCCCGGTCGTCGCCGAAGGTCCGGCGGACCAGGCCCACCAGGCGGGCGTACGCCTGCTCGGCCAGGCCGCTGAGCACCTCGATGTCGGCGGCGAGCAGCTGGGCCTCGACGTCGTCGGGGGCGCCCTCGGCGGCGGCGAGCGCGGCCCGGGGGTCGACACCGGCGACCCGGCGGGCGACCCCGACCTGGGCCAGGCCGGCCTCGGCCGCGGCGTCCGCGGGGGCGTCGGCCAGGATCTTCCGGTACGCCCGCTCGGCGGCGTCCAGGTCGCCGCTCATCAGGGCGTCGTCGGCCTCGTCGAGGCGCGGGTCCTCCGGCTCGGCGACGCTCACGCCACCGGCCTTGAGTACCGCCTGGATCCACTGCCGCAGCTGGGCCTCCGGCACCACGCCGGAGAAGGCGTCGACCGGCTGCCCGCCGACCACCGCGTAGACCATCGGGATGCCCTGCACCCGGAACATCTGGGCGATGCGGGGGTTGGCGTCCACGTCGACCTTGGCGAGCACCCAGGCCCCGCCGCCCTCGGCGGCGAGCCGCTCGAGCACCGGGCTGAGCTGCTTGCAGGGCTCGCACCACTCGGCCCAGAAGTCCACGACCACCGGTGTGCTCAGCGAACGTTCGAGGACCTCGGACTGGAAGGTGGCCTCGGTCACGTCGATCACGGCGACGCCGCCGCCTGCGGCGGGGCCGCCCGGTAGACCGGCGGGCGGGCCGGCCTGGGTCGGTGTGGCGGGGCGGGTCGGGGCCGGTGCGGTGCTGCGCAGCGCGCTGAGGTCGACCGCGCCGCGGGTGAAGATCGACGAGGTGATCCGTGGGTCGCTCATGGTTACCTAGTCTCGCACGTGTCCCGCTGAACTCAGATCAACCGCGACGGCGACAGTTGCAACTCTCACCCCTGCTCATCCCCCTGCCGGGCCGCACGCCACCCCACCCCGCGATCTCGCGGTCGCGACCCCGACAGCAGCGGCGGATGCCGCGTCCGACGGGCCGGAACCGAGAGGTGACGGGGTGGGGTGGACGGAGGTCAGAACCGGGCGGGTTCGCGGTAGACGCCCCACTCGGCGCGGAGGGCGTCGCAGATCTCGCCGAGGGTGGCTTCGGCGCGGACGGCGTCGAGCATCGCCGGCACCATGTTCTCCGTGGTGCGGCTGACCTCGACCATCCGGGCGACCGCGGCCCGTACGGCCGCGTCGTCGCGGGTCGACTTCCGCTCGGCCAGCAGCCGGCGCTGCTCCAGCTCCACCTCGTGCGAGATGCGCAGGATCTCCAGGTCCTTGGCGACGGTGCCGGTGTGGCAGTTGACCCCGACGATCTTCTTGTCGCCCTTCTCCAGCGCCTGCTGGTAGACGAAGGCCGACTCGGCGATGTGGCCGGTGAACCAGCCGTCCTCGATGCCGCGCAGGATGCCGGAGGTCATCGGGCCGATCTGGTGCGGGCCCTCGCCGCCGAGCTGCCGGATCCGGGCGAAGATCTCCTCCGCCTCGGCCTCGATCTTGTCGGTGAGCGCCTCGACGTACCAGGAGCCGCCGAGCGGGTCGGCGACGTTGACCACCCCGGTCTCCTCCATCAGCACCTGCTGGGTACGCAGGGCGATCTCGGCGGACTCGTCGGTGGGCAGCGCCAGGGTCTCGTCCAGCGCGTTGGTGTGCAGCGAGTTGGTCCCGCCGAGCACCGCGGCGAGCGCCTCGACGGCGGTCCGCACCACGTTGTTGACCGGCTGCTGCGCGGTCAGCGACACCCCGGCGGTCTGGGTGTGGAACCGCAGCCAGAGGGCCTTCTCGCTGGTGGCGCCGTAGACGTCGCGCAGCCAGCGGGCCCAGATCCGGCGGGCGGCCCGGAACTTGGCGATCTCCTCGAAGAAGTCCACGTGCGAGTCGAAGAAGAAGCTCAGCCCGGGGGCGAAGACGTTGACGTCCAGCCCGCGCGACAGGCCCAGCTCGACGTAGCCGAAGCCGTCGGCGAGGGTGTACGCCAGCTCCTGCGCGGCGGTCGAGCCGGCCTCGCGGATGTGGTAGCCGGAGACCGAGAGCGGCTTGTAGCGCGGGATCTCCCGGGCGCAGTACTCCATCAGGTCGCCGATCAGGCGCAGGTGCGGCTCGGGGTCGAAGAGCCACTCCTTCTGCGCGATGTACTCCTTGAAGATGTCGGTCTGGAGCGTCCCGTCCAGCTTGGACAGGTCGGCGCCCTGCCGCTCGGCGGCGACCAGGTACATGCAGAAGACCGGCACGGCCGGGCCGGAGATGGTCATCGAGGTGGTGACGCCGGCCAGGTCGATGCCGTCGAAGAGCGTCTCCATGTCGGCGGCGGTGTCGATCGCCACGCCGCAGTGGCCGACCTCGCCGAGTGCCTGCGGGTCGTCGGAGTCCCGCCCCATCAGGGTCGGCATGTCGAACGCGACCGAGAGTCCACCGCCGCCGGCGCCGAGGATCATCTTGTAGCGCTCGTTGGTCTGCTGGGCGTTGCCGAATCCGGCGAACTGACGGATCGTCCAGGTCCGGCCGCGGTACCCGGTCGGGTGCAGACCCCGGGTGTACGGGTACTCGCCCGGCCAGCCGATCCGCTCGAAGCCCGGGTACGCGGTGCCCTCCGGTGGGCCGTACACCGGGTCGACGGTCATCCCGGACAGCGTGGTGAAGTCGGCGTCCCGCTTGCGCGCGGCGTCGTAGCGGGCCTGCCAGCGTGCCCGTCCGGCTGCGATCTCGTCGGCGTTCATCCGCGGGGCTCCTCCTCGGGTCCTCGACTGAAGACCGAGTGTAGAACGGGTGCCTGAACGATCGCTAAGGAAGTTCGTACCGGCCGGTAACGTGACCGGCCGGTACGCGCTTCGACGGCTACCGGGACGCGGCCGGTCCCTCCAGTCGGCGGAACTCCTCCACCGGCAGGCCGCCCCGTCCCCAGTTCTCGGTGTCGACCTCGTCGATCACCACGAAGGTCGAGGAGAGCGGCTTGTTCAGGACGTCGAGCAGCAGCTGGCTGACCCCCTTGATGAGGGCCGCCTTCTCCTCGGCGGTGGCCGCGGAGGTACCGGGCGTGCTGCCCTCCCGGGTGATCTGGATGTTGACGATCGGCATCGCACTGGTCCTTTCAGGGGTTGCGGGTCGGTCGGGGTCGGGGGTCAGTGACCGGCGTTCTGGCCGCCGTCGACGTGCAGGATCTCGCCGGTGACGAAGGGCGCGGACTCGAGGTAGACGACGGCGTCGACGATGTCGCCGGTCTCGCCCATCCGGCCGACCGGGTGCAGGCCGGCGAGCGCCTCGTGGGTCTCCACCGGGTGCATCGGGGTCTTGATGACGCCGGGCGAGACGGCGTTGACCCGGAGTCCGCGGCTGGCGTACTCGATGGCCAGGGACTTGGTCGCGGAGTTGAGGCCACCCTTGGTCAACGACGCGAGCACCGAGGGGACGTTGCGGTTGGGCTGGTCCACCAGGCTGGTCGTGATGGTGACGATGTGCCCGGCGCCGGAGGCCAGCAGGTGCGGCAGGGCGCGCTGGGTGAGGTGGAAGAAGCCGGCCAGGTTGATCCCGGCGACCCGGTCGAAGTCCTCGTCGGTGTAGTCGGTGAACGGCTTGGCGACGAAGATGCCGGCGTTGTTGACCAGGGTGTCGATGCGGCCGAAGCGCTCGAGGGCCGCGCCGACCACCCGCTGCGCCGTGCCGGCGTCGGCGATGTCGCCCCGGACGGTGACGATCTCCGGGTCGTGGGCGTCGCCGATCGAGCGGGAGGTCGCCACGACGCCGTACCCGAGCTTGCGGTAGGCCTGGACGAGGCCGGCGCCGATGCCCTGGGACGCGCCGCTGATCACGGCGACCTTCTGTCCCTGACTGGTGGTCATGAGGTGTCCCTTCCTGACGGGCGAAGACCCCGTTGGCCCGGCCCTGGATGGCCAGTAGACGACTGGTCGACAAAAAACTAGCCGACCGGTCGTGTATCGTCCAATGCATGGGCCGGACGAGTGATGCGCGGAACAAGATCCTGGAAGCGGCCGCGACGCTGCTGGAGCGGCGCGGATATTCGGCGCTGGGCGTGGCGGAGATCTGCGCCACGGCGGGCGTGCCCAAGGGCAGCTTCTACTACTTCTTCGAGTCCAAGCAGGCGCTCGCGCTCACCGTCATCGACGAGCACTGGGCGGAGCAGCGGCGGCAGTGGGTCGAGCTGCTCGGCAACGACCGCGACCCGCTGCGGCGGCTACGGGACCTGTTCGAGGCGACCGAGGAGGTGCAGCGCGCCGGGCAGCGCGAGGCCGGCCTGGTCACCGGCTGCCTCTTCGGCAACCTCGCACTGGAGCTGAGCAACCAGGCCGAGGAGGTCCGCAGCCGACTCCAGGAGATCTTCGAGGCCCAGATCGACCTCATCGAGCAGGTGATCGTCGAGGCGAAGGAGCAGGGGCTGGCCGGCCCGTCGGTCGACACCCGCGAAGCCGCGCGCTCCATGGTCGCCCAGATCGAGGGACGCGCGCTGCTGGCGAAGCTGCTCAACGACCCCGCCCAGCTCGAGACGCTGTGGCGCAACAGCCTGGACCTGCTCCAGGTGCCGCCACAGATCCGGGCCACGCTCACCTGAGCGGGCCGTCTCAGGCCGGCGACAGCGGCGGACCGCCCAGGGCCACGTCGTCGACCCGGATGTTGATCTCGTCGGCGCGCAGCCCGTAACCCTCGACCGCCGCCGTCACCGCGGCCCGCACCCCGTCGGTCACCTGCGGCACCGGGTGACCGGCCTCGATCACCAGCACCAGGTTGACCACCGCGGCGCCGTCCGTGACGTGCGCGGAGCAGCCTCGCCGGGCGTCGCCGACCTGGTCCAGGCCCACCTTGTCGAGCACCGCGTTGAAGAAGCGGGCCACGTCGCCGCCCAGCTCGGCCACGCCGGGTACGGACTTCGCGGCGGCCACCGCGATCTTCTCGACCACCTCGTCGGAGACCTGCGTCGTCCCGCCCGCCACCGCGTCCGGCGTCACCGACAGCTCCTGCGTCGCCTCGTCCATGCTCTCCCCACCACGGCTCGCACCGCCCCACGCGTCGTGGGGCGGTGCGAGCGTACTAGTCGGGGACCGTCCGCAGTGGAAGGGTCAGGAGCGGAGCTGGGCGAGCAGCTCGTCCGCGGCGGCGTACGGGTCGGTGCCGCCCTCGGCCACCTTCGCGGCGAGCGTCGGGAGCTCCGTACCGTCGCGCAGTGAGCCGATCCGGGCGCGGAGGACGCCGAGCGCGATCGCCTCGATCTCGGCGGCGGCCCGCGCCTCCCGGCGGCGGCGCAGCTCGCCGTGCTGCTCCAGCCAGCCGCGGTGCTTGTCGATCGCGGCGGCGATGTCGTCGATCCCCTCGCCCCGCGCGGCGATCGACCGGACCACCTGCGGGCGCCACTCGCCCGGCCCGCGCTCCCCCAGGGCGATCATGCCCTGGATGTCGCGGACGGTGGCGTCGGCGCCGTCCCGGTCGGCCTTGTTGACCACGAAGACGTCGGCGATCTCCAGGATGCCGGCCTTGACCGCCTGGATCGCGTCCCCCATGCCGGGCGCGAGCAGCACCAGGGTGGTGTCGGCCAGGGAGGCGACCTCCACCTCGGCCTGACCGACGCCCACGGTCTCCACCAGCACCACGTCGCACCCGGCGCCCTCCAGCACCCGGACCGCCTGCGGGGTCGCCGCCGAGAGGCCGCCGAGGTGGCCCCGGCTGGACATGGAACGGATGTAGACGCCCGGGTCGGTGGCGTGGTCCTGCATCCGCACCCGGTCGCCGAGGATCGCCCCGCCGGTGAACGGGCTGGACGGGTCGATGGCCAGCACCCCGACCCGGTGTCCGCGCGCCCGCAGCGCCCGGACCAGCTCGTTGGTGGTGGTGGACTTGCCGACACCCGGGGAACCGGTCAGGCCCACCACCTGGGCCTGACCGGCGTACGGCGCGAGCGCCGCCGCCACCTGCGGCAGCACCTCGTCACCGGACTCGACCAGGGTGATCAGGCGGGCCACCGCGCGGGGGTCACCCGCGCGGGCCCGCTCCACCAGCAGGGGTACGTCCCGACTACGCCGCACCGGTACGGCGGACGCGGCCGGGACGTCGACAGCCTCGCTCACTGTGCCGTCCTCGTTCGCGACTGCGGGGCTCGCAGACCCGGCTCAATCCTCGCGCTCACTACGCGGTCTCACCGCCTGCCGGGACGTGGATGATCAGCGCGTCGCCCTGGCCGCCACCGCCGCAGAGGGCCGCCGCGCCGGTGCCACCGCCGCGCCGCCTCAGCTCCAGCGCGAGGGTCAGCACCAGCCGGGCGCCGGACATGCCGATCGGGTGGCCCAGCGCGATCGCGCCGCCGTTGACGTTGACCTTGTCGGGGCTGATGCCGAGGTCGCGGGTGGACTGGATGCCGACCGCGGCGAACGCCTCGTTGATCTCGATCAGGTCGAGGTCGTCGATGCCCAGGCCGCCCTTCTTCAGGGCGTGGTTGATCGCGTTGGACGGCTGCGAGTGCAGGGAGTTGTCCGGACCCGCGACGTTGCCGTGCGCGCCGATCTCGGCGAGCCAGGTCAGCCCCAGCTCCTTGGCCTTGGCCTTGCTCATCACGACCACGGCGGCGGCGCCGTCGGAGATCGGCGAGGAGCTGCCGGCGGTGATGGCGCCGTCCTTGGCGAAGGCCGGGCGGAGCTTGCCGAGCGACTCGACGGTGGTGTCCGGGCGGATGCCCTCGTCCTCGCTGATCACCAGCGGGTCGCCCTTGCGCTGCGGGATCACCACCGGGGTGATCTCGTCGGCGAAGTGGCCGTTCTTCTGCGCCGCGGCGGCCCGCTGGTGGCTGGCCGCGGCGAACGCGTCCTGCTCCTGCCGGGTGATGCCGTGCTTCGCGCCGTGCCGCTCGGTGGACTCGCCCATCGAGCAGCAGTCCCAGGCGTCGCTCAGTCCGTCGTGGGCCATGTGGTCCTTGATCGTGACGTCGCCGTACTTGTAGCCGGTGCGCTGGCCGAGCAGCAGGTGCGGGGCGTTGGTCATCGACTCCATGCCGCCGGCCACCACGATGTCGAACTCGCCGGCCCGGATCAGCTGGTCGGCCAGGGCGATCGCGTCCAGCCCGGAGAGGCAGACCTTGTTGATGGTCAGCGCCGGGGTGGACATCGGGATGCCGGCCTCGACGGCGGCCTGACGGGCCGGGATCTGACCGGTGCCGGCCTGGAGCACCTGACCCATGATCACGTACTGGACCTGGTCGGGGGCGACGCCGGCGCGCTCCAGCGCGGCCTTGATCGCGACGCCGCCGAGCTTCGTCGCCGGGAGATCCTTGAGGTTGCCGAGCAGGCGCCCCATCGGGGTCCGCGCGCCGCTGACGATCACCGAAGCCATTGCCTGCCTCCGAGGGGGTGCCGACCTGTACGCCTTAACGATTGTTCGGTCAGACTAGCGCCATGGCTGAGAACTCCCCCGTCGAGACCGCTGCCGACTTTGTCACAGACGTCGGGCTGCGCCGCATCGACCACGTCGGCGTCGCGGTGGCCGACCTGGACGCGGCGATCGACTTCTACCAGCGCACCTTCGGCATGCGCTGCGTGCACGTCGAGACCAACACCGAGCAGGGCGTACGCGAGGCGATGCTGGCCGTCGGCCCGACCACCGAGGGCGGCTGCGTGCAACTGCTCGCCCCGCTGACCCCGGAGTCGACCATCGCGAAGTTCCTGGACCGCAACGGCCCGGGCGTGCAGCAGGTGGCGTACACGGTCGCCGACATCGACGCGGCCTGCGCGGCGCTGCGCGAGCGGGGCGTGCGACTGCTCTACCCGGAGCCCAAGCGGGGCACCGCGAACTCCCGGATCAACTTCGTGCACCCGAAGGACGCCGGCGGCGTCCTGGTCGAGCTGGTCGAGCCGGCCGCCGACGCCCACTGACCACCGCTTTCGCCCCTGCCCCTGCCCTGTGCCGCCGTTTGCGGCGTGTCGGGCCGCCCCTGTCGCCGGACACCCCGACACGCCGCGAACCGGGGCCGCGCTGACGGCCGGCGGCGGGGGCGGCACCGGCGAAGGCGACGACGTGACCCGTCCCAGGAGGCGGGACGGAGCGCGGCGGTGCGCGATAGGCGTGTCCCACGGACAGCTCCACGCATCGGCCAATGCAGTTTTTCACAGAGGACTTCCGGCCCTAGCTACCGTTCAGTAACGTCCCGGCCCACAAGGAGCGCGACCGGTGCCGGATGTGTCGATTGCCGACATGGCGGTCGGTCGCACCGGCGCCGACGATGGCAGCACCCCTGCCCCCCGGCGTGGGTGCGGACGAACGGGAGGTCACCGTGCAGGACATCCTCGAAGCGATCATGGCGGCAGAAGGCTCCGACCAGCCGGAGCGCGAGCTGGCCCGTATTGCCGGTCTGCCCGTACCGGAGAGCTACCGGGGCATGGTGGTCCGCGCCGACGAGACCCGGATGTTCGACGGGATGGCCACCCGGGACAAGGACCCGCGCAAGGCGCTGCACCTGCAGGAGGTGCCCACCCCCGAACTCGGTCCGGGCGAGGCCCTGGTCGCGGTGATGGCCAGCGCGATCAACTACAACACGGTCTGGACCAGCATCTTCGAGCCGCTGCCGACCTTCAAGTTCCTCCAGCGCTACGGCCGGCTCTCCGAGCTGACCCGCCGGCACGACCTGCCGTACCACGTGGTCGGTTCGGACGCCGCCGGCGTGGTGCTGCGTACCGGCCCCGGCGTGACGAAGTGGAAGGCCGGCGACGAGGTGGTCGCGCACTGCCTGTCGGTGGAGCTGGAGGACGCGGCCGGCCACGACGACACCATGCTCGACCCGCAGCAGCGGATCTGGGGCTTCGAGACCAACTTCGGCGGGCTCGCCGAACTGGCCGTGGTCAAGGCCAACCAGCTGATGCCGAAGCCGCGTCACCTCAGCTGGGAGGAGGCGGCCAGCCCCGGGCTGGTCAACTCCACCGCGTACCGGCAGCTGGTCTCACACCACGGGGCCAACATGAAGCAGGGCGACGTGGTGCTGATCTGGGGCGCCTCCGGCGGCCTCGGCGGGTACGCCACCCAGATGGCGCTCAACGGCGGCGCGATCCCGGTCTGCGTGGTCTCCTCGCCGGAGAAGGCCGAGCTGTGCCGGTCGATGGGCGCCGAGCTGGTGATCGACCGCACCGCGGAGGGCTTCCGGTTCTGGTCCGACGAGCAGACCCAGGACCAGGACGAGTGGCGCCGCTTCGGCGAGCGGATCCGCGAGCTGACCGGCGGCGAGGACCCGGACATCGTCTTCGAGCACCCCGGCCGGGAGACCTTCGGCGCCAGCGTCTACGTGGCCAAGAAGGGCGGCACCATCGTCACCTGCGCCTCCACCAGCGGCTTCCTGCACCAGTACGACAACCGCTACCTCTGGATGCACCTCAAGCGGATCGTCGGCAGCCACTTCGCCAACTACCACGAGGCGTGGCAGGCCAACCGTCTCGTCGCGCTCGGCCAGATCCACCCGACGGTGTCGAGGACCTACCCGTTGGAGCAGACCGGCCAGGCGGCGTACGAGGTGCACCGCAACGCCCACCAGGGCAAGGTCGGTGTCCGCTGCCTCGCCCCCACCGACGGGCTGGGGGTCCGGGACACCGAGATGCGGTCCCGCCACGAGAGCGCGATCAACCGGTTCCGCGGCCACTGAGCCGTCCGGGTGAGGGCCGCTCACCCATTGCGGCGAGGCGGCCATTGCCTTTCCGCACCGGTCACCGGACCGCCATTCGAGTGAGCGGGACAAAGGGCCGCGGGCATGTCCCGCGGCCCTTTTCACGCTCACTTTGCGTGACCCCCGGCCCGCCCGGGAGCTGCCAAGATCGCCGTTTGGTCCGGTCTCCCGCGGCGTTGCAGTTGACCATGTAAAGAGGACACGAAAGCTCGGGACCGCTCTTGCGAACGCCCCCGGGGGGTCTGCGAGTATGTCCCAATGCCCCAGCAGCAGTCCTCCCCTCTCGCGTTCTTCGATAACGCGAACTCGCAGCCAGATTTCACCGTTGGCCTGCGCGGATACAACACCCACCAGGTCGACGACTTCATCGGCCGGATGACCGCCGCGCTGACCCAGTCCGAGCAGGCTCGGGCCGAGGCCGAGCAGCGGATGAACGACGCGCAGCGTCGGCTCCGGCAGGCCGAGCAGCGGCAGACCGCGCTCGAGCAGAAGCTCACCGACACCAACAAGCAGCTCGAGGAGAACAGCCGGCCGACCCTCTCCGGTCTCGGCACCCGGGTCGAGCAGATCCTCCGGCTGGCCGAGGAGCAGGCCAACGACCACCGCAACGAGGCCAAGCGCGAGTCGGAGGGCATCCTCTCCGCCGCCCGCCTCGAGGCGCGGGAGATCACCGACAAGGCGCGGGCCGAGGCGGCCGCGATGAAGGCCACCGCCGAGCGGGAGGCCGGCACCGTCCGTACCGCCGCCGAGCGCGAGGCCGCCGAGGTCCGGGTGCAGGCCCGCCGCGAGGCCGACACGCTCCGTGCCGACGCCGAGCGGGAGACCAAGCAGCTTCGTACGGTCACCGCGCACGAGGTGGCCGAGCTGAAGTCCACCGTCGAGCGTGAGGTCGCGACCCTCCGCGCCACCGCCGAGCGGGAGATCACCCAGCAGCGGGCGAAGGCGGCCCGCGAGGCCGAGGAGAAGCGCGCCGAGGCGACCAAGCTGCTCACCGACGCCCGCGACAAGCGCGACAAGGACCTCCAGGCCCTGGAGCTCCAGCTCGCCGAGCGCCGCGAGAAGGCCGAGCGCGAGGAGTCGGAGCGGCACGCCGCCCAGGTCGCGCAGACCCAGAAGCTGGTCGGCGAGGCCGAGCAGCGCGCCCGCGCCGCCCAGGAGCGCGCCAAGGAGATCGAGCAGCGCGCCGAGGCCCGCCGGGTCGACTCGGAGCGCACCGCCAACGAGACGGTCGACAAGGCCAAGGCGCTGGCCGACAAGACGCTGAACGAGGCGAAGGCCGAGGCGAAGCGGCTGCTCCACGAGGCTCGCACCGAGGCGGACCTGACCACCCAGGCGGCTCGCCGCGAGGTGGACGACCTGACCCGCCAGAAGGACGCCGTCACCTCGCAGCTCGGCCAGATGCTCTCCGGTCTCGCCGGGATCGTGCCGGGTGTGCCGTCCCAGCCGGCCGCCACGGCGGCCAAGCCGGAGCCGGCCAAGGCCGGCACCGAGCAGCGGGCCACCGCGGAGACCACCAGCTGACCCACCGCAGCGTCGGGGCTGACGGCGTGGGGTGACACCGGGTGACCGGTGTTGCCCCACGCCGTGACCGTTTCCCACCCCTTGACACCAACTCGTCCGAAGCGAGTGAAGTAGCTCCCAACAGGGGCGTCCGTATCGCCCCAGCAGGGCGGTATGCGTGTGAGGATGGGGTCATGTCGCACGGCGAGGAACTGTTCGCTCTCGGCGGGGACGTGACCACGGAGCCCAGCTTCGAGTCCGCTCTGCGGGGGTACGAGAAACGACAGGTAGACCGCTACGTCGCTCGTGCGGAGCACGAGATCGCGACCCTGGCGGCCGAGCGGGAGCAGGCGTACACGCAGATCCACAAGCTGGCCGGCCAGGTCGAGCACCTCCAGCGGGATCTGGTCCAGGTGCGTAAGCAGGTCGGCGCGGTGGACCGGGCCTCGTTCCGACACCTCGGGCCCCGGGTCGAGCAGATCCTCAGCCTCGCCGAGGAGCAGGCCGACGCCATCCTGGCCGCCGCCCACGAGGAGATCGAGGCCCGTCGAGGCGCCGCCGAGCACATCATCGACGAGGCGCGTGAGCAGGCCGCGAAGGCCCTGAAGGACTTCGAGATCGCGCTGGCCGCCCGACGCTCCGAAGAGGAGCGGCACACCGCCGCCCGCAAGGCCGAGGCGGAAGCCACGCTGCGGTCGGCCAAGGAGGACGCCGCCAAGCTGCGCGCCACCGCGCAGGACGAGTCCACCAAGCTGCGTGCCACCGCGCAGGACGAGTCCACCCGGCTGCGCAAGGCCGCGCAGGAGGCGCTGGCCAAGGCCCAGCAGGAGGCCACCCAGCTGCGCGACACGGCGAAGGAGATCCACGCCCGCGCCCAGCAGGAGTCCACCAAGCTGCGCGACACGGCCAAGGAGGCGCTGGCCAAGGCCCAGCAGGAGGCGACCCAGCTGCGCGAGGCGGCCAAGGAGGTGCACGCCAAGGCCCAGCAGGAGGCCAAGCGGCTCACCGAGTCGGCGGCCGAGGCCGGCCGGGCCACGCATGCCAAGGCCCTCCAGGAGGCGAAGCGGATCACCGACGACGCCGAGGAGGCCGCGAAGTCCACCCGGGGCCGGGCCCGGCAGGAGGCGCACCGGCTGACCACCGAGGCCGCCGAGGCGGCCAAGCGCAACCGCGCCGAGACCGAGTCGTACGTGCAGCGGATGCGGTCGGAGACCGAGGCGTACGTGCAGCACGCCCGCGCGCAGACGCAGCAGGAGCTGGGTGCCTGGCGGGCCGGGGTGGAGCAGGAGGTCAACGGCCGGCGCGAGGCCGCCGACCGGGAGCTGGCCCAGCGTCGCGCCACCGCCGAGCAGGAGTTCGCCAAGCGCCGCGACGAGCTGGACAAGCAGCACCGGACCCGGTCCGAGGAGCTGGAGAAGCAGCACAAGACCCGGCACGACCAGCTGGAACGCCAGTGGACCGCCCGGCGCGACGAGATCGAGCAGGGCGCCGCGGGCATCCGCCGGGCCGCCGAGGAGGACGCGCTGACCATGCGCCAGCGCGCCGAGGAGGAGGCTGCGACGCTGCTCAGCCGGGCCGAGACGGAGGCCGCCGACAAGCGCCGCAAGGCCGACGAGCACGTCGCCGCCTCACGCCGCCAGTTCGAGGAGTACGCGGCCACCACCCAGCAGCACCTGGCCACCACGCAGCAGCACCTCGCCGCGACCCAGCAGGAGGCGGCGGCGGGCCGCCAGCAGCTCGCCCAGGTGATGCTGGAGATCGCCCAGGCCCAGCAGCAGCTCGCCGACCTGCGCCAGGAGACCTGGCAGGCGCGGCAGGAGTTCGACGAGCTTCAGCGGCAGATCACCGAACTCCAGCTCCGCAAGGTCACCGGCACCGCGGCCGTGCCGTCGATGGACGGGGCCGGCCCGGCGGGGGACGGCGCCCGACCGCTCCCGACCTCGGGGAACGGCGCCAAGCCCGTCGCCGGCAGCAAGCCGGTCGCCGTGGACGGCGGCAAGCCGGCCGCCGTGGACGGTGGCAGGCCCGTCGCGGTGGACGGGGGCAAGGCGGTCCGGACCACCGACACCGGCGCGGGCCGGACGACGCCCGCCGCCGACGGCGCGAAGTCGACCGTGACGTCCGCCGCGAAGGGCGCCAAGCCCGCTCTCACGCCCGCCTCGGACGGCGGGGGCGCGAAGTCCCGGCCGGGCGCCGAGTCGGTGACCACGGTGGACGGTGCCACGGCCAGCGCCGGGGTCGACGGCGAGCCGATCGTGGCGGCGGTGCCCGGCGCCGGTGGACGGGAGGCCACCCCGACCAGGATCACCAGCACCGGGGAGAACGGCAAGCGGCCGACCAAGCCGACCACCGACGAGCGCAGCGCCAAGCCGAGCACGGTCACCGTTGAGTCCGACTGACCCGCGCCCCGCACGACGGCGACGGGTCAGTCCCGCTGCGGTCCGGGTACCGGCGTGTCGGCGAACGAGGCCACCGTACGGTCGGCGTACGCGCTGACGTCGCCGGTCTCCATCGGGCCGTCCCAGGTCGTCGGCAGCGGCAGCGGCACCGCCGGGTTGACCCGCCGCACGATCTCGTTCAGCGCCGTCTCGGCGTCGCCCACCCAGAGGTGCTTGGCGCCGTCGACCCCGACCACCTCGGCGTGCGGCACCGCCGCGAAGCGCTCCCGGGCCTCGGCCGGCCGCAGGTAGTCGTCGAACTCGGGCACCAGGGCGGTGAGCGGCTTGCCGGTCTCCGTCCAGATGGTGAGGTCCCCCGGCTGGGAGTAGCGCAGCGGCGGGGAGAGCAGGATCGCCCCGGACACCGCCGGGTCGCAGCCGAACTTCAGCGTCAGGTCGGTGCCGAACGACCAGCCGACCAGCCAGATGTTCGGCAGCTCGTGGAACTCGGCGTACTCGATCGCGGCGGCGACGTCGAAGCGCTCCCCCACCGCGTTGTCGAAGGCGCCCTCGCTGGTGCCGCGGACGCTGCTGGTCCCCCGGGTGTTGAACCGGAGCACCGCCAGGTCGGCCAGCGCCGGCAGCCGCCAGGCCGCCTTGCGGAACACGTGGCTGTCCATCATTCCGCCGTGCGTGGGCAGCGGGTGCAGGCAGACCAGCGTGCCGACCGGCTCGCGGTCGAGCGGACGGGCCAGCTCACCGACGAGGCGGAGGCCGTCGGCGGTGTGCAGCTCGATCTCCTCCCGGCGGGCGGGCAGGATCGACGACGCGCGGATCGGTGTGCTCACCGCTCAAGTCTGGCGCGAAGTCGCTGCTGCCGCCCACCCGGGCGTGACAGGGTGACCCAGATCGCTCAGCCGTACCTTGGGGCGCTGCGGCCCCGCTGGATCGCCGGGCCCCGCCGGTCCCGGGCCCGCCAGCAGCCGCTGTGCCAGTGCCGCCGGTCGGTGAGGTCACCGGTGCCGTCCGCCGGCCAGGCCACCAGGTGCGCCACGCCCGGGCGGATCTCCTGGTCACACCCCGGGCATCGGTACGTCTTGGTGGACGCTCCGCCGCCGATCCCCCGTACCTGCCACTCGCCGTCGCGCCACTGCTGGACCGTCTCCACGCCCTGGCGGACCCGGGCGGAGTCCAGGTGGTCGGTGTCCTCGCGGCGGGGACGGTTGCGACGGGGGCTCACGTCCCCCAGATTACGGTCACCGCCAGGTCTCCGGCCTGGTGAGGTCCGTCGCCAACACCGCCCCGCCGAGCACGGTCGCCGCGTCCGCCTCGGTGAACCCCGGCTGCGGCCAGCCGAAGCGGGCAATCAGGTGCGCCTTGCGGATGCCGAGCAGCTCCAGCTCACCCAGGGAGGAGAGGTGGGCCGGGCGGTCGCCGATCGTCCGGTTTCCCCGGGTCCGGAGGCCGGCGATCCCCTCGCGGTACTCCAACCGCACGTCGAGCCGCTGGTCGCCGGGGCGGGTGACGGTGAGGACGACGTCCAGCGAGTCCGGAAAGCCGATCGCGTTGACCTCGCAGCCGGCCAGCCGGGCGTCCGGCGGCAGCGTGGTGAGCCGCAGCGGGGAGGCGCACCGGTGCGCCTCGTCCAGTCGGAGCGCGGCCACCGCCTCGCGCAGCACGCTGTCGTCGTCGGCCACGGTGTGCACCCGGGCGAAGAGCCCCGGGGTCGGCTGCCAGCGCAGGAACCAGCCCGGCGGCCCGCCGGGCCCCGGCGACGGCACCCGCTGCACCCGCCCGTCGAAGTCGGCGGCGGTGGCGGGCTCGTCCGGGTAGGTCATGCCCTCGTGCGTCGACTGCTCCACCGCGGCGACGTCGGTGGACAGGTCGACCGCGACCTGCCGGCCGCCGCCGAGGTCGAGCCGGCCGCCCTCGACCCCCCGACCGGTCCGCCAGGTGAGCTGGCGGGCCCGGGCCGGGTCGACCCCGAAGTGCAGCACCTCGGGGTCGGTGCCGACCAGGTCGGGGCGGGCGGCGGCTCCGGCGGTCGCGTCGAGCCGGGGCGGGGCCACCGGCGCGGCGGCGACCCCGAGGTCCGGAGCGGCGTCCGGCAGGGCGGCGGGCAGCCCGAGGCCGACCGCCACGGCCAGTCCCAGTGCGATCCCCGCGCCGGTCCGGCGACGACGGCGGCGCAGCCGGCCCCGGGCGACCGCCCCGGCGGCCAGCCGGTCGGTGTCCACCGCGCCCTCGGCGCGCTCCGCCAACGTCGCGGCGATCCGCTGGTCCAGGTCGGTCACGGCCGGCTCCCCTGCGTCGTCGGGGCGCCGATGCGCGCCCGGAGGTGGGTGAGCGCCCGCATCGCGTGGGTGCGGACGGTGACCGGCGAGCAGCCGAGGATCTGGGCGATGGTCGCGTCGTCGAGGTCCTCGTAGTAGCGCAGCACCAGCACGGCCCGCTGCCGGTCGGGCAGCGTGCGGATCAGCCGCCACATCTCGTCCCGGTCCGCCGCCGCGCCGCCGAGGTCGTCGCGCCCGGGACGGTCGGCGAAGTCGGCGGTGGCCCGTTCCTGGTTCGACCGCCGTCGCCACCAGGAGGTGTGGGCGTTGACCAGCATCCGCCGCACGTAGACGTCCGGCCGGTCGGCGCGGGCGATCCTGCGCCAGTGCACGTAGGCCCGCGCCAGCACGTCCTGGCTGAGATCCTCGGCCCGGTGCTCGTCCCCCGTCAGCAGCCGGGCCAGCCGGACGAGCGCCGGCCCGCGACTGCTGACGTACTCCTCGAAGGTCACATCCTCAGGACGCCGTCAGCGGCGTCCGGCGTTGACCGGAGTCAGCGTCGGGTGTGGTCGCGGAAGCCGCGGCCGCTCTTGCGGCCCAGGTAGCCGGCGGTCACCAGGTGCTCCAGCAGCGGCGCCGGGGCGAAGCCCGGCTCGCGCAGCTCCAGGTAGAGCTCCCGCTGGATGGCCAGCGACACGTCCAGCCCGACCACGTCGAGCAGTTCGAACGGGCCCATCGGGTAGCCGCAGCCCAGCTTCATCGCGTGGTCGATGTCGTCGGCGGTGGAGTAGCTCGCCTCCAGCATCTTCACCGCGTCGTTGAGGTACGGGAAGAGCAGCGCGTTGACGATGAAGCCGGACCGGTCGCCGCAGACCACGCCGGTCTTGCCGAGCGCGGCGCAGACCGCGCGGGCGGTGGCGGTGGTCTCCGCCGAGGTGCGGATGGTCCGCACCACCTCGACCAGCGGCATGATCGGCGCCGGGTTGAAGAAGTGCAGCCCCACCACGTCGGCCGGCCGCTGGGTCGCCATCGCCACGTCGATCACCGGCAGCGACGAGGTGGTGGTGGCGAGCACGACACCGGGCTTGCAGATCTCGTCGAGGCTGGCGAAGAGGGCCTTCTTGACGCTCAGCTCCTCGACCACCGCCTCGACCACCAGGTCGACGTCGGCCAGGTGCTCCAGGGTGGCGGACCAGTTGATCCGGCCGAGCGCGGCGTCCCGGTCGCTCTCGCTGAGCTTGCCGCGGACCACGCCCTTGTTGAGGGAGGTCTTGACCGCCTCGAAGACCTTGGCGGACTTCTCCGCGCCCCGGGTCACCGAGACGACCTCGTAGCCGGCCTTGGCGAAGACCTCGATGATGCCGGTCGCCATCGTTCCGGATCCCACCACGCCGACCTTCGCGATCGCGCGGGCGCCGTCGGCGAGCGCCGACTCCGCCGTCACGGGCGTCTGCTCGTCGGGTACGACCACCGGGGAGCCGGGCCGCTCGTAGGTGTAGAAGCCCCGGCCGGACTTGCGGCCGAGCAGACCCGCGGTGACCATCTGCTTGATCAGCGGCACCGGGGCGTGCCGGCGGTCCCGGCCGCCGCGCCGGTACATGGTGTCCAGGATCTCGTACGCGGTGTCGAGGCCGATCAGGTCCATCAGGGCGAGCGGGCCCATCGGCAGGCCGCAGCCGAGCTTCATCGCGGCGTCGATGTCCTCGCGGGTGGCGTACCGGCCCTCGAACATGCTGACGGCGTGGTTGAGGTAGCCGAAGAGCAGCGCGTTGGCGATGAAGCCGGCCCGGTCGTTGATGGTGACGTCGACCTTGCCCAGCCGCGCGCAGAGCGCCTCGACGTCGGCGACCACGTCGGCGGAGGTGACCACCGTGCGGACCACCTCGACCAGCTTCATGACCGGGGCCGGGTTGAAGAAGTGGATGCCGATGACCTGGTTGGGTCGGGTGGTGGCGACGGAGATCTCGGTGACGCTGAGCGAGGAGGTGTTGGTGGCCAGGATCGCCTCGGGCTTGCAGACCCGGTCCAGCTCGGCGAAGATCCGCTGCTTCAGGTCGAGGTGCTCGGGGACGGCCTCGATCACCAGGTCCACCGAGTGCAGGGCCTCCAGCCCGACCTGGAAGTCGACCCGGGAGAGCAGGGCGTCCCGGTCGGCCTCGGCGAGCTTGCCCTTGGCGACCGCCCGGTCGGTCGAGCCGGTCAGGGTGACCCGGCCGCGCTCCACGGCGGCCTCGGAGATCTCCACCGCGACGACGTTGATGCCGTTGCGGGCGAAGACCTCGACGATGCCGGCACCCATGGTGCCCAGACCCACCACACCCACACTGGTGAACTCGCGCGCCACGACCGGCCTCCCCTGTTCGCTCCGCAGCCGACTTGAACGGCCGCTAAGGTTATGCGCCGGAGTCTGCCACGTGACGTCGGGTTGTCGAGACGCCGTGGGATATTTCACGCACCCTGCCAGGGTCAGGTCGTGGCCGGCGCTCCGGTGAGGGCCAGCAGCTCCGCGACGAACTCGGCCGGCCGTTCCAGGTGCGGGCTGTGCCCACAGCCGGGGAGCACCACCTCCCGGTACGTGCCACCGGCCGCGGCGTACCGCTCCAGCACCGTCCGGGTCTGCCCGACCATCGGCTGCGGCGGGCAGTCCGCCTCCCCGGGCCAGCCCGGCGCCATCCCCAGCGACCCCAGGTACGCCAGGTCGAACAGCGAGGTGTCGGAGACGATCACGTCCGCGTCGCCGCGTACCCAGGTGACCGGCGGCTTGACCGCGACGGCGATCAGCTCGTCGGCGATCCGGAAGTGGGCCGGGGCGAGCGCGTTGAGCACCCCCCGCCCACCGGGGGCGGTGCCGGGCCAGTGCGCCGAGCCGGTGGCCGTGCCCGGGTAGTTGTCGTCGCCGGTCGCGGTGGACAGGACGCTGTCCAGCAGCAGCTCCTCGTCCTCGGCCAGGGTGGCCGGATCGGCCACGTACGTCGCCCGCAGCACGTTGCGGGGGCTGGTCGGGGCGTCCGCACCCCGGTCACCGGCGGCGAGCCGGGCCACGAAGTCCGCGTTGGCGGTGCCGGCCCCGGTGCCGGCGAAGTCGGGCGTGGTCGGGGTGCCGTCCAGGTCGCGGGTGCCGCCGAAGCCGTACGGCGAGACCGGCGCCTCCAGCAGCAGCGCCGCGACCCGCTGCGGATGGTCGACGAGCAGCCGCATCGCCACTCCCCCGCCGAGGGAGTGTCCGACCACGACGGGGCGGGCGTCGGCGGGGAAGAGCCCGGGGGCGTCGAGCAGCGCGGCCACGTCGTCGGCGAAGTCGGCCAGCCCCCGGGTGGCGTCCACCGGGGCGGGGTCGGTGTCGCCGTACCCGCGCAGGTCGGGCGCGATCACCCGGAGCGTGGCGGGCAGCCGGCGCAGCAGCGGCTCCCAGAAGGCCGAGGAGGAGGCGTTGCCGTGCACCAGCAGTACCGGCGTGCCGTCCGGGGGCCCGGCCACCCGGACCCGTTGGCCGATGCCGTTCGCCGTCACGGTCCGCTGCGCGATCTCCATCCGCGGCATGGTGCCACGACGCCCCGGGGTGGTCCATGGGCCGGCCACCCACGATCGGCGGCCCCGCGATGTGCCGGAGCACCGCCGGTGGGCGGGCCACGGCGACGGGGCCCGGTGGAGGGCGCGTGGAGCGCCGTCAGCCCTCGCCGAGCCGGGACGGCACCGGCTCACCCGTGGGCAGGGCCTCCGTCGGCCCGTTCGCGGGTGCGGCCAGCGGCAACGGCAGCGTCGGCCGGTGGTCGCGGCGGACGCCGCCCGAGGCGAAGCTCAGCCCGACCGGGTCGGTGGTGGCCAGGCCCGGATCGGAGTAGCGCAGCTCGGTGCGGCCGATCCGGATGACGTCCCCGTCGGACAGCAACTCCTCGACGCGGATCCGCCGGTCGTTGAGCCAGGTCCCGTTGGTGGAACCCAGGTCGACCAGGGTGACCCCGGCGTCGGAGACCCGCACCGCCGCGTGCCGGCGGCTCAGGTGCGGATCGGGTACGGCGATTTCGGCGTTCGGCGCGCGGCCGATCACGAGCTGCCGCCGGCCGAGCCGGAAGATCGCCCCACGCATCGGTCCGCCCGCCACCCGCAGCAACGGGACAAGTTCCGGATGATCCTCCATGGACTCTCAGCTCCCCACCCCCGGCATGGCCCCCCGGGTCAGCCTGCCAGCTCGACCGGACCCACCTCACCACCCGGCCGGCCACCTCGGCGACCCCGGCCGGTCAACTCCCGATAACCGGTTCGGTCGGGAGCGTGTCGGTGTCGCCGGAATTAGCTGGGCCTACCGGTGGGTAATCTCCGGGTCTAGACTTCCGCCATGACGGCTGTGCATGTCCCGGGAACCCCGGTCATCGAGGACGGTCGACTGGTGTCGACGAGCCCGGCGACCGGCGAGGAGGCCGGACGCCTCCCGGTCGCCACTCCGGCCGACGTCGCCCGCGCGGTCGACCGCGCCCGGGCAGCCGGCGACTGGTGGGCCGGGCTGGGCTTCGGTGGCCGCCGGGAGCGGCTGCTGCGCTGGCGCAGCCTGCTCGCCCGGCGGATCGAGTCGCTCGCCGAGCTGGTGCACGCCGAGGGCGGCAAGCCGGTCTCGGACGCCATCGTCGAGATCCTCACGGCCATCGAACACATCGACTGGGCCGCCCGCAACGCGCCGCGCGTGCTCGGTCCCCGCAAGGTGCGCTCCCGGCTGATCCTCGCCGAGTTCTCCGGTCACCTCGAATACCAGCCGTACGGGGTGGTCGGCGTGATCGGCCCGTGGAACTATCCGGTCTTCACCCCGATCGGTTCCGCCGCGTACGCCCTCGCGGCCGGCAACGCCGTGGTCCTCAAGCCCAGCGAGTACACCCCGGCGGTCGGGCAGTGGCTGGTGGACGCCTTCGCCGAGGTGGTGCCGGAGCAGCCGGTGTTCACCGCGGTGCACGGGCTCGGTGACGTGGGCGCGGCGCTGTGCCGCTCGGGGGTCGACAAGTTGGCCTTCACCGGCTCCACCGCCACGGCCAAGAAGGTGATGGCGGCCTGCGCCGAGTCGCTCACCCCGGTGCTGCTGGAGGCGGGCGGCAAGGACGCGATGATCGTGGACGCGGACGCCGACCTGGACGCCGCCGCCGAGGCGTGCGTCTGGGGGGCGCTGACCAACGCGGGCCAGACCTGCATCGGCATCGAACGGGTCTACGCGGTCGAGCCGGTCTTCGACGCCTTCGTCGGCAAGGTGGTGGCCCGCGCCGAGCGGCTCACCGTCGGCGCGGAGGGGGCGGACATCGGACCGATCACCATGCCGGCCCAGCTCGACGTGATCCGCCGGCACATCGACGACGCGCTGGCCGCCGGCGGCCGGGCCGTCCTGGGCGGGGCGGAGGCGGTCCAGCCGCCGTACGTGCACCCGACCGTGCTGGTGGACGTGCCGGAGTCCTCGGCCGCCGTACGCGAGGAGACCTTCGGTCCGACGCTCACCATCAGCCGGGTCCGCGACGCCGACGAGGCGGTACGCCGGGCCAACGCGCTCTCGTACGGCCTGGGGGGTTCGGTCTTCGGCCGGAAGCGGGCGGTGGCGATCGCCCGCCGGCTGCGCTCGGGGATGGCCTCGGTCAACTCGACGCTCACCTTCGCCGGCATGTCCACGCTGCCGTTCGGCGGGGTGGGCGACTCCGGCTTCGGGCGAATCCACGGCGAGGACGGGCTGCGCGAGTTCGGCCGGGCCAAGTCGATCACCCGGCGGCGGGCCCGGTCACTGCTGCCCTCGATGACCTTCGAGCGGACCCCCGCCGACGTCGCCCGCCTGGTCAAGGCCGCCAAGCTGATGTACGGCCGGCGCTGACCGGGCGTCGGCTCAGAAGAGGGTCAGCTCGTCGCGCTCGATGCCGCGCAGCTTGTCGTAGTCGACCACCACGCAGCGGATGCCCCGGTCGGTGGCGAGCACCCGGGCCTGCGGCTTGATCTCCTGCGCGGCGAAGACCCCGGCGACCGGAGCGAGCAGCGGATCCCGGTTCATCAACTCGAGGTAGCGGGTGAGCTGCTCCACCCCGTCGATCTCGCCGCGCCGCTTCACCTCGACGGCGACCGCGCGGGAGTTGGCGTCCCGGCAGAGCAGGTCGACCGGGCCGATCGCGGTCATGTACTCCCGCCGGACCAGGGTGAAGCCCTCGCCGAGGGTCTCCGGGTTGGCGGCGAGCAGCTCCTGCAGGTGCGCCTCGACGCCGTCCTTGCGCAGCCCCGGGTCGACGCCCAGCTCGTACGAGGTGTCCTGGAAGACCTCCTCCAGGGTGATCCGCAGCTCCTCGCCGGCCTTGTTGACCACCCGCCAGACGCCCGGGGCCTCCTCGAGGCGGCACGGCGGGCTCATCCAGTTGAGTGGCTTGTACGCCCGGTCGTCGGCGTGGATGGACACCGACCCGTCCGCCTTCACCATGAGGAGCCGGGTGGCCAGCGGCAGGTGAGCCGAGAGCCGTCCGACGTAGTCCACCGAGCACTTCGCAATCACCAGCCGCACCCGACGAGGGTAGCCGAGGACCGGACCATCGCCACCGAGCGGCACTGGCGTGCCGGTGCGATGCTGATTTCGTGTTCGAAGTCCTCACCGGTACCGGACTCGCCGCCTCGGCGGGCCTGAATGCCTACATTCCCCTGCTCACCATGGGTCTGCTCGCCCGCTACACCGACCTGATCGACCTACCGAGCGGCTGGCAGTGGCTGGGCAACGGCTGGGTCGTCCTCATCCTGGCGGTGCTGCTCGCCGTCGAGGTCGTCGCCGACAAGGTGCCGGTGGTCGACCACGTCAACGACATCGTGCAGACCGTGGTCCGGCCGACCGCCGGTGGCCTCGCCTTCGGCGCGGGCTCCAGCTCGGAGACGGTCACGGTCAGCGACCCCGGCAGCTTCTTCTCGTCCCACCAGTGGGTGCCGGTGGTGAGCGGCGTCGTCATCGCGCTCGGCGTGCACCTGCTGAAGTCGGCGGCCCGGCCGGTTGTCAACGCCACCACCGCGGGCTTCGGCGCACCGGTGGCCAGCACCGCTGAGGACGCGACGAGCGTGGTCATGTCCGTGGTGGCGATCATCCTGCCGGTGCTGGTGCTGGCCTTCCTGCTGGGGCTGGTGGCCTTCGGCTTCTGGTTCCTGCGCCGCCGCTCCGACCGCCGCCGGGAACGCCAGGCAGCCCGCGCAGCCGGCTTCCGCGTCTAACCCCCGCGCGCCCCCACCCCCCGCCACTCCCCGTTGATCATGAAGTTGGCGGCGGATTGGATCTCCCCCACCCCGTCAACTTCATGATCGACGCGTTCGGTGGGGGAAGGGGGAGGGGGCGGGTTACTTGGTGTGGGGGTCGGCGGCTGCGCTACCCGGAGGACGACCGCCCCCGGCAGAGCCGCGCCCAGGTCGCCAACCTGCGCGCCGCGTACGGGTCGATGGGCCCGCGGTCGCGCGCCGGTGAGCTGGTGCGGGTGCTGCAGAAGGTGAGCCCGGAGTTCGCCGAGCTGTGGGAGCGGCACGAGGTCGCGCAGCGCTTCGCCGACCACAAGACGCTCATCCACCCCGAACTCGGCGCGATCGAGCTGGACTGCCAGGTCCTGTTCACCGAGGACCAGTCCCAGGCGCTGCTCGTGCTCACCGCGCCACCGCGCAGCGAGGGCCACGAGAAGCTGCGGCTGCTCGCCGTGCTGGGGCACGAGCGGTTCTCCACCGACACCCCACCTGGTTGACCCGCCGTCAGGCGGAAGGGGCCGTTCGGGGGCCACCACGAGATCGTCCCCACTGCCATGATCATCCGGTGCTCGCGAAGAACTCCCGCGTCCTGCTCACCGCCGCCACCCTCGCACTGGCCGCCGTCGTCGCGCTCCTCGTCGGCCCGTCACCCGATCGGACCCCGGAAAGGGCCGCCGTGCCGGAGGCGCCGGCCGGCCTCCGACCCACCACGGCGGGCGGGACCGCCGTACCGCCGACCCCCGGGCAGAGCGGGCAGCCCGACGACGGTGGGCGGCCCGACGAGGACTCCGGACTGCCCGGCGCGACGACGCCGGGCACGCTGCCACCGGTGGTCGACCACGGACCCCGTACCGGGGGCAGGGTGGCGCTGACCTTCGACGCCGACATGACCGACACCATGCGCCGGCAGCTGCGCCGGCCGCACCCGCCGTCGTACGCGAACCTGGCGATCGTCGAGCTGCTGGAGCGCGAGCGGGTGCCGGCCACCTTCTTCCTCACCGGCAAGTGGGTCGAGGAGTACCCGGAGCTGACCCGCCGGCTGGCCGACAACCCGCGCTTCGAACTGGCCAACCACACCTACGGGCACGCGGCGTTCACCCCGCGCTGCTACCACCTGACGCCGCTGCCCCGACGGGAGATGACCCGGGACGTGGCGCGGACCTTCGAGGTGATCGGCCGGTACGGCGGCCGGCAGACCCGCTACTTCCGCTTTCCCGGCCTCTGCCACGACCGGGCGGCGCTAACCGAGCTGGCGCCGCTCGGGCTGACCGTGGTGGACGGTGACGTGGTCAGCGGCGACCCCTTCGCCACCGCCTGGCAGCCGATCGTCCGGGCGGTGCTGAGCCAGGTCCGGCCCGGCTCGGTGATCATCCTGCACGTCACCGAGGCGAACGCGGCGATGACCGACGAGGCGCTGCCCCACATCCTGGCGGGGCTGGCGGAGCGGGGCCTAACGCCCGCCCCGCTCTCCGAGGTGCTCGCCCGGTGAACCGGACGTGGGCGGAGGGCTTGCGCGAACGATCTAGCCTGCGGCCATGACCTACCCGCCGATCCCGGTGCCCCCGCGTGACAACCGCCGCACGCTGCGGATCGTGCTGATCGTGGTGGGCGTGGTGCTGGCGGTCTGCTGCCTCGGCGGCGCCGTCGGCGGCTTCTTCCTCTACGGCGCCGCGAAGGAGGCGGTCGGTCCGGTCCGGGAGGCCACGACGAGCTACCTGGACGCGGTCCGGGCCGGCGACCACCAGCGGGCGTACGAGCTGCTCTGCCGCGAGGAGCGCGAGCGGACGCCGCCGGCCGACTTCGCCCGGCGGCAGGCGGCGGAGCCCCGCCTGGTCGACTACGACGTCGCGGGGCTGACCGTGAACAACACCAACGGCCGGGTCCGGGGCACCGCCACCGTACGGCTGACGACGGAGACCGGCGGCGAGAGCACCCGGCTGCTGACTCTGGTCAAGGAGGACGGGACCTGGCGCCTGTGCGGGTGACCGTCCGCCCGAACACCGCGCCGAACCGGGGCAGATGCCTACCATCGGGACAGAAGCCGAGAGGGAGGCCGTCATGACCGCAGCAATCGAGATGCCTCGGGTACAGGAGTGCACGGTCGTGTCCTGCGCCTACAACCGCACCAACGACTGCCACGCCTTCGCCATCACCGTCGGCAGCAGCGACCGCGCCCGCTGCCACACCTTCGTCGAGCTGCCGGTGCGAGGCGGGATCGAGCAGCTCATCGCCCAGGTCGGCGCGTGCAGCCGGTCGGACTGCCGGCACAACTCGGAGCTGGAGTGCCACGCCCCGGCGATCACCGTCGCCCCGGACGAGGACATGGCCGACTGTGTGACGTACCAGAGCCGCTGACCACGCCCGCCCGCACGACCGGGCGGTCGCGCGGGCGGTGGGCCACAGGTCAGGCGGTCAGCCCGTTGACCTCCCGGATCACGCCGACCAGCTCGTCGATGATGCCGGTGAGGGCGAAGTCCTTCGGGGTGAAGACCCGGGCCACCCCGGCGGCGCGCAGCGCCTCGGCGTCCCCGGCGGGGATGATGCCGCCGACCACCACCGGCAGGTCACCGCGCCCGGCCGCGCGCAGCCCGTCCAGCACCGCGGGCACCGCCGCCAGGTGCGAGCCGGAGAGCACCGACAGGCCGACCAGGTCGACGTCCTCCTCGACCGCCGCCGCCACGATCTGCCCGGCGGTCAGCCGGATGCCCTGGTAGACCACCTCGAAGCCGGCGTCGCGGGCGCGGACCGCGATCTGCTCGGCGCCGTTGGAGTGCCCGTCCAGGCCCGGCTTGCCGACCAGCAACCGCAGCCGGCCGCTGCCCAGCTCCCGCGCGGTGGCCGCGACCCGCTCCCGCACGGCCACCAGGGTGGCGTCCCCGCCCACGCCGGCCGCGCCGGTCAACCCGGTCGGCGCCCGGTACTCGCCGAACACCTGGCGCAGCGCGCCGGCCCACTCGCCGGTGGTCACCCCGGCCCGCACGCACTCCAGCGTCGCCGGCATCAGGTTGGTCGTGGTCGCGGCGTCCGCGCTCAGCCGGGCCAGCGCCGCGTCGACCGCGGCGTCGTCCCGGTCGGCCCGCCACCGGCGTACGGAGGCCGTGGCGGCCGCCTCCACCGCCGGATCGACCTGCTCGACGGCCTCGGCGCCGGCCGCGGTCAGCGGCGACGGCTCGGTCTCGGTGAACCGGTTGACGCCGACCACCACGTCGGCGCCGGACTCCATCCGGCGCCGCCGCTCGGCCAGCGAGGCGACCAGCGCGCTCTTGAGGTAGCCGGTCTCCACGGCGGCCACCACGCCGCCCATCTCCAGCACCTTCTCCAGCTCGGTCCGCGCGCCGGTGACGATCTCGTCGACCAGTGCGGTCATCACGTGCGAGCCCTCGAAGAGGTCCGGGTACTCCAGCAGGTCCGACTCGTACGCCAGGACCTGCTGCATGCGCAGCGACCACTGCTGGTCCCAGGGGCGGGGCAGGCCCAGCGCCTCGTTCCAGGCGGGCAGCTGCACCGCGCGAGCGCGGGCGTCCCGGGAGAAGGTCACGCCGAGCATCTCCAGCACGATCCGCTGGATGTTGTTCTCCGGCTGCGCCTCGGTCAGGCCCAGCGAGTTGACCTGTACGCCGTAGCGGAAGCGCCGCTGCTTGGCGTTCTCGACGCCGTAGCGCTCCCGGGTGATCTCGTCCCAGAGGGCGCCGAAGGCGCGCATCTTGGCGATCTCCTCGACGAAGCGCACCCCGGAGTTGACGAAGAAGCTGATCCGCTGGACCACGTCGCCCATCCGCTCGGCGGGCACCTGGCCGGAGTCGCGGACCGCGTCGAGCACGGCGACCGCGGTCGCCAGCGCGAAGCCGACCTCCTGCACCGGCGTCGCGCCGGCCTCCTGCAGGTGGTACGAGCAGATGTTCACCGGGTTCCACCGCGGCATCTCGCGCAGCGTGTACGCGATGACGTCGGCGGTCAGCCGTAGCGACGCCGCCGGCGGGAAGATGTACGTCCCCCGGGACAGGTACTCCTTGATGATGTCGTTCTGGGTGGTGCCGGCGCAGCGGGCCAGCTCGGCGCCCTGCTCGGCGGCGATCGTGCCGTAGAGGCCGAGCAGCCACATCGCCGGCGCGTTGATGGTCATGGAGGTGTTCATCTCGGCCAGCGGGATGCCGTCGAAGAGGGCCCGCATGTCGCCCAGGTGCGCCACCGGCACGCCCACCCGGCCGACCTCGCCCGCGGCGAGTTCGTGGTCCGGGTCGTACCCGGTCTGGGTGGGCAGGTCGAAGGCGACCGACAGGCCGGTCTGCCCCTTGGCCAGGTTGCGGCGGAAGAGCGCGTTGGTGGCCGCGGCCGAGGAGTGCCCGGCGTAGGTACGCATCACCCAGGGGCGGTCGCGCTCGGGCAGCCGGCCCGGGAGAGCCTTCTCATCCATGGCCGGAGTCTAAGTTACCGTTCAGTAAAACGGGCTGTGGAGAATTACACAGCTCCATGGAGCGGGCAGCCGGGTCGACGCGGCGCGAGATGGCCGACACCACCACACCCCGGGCCGCCGCCACGTGCGCCGGGGTCGCACACTTGACGTCATGGATGACGAGCTCGCGATCTCCGTCCGGGGACTGCGCAAGACGTACGGCGACAACGTCGCGGTGGCGGGCGTGGACCTGGACGTCCACCGCGGCGAGGTGTTCGCCCTGCTCGGCCCGAACGGCGCGGGCAAGACCACCACGGTGGAGATCCTGGAGGGCTACCGGCGGCGCGACTCCGGCGAGGTACGGGTGCTCGGCAGCGACCCGGCCAACCCGGACCCGCACTGGCGCTCGCGGGTCGGCATCGTGCTTCAGGGCACCGGCGAGTTCGACGAGCTGACCGTCGCGGAGGTGGTCCGCCACTTCGCCGGCTTCTACGCCGACGCCGACGACCCGGACAAGGTCATCGACCGGGTCGGGCTGGCCGGCAAGGCGACCGCCCGTACGCACACCCTCTCCGGCGGGCAGAAGCGGCGGCTGGACGTGGCGCTCGGCATCGTCGGCCGCCCCGAACTGCTCTTCCTCGACGAACCGACCACCGGCTTCGACCCCGAGGCGCGGCGCGAGTTCTGGGAGCTGATCCGCGGCCTGGCGGCGGCCGGCACCACCATCGTGCTCACCACGCACTACCTGGACGAGGCCGAGGCGCTGGCCGACCGGGTCGGCGTGATCGCCGACGGCCGGCTGGTCGAGGTGGCTCCGCCGAACCGGCTCGGCAACCGGCAGGAGGAGCTGGCCACGGTCTCCTGGCGTACCCCGGACGGGACGCCGCAGACGGCGCAGAGCGCGACGCCGACGGCCCTGGTGGCGGAGCTGGCCGCGCGCTTCGGCGGCGAGGTCCCCGGCCTGACGGTGACCCGGCCCACCCTGGAAGACGTCTACCTGAAGATGATCGGACACTCATGACGACCACCACGAAGCCGGCGGCCGGAACCGCCGCCGCCCCGGGTCGCCGCCTCGGCCCGGCGGCCCTCGCCCTGCGGCAGGGCCGGTTGGAGATCACGCAGTTCCTGCGCAGCCGGGAGTCCGTCGTCTTCACGCTGGGCTTCCCGATCATCATGATCCTGATCTTCGCGGCCATCTTCAATGGGGAGATCGGCGGCGGGGTGAAGTTCACCCAGTACTTCATCACCGGCATGATCGCGACCGGCCTGATGACGGTGAGCTTCCAGAACCTCGGCATCTGGATCCCGATCGAACGGGACCGGGGGGTGCTCAAGCGCTACCGGGGCACCCCGATGCCGAAGTGGGTCTGGTTCGCCGGCAAGGTGATCATGGTGGTGGCGATCGGGGTCGCCGAGACCGTCCTGCTGCTGGCCGTCGCGGTGGCGCTGTTCGACCTGAACCTGCCCGACACCGCCGCGAAGTGGCTCACCTTCGGCTGGGTCTCCGCGCTCGGGGTCACCGCCTGCACCCTCTGCGGCATCGCCATCTCGTCGCTGGCCCGCACCGCGCGCAGCGGATCGGCCGTGGTCACCCCGGTGGCGCTGGTGCTCCAGTTCATCTCCGGGGTGTTCTTCGTCTTCACCGAGCTGCCGAACTGGATGCAGCAGGTCGCGGCGATCTTCCCGCTCAAGTGGATGTGCCAGGGCCTGCGCGCGGTCTTCCTGCCGGAGAGCTTCGGCGCCCAGGAGCCCGCCGGCTCGTTCGAACTGGGCCGGGTGGCCCTGGTCCTCGCCGCCTGGTGCGTCATCGGCCTGATCCTCTGCCTGACCACCTTCCGCTGGACCACCCGGCGCGACGGCTGAGGCACGGAGAGGGGGCGGGCGCCCGGCGCCCGCCCCCTTTCCGCATGCCGAGCTCAGTACGAGTAGAAGCCGGTGCCGGTCTTGCGGCCCAGGTCACCGGCGGTGGCCATCCGCTGGAGCAGCTCCGGCGGGAAGAACTTCTCGTCCGCGGTGTCGGTGTAGATGTTCTTCGTGGCGTTCAGCAGCACGTCCACGCCGGTCAGGTCGACCGTGGCCAGCGGGCCCATGGCGTGGCCGAAGCCCAGCCGGCAGGCGGTGTCCAGGTCCTCCGCCGAGATCACGCCGGACTCCACCAGCTTGACCGCCTCCATGGCGAGGGCGCAGATCAGCCGGGTGGTGACGAAGCCGGCGATGTCCCGGTTCACCACCACCACCGTCTTGCCGATCCCCTCGGCGAACGCCTTCGCCACCGTCAGGGTCTCGTCGCTGGTCTTGTAGCCGCGGACCAGCTCGCAGAGCTTCATCATCGGCACCGGCGAGAAGAAGTGCGTGCCGACGACCGACTCCGGCCGCTCGGTGGCCGTGGCGATCTGGGTGACCGGGATGGCCGAGGTGTTGGTGGCCAGGATCGCGTCGGACTTGCAGATCTTGTCCAGCGCGCGGAACACCTCGTGCTTGATCTCGATCTTCTCGAAGACCGCCTCGACGACGATGTCCGCGTCGGCGGCCGCCTCCAGGTCGGTGGTCGGGGTGATCCGGCCCAGGGTCGCCTCGACCTCGGAGGCGTCGATTTTGCCCTTCTCGGCGAACTTCGCCAGCGACTTCCGGATGCCGTCGACGCCCCGCCGGGTGGCCACGTCGTCCACGTCCCGCAGCGTCACCTGCCAGCCCGCCTGCGCCGCCACCTGGGCGATGCCCGAGCCCATCAGCCCGGCACCGACGACCGCGAGTCGACCCGCCATCTGCTTCTCCCTCGCCTGATTGAGTGTCTGTCTGCACCCTAGTCGGCGAGCCTGAACGAGGACTAAGGCCCTCAGATCGTCGGGTCGGGCGCCTCCGGCGCGGTGCCCCGCTCCACCTCGACCCCGAGCGCCCGCAGGTCGGCGACGAAGTCCGGGTAGCCGCGGTCGACGTGGTGCACGTGGGAGACCTCGGTGGTCCCGTCCGCGCAGAGCCCCGCGATGATCAGCCCGGCGCCGGCCCGGATGTCGGTGGCGCGGACCGGCGCGGCGGAGAGCCGGTCGCGGCCCCGGACCACGGCGTGGTGGCCGTCGGTCTTGATGTCCGCGCCCAGCCGCATCATCTCGTTGGCGAACATGAACCGGCCGTCGAAGATGTTCTCGGTGATCAGCGAGGCGCCGTCGCTCACCGCGGCCAGGCCGATCGCCATCGGCAGCAGGTCGGTGGCGAAGCCCGGGTACGGCAGGGTGACCACGTCGACGGCGGCGGGCCGCTCGTCGGCGCGTACCCGGAAGGCGTCGCCGCGGGTCTCCACCAGCGCGCCGGCCGAGACCAGCTTGTCCAGGGCGACCTCCAGATAGGCCGGGTCCACGCCGGTGACGGTGACGTCCCCCCGGGTCATCGCGGCGGCGAACGCCCAGGTCCCGCCGACGATCCGGTCCCCCACCGTGGCGTGCCGCACCGGGTGCAGCTCGGGCACCCCGACGATGCGCAGCGTCGAACCGCCGGCGCCGGAGATCCGCGCCCCCATCTGGTTCAGCATGGTGCAGATGTCGACGATCTCCGGCTCCCGGGCCGCGTTCTCGATCACCGTCACGCCGCGGGCGAGCACCGCCGCCATCACCAGGTTCTCCGTGGCGCCCACGCTCGGGAAGTCCAGCAGGATCTCCGCGCCGTGCAGGCCGTGCGGGGCCGAGGCGATGACGAACCCGTGTTCGCCGGAGATGTCCGCGCCCATCCGGGTCAGCCCGGCGACGTGCATGTCCAGGCCGCGCGAGCCGATCGCGTCCCCGCCGGGATGAGCCACCCGCACACAGCCCCGGCGGGCCAGCAGCGGGCCCAGTACGCAGATGGAGGCGCGCAGCCGGCGGACCAGGTCGTAGTCCGCCTCCACACCGGGCTGCTCGGGCACGTCGATGACGACCGAGCGGGACCGGGCCACCCCGCCGACCGCCACCATCGGATCGACCGGATCGTCGGCCTCGAACCGCACGCCGCAGCCCAGCCGGCGCAACACCTCTCCCATGATCGCGATGTCGGTGATCCGTGGGACGTTGGTGATCACGCTGCGCCCGGGGGCCAGCAGCGCGGCGGCCATCAGCTTGAGCGCGGAGTTCTTCGCGCCGACCACGTGCACCGTGCCGGCCAGCCGGGCGTCACCGCGGACCCGGATGACGTCGACGTCGGTGACCGCCGGGTCACCGGCGTGGCCGGGGCCCACCCCGACGGGCCAACCGCCCGCCGGGTCCGGCCGCGCCGGGATCGTCAGGTCCGGGATACGTAGGCTGTGCGTCATGGCCGTCCACCTCACGCGCATCTACACCAAGGCCGGCGACGCCGGCATGACCAGGCTGAGCAACAACGAGCAGGTGCCGAAGACCGATCCACGGATCGCCGCGTACGCGGACGTCGACGAGTGCAACGCCGCGATCGGCGTGGCGCTCGCTCTGGGGCAGCTCGACGAGGAGCTGCGGGCGGTGCTGGGGTCGATCCAGAACGACATGTTCGACGTGGGGGCCGACCTGGCCACCCCGGTCGAGCCGGACCCGCAGTACCCGCCGCTGCGGGTGACCGAGGAGTACGTGGAGCGTCTGGAAGGCTGGTGCGACGAGTACAACGCGCGCCTGAGCAAGCTCGACTCCTTCATCCTCCCCGGCGGCACCGCGGGCGCGGCGCTGCTGCACGTGGCTCGGACGATCGCCCGGCGCGCCGAACGGGCGGCCTGGGCACTGGTCGCCCACGATCCGGATCGCACCAGCTCCCTTCCGGCAAAGTATCTCAACCGCCTCTCCGATCTGCTCTTCATCCTGTCAAGAAGCGCGAATCCGGACGGGGATGTGCTATGGGTGCCGGGCGGTAACCGCTGAGCGCCGGCGCGCTGCATTACGTCGAAATCTGGGTGCCAAACCTGGCTGCGGCCTCGCGCCACGGCCCCGGCGTACGGCTGGGTGCCGCTCCTCCCGGAGCGGCACCCGCACGCCGGCGGGGCGCCCGGCACCTACGCCGGCTCCTGGCCGACGGGCAGGGCTACGAGGTCGAGCTGGTCGCCGCCACCGGGACCCGGTGACGGCGCGAGGTGAGCGGCGTCTGAGCCGGCGCGTCGACGGGTGCGCGGGTCAGGCCGCGGGCCAGTCCTGGGACGCCAGACGCGGCGAGGCCGCCCCGGGCGGGGCGGCCTCGAGCCACGAGAGGAAACCGGTGACGGTGGAGCGCGCCATGGCGATCTCGACCGGTGCGTGCTGACTGGTACAGCGCAGGATCACCCAGTCGGCGGGCATGGAGAGGCGTTCCTGACCCTCGGGCAGGCGCCGCCGCTCCACGACCAGCTCCTTGCGGGAGAGCACCCGCTTGGGCCGCAGGGCGAAGCTGAACATCCGGTACCACCGGAGTTCGTCGCCGGCGAAACGGCCGAAGCCGGGCGACCAGCCCCGGCCGTCGAGCATCGTGCTGACCCGGACGCTGAGCCGGATGATGCCACCGCTGCGGGTTACCAGGGCCCGCCGGATGAAGAGGATCAGCACGGCGGCGAGCACTACCGCTACGCCGATTCCGATCCCTTCCAAGATCTCCATCGGCGGGTCGGCTCAGCGCGCGGGGGTCGCGGGGGTGGCGCTCTCGGCGAGCACCGTGACGCCCTCGCCGGTCACCGAGAGGAAACCACCGGCGACGTCGTAGGCGACCTGCTGCCCACCGGCCTGCTTGATCCGGACCTGGCTGGGCTCCGCCAGCTGACCGAGCAGCGGCGCGTGCCCCGGCAGCACGCCGAGCTCACCCTCGGTCGTCCGGGCGACGACCATCTCGGCCTCGCCCGACCAGACCTTCTCCTCGACGGCTACGAGCTCGACGTGAAGCTGCTGTGCCACGCTGTCTCCTTGCTGCGGCGGCGGATTGTCGAAAGTCTAGTCCCGCCCGGGTGCGCGCCCCAACGCGGGTGGCGAGACCTGCGCCACCCGCGTCGCCGACACGCCGGTCGGGACCCACGACACGCCGCACCGGGCCGACCCGCGGGGCCGACCCGGTGCGCGCGCCGGTCACTTGTTCTTGTTACGGAACTCCGGGTGCTCCAGCATGAACGCGTCGAGCTGCTCGTTCTTCAACGCGGTGAAGAAGTCGTCCACGGCCGGCAGGAACCGCTCGCCGCGGTACGCCGAGCCGGTGCCGACGCCCTCGCCCGGCAGCTTGATCAGCTCCACGTTCTCCGGCCGGATGCCCTTGAGCGCGATGGCGAAGTCGACCACGCTGTTGCCCCGGCCGTTGAAGGTCAGGGACTGGCCGGCGGCCCGGATGACCCGGTCCAGCTTGAGCGGGTTGGTCACCACGTCGGCGCTGAACGCCTGGCTGACCATCGCCTTGATGAACTGCTGCTGGTGCCGCTGGCGGCCGTAGTCGCCGTCCGGGACGCCGTTCTTGGGGTAGCGCTGCCGGACGTAGTCCAGCGCCTGCCAGCCGCTGAGGTGCTGCCGGCCCTTCTTGTACTCCGCCTGCGGCCCGATGTAGCCCTGGCCGTACGGGTTGCCCTTGCGGTGCGTGCCGTTCGGCTCGCGGTGCTCGGACTTCACGTCCCGCTCGATGTACATGTCGACGCCGCCCATCGCGTCGACGATCTTCTGGAAGCCGGTGAAGTTGATGATCGCGCCGGCGTCGAACCGCTCGATCCGGGTCACCTTCTGCACCGTCCTGGCGAGCAGTTCGAAGCCCTGCGACGCGCTCGGATTCTGCCCCTGCACGATGCTGCCCTTCGACATGGCGCCGTTGAGCTTCCCGGTGCCGCCCGAGTAGCCGGCCTTGTCGAACCGGGGAATGTCGACGATCAGGTCGCGCGGCAGGGAGAACAGGTAGGCCCGGTCCAATGAGTCCGGTACGTGCAGCACCATGATCGAGTCGGCCAGCGGCTGGTCCTCCGGCTTGCGCGGGTCGGTGCCCACCAGCAGGATGTTGAGCGGGCCCTTGATGTTGCTCTTGCGTTCCTGGGCGCCGGCCGCCTGGTCGCCGAAGAGGTCGGCCTTGCCCACCGCGCCCTCGTACCGGGTCAGCAGCGCCTCGTAGCCGACCAGCACCGCGCCGCTGAGCACCATGAGCACGGCGCCAAACACCGTGCAGGCCCGGGCCCACCGCGGCACACCCGACCAGACGGACGGCTTGCGCCCGCCCTTGCCGGTCTCACCCACCAGCATCTCCATTCGTCGTCACGCCCACGACAAGGAGACGGGCGTACGAAGGTGAAAAGTTGCATCGGATCGACACCCGTTCGCGAGCGTCGCGCCGAAACGGTACCGCGCGCCGCTGGGAATCGCGTACCCGGTGACCGCGGTACGGATCCCCGGCCGGAGACCGCCCGCCGCCGGGGACGGGAACGGGAACGGCCGAAGGCCACCCCGGCGCGTGCCGGGGTGGCCTTCGTGGAATCTGCCGGAGGTCAGCCCTCCGCCATCAGCTCCTTCGCCTTGCGCTCCAGGTCCTCCAGACCACCGCACATGAAGAAGGCCTGCTCGGGGAAGTGGTCGTACTCCCCCTCGCTGATCTTCCGGAACGCGTCGATGGTCTCCGCGATCGGGACCGTCGAGCCCGGCACGCCGGTGAACTGCTCGGCCGCGTAGGTGTTCTGCGACAGGAAGCGCTCGATCCGCCGGGCCCGGGCCACGGTGATCTTGTCTTCCTCGGAGAGCTCCTCGATACCGAGGATGGCGATGATGTCCTGCAGGTCCTTGTAGCGCTGCAGGATCCGCTTCACCTCGGTGGCGACCTGGAAGTGCTCCTCGCCGACGAACTCCGGGGCGAGGATCCGGGACGAGGACGCCAGCGGGTCCACGGCCGGGTAGATGCCCTTGTCGGAGATCGACCGCTCCAGGTTGGTGGTCGCGTCGAGGTGGGCGAACGTGGTGGCCGGCGCCGGGTCGGTGTAGTCGTCGGCGGGCACGTAGATCGCCTGCATCGAGGTGATGGCCTGGCCCCGGACGGAGGTGATCCGCTCCTGGAGCTCGCCCATCTCGTCGGCCAGGGTCGGCTGGTAACCCACGGCGCTCGGCATGCGGCCGAGCAGCGTGGAGACCTCGGAACCGGCCTGGGTGAAGCGGAAGATGTTGTCGATGAAGAGCAGCACCTCCTGCTTCTTCACGTCACGGAAGTACTCCGCCATGGTCAGCGCGGAGAGCGCGACGCGCAGCCGGGTGCCCGGCGGCTCGTCCATCTGGCCGTAGACCAGCGCGGTCTTGTCGATGACGCCGGACTCGGTCATCTCGGCGATGAGGTCGTTGCCCTCACGGGTGCGCTCACCCACGCCGGCGAAGACCGACGTACCACCGAAGTTCCGGGCGACACGGGTGATCATCTCCTGGATGAGCACCGTCTTGCCCACGCCGGCACCGCCGAACAGGCCGATCTTGCCGCCCTTGACGTACGGGGCGAGCAGGTCGATGACCTTGATGCCGGTCTCCAGCATCTCGGTCTTCGGCTCCAGATCCGCGAAGGCCGGGGCCTTGCGGTGGATCTGCCAGTGGTCGTCCGGGCTGAGCGTCTCGCCCTCGGTGAGGTTGAGGACCTCGCCGATCGCGTTGAACACGTGGCCCTTGACCGCGTCGCCCACCGGAACCTTGATGCCGGAGCCGGTGTCGCGCACCTCCGAGCCGCGGACCAGGCCGTCGGTCGGCTGCATCGAGATGGCGCGGACCATGTTGTCACCCAGGTGCTGGGCGACCTCCAGGGTCAGCCTCTTCTCACCGCCGGACAGGGTCACGTCCACGTGCAGAGCGTTGAACAGGGCCGGCATGGCGTCGCGCGGGAACTCGGCGTCGACGACCGGGCCGATGACCCGGACCACGCGACCCGTGGCCGTCTTGGTCTCTACTGGGGCAGTCATCACACTTCACTTCCCGACGCGGCCAGCGCGTTCGCGCCGCCGACGATCTCGCTGATCTCCTGGGTGATCCCGGCCTGGCGGGCCGAGTTCATCTCGCGCGTGTACTTCTCGATCATCTCTTCGGCGTTGTCGGTGGCGCTCTTCATCGCCCGCCGCCGCGACGCCGACTCGCTCGCCGCCGACTCGATCAACGCCGCGTAGATCCGGGTGTTGATGTACTTCGGCAGCAGCGCGTCGAGCAGTGCCTCCGCCTCCGGCTCGAACTCGTACGCCGGCAGCAGCCCTTCGGACTTCGGACGATCCTCGACCTGCATCGGACCGATGATCTTCGCGACCGGCGTCTGGGTCATCAGGGAGTGGAACTCGGTGTAGACGATGTGCAACTCGTCGATCCCGAGCACCCCGTCCGCCCCGGCCCGGCCCTCCGCGTCGTCCGCGCCGGCCGAGAACGCCTTGATCAGCGTCTCGCCCACCTCGCGGGCGTCGGCGAAGGAGGGCTGCTCCGAGAAGCCGGTCCAGTTCGCCGCCATCTCCCGGTCACGGAACCGGTAGAAGCCGACGCCCTTGCGGCCGATGACGTAGAGCACCGGCTCCTTGCCGTCGTCCTTGAGCCGGGCGACCAGCGACTCCGCCATCCTGATCGCGTTGGAGCTGTAACCACCGGCCAGGCCACGATCGCTGGTGACCAGCAGGACGCCCGCCCGCCGCACCCGCTCACGCGGGGTGAGCAGCGGGTGGTCGATCCGCGCGTTGGACGCCAGTGCCGTGAGCACGCCGGTGATGGCCCGGGCGTACGGCAGGGACGCCTCCACCCGGGCCTGGGCCTTGGCGATCCGGCTCGTCGCCACGAGCTCCATCGCCTTGGTGATCTTCTTCATCGACTTCGCCGAGCGGATCCGTTGACGAAGAACGCGTACCTGGGCCGCCATGGGATCAGCTCTCGGCCGGGCGGTCGGTCTGGCCGTCGCGGAAGCGGGTCACCGTCTCGCGGTTCTCCTCGCCCTCGAGCGGCGCGGCCGGGGCCTCGTTGATCCGACGCTCGTCCTCCTTGCCCAGGAAGACCTGCTTGAACTCGGTGATTGCCGAGTTCAGCGAGCCGATGATGTCGTCGTTCCACTGGTTGTCGGCGATGCCGGCCAGCACACCCTCGTGCTTGTGCCGCAGGTACTGGAGGAACTCGGCCTCGAAGCGACGGACCTCGCCGACCGGGATGTCGTCCAGCTTGCCCTCGGTGCCGGCCCAGACGCTGACGACCTGCTCCTGCACCGGGTACGGCGAGTAGTTCGGCTGCTTGAGCAGCTCGACCAGGCGGGAACCGCGCTCCAGCTGGGCCCGGGAGGCCCGGTCCAGGTCGGAGGCGAAGGCGGCGAACGCCTCCAGCTCGCGGTACTGGGCCAGGTTGAGCCGCAGCGAACCGGCGACCTTCTTCATCGGCTTGACCTGCGCGGCGCCACCGACCCGGGAGACCGAGGTACCGACGTTGATCGCCGGCCGGACGCCCTGGTTGAACAGGTCGGTCTCCAGGAAGATCTGGCCGTCGGTGATCGAGATGACGTTGGTCGGGATGAAGGCCGAGATGTCGTTGGCCTTCGTCTCGATGATCGGCAGACCGGTCATCGAGCCGCCACCCAGCTCGTCGGAGAGCTTGGCGCAGCGCTCCAGCAGCCGGGAGTGCAGGTAGAAGACGTCACCCGGGTACGCCTCGCGGCCCGGCGGGCGGCGCAGCAGCAGCGACACGGCCCGGTACGCCTCGGCCTGCTTGCTCAGGTCGTCGAAGACGATCAGGACGTGCTTGCCGCCGTACATCCAGTGCTGCCCGATGGACGAGCCGGTGTAGGGGGCGAGGTACTTGAAGCCGGCCGGGTCGGACGCCGGCGAGGCGACGATGGTGGTGTACTCCATCGCGCCGGCCGCCTCCAGCTGGCCCTTGATCGAGGCGATCGTGGAGGCCTTCTGGCCGATGGCGACGTAGATGCAGCGGACCTGCTTCTTCGGGTCGCCGGTGCGCCAGTTCTCCCGCTGGTTGAGGATGGTGTCCAGGGCGACCGTGGTCTTGCCGGTCTTCCGGTCACCGATGATCAGCTGCCGCTGACCCCGGCCGACCGGGGTCATGGCGTCGATCGCCTTGATGCCGGTCTGCAGCGGCTCGTCGACGGACTGCCGGGCCATCACGTTCGGGGCCTGGAGCTCCAGCTCGCGGAAGCCCTCGTTGGCGATGTCGCCGAGCCCGTCGATCGGCTGGCCGAGCGCGTTGACCACGCGGCCGAGGAAGGCGTCGCCGACCGGCACGGAGAGCACCCGGTTGGTGCGCTTGACGCGCTGCCCCTCCTCCAGCTTGGCGGAGTCACCGAGAACGACGACACCGATCTCCCGGACGTCGAGGTTCAGCGCCACGCCGAGCGTGCCGTCCTCGAACTCCAGGAGTTCGTTGGTCATGGTCGAGGGCAGGCCCTCGACGTGGGCGATGCCGTCGCCGGTGTCGGCGACGGTGCCGACCTCCTCGCGGGAGACGTCGGACGAGTAGGAGGAGACGTAGCGCTCCAGGGCGCCGCGGATCTCCTCCGTCGAGATGGTCAGCTCGGCCATCCTCTGCTTCCTTAAGTATCAGGGTCCCGGGATACCTAGTACCGACCGGTCCGAATGGCGTCGATCAGGGGCTGCGAGGACGCTGGTCAGCGCTTCGCGAGCGCGTTGCGGGTCTCGTTGAGGCGGCGCAGGACGGTGCCGTCGTACAGGTCGGAGCCGACCTGGACGCTCACCCCACCGAGCACCTCCGGGTTGACCGTCTGCTTGACGGAAACCTCTCGACCGTACATCGCGGAGAGGCGCGCACCCAGGCGTCGCTCCTCCTCGTCACTCAGCGGGGCCGCCACAGTGACGTACGCCACCTGACGGTCCCGCCGCTCGGCGGCCAGCTCGACCAGCCGGGAGAGCGATCCGGTGAAGGAGCGCCCGCCGAGACCGGAGAGCGCCACCTCGATGAGCCGGACGGTGGCCAGCCGGGCCTTGCCGGCCAGCAGCTCGCCGACCAGGACGCCCCGCTTGTCCACCGGGACCGCCGGGTTCGACAGCACCGCGGAGAGCTCGGGCTGACCGGCGACGACCTGCCCGAAACGGAACAGCTCGTCCTCGACCTCGCCCAGGTCACCGGCGGCCTCGGCGCTGGCCAGCACGGCCTCCACGCCGAGCCGCTCGGCGCCGTCGAGCAACTGCGACGGCGCCGACCAGCGGTTGGAGACCAGCGTGGCGAGCAGGTCGAGCGCCCCCTCGCCGATCTTGCCCCGCAGCATCTCGCCGAGCAGACCGGCGCGGTCCGCCGCGGACCGGGCGGGGTCCGAGAGCGCCCGCCGCAGCCGGGGCTCCCGCCGGAGCAGGCCGGCGACGGCGAGCAGGTCGTTCGCGGTGTGGGCCACCGCGACCGGGTCGGCACTGCGCGCGTACGCGTCGAGGTGCTCGGCCGCGACCTTGTACGACTCCCGGCTGGCGGCCTGCATCAGCGGGCCCCCGCGCTCTCGAGACCGCTCAGGAACCGGTCGACCGTGCCCTTGCGACGAGCCTCGTCGGCGAGGGACTCACCGACGATCTTGCTGGCCAGGTCCACCGCGATCGTGCCGACCTCGGTGCGCAGCTCGCGCACGATGGTGGCGCGCTCGGCGGCGAGCTGCTCCTTGCCGGCCGCGATGATCCGGTCGGACTCCTCCCGCGCCTTGGCGAGGACGTCCTGGCGGATGCCCTCCGCGTCGGCCCGGGCGTCGTCCCGGATCTTGGCGGCGTCGGTGCGCGCCTCGGCGAGCTGCGCGCGGTACTGCTCGAGCAGCTGGTTCGCCTCGGCCTGGGCGGCCTCGGCGCGCTTGATGCCGCCCTCGATCGCGTCGACCCGAGCCTGGAACGTCTGCTCCATGCGGGGGAAGACGAACTTCATCAGCACGAAGCAGAGCAGGATGAAGGCGACGCCACCAACCACGATCTCTTCCCAGATGGGCACGATCGGGTTGTGGGTCGACTCACCACCCTCTGGTGCGGCGAGGAAGAACATGGATGACCTCCCGGTCGAAGGGGGGCGGAATTACTGAATCGGGCCCTGCCAGATGAAGCCGAACGCGATGCCCAGCAGTGCGAGCGCCTCGATGACGGCGAAGCCGATCCAGACGTACGGCAGGGTCAGCCGGGACGACTCCGGCTGGCGGGCCGTCGACTGGATGTAGGCGGCGAAGACCAGGCCGACACCGATGCCCGGGCCGATGGCCGCGAGACCGTAGCCGATGGCGGCGGTGCTGCCCTCTACCGCGGCGTAGATGTCCATTAGTGGGTTCCTCCTGGTTATCACGCGTGACGGTCACGCGGGACGACAACTGTTGGTGCCAAGTTGGATCAGTGCTCGCTGGCGAGCGCCTGCCCGGTGGATCAGCGCTCGCTGGCGAGCGCCTGCCCGGTGGATCAGTGCTCGTCGGCGAGCGCGCCCTGCACGTAGCTGGCGGTCAGCACCGTGAAGACGTAGGCCTGCAGGACGATCACCAGGAACTCGAGGAAGGTGAGCGCGACAGTCATCGCCCAGGACAGCACCGAGACCGGCGCCAGCCAGGTGCTGACGTTGAGCATCGCGAAGCCGCCGAGCGTGAAGACCAGCAGGAGCATGTGGCCGGCGAACATGTTCGCGAAGAGACGGACGGCCAGCGAGAACGGCCGGACGAGGAAGGTCGAGAAGAACTCGATCGGGATCAGCAGCGGCAGGATGTACCAGGGCGCCGGCGGGATGAGCGAGTTCTTGATGAACTTGCCGGCGCCGTGGTGCTTGATGCCGGCGTAGATGAACATCACGTAGCTGATCACGGCGAGGAGGGCCGGGAAGGCGATGTGCGAGTTCGGCGAGATCTGGAACAGCGGCACGATCGCGAAGAGGTTGGTCAGCAGGATGAAGCAGAACAGCGTGGTGAAGTACGGCGCGAACCGCACCCCCGCGTGTCCGATCATCTCGACCGCGATGTTGTTGCGCACGAAGCCGTAGATCGACTCGGCGAACCACTGCTTCTTCGTGGGGACCAGCTGCGGCTTCCGGTAGCTGGCCAGGAAGAAGATGATCAGGACGCCGACGGCGATCCAGACCATGGCCGTGATCTTGGTGAACCAGTACGAGTCGGTCGCACCCCAGGGCAGGATGCTGGGCAGGTAGAAGTCCTCCACGCTGGGTGGGAATGCCGCCTGGCCCGCTGCCAGGACGTTCGCCTGTCCGAACACCGCGTCCCTTCCTAAGTAGGCGTGCCGAGTCGGCGGACGACCAGGATGATCCCCCCGGCCATGCCGAGCACGACGCCGATCCCGGTGGCGATACCGCCGGAGTCGAGCCACTGGTCGACCAGCCAGCCGATGAAACCCCAGAACACCATGCCCGTGATGAGGTATCCGAGCGCGGTCCAACCCTGGCCGGCACCGGACGGAACTTCGCCTGAGCCGCCATCGGGTTGGGGGGTTTGGTCACCAGCCATGACGGGGCGAACGATATCAGTCGGGAAGACGAGGCTGTGCCTCACCCCCCGCACAACCGTCGTTGTGTGGGCGTATGGCGGGTGCAGTCGTCTGGGGGCACGCTACTCCCCTTCCGCCAGTCAGTGAATGACCGAACGTGGACAGTCGGGCGCGCCGCGGCGACCGGTGGGACGTCAGCTCGCCGGTTGGCGGGAATGCACCCTGGTCAGCCACCAGATGTGCACACCGGTCCAGACCGTCACGCCGGCCGCGATGCCGAGGCAGAGCGGGATCAGGCCGGCCCAGCCGGTCGAGGCGACCGTCACCATGACGGCCCCGAGCAGGGTGAACTTGGCGGCGTACAGGCCGAGTCCGAAGGGGAGCACGAGCTGCGGGTTCACCCCGTCGGCCCAGGCCAGCACCAGGGTGGTGAGGGTGTAGCTGGTCGCCGTCACCGCCACCCCGGCCGCCGCGCCGAGCGCCGCGTCCGCACCGCCGGTCACCCCACCGACCACCGCCGCGGCCACGGCCAGCGCGGCCGAGGCGGCCAGCAGCACGGGCAGGTGGCGCAGCCGCCACCGTCGGTCCGCGGCGGCCTCCGGCGCGCGCACCCCGGGCTCAGGCACGGGGGTACGCCGGGAAGGCGGCGACCAGCTCGGTGACCTCGGCGGCGATCCCGGCGAGGGTGTCGGCGCCACCGGGTGCGGCGGGGTCGGTGCAGACGGCCCGAGCGATCAGCCCGGCCACCTGCCGCATCTCGCCCTCCCGCATGCCCTGGGTGGTGACGCTCGGGGTGCCCACCCGGATGCCGGAGGCGACCATCGGCCGCTGCGGGTCGTACGGGATGGCGTTCTTGTTCAGGGTGATCCCCGCGGCGTCGCAGCGGGCCTCGGCCGCGGCACCGGTCACCCCGGTCTCCCGCAGGTCGATCAGGGCCAGGTGGGTGTCGGTGCCGCCGGAGACCGGCCGCATCCCCTCGGCGGCCAGCCCGGCGGCCAGCGCCCGCGCGTTCGCGATCACCTGGGCGGCGTACGTGCGGAACTCGGGCTGCGCGGCCTCGCGCAGCGCGACCGCCTTGGCCGCGACGGCGTGCATCAGCGGGCCGCCCTGGGTGAACGGGAAGACCGCCTTGTCGATCCGGGACGCCAGCGGCTCCCGACAGAGGATCATGCCGCCGCGCGGGCCGCGCAGCACCTTGTGGGTGGTGAAGCAGACCACGTCGGCGTACGGCACCGGGGACGGGATCGCCCCGCCGGCCACCAGGCCGATGAAGTGCGCGGCGTCCACCATCAGGTACGCCCCGACCTCGTCGGCGATCTCCCGGAACCGGGCGAAGTCGATCAGGCGGGGGTAGGCGGTGGCGCCGCAAATGATCATCTTCGGCCGGTGCGCGAGGGCGAGCTCGCGGACCTCGTCGTAGTCGATCAGCTCGGTGTCCGGCCGCACCGTGTAGCCCACGGTGTGGAACCACTTGCCGGAGAAGTTCACCCGGCTGCCGTGGGTCAGGTGCCCGCCGTGCGGCAGGTCCATCGCCAGCACCGTGTCCCCCGGCTGCACCAGGGCGGCGTACGCGGCCAGGTTGGCGCTGGCCCCGGAGTGCGGCTGGAGGTTGGCGTGCTCGGCGCCGAAGAGCTCCCTCGCCCGGGCGATGCCGATCTCCTCGGCCCGGTCCACCTCGGCGCAGCCGCCGTAGTAGCGCCGCCCCGGGTAGCCCTCGGCGTACTTGTTTGTCAGCGTCGAGCCGAGCGCCGCCAGCACCGCCGGGGAGGTCAGGTTCTCGCTGGCGATCAGCTGAAGGCCGCCGCGCAGCCGGTCCAGCTCGCCGAGCACCACCCCGGCGATCTCCGGATCGACGGCGCTGAGCTGCTGGAAGTCCGGCCCCCAGAAGGCGGTTTCCCGGTTCGGCCCCGGCTGCGGCGCTGCTGATGTCACAGGGCCGAGTCTAGAGGTCGGCCGCCCCGCCGAACGCGACGCCCGTTCGTCGCGACGCCGGCGGCGCGGCGGCGCGGCGGCGCATCGCAACAACATCGACACAAGTTTCTGTGAACGCGCTCTCTCCCCCCTTTGAATTCCCCCACCTGCATCGACGTGCGAGAAACGCATTGGTGAAATATTTCAAAAGTTAACGGCCGGAAATTAGGGGCAGCGAGCCCGGTAAACGCTCCGCTAGCTTGTTCTCCATCCACCCACCGCAACGGGGAAGGAACACAATGAGGTCATCCGGCACACGCAGGAAAATCACCAGAGCCCTCACCGCCGTCGCTTTCACGGGCGCCGCACTGCTCGGCACGGCAGTGGTCTCCAGCCCGGCCCACGCCGACTGGGACAGGGTCACCTGCAACATCAACCCGGTCACCGGCATCAAGCAGACCAAGAAGTGCCCGGCCATTCCGGCGCACCGCTCGCAGCACTGGGTCTGGATCGACGTCAAGCAGGTCGCGCGTTCCACCGAGTGGTGGGTGACCGACCTCGACACCGGCGCCGTGGTCGGCCACGGCACCGGCAGCAAGCGCAACCACAAGATTCCCGGCCTCTACGGTGAGCGCTACCAGTTGAAGGTGTACGGCTACGGCACCAATGCCACGGCCGCAAACTACCTCTGATTTCACCGCGACAATTTCCGGAAGGCAATTTCGGGGGCGGCACCACATCGTGGTGCCGCCCCCGGCGCCATTGACACCTCACGGATGCGCCGAGGCGAATCGCGGGACCCGGTTCGCGCACCCTCCGACTGGGGCACTATGAGACGGTGAGATGCCTCGTCACCGGAGCCACGGGTTACATCGGCGGGCGACTCGCGCCCCGCCTGCTCGCGGAGGGGCACGAGGTGCGCTGCCTGGCCCGCAAGGCCGGTCGGCTGCGCGACGTGCCATGGGCGGCCCGGGCCGACGTGGTCGAGGCCGACCTACGCAAGCCGGAGACGCTGCCGCCGGCGTTCGACGGCGTCGACGTCGCGTACTTCCTCATGCACTCGCTCGGGCGGCCCGACTTCGAGGCCGCCGACCGGGAGGCGGCCACCAACTTCGCCGCGGCCGCCGCGTCGGCCGGCGTACGCCGGATCGTCTACCTGGGCGGCCCGCAGCCGCCGGAGGACGGCGCCGTTCCCTCGCCACACCTGCGCTCACGGGCGGAGGTCGGGCGGATCCTGACGGCCAGCGGGGTGCCGACGGTGGTGCTCCGGGCTGCGGTGATCATCGGGTCCGGGTCGGCCTCGTTCGAGATGCTGCGCTACCTGACCGAGCGGCTGCCGGCAATGGTCACCCCACGCTGGGTCAGCAACCGGATCCAGCCGATCGCGGTCCGCGACGTGCTGCGCTATCTGGCCGGCTGCGCCGCGCTGCCGCCCGAGGTGAACCGGGGCTTCGACATCGGTGGGCCGGACATCCTCACCTTCCGGGAGATGATGCAGCGCTACGCCGGGGTGGCCGGGCTGCGTCGGCGGGTCATCGTGCCGGTCCGGCCGCTGACCCCGTCGCTCTCCTCGCACTGGGTCGGGCTGATCACCCCGGTGCCGAACAAGATCGCCCGGCCGCTGGTGGAGAGCCTGATCCACGAGGCGGTCGCGCACGAGCACGACATCGCCCGCTGGATCCCCGACCCACCGGGCGGGCTCACCGGCTTCGACCAGGCCGTCGCGCTGGCGCTGGCCAAGGTACGCGACGCCGAGGTGGAGACCCGCTGGTCCACCGCGAGCGGGCCGGACGCCCCGGCCGAACCGCTGCCCAGCGACCCGAAGTGGTCCGGGGGCACGGTCTACACCGACGTCCGGGAGCGCCTGGTCGACGCCCCGCCCGGCGCGCTCTGGCGGGTGATCGAGGGGGTCGGCGGGGAGCACGGCTGGTACTCCTTCCCACTCGCCTGGTCGGTGCGGGGCTGGGTCGACCGGCTGGTCGGCGGGGTGGGGCTGCGCCGGGGCCGGCGCGACCCGCACCGCCTCCAGGTCGGCGAGGCGCTGGACTTCTGGCGGGTCGAGGAGATCGTCCCCGGTGAGCTGCTCCGGCTGCGCGCCGAGATGCGGCTGCCCGGCCGGGCCTGGCTGGAGATGCGCGCCGAGCCGGCGGAGGGCGGGGGCAGCCGCTACGTCCAGCGCGCCGTCTTCCTCCCCCGCGGCCTCACCGGCCACCTCTACTGGGGCTCGGTCACCCCGTTCCACGCGGTGGTCTTCGGCGGCATGGCCCGCAACATCGCCCGCAACGCCGAACACCCCACCCCCGCCCACCACCTCCACCGCTGACGCCCCAGCCCCCGGACCCGCTGGTGGGTCAGTTGCCGTTGCGGGGGGTGGTGGTGGGGTGCCAGGCGACGGCTTCGCTGGGTGGGACGAAGTCGCGGACCGGTTGGTCGCGCAGGGCGGCGGCGAGGACCCGGCCGATCGCGTCGACCATCCGGGGTTGCACGGTGGGGCCGACCGGATCCCGGGGGGCGTCCGGGTTCGCCGCGATCGAGGCGACCGCGAGCTGCGGGGTGAAGGCCACCACCGCCGCGGTCTCGGCCCGCTCCGAAGTGCCGGTCTTGCCGGCCACCGGACGGCCCAGCATCGGCCGCAGGCGCTCCGCCGTGCCACCGTCGCAGCGGCCGTACATGGAGCGGTCGCCGACCGGGCAGCGGGCCGCGTCCGCCGCGGCCCGGGCCACGTCGGTGTCGATCACCTGCCGGCAGTCCGGCTGGCCGGCCGCCACCCGCTGCCCCGCGCCGTCGGTGATCGACAGGACCGGGACCGGCGCGCACCACGTCCCCTCGGCCGCCACCGTCGCGTACGCGTTGGCCAGGTCCAGCGGCGTGGTCGACGAGACCCCCAGGGTGAACGCGCCCCAGTTGCGCGCCCCGTACCTCGCCAGCCGGGCGTCGTCCTCGGCGCGGAACACGATGCCGAGTCGCTCGGCCATCTCCACCACCTGCTCCGCGCCGACCCGCTCGGTGAGCCAGGCGAAGTACGTGTTCACCGAGCGGCCGAAGGCGTTCCACATCGTGCGCTGGCCGTTCATCCACGCCGGGGTGGCGTTGGCCGGGCACCAGCGCCCGTCACAGCTGGCTGCCCCGTTGGCGGCCGGGAACCGGGTGAGGATCCGGCTGGGCGCGACGAAGCTGGTCTCCAGCGGGAGCCCCGACTCCAGCGCGGCCAGCATGGCGAAGAGCTTGAACGTCGAGCCGGCCTGGTAGCCCTCGATGCCGTTGCCGCCGGCGACGAGCTGGTTGACGGTGTTGGGCTGGTTCCGCTGGCCGCGCGGGTTGTCGGCCACGCTGTAGTTGCGGTTCACCGCCATGGCCAGCACCCGCCCGGTGCCCGGCTGGACCACCGCCGTGGGCACGGCTTTGGGGTTGTCGACGTCGTAGATGCCGAGCACCTGCTGTACGGTGCTCCGCTGCACCGCCGGGTCCAGCGAGGAGACGATCCGGAAGCCGCCCCGGCGCAGGTTGTCCTGCCGCTCCGCCACCGTGGCGCCGAACGCCGGCTGGGCGCTCCACCACTGGGTGAACCAGTCGCAGAAGAAGCCCCAGTCGTTGTGCTCCTCGGGCACCGCCGTGCAGTCGTTCGGGGTCCGGCTGGGCCGCAGCTCCAGTGGGGCGTTCCTCGCCCGGGCCGCCTCGGCGGGCGGGAGCTGCCGGAGTTCGACCAGCCGCTCCAGCACGTACGCGCGGCGGGTCAGCGCCGCGTGGACGTCGCCGTTGATCGGGTCGTCGGTGTCCGGTGAGCGGACCAGCCCGGCCAGCAGCGCGGCCTGGTCCAGCGTCAACCTGGCCGGCGAGGTGGAGAAGTAGCGCTTGCTCGCCGCGGCGATGCCGTACGCCCCGGCACCGAAGTACGCGATGTTGAGGTAGCGGGTGAGGATCTCGTCCTTGCTCAGCTCCCGCTCCAGCGCCAGGGCGTACCGGATCTCCTTGAGCTTGCGGGTGGTGGTGATCTCGGTGGCCTTCCGCCGCTGCTCCTGGGTGAGCCGGGGATCGTTGCGGAGCACGTTGCGGACGTACTGCATGGTCAGCGTGGAGGCGCCCTGCCGGGTCCGCCCGTCACGCCGGTTGACCGTGAACGCGCGGACCGCGCCGCGGATGTCGACCCCGCTGTGCTGGTAGAACCGGGCGTCCTCGGCGGCCACGATCGCCTGCCGCATCACCGGCGCGACCTTCGCCAGCGGCACCTCCACCCGGTCCTCGGTGTAGAAGGAGGTGATCAGGGTGACGCCGTCGTTGGCGTACAGGTTGGAGCGCTGGGCGACCGGCGTGGTGCGCAGGTTGTTGGGCAGCTCCGCGTAGGGCGCGGCGAGCGCGCCGAAACCGATCCCGAACACCAGCGCGGCCGGTAGGGCCGCCGCCGCCAGCACCAGTCCGGCGAGCACGCCGGCGATCAACACGGTCAGCACTTTGTCGAGATGGGCCCGGATCATCAGCTCTCCCCGCAGGAGCCGGCAGGACCTGTTCAGAATGACCCGCAAACCTCGGCATCCCCTCACTTTTCCCCAGATACGGAGGAAATTCGCGAGTGGGACAAGGCGCGCGGCGCGGGACACGCCGCAGAGGTCACCCGGGCGGGTGGTTCAGGGCAGCAGCACGACGGCGAGCGGCTGCACCGTCTCCTCGATCTCGTCGGCGACCCGGCTGAAGCACTGGTCGCCGCGACCCCACGGGTCGTCCAGGTCGTCCGAGTGCAGCGCGGACGCGCCCTGCCGGGCGGCGTCGGCGGCCGCCACCAGGGCCACCCCGCGGGCGTACACGGCGTCCGGGGTGGGCTGCGCCGGCGGCAGGCCGCCGGCGTCCACCCCGGCCAGCAGCCGGCCGAACTCGCCGAGCACGAAGGTGCGCGCCGCCGCGTCCGGGCGCAGCGCCACCACGTAGTCCTGCTGGTCCGCGGTGGCGGTGAGGACCAGGTCGGCGGCGTCGATGAGATCCGAGCGGAGCTTGCGCGCGGCGAAGCCCTCGACGTCACCGCCGCGACCGAGCACCTGGCGGGCCGCCGGCGGGTTCATCTCCTCGCCGGCGTGCCAGCCGCCGGTGCCGGCGCTGTGGCTGTGCAGCAGCTCGTCGGAGCGGGTCGGGTCGGCGCCGAGCCGGCCCAGCCGCTCCCGGACCGCCAGCGTCAGCAGCCGCTCGGCCATCGGGGAGCGGCAGATGTTGCCCATGCAGACGTGCAGGACGGTGAACGGTGGCACTCAGGCCCCCCGACCGTCGAGGATGTCCGGGGCCACGTCGCGGAGCTTCTCCAGGCTGATCGCACCGAGCCGGAGCAGCCGCGGCGCCTCCCCGGTCAGGTCGACGATGGTGCTCGGCACCGGGTCCGGGCAGGGCCCGGCCTCCAGGTACGCCCGCACCGAGTAGGCCAGCTGGTCCCGGGCCTCCTCGGCGGTCAGCGCGGCCGGCTGGCCGACCTTGTTGGCCGAGGCGACCGCCATCGGGCCGGTCTCCCGGAGCACCTCCAGCGCCACCGGGTGCAGCGGCATGCGGACCGCCACCGTGCCGCTGGCGTCGCCGAGATCCCAGGCCAGGCTCGGCGAGTGCTCCACCACGATGGTGAGCGCACCCGGCCAGAACGCCTCCACCAGGTCGCGGGCCGACCGGGGCAGCGAGAAGACCAGGCCGTCGAGGGTGTGCCGGGAACCGATCAGCACCGGGGGCGCCGTCCGGCTGCCGCCCTTGGCGTCGCCGAGGGCCTTCACCGCGTACGGGGTGAAGGCGTCGGCGCCGACTCCGTAGACCGTGTCCGTCGGCAGGACCACCAGCTCGCCGTTCTTGACCGCCTCGATCGCGGCGGCGATGCCGCGGTCCCGGTCGGCGGGCGACCGACAGTCGTAGAGCATCACGGTGAGCCAGTCTGCCACGCCGCGACCCGGACGGCGTGCGGGCCGTCCGCCCGGCGGGACGCGGTGGCGAACCGGGGACGCCCGGCCAGGTCGCGGTGCTCCGTGACGGCGGTGTACCGGCCGTCGGCGGCGAGCAGCCCCGGCACCGCCGCGCCGTGCGTGTCGTCGTGCTCGACGCCCAGCGCACCGGAGGGTCCGAGCAGCGTGGCGGCCCGGTCGACCACCGGCCGGATCACGTCCAGCCCGTCCGTCCCGCCGAAGACCGCCTCGTCCGGGTCGTGCCCGGCCACCTCCGGCGGTACGGCCACCGCGCGCGGCACGTACGGGGGGTTGCAGAGCAGCACGTCGACCCGGCCGACCAGCTCGGCCAGCAGCTCCGGGTCGGTGACGTCGGCGGCGACCACCTCGACCGGCCGGTCCCCGGCGGCGGCGCGGTCGGCGGCGTTGCGGCGCAGCCACTCCAGCGCGGCCGGTGACCGTTCGACCGCCACCACCCGCGCGCCCGGCACCTCCTGGGCGACGGAGAGCGCGATCGCCCCCGAGCCGCTGCACAGGTCGACCACCACCGGCGCCGGCCGGGCCCGGGCCACCTCGATCCCCCACCCGGCGAGCAGTTCGGTCTCGGGGCGGGGCACGAACACGCCGGGCCCGACCGCCAGCTCCAGGTGCCGGAAGGCGGCCCTGCCGGTGAGGTGCTGCAACGGTTCCCGGGCGGTCCGCCGGGCCACCAGCGCGTCGAACCGGTCGCGCTGCTCGGCGGTGAAGCCGTCGGCGAGCGCCAGCCGTCCCCGGGGCACGTCCAGCACGTACGCGGCGAGCAGCTCGGCCTCGGCCCGGGCCGAGGGCACCCCGGCTGCGGCGAGCGCCCGGGCGGCCCGCGCCAGCACCGGCGAAACCCGTTCGTGTCTTGGCCCTTCGGAGGGGTGGCGCGGGAGATAGGTCACGACATAATCATGAAGCGTCGCAGATTTCGACACGAGCGGGTGCGCCCGGACGCACACCGACGGGAGGTTCGGCAGGTGGGGTGGCTCGACCGGGTCGATGACCAGGTTGACGCCCTGACGCATGCCCGCCATCTCCAGGAGTTCAGCCGGTCCGCCGAGGCCTGCGCCCTGCTCGACCGGGTGCTGCGCACCACCACCGACCCGCACACCCGGGCGGACGCGCTGGTCCAGCGGCTCTGCGCACTGATCAATCTCGGTCGGACGGCGGAGTTCACCCGGGCCATCGAAGAGGCCTCCACCGCCGTCCGCGACCTGTCCGAGCCCTACCTGCACGGGCACCTCAACGCGCTGGCGGCGCTCGCCGCGCACCACCAGGGGGCGCTGGACCGCTGCGTCACCCACCTGGTCAAGGCGTCCCGCTGGCTGGGCGCGGTGGACGACCCGGACCGGGACACCGCCTGGGGCTGGCACGACCTGGCGATGGCGTACTCCTACCTCAGCTTCCACGGCTACGCGCTCGGCGCGATCGAGCGGGCCCGGCAGCTCGGCCTGGCGGCGGGCATCCAGGAGGAGGCCTTCGCCGCGCCGGGCATCCGGCTGCGCAACGCCGTCGCCCTCGACCACAACGGCGACAGCGACGGCTGCCTGCGGGTGCTCCGTGACGTCGCCGCGGACCTGGGCCGCTTCCTGCGGGACGGGCGGGCGGGCAACATCCGCCCCAGCAGCCTCGCCGCGTACGGCTACGCCGCGGCCCGCCGGGCCGCGCTGGGTGACCGGTTGGACGGCGACAACGAGGCCGACCCGGTCAAGCTGCTCGGTCACGGCGGGGACAGCGCCCGGGCGCGGGACATGCGTCAGCTCGGGCAGGCCTGCCTGGCCATCGCCGACGGGCGGCCGATCGAGGCGATCGCCCGGCTGGACACCGCCCGGGTCTCCACCGAGACGCTGGGCGCGGCCGAGCCGGCCCGGTTGCGCAGCATCGCCTTCGCCCGGGGCGGCGACCACGCGGCGGCGCACCGCGCCGACCGGGTGGCGTTCCGGCTCGCCGCGCAGCGCAACGACCGGCTGCGGGACGTCTACATCGACGGCATCGCCGCCCGGATCGACCACGAGGAGATGCGCCGCGAGGCGGCCCGGTACGAGGGCGAGGCGTTGACCGACCCGCTGACCGGCCTGCCCAACCGGCGCCGGCTGGAGCGCTACATCGGCTCGGTGGTGTCCCGGGGCGAGCGGGTGGTGATCGGCGTCTGCGACCTGGACGGCTTCAAGGCGGTCAACACCCGGCACGGCCACCACTCCGGGGATCTGGTGCTGCAACGGATCGCCGGGGTGATCAACCGGGTGATGCGCCGGGGCGACTTCGTCGCCCGCTATGGCGGGGACGAGTTCGTGGTGGTGCTCTCCGGTGCCGGCATGACCGAGGCGGCCGAGGTGGGCCGGCGGATCGACGCGGCGGTGCGCAGCGAGGACTGGGAGTCCCTGGTACCCGGTACCCCGGTCGGGGTGAGCATCGGCTTCGCCGAGGTCGACGGCGCCGGCGGGACGTCCCTGCGGGACGCCCTCGGCACGGCGTTCGAGATCGCCGACCGCGAGATGCTCCGCGCCAAGCCGCGCGCCTCCTGACGCCCCCGGCGGGGCGTCAGCGGCGGCTCAGGTCGGTCTCGCCGGCCAGTCGCGCGGCCCGGTCCGCCTCGGTGAGGGCGTCGAGGACGGCGTCCAGCTCACCGCCGAGCGCCAGGTCGAGGTTGTACGCCGTGTAGCCGATCCGGTGGTCGGTGATCCGGTTCTGCGGGAAGTTGTACGTGCGGATCCGCTCCGACCGGTCCACGGTGCGGACCTGCGCCTTGCGGGCGTCCGAGGCGGCCGCGTCGGCCTGCTCCTGGGCGACCGCGAGCAGCCGGGCCCGCAGGATCCGCATGGCCTGCTCCCGGTTCTGGAGCTGGGACTTCTCGTTCTGGCAGGAGACCACCACGCCGGTCGGCAGGTGGGTGATCCGCACCGCCGAGTCGGTGGTGTTCACCGACTGGCCGCCCGGCCCGGACGAGCGGAACACGTCGATCCGCAGCTCGTTCGGGTCGATGGTGACGTCGACGTCCTCCGCCTCGGGCAGCACCAGGACGCCGGCGGCGCTGGTGTGGATGCGCCCCTGCGACTCGGTCACCGGGACGCGCTGCACCCGGTGCACGCCGCCCTCCCACTTCAGCCGGGACCAGACGCCGTTGCCGCCCTCGGGGACGCCCTTGGTCTTGATCGCCAGCGAGACGTCCTTCACCCCGCCGAGGTCCGAGTCCTGCGCGTCGATCACCTCGGTGAGCCAGCCGTGCCGCTCGGCGTACCGGGTGTACATCCGCAGCAGGTCGCCGGCGAAGAGCGCCGACTCCTCCCCGCCCTCGCCGGCCTTGATCTCGATGATCACGTCCTTGGCGTCGTGCGGGTCACGCGGGATCAGCAGCTCGGCCAGGCGCTCCTCCAGCGCCGGCAGGCCGGCCGCGATCGACTCGGCCTCCCCGGCGAAGGACGGGTCCTCCGCGGCCAGTTCCCGGGCCGCGGTCAGGTCCGCCCGGGCCTGCTCCAGCTCGTCGGCGGCCTTGTGCAGCGGGACCAGCTCGGCGTACCGGCGGCCGACCCGCCGGGCGGTGGCCTGGTCGGCGTGGATGGCCGGGTCGGCCAGCCGCTTCTCCAGCTCGGCGTACTCATCGAGAAGGGCGGCCAGGCGCTCGCTGCTCATGCGGGGGATGCTCCTTCGACGACGACCGGGGGCGAAAGCGGGCGGAACGGACGAACGCCCGCGCCCGGCACGGAGCCGGGCACGGGCGTCGTCGGTGGAGCTACTTGGCCTTCTTCGCCTGAACCTTGGCGTACTTCTGCTGGAACTTCGCGACCCGGCCCGCGGTGTCGAGAACGCGCTGCTTACCGGTGTAGAACGGGTGGCAGGCGCTGCAGGTCTCGACGGTGATCGAGCCGCCCTTGGCGGTGCTGCGGGTCGTGAAGGAGTTGCCGCAGGAGCACCGGACCTCGGTGGTCGTGTACTCCGGGTGGATGTTGGGCTTCATGTCGCCTCGGTCCTTTCGTCGGTGGTCGCCGGGTCGCCGCTGATCTCCCCGTCGCCTCGTGCGCGACGGACTCGGGCGTGAACCGGAACCGGTGGCCGATTGACCAGTGTGCCATGGGCCTTTGCCGACCCGGCAGGCGGGCCGCACGGCTGGTCCGGCAGGAGTAACGCCCCCGTCCCCACCCGCATTCCCGCAGCCCTCGACCAGCATTCACGCTGACCGGCTACGGTGGGCAGGTGCCCGATTCGTCCCCGGAGGGGGCCGTGCCCGACTCGCTCCGCACGGGCCGCACGCTCCGCCTGATCGCCACCCGGGGGCTGCCCGCCTCCGGCAAGACCACCTTCGCCCGTAGCCTCCAGCCGGCCGTGGTCCGGGTCAACCGGGACGACCTGCGCCGGATGCTGCACGGCGAGCGGCTCTTCACCCAGCGGGCCGAGTACCAGGTGACGCTGGCCCAGCGGGCCCAGGTGGAGGCCCTGCTCGGCGCCCGGGTGAGCGTCTGCCTGGACGACACCAACCTGCGCTCCCGCACCCTGCGGGACTGGGCCGACCTCGCCGCGCGCCACGACGCGGACTTCGTGGTGCACGACTTCACCGACGTACCGCTCGAGGAGTGCCTGCGGCGCGACGCCGTGCGGGCGGAGGAGGACCGGGTCGGCGAGGTGTACATCCGCCGGCTGCACGAGCGGTACCTCGCCGACCGTCCGCTGCCGCTGCCGGTGCCGACCGCCCGCGTCGGCCGGGCCGGCGCCGTCGACCCGGCCCGGCCGGCGCCCACCGAGATCGTGCTGGTCGACATCGACGGCACGGTCGCGCTCAACATCTCCCGCAGCCCGTACGACATGACCCGGGTCGGCGAGGACCAGCCCAACGAGGCGGTGATCACGGCGGTGCGGGCGATGCACGCCGCCGGGTACGGGGTGGTCTTCTGCTCCGGCCGGGACGCCTCCGCCCGGCCCGCCACGGTGGCCTGGCTGGACCGGCACGTGCGGGTGCCCTACCTGGCGCTGCACCTGCGGGCGGTGGGTGACTCCCGCAAGGACGCCGTGGTCAAGCGGGAGATCTACGAACGCGAGGTACGCGACCGCTACCGGGTGGTCGGGGTCTTCGACGACCGGCAGCAGGTGGTCCGCATGTGGCGCTCCCTCGGCCTGACCGTCTTCCAGGTCGCCGACGGCGACTTCTGAGGCGGCCGGGTTTATCGCTGGCCCGGTGCCGGCCGGTCGGGGAGGCTGACCGGCATGCTGAAGCTGCGGACCCTCACCCCTGACGACTGGAAGAGCTGGCGCGAACTGCGGCTGCGCGCGCTGACCGAGGCGCCCCAGGCCTTCGGCGCCCGGCTGGCGGACTGGCAGGGCGACGGCGACCGGGAGGACCGGTGGCGCGCCCGGCTGGCCATCCCGCGCTCGTACAACGTCCTGGCGGTGCGGAACGGCAAGCCGGTCGGCATGGCCAGCGGCGTGCCGACCGACGACGAGCGGGTGGTGGAGCTGATCTCGATGTACGTCGCGCCGGCCGGACGGGGCCGGGGCGTCGGGCACGAACTGGTGCGCGCCGTGGCGGAGTGGGCCCGCCGGTCCGGGGCCGAGGTGCTGCGGCTGGCCGTGGCCGAGGGGAACGACGCGGCGATCGGGCTGTACCGCCGCAGCGGCTTCACCGACACCGGCCGGTTCGGCGACGCGATGCCCGACGGCGTCCGCCGCGAGCACGTCATGGAGAAGCGCCTCCCGGCGCGCTGAGCAGCCGCGGCCGTCCGGTGTGGACGGCGGCCGGTCGAGCGACGACGAAGGGCACGGCCGGTGCGGCCGTGCCCTTCGGGGTCTCACCCGGGTGAGGTCACTCCCCCGGCGTCGACTTCGCGATCTGCATCAGGAACTCGATGTTGGTGCGGGACTGCTTGAGCCGGTCCAGCAGCAGGTCGAGCGCCGCCTGCGAGTCCAGCGAGTGCAACACCTTGCGGAGCTTGTGGATGATGGCCAGCTCCTCGGGTGCGAGCAGGACCTCCTCCTTGCGGGTGCCGGACGGGTTGATGTCGATGGCGGGGAAGACCCGCTTGTCGGCGATCTTCCGGTCCAGCTTCAGCTCCGCGTTACCGGTGCCCTTGAACTCCTCGAAGATGACCGTGTCCGCCATGGACCCGGTCTCCACCAGCGCGGTGGCGAGGATGGTCAGGGAGCCGCCGTTCTCGATGTTGCGGGCCGCACCCAGGAAGCGCTTCGGCGGGTAGAGCGCGGTGGAGTCGATACCGCCCGACATGATCCGGCCGCTGGCCGGCGCTGCCAGGTTGTACGACCGACCGAGCCGGGTCACCGAGTCGAGCAGCACGACCACGTCGTGGCCCAGCTCGACCAGACGCTTGGCCCGCTCGATCGCCAGCTCCGCCACCGTGGTGTGGTCCTGCGGCGGACGGTCGAACGTGGCCGCGATGACCTCGCCCTTGACCGACCGCTGCATGTCGGTGACCTCTTCGGGCCGCTCGTCGACCAGCACCACCATCAGGTGGCACTCCGGGTTGTTGTGCGTGATCGCGTTCGCGATCGCCTGCAACACCATGGTCTTACCGGCCTTCGGCGGCGACACGATCAGCGCCCGCTGCCCCTTGCCGATCGGCATGACCAGGTCGATCACCCGGGTGGTCAGGATGTGCGGCTCGGTCTCCAGCCGCAACCGCTCCTGCGGGTACAGCGGGGTGAGCTTGTAGAACTCGGGACGCCGCTTCGCCTCGTCCGGCTCCATGCCATTGATGGTGTCCAGCCGCACCAGCGGGTTGTACTTGTCCCGCCGCTGCTCGCCGCCGGTGTCGCGGGCGGCCCGGACGGCGCCGGTGATCGCGTCACCGCGGCGCAGCCCGTACTTCTTGATCTGCGACATCGAGACGTACACGTCGTTCGGACCGGCCAGGTAACCGGTGGTCCGCACGAAGGCGTAGTTGTCGAGGACGTCGATGATGCCGGCCACCGGGACGAGCACGTCGTCCTCGGCGACCTGCGGCTCGCGGCCGCCGCCGGTGTCGCCGCCGCCCTCGGGGCGGTCGCCCCGGCCACGACGACGGTCACGGAACCGGCTGCGCCGGCCGCGCCGGCCGCCGCCCTCGCCGTCGTCGTCACCGTCGTTGTCGCGCTGGGCCCGGTCGCCACCGCGGTCGTTCCGGTCGCCACGGTCGGCCCGCTCGCCACGGTCGCCGCGCTCGGCCCGGTCACCGCGGTCGCCGCGCTCGGCACGGTCACCGCGCTCGGCACGCTCGCCACGCTCGCCACGCTCGGCCCGGTCACCGCGCTCGGCCCGGTCACCGCGCTCGGCCCGGTCGCCACGCTCGGCCCGGTCGCCACGCTCGGCCCGGTCGCCACGCTCGGCCCGGTCACGACCGCCGCGGCCCTCGCCGCGCTCGGCCCGGTCACCGGTCTCGGCGGGAGCCTCCTCGGTACGCGCCTCGGCGGCGCGCTCCTCGGGAGCCCGGCCCTCGGTGGTGGTGCGGCTCTCGGCCGTGACCCGGCCACGCCGGGTCCTGGTCCGGCCCTCGGTCTCGCCGGTGGCGGCCGGCGCGGCCGGCGCCTGCTCGGCGGGCCGCTCCTCCCGCACCTCGGCGTGGACCTCTTCACGGGCGGGGGCAGCGGCGGCCGCGACCTCGGCCCGAGGTCGAGGGGTGCCGGCGGCGCCCTGCCGCTCGGAGATCGCGCTGATCAGCTCGCCCTTGCGCATGCGAGCGGTGCCGGAGATGCCGAGCGACGCGGCCAGGCTCTGCAGCTCCGGCAGCAGCATCGCCGACAGGCCGGTACCGCTACGCCGACGGCGGGCAGGGGCGGCGGTGGTGGCATCGCCAGCGACGTTGGAAACATCCGACGTCACGTCGGTGGTGTCGCTCAATGGATTCCTTCCCTCGATAGGCCGGGACTGCCCGGAGTCGAAAAGCCAGGTGGCCGGGCGGCCTCGGTGCACCCGCCTCGCACTGACGCGTCGCGGGAGTCTGTGGCACAGCAGCCGGTCGGTTTCCCGACTCACCAACGTCGGTGAGCAGGTCTCGCCCTCTGCGGCGACCTGTGGAAACTGCGGTGCGGCGTAGGCCTTGGCAGGGGTGACGGGCTGACCGCCGAGAGCTTCGGGGGTGCGCCGACCCGCAGGGAGATCGCATGCTTCGCGGCTGTGCTAAGTCTAGAGCGTAATCAACTCTTCCGACCTGCGGCAACAGGGTCCCGCTCGGCGTGTCCAAGTCTACCCCGGAAGACCGCCGCACCGCGCGCCTCTACCGGCAACCGCCAGACCTGCCAGTCTGTTCCCGGCTCGAAGCCGGCCGGCGGCTCGGTCAGCGCCAGCACGGTCGGACCGGCCCCACTGACCACGGCGGCCACATCCGCCGCACGCAGCGCAGCGACCAGGGCGGCCGTCTCCGGCATGCCGGCGGCCCGGTAGTCCTGGTGCAGCCGATCCACGGTGGCGGGCAGCAGCAGCGTCGGATCGGCGGTCAGCGCGTGCACCAGCAGCGCGGCCCGGCCGGCGTTCAGCGCCGCGTCGGGGTGCGGCACGGAGGGCGGCAACGCCGCCCGGGCCGTCGCGGTCAGTCCGCGCCCGGTGGGCACGAAGACGGTCGGCCGGACGGCCGCGTCGACGGTGAGCGAGACGGCCCGGGCCCCCGCCGCCTCCGTCCACGCCAGGGTGAAGCCGCCGAACAGGCAGGGAGCCACGTTGTCCGGGTGGCCCTCGATCTCGGCGGCCAGGCGCAGCACCGCGGCGTCGTCGAGGCGTTCCGCGCCGTCGACGACGAGCGCCCGGGCCAGGAGCACGCCCGCCACGATCGCCGCCGAGGACGAACCGAGGCCGCGGGCCTGCGGGATCCGGTTGACGCACTCCAGCACCAGCCCGGGCGGCTGCCCGCCGAGGGCGTCGAAGGCCGCCCGCATCGACCGGGCCACCAGGTGCCGGTCGTCCGCCGGCAGCTCGCCGGCGCCCTCGCCCGTCACCGTCACCCGTACGCCGCCCGGGGTGACCTCGGCGGCCACGTCGTCGTGCAGGCCGAGGGCCAGCCCGAGCGCGTCGAAGCCCGGGCCCAGGTTGGCGCTGGTGGCGGGCACCCGGACCCGGACCGGGCCGGAGTGGAATGTCGTCGGCACGGGCTCATGCTAGGGCCCGGGGCCGACGTCCCGGTGTTCCGCCCGGACGGTGGGAATTGATCATTTCCGCTAGCCTGACGCCGTCATCGGCGGTCGGGAGGCGGCGTGGAGTTCCTCGGTTTCCAGGTCATGCAGGCGGTTGGACACGTGCCCACCCTCGCGGTGCTGGTGACCGGCCTGGTGCTGGCCGTGGCACGCCGCAAGCGGCTGCCCCGCCGGGCCCGGCTGCTGCTGTTCTCCGGTGTCGCCCTGCTGCTGCTGGTCGAGCTGATGGGCCTGGCCTGGACGGTGGTCTTCCCCCATCTGATCAGGTCCGACCACTTCGACGACGGAGGCTTCGGGCGGCTGAGCACGATCAGCCTCGCGGTCAGCGCCGTGCTCTATCTGGCCTACCCGGTCGGCATCGGCCTGCTCCTCGGCGCGGTGTTCGCCGGGCGGCGGGTCACCGAGGCGCCGGGCGACCCGTGGGGCGGCTGGACGCCCCCGGCGCACGGCGGCGACCCGGCGACCGGCGTACCGGCCGTCGACCCGGCCGGGTCGCATCCGCCGGCGGTCGACCCGGCCGCCGCGCCGTGGGGCGGGACGGCCGCGCCGCCACCGGCCGGCCGCCCCGACTGACTCACCGGGCCGGCGCCACCCGGGGCTCGGTGACCGGGTCCGAGAGCGAGAGGCGCCGGGTCGCGATCCGCCACCCCACCGCGTACACCAGGGTCACCAGGCCGCAGGCGGCCAGCACCACCCGCTCGTCCACCACGTCCACCATGGCGGCGACCACCAGCTGACTGATCGAGATGGCCAGGGTCGCCAGCATCATGTCGGTGGCGAAGACCCGGCCGCGCAGCCGGTCCGGCACCTCACCCTGGAGGGCGAAGTTCGACAGCACCCAGTTGCTGCCGCCGCCGAAGTGGGCGACGAAGACCAGGACGAGCACCAGCGGGAACCAGCCGGCCACCGAGACGCCGACGTAGGCCAGGCCGTACAGCGACATCGACAGGGCGAGCCCCGGCAGCAGCCAGGCCCGGTTGGTCAGCACCCGGCGCATCAGGATCGGCCCGACCAGCGCCCCGGCGCCCCGGGACGCGAAGAGCAGGCCGACGCCGACCGCGCCGACGCCGAACACCCCGGCGAGCAGCGGAAAGACGGTGAGCACGCCGTTGCCCAGCCCGACCGCGGACTTCACCGTCACCAGGGCGAGCACCCGCGGCCGGTGGCCGATGTAGCCCAGCGCCTCGCGGATCGCCGCCCAGGTCCGTGGCGTCGGCCGGTCGAGCTCCCGGGGCGCCTGCAGGGGCCGGCGGATCAGCGCGGCCAGGCCCGCGGCGAGCGCCAGGCCGACCGCGGCCACCCAGAAGCAGACGTACGGCCCGAAGGCCGCGCTGAGTACCCCACCGAGCGAGGCGCCGACCACGGTCATCGTGCCCCAGGCGGAACCGGCCACCGCGTTGCCTGCGGCCAGCTCGTCGGGGTCGAGCACGTTGGGCAGGGCGGCCTGCGCCGCCGGCGAGTAGAAGGCCTTGCCCACCGCCACGAGGGTGATCGCCGCCATGGCCAGCCAGGCGGTGCCGGCGTCCCGGACGCCGAGCAGGAGCAGCACGCCGAGCAGGGTGACGAGGTTCGCCACCATCATGATTTTCTTGCGGTCGAACCGGTCGGCGATCGTCCCCGTGTACGGCAGCAGCAGCGCCACCACGCCGGTGTCCAGGGCGAGCACCAGGGCGCCCCACACGCCGCTGCCGGTCAGCTCCGGCAGGAGCACCAGCAGCGGGACCATGACGAACCAGTCGGCGCCGAAGACCACCAGCTCGGCGAGGAAGAGATTGCGGAAGTTCCGGTTGCCGGTGAGGACCGACAGGGTGGGTGACACGTGCCGGAACCTTACCCGCCGACCGGCCCTCGGCCCCACGTCGGAGCAGGTGGGCGGCCGTGCCGAAGGGCACCCGGCCCGGAGGTGCGCCACCGACCGGAGGCCGGCCGCGGCCAGCCGGCCCGGGGCCGACGAGGCGGGTGGCAGCGGCGGCTCGGCCAGGGGGCGCACCTACGGTGTGGACGCTTCAGAGCTGATGACGTGAACGACTCGGTGGGACGGGCGGCCGACACGACAGACCCCCGGGCCGGTGGAGCCGGACCGGGGGTCTGCGTGCCGGACGGGGTTACTCCGTCGGAGGCAGCGGCGACTGCCGGCTCTTGGGCAGCCGCAGCACCTCGAACTGGTCGGTACCGTCCACCAGCGCCGGTGAGGGGGTCGGCCGGGCCGGAGCCGGCTCGTGATCCGCCTGCGCGGCCTCGGCCGGCGCCCCGACCGGAGCCGGCTCGGCGGCGGGCCGGCGGGCGTCGTCCGCCGCCGGGCCGCCGTCGGTCGCGGCTGGAGCACCGTCCACCGCGGCCGGACCGCCCCGGCGCCGCGCCCGGCGCTCGCGCAGGGACTCCTTGGTGCGCTCCACCATCGTGTAGAGCGTCGGCACCAGCACCAGGGTCAGCAGCGTCGAGCTGAGCAGACCGCCGATGACCACGATCGCCAGCGGCTTCGAGATGAAGCCACCCTCGCCGGTGAGCCCCAACGCCATCGGCAGCAGCGCGAAGATGGTGGCGACCGCGGTCATCAGGATCGGACGCAGCCGGCGCCGGCCACCCTCGACCACCGCCTCGGCCACGCCCATCCCCTGCGCCCGGTACTGGTTGATCAGGTCCAACAGCACGATCGCGTTGGTCACCACGATGCCGACCAGCATGAGCACGCCGATCAGCGCCGGCACGCCCAGCGGGGTGCCGGTGGCCAGCAGCAGCCCGATCGCGCCGGTGGCGGCGAACGGGATCGAGATCAGCAGGATCAGCGCCTGGGTGAGGCTCCGGAACGTCGCCACCATGATGAGGAAGACGATCGCGATCGCCGCCAGCACGGCCAGCCCCAGGTCACCGAAGGCCTCCTCCTGGTCGGCGCTGACGCCGCCCACCTCGAACGTCGCACCCGCCACGTCGATGTCGTCCAGCCGCTTCTGCAGCTCCTGGGTCGTCGCGCCCAGGTTGGCGCCGGTGGCCGTGCCGGTCACCGAGACACTGCGCTCGCCGTCGATCCGGGTGACCTGCTGCGGCCCCTCGGCCTGGACCACGTCCGCGATGTCGTCCAGCTTGACCGGCCCGACCGGCAGGGCGCGCAGCTGCTCCACCGTCGTCGGCGGCGTGGCGGAGGTGCGCAGCACCACGTCCCGCTGCCCGCCGTCGAGCGCCACCTGACCCAGCGGGGCACCCCGGTACGCCTGCGCCACCAGCTGCCCGACCGCGGCCTCGGTCAACCCGGCCCGCGCGGCGGCGACCCGGTCGACGGTCACGTCCACCCGCGGCACCCGTGCGGCCAGGCTGGTGGAGACGTCCTCGACGTCCGGCGTGCCGGCCATCGCCGTACGGGCCGCCTCCGCGGCCCGGGCCAGCGCCTCGGGATCGGTGGCCTGGACGACCACCTCCAGCTGGTTGGCGGACGCGCCGCCCTCACCGCCGCCGAAGCTGATCTCACCGGCCTCCGGGCCGAGGGTGTCGAACTCGCGGCGCAGGATCTCCCGCATCTCCTTGGCGTCGGTGTCGCCACCGAGCGCCACCGACCAGGTGGCGACGTTGTTGCCGCCGCCGCCCTGCCACGGGTTGTCGCCACCGCCGGCCGTGACCTGGTACGTCTCGACGCCGTCGGTGCGCTCCAGCACCGCCTCCACCCGGCGGGCCGCCTGGTCGGTGCCGGCCAGACCGGTGCCGGCCGGCAGCTCCTGGGTGATGTTCAGGGTGTCCTGGCCCGAGTCGTCCAGGAAGTTGGTCTTCAGCTGGCTGGCCAGCCCGAAGGTGCCGAGCAGCACCAGCACCCCGAGCCCCACGGTGATCCACCGGGTCGCCCGGGTACGGGTGGCGAACCCGATGGCCGGCAGGTACGCCCGCTGCAACGGGCTGCGCAGCTCCTTCTCCTCGGCGGCGCGGCGGGCCGCGGCGTCGTCCACCCCGCCCCGCGGCGGCTTGAGGAACCAGTACGCCAGCACCGGGATCACGGTCAGCGACACCAGCAGCGAGGCGAGCAGGGCCACCGTGACGGTGATCGCGAACGGCGCGAAGAGCTGCCCGACGAAGCCGCCGACCAGCGCGATCGGGGCGAAGACGGCGACCGTGGTCAGGGTCGACGCGGTGACCGCGCCGGCCACCTCGCGGACCGCGCCGAGGATCGCGTCACGCTTCGGCTCGCCGTACTCCAGGTGTCGTTTGATGTTCTCCAGCACGACGATCGAGTCGTCGACCACCCGGCCGACCGCGATGGTGAGCGCGCCGAGGGTGAGCAGGTTGAGCGAGTAGTCGCCGATCCAGAGAGCGATCAGCGCCACCACGACGGAGAGCGGGATGGAGACCGCGGTGACCACCGTCGAACGGATCGACAGCAGGAAGACGAGGATGACCACGACGGCCATGAGCAGGCCGAGCAGCCCCTCCGTGGTCAGGCTCTCGATCGACTTCTCGACGAACGGGGCCTGGTCGAAGACCACGGTCAGCTCGCTGCCCGAGGCGGACTTCAGCTCGGCGAGCCGGTCCCGGATCTCGTGCGAGATCTGCACCGCGTTGCCGTCCGGGGCCGCGGTGACCGCGATGCCGAGGCTGTCCTGGCCGTTGGTGCGGGTGATCGCGGTGGCCGGGGCGAGCTGCTGCTCGACGGTGGCCACGTCGCCGAGCCGGACCGGCGCCGCCTTGGGCCCGGCCGGGGCGAGGACGATGCCGCGCAGGTCGTCCAGAGTGGCGATCGGCGTGCCGACCTGCACGGGCAGCGCCCGGGTGCCGTCGACGACCGTGCCGGCCGGCACCGCGACGCCGTTGGTCTTCAACGCGGTGCCGATCGCGGTCGGCGAGAGCTTCGCCGCGGCCAGCTTGGCCAGGTTCGGGGTGACCACCACGACGTCGTCCCGGGTGCCGGTCACCTCCACCGTGCGGACGCCCTCGATCGCCTCCAGCTCCGGCACGACCGTGTCCCGCAACCGCTCGGCCAGCGCCCCCTGGTCGGACCCGCCGGCCGCGGCGAGGACCACCGCGGGCAGGTCGTCGGTGCTGCCGGCGAGGACCTGCGGGTCGACGCTCTCCGGCAGCTGCGCGTCGATCCGGCTCAGCGCGGTCTGCATCTTGTTGACCACGTCGTCCAGGTCGGTGCCGAACGCGTACTGCACCTGGATGGTGGTCAGTCCCTCGCGGGAGGTGGAGGTGAGCTTCTCCAGCCCCGGGATGCCCTGGAGGCTGTTCTCGATCGGCTCGGTGACCTGCGACTCGACGATCTCGGGGCCGGCGCCGGGGTAGGGGGCCACGATGAACGCGGCCGGGAACTCCAGCGACGGCAGCAGCTGTTGCTTCAACGACGGTACGGCGAAGGCGCCGAACGCCGTGATCACCACCGCGACTAGTGCGACGAGCCCCCGATTGGCGAGGCTGAATCTGGCGAGCAGCGACATCAGCGTGGTCACTCCTGGGAGAGGGTGCGTGCGGGAGGGGTACGGGAAGTGTGCCCGACCCGACCCGCACCGCCCGCAGCCGGGTCGCCGGCGGCGGGGGCGCCTCAGGCCAGGTCGAGGGAGCGCGCCGCGGCGAGGACGTCGTTGGCGATGGTGACCGGCGCGGGCGCGGTGGAGATGGCCCACTCCGGGTCCTTCAGCCCGTGCCCGGTGACCGTGCAGACCACGGTGGAGCCGGCCGGGATCCGCCCCTGCGCCTCCTGCTGGAGCAGGCCGGCCACGCTGGCCGCGCTGCCCAGCTCGACGAAGGCACCCACCTCGCGGGCGAGCAGCCGGTACGCCGAGAGGATCTCCCGGTCGGTCACCGCGGCGATGAGTCCCTGCGAGGCGTCCCGGGCGTCCACGGCCTTGGTCCAGCTGGCCGGGTTGCCGATCCGGATGGCGGTGGCGATGGTGGAGGGCTCGTGCACCACCTGCCCGGTCACGATCGGCGCGGCCCCGGCGGCCTGGAAGCCGTACATCTTCGGGGTGCGGGTGGCGTTGCCGGCGGCCAGGTCCTCGCCGTAGCCCATCCAGTACGCGGAGATGTTGCCGGCGTTGCCCACCGGGAGGCAGTGGATGTCGGGGGCGTCGCCGAGCGCCTCGACGATCTCGAAGGCGGCGGTCTTCTGGCCGTGCAGCCGGTCCGGGTTGACCGAGTTGACCAGCGCCACCGGGAAGTCCTGGGCGAGCTTCGCGGCCAGCGACAGGCAGTCGTCGAAGTTGCCCTGCACCTGGAGCAGCTTCGCCCCGTGCACGAGGGCCTGGGCCAGCTTGCCCAGCGCGATCTTGCCCTGCGGCACCAGCACCGCGCAGGTGATCCCGGCCCGGGCCGCGTACGCCGCGGCGGAGGCGCTGGTGTTGCCGGTGGAGGCGCAGATGATCGCCTTGTCCCCGGCCTCGACCGCCTTGGAGACCGCCACGGTCATGCCGCGGTCCTTGAAGGAGCCGGTCGGGTTGGCCCCCTCGACCTTGAGGTACACGTCGCAGCCGAGCCGGGCGGAGAGCACCGGCGCGGGCAGCAGCGGGGTGTTCCCCTCGTGCAGGGTGACGACGGGGGTGGCATCGGTGACCGGCAGCCGGTCCCGGTACGTCTCGATCAGACCACGCCACATGTCGTTCTCCTCGCTCCCACCGCCGGCGTCCCGCCGGGGCCACGTCAAGCCTGGACCAGCCGCCCGGACCGGCTCCCGGCGCACCCGCCCCCAACCACAGGGCGGGACAGCGTCACTGCCCGCCCTCGACCCGCAGCACGCTGGCCACCGAGCGGACGATGTCCAGGCCGCGCAGCTCCCGTACGGTCGCGGCCAGCGCGGCGTCCGGGGCGACATGGGTCACGATGACCAGGTCGGCGTCGGAGCCCTGCCCGGCCGGCCCGCCGCCCGCCGGCCCCTGCCGCACGGTGGCGATGGAGACTTCGTGCCGGGCGAACACCCCGGCCACCGCCTCCAGCACACCCGGACGGTCGGCCACGTCGAGGCTGATGTGGTAGCGGGTCAGCGCCTCCCCCATCGGCCGCACCGCCAGGTCGGCGTACGCCGACTCGCTGGCCGCCCGAGCCCCGGCGAGCCGGTTGCGGGCCACCGCGACCACGTCGCCGAGCACGGCGCTGGCGGTCGGCGCGCCCCCGGCGCCGCGCCCGTAGAACATCAGCTGGCCGGCGGCCTCCGCCTCGACGAAGACGGCGTTGAACGCGTCGCCGACGCTGGCCAGCGGGTGGGTCAGCGGGATCATCGCCGGGTGGACCCGGACGCTGACGGTCTCCCGGCCGGCGGCGTCGGCGCCCCGGGCGGCGATGCACAGCAGCTTGATGGTGCAGCCCATCGCCTTGGCGCTCGCCACGTCCGCGGCGGTCACCTCGGTGATCCCCTCGCGGTGCACGTCGGCGGCGCCGACCCGGGTGTGGAACGCCAGCGAGGCGAGGATCGCCGCCTTGGCCGCGGCGTCGAAGCCCTCCACGTCGGCGGTCGGGTCCGCCTCGGCGTAGCCCAGCTCGGTGGCCTCCTCGAGGGCCTCGGCGAAGCCGGCGCCGGTGGCGTCCATCGCGGAGAGGATGAAGTTGGTGGTGCCGTTGACGATGCCGGTGACCCGGTTGATCCGGTCCCCGTGCAGCGATTCGCGCAGCGGGCGCAGCAGCGGGATCGCCCCGGCGACCGACGCCTCGTAGTAGAGGTCGGCGCCCCCCTCGGCGGCGGCGTCGTGCAGCGCCGCGCCGTCCTCGGCGAGCAGCGCCTTGTTGGCGGTGACCACGCTCTTGCCGGCCCGCAGCGCCTCGACCAGCCAGGTGCGCGCCGGCTCGATGCCGCCGACCACCTCGACCACCACGTCCACGTCGTCGCGCTTGATCAGCCCGAGCGGGTCGGTGGTGAAGAGGTCCGGGTCGACCGGCAGGTCGCCGCGGTCGCGGCCCACCCGGCGTACGGCGATGCCGGCGATCTCCAGCGGAGCGCCGATCCGGGCGGCGAGGTCGGCCGACTGCTCGTGCAGCAGCCGGACCACCTCGCTGCCCACGGTCCCGCAGCCGAGCAGCGCCAAACGCACAGGTGACGTCATCCCACATCCAAAGCGAGCAGGTCCTCTTCGGTCTCCCGCCGGACGATCAGCCGGGCGTGGCCGTCGCGCACCGCGACCACCGGGGGTCGGGGTACGTGGTTGTAGTTGCTGGCCATGCTCCGGCAGTAGGCACCCGTGCCGGGCACCGCGACAAGATCTCCCGGCTGCACATCGGCGGGCAGGAATTCATCCTTCACCACGATGTCCCCGGACTCACAGTGCTTTCCCACCACGCGGGCGAGCATCGGCTGGGCGGCCGAGGCCCGGGAGGCCAGCGTCGCCGAGTAGGAGGCGTCGTAGAGCGCGGTGCGGATGTTGTCGCTCATCCCGCCGTCGACGCTGACATAGGCACGACGTCCATCCCCTGCGTCGTTACCAGTGCCTGTCGGCACGGACTTGACCGTCCCCACCTCGTACAGGGTGAACACGGCCGGCCCGACGATCGCCCGGCCCGGCTCGATCGACAGGTGCGGCACGGCCAGCCGTTCGGCGGCGCACTCGCCGTCGACGATCTTGCGCAGCCGCTTCGCCAGCTCCTGCGGCGTGGCCGGGTCGTCCTGGGTGGTGTACGCGATGCCGAAGCCGCCGCCGAGGTCCAGCTCGGGCAGCTCCACCCCGCGCGCGTCGCGGATCTGCGCCTGGAGGCCGAGCACGCGGCGGGCGGAGACCTCGAAGCCGCTGGCGTCGAAGATCTGCGAGCCGATGTGCGAGTGCAGGCCGCGCAGGTCCAGCACGTCCTCGTCGAGGATCTTGAAGGCGGCCGCGGCGGCCGCCCCACCGGTCAACGAGAAGCCGAACTTCTGGTCCTCGTGAGCGGTGGCGATGAACTCGTGGGTGTGTGCCTCCACGCCGACGGTGACCCGGATCATGACGCCGGGGCGTACCCCGCGCTCGCGGGCCAGCGCGGTGAGCCGGTCGATCTCGGTGAACGAGTCGAGGATGATCCGCCCCACCCCGGCGTCCAGCGCCCGGGTCAGCTCGGCCACCGACTTGTTGTTGCCGTGGAAGCCGATCCGCTCGGGGGGCATCCCGGCGGAGAGCGCGGTGGCCAGCTCGCCGCCGGTGCACACGTCCAGGTGCATGCCCTCCTCGGCGATCATCCGGACCACCGCGCGGCAGAGGAACGCCTTGCCGGCGTAGTACACGTCCTCGCTGGGGAAGGCGGCCCGGAAGTCCCGGCAGCGCGAGCGCAGGTCGTCCTCGTCGAGGACGTACACCGGGGTGCCGAACTCGGCCGCGATGTCGCGGACGCCGAGGCCCGCGACCACCAGCGTGCCGTCGGCGGCCCGCGTCACGTTGCGCGGCCACAGCTGCGGCACCAGGGCGTTGACGTCCCCGGGGGCACGCAGCCAGGGCGGCCGGCTGCCGATGTCGCCGTGCAGGGCGCCGGCTTCGTGGGCCCGCATCAGCGATCTCCGCTTCGCGACCGGGGGGCTCGCAAGCTCACTCCTCGCGCTCGCACGCGATCACATCCTCTCGGGCGCGGAGACACCCAGCAGGCGCAGGCCGTTGGCGATCACCGTGCGGGTGGCGTCGTTGAGCCAGAGCCGGGTGCGGTGCAGGTCGGTGACCTCCTCCTCGCCACGCGGCAGGATCCGGCAGTTGTCGTAGAACCGGTGGTAGGCGCCGGCCAGCTCCTCCAGGTAGCGGGCGACCCGGTGCGGCTCGCGCAGCTCCGCCGCCGCGGCGACCACGGCGGGGAACTCGGCGAGCGCCTTGAGCAGCTCGTTCTCCTTCTCGTGGTCGAGCAGCTCGGGGCGGAAGCTGTCGCCGTCGCCCCGGGTCAGGCCGACCTCGGCGGCGTTGCGCCCCACGCTCGCCGTCCGGGCGGCCACGTACTGCACGTAGTAGACCGGGTTGTCGCGGGTGGCCCGGGTCCACAGCTCCACGTCGATGTCGATGGGCGAGTCGCTGGAGTAGCGGGCCAGCGCGTACCGGGAGGCGTCCACGCCGATCGCCTCGACCAGGTCCTCCAGCGTGACCACGGTGCCGGCCCGCTTGCTCATCCGCACCGGCACGCCGTCGCGGACCAGGTTGACCAGCTGGCCGATCAGGATCTCCAGGTTGCGCTCCGGGTCGTCGCCGAAGCACGCCGCCATCGCCTTCATCCGGCCGATGTAGCCGTGGTGGTCGGCGCCCAGCATGATCACGACCCGTTCGAAGCCGCGCTCGCGCTTGTCGAGGTAGTAGGCGCAGTCGGCGGCGAAGTAGGTCCACTCGCCGTTGGACTTGCGCAGCACCCGGTCCTTGTCGTCCCCGAAGTCCGTGGTGCGCAGCCAGGTGGCGCCGTCGGCCTCGAAGAGGTGGCCCTGCTCACGCAGCCGGTTGAGCGCGTGGTCGAGCTCACCGCGGTCGTGCAGGTCCTTCTCGTTGAAGTAGGTGTCGAACTCGACACCGAAGCCGCGCAGCGAGGACTTGATCTCGGAGAACATCAGCGCGACACCCTCGACCCGGAAGACCTCCTGGGCGGTGGCGTCGTCCAGCTCCAGCAGGTCAGGCCGGACGCGCTGGACGGCCTCGGCGATCTCGTTGATGTACGCGCCGGCGTACCCGTCCTCGGGGGCCGGCTCGCCCTTGGCGGCGGCGAGCAGGGACCGGGCGAACCGGTCGATCTGGGAGCCGGCGTCGTTGAAGTAGTACTCCGTGCCGACCTCGGCGCCGGTGGCGCGCAGCAGCCGGCCCAGCGCGTCGCCGACCGCGGCCCACCGGACCCCGCCGATGTGCACCGGGCCGGTCGGGTTCGCGGAGACGAACTCGAGGTTGATCTTCTGGCCGGCGAGCCGGTCGCTGCGGCCGTACTCCGGGCCGGCCTCGACGATCACCCGGGCGAGCTGCCCGGCGGCGGCCGCGTCCAGCCGGATGTTGAGGAAGCCCGGGCCGGCGATCTCCACCGACTTGACCCCTCCGGCCCGGCCGAGCTGCTCGGCGAGTGCGGCGGCCAGCTCCCGCGGCGGGACCCCCACCTTCTTGCTGAGCTGCAACGCCAGCGTCGAGGCGTAGTCGCCGTGCTCGGGGTTGCGCGGTCGTTCCACCGCCGTCCGCGCCGGGAGCGCGGCCGGGTCGAGGCCCCGGTCGGTGAAGACGGCGTGGGCTGCGGAGAGGACGACCTCAGCGAGTTCTGCAGGAGTCACTGATCCATGTTATCGGGGGTAGACTCGGGAACTCGGCGGCGACCCAGCGTGTCACCCGGCCCGCCAACCCCTGACCGACCGACCTGACGAGGCACCATGAGCATCAGCACCCCGGGCGGCCCGCAGCGCCGTCCCACCGTGGTCAGCACCGGCAAGAAGCCGGCGGCTGGCCGGCCCGCGCCCGGCGCCAAGCCCGGGGCCGGCAAGTCGGCGGGCAACCCCCGCCCGACCTCGGGAGGCAAGGGCCCCCGTAAGCCGGTCACCCCGGTGAAGGTGAGCAGCGGCCGTGCCTGGGGGCCGATCGCCCTGTTCGTCGCCGTCGGCGTACTGGCCGTCTCGATCATCGGGTACGGCTCCTGGGCGGCATTCAAGGGCTCCCGTAGCTGGGAGGACCGGGCCGCCGACATCAGCGGGATCGTCAACTTCCGCGAGAAGGACCCCGAGAGCCTCAAGTACGAGAGGCACACCTCCGGCCCGCTCCAGTACAAGTACAACCCGCCGGTCGGTGGCGGACACAACAACGCCTGGCAGAACTGCATGGGTGACGTCTACGACGCCCCGATCGCCAACGAGCACGCGGTGCACAGCCTGGAGCACGGCGCGGTCTGGGTCACCTACCGGTCGGACCTGCCCAAGGACCAGGTGGAGAAGCTGGCCGACCGGGTGCGCGGCGTTGAGAAGACGATGATGAGCCCGGTCGACGGCCTCGACAAGCCGGTGTCGCTCCAGGCCTGGGGCTACCAGCTCAAGGTCGACGACGCGGGCGACGGTCGGATCGACGAGTTCATCAAGGCGCTCCGGGTGAACGCCTCCATCGAGGGCCCGACCGCCCTGTGCAACCAGGGCGTCACGGCCACCGGCACCACGCCGCGCGACCTCCAGCCGACGCAGTAGGGAACGCCTCTGATGTCTGTTTCCGCCATGACGGAGGACGAGACCACCCCGGCCGTCGACACCGACGGCCGGGGGGCCACCCGCCGCACCGGCACCCTCGCGCTGCTCGCCGCCGTCGTGGTCGGCCTGCTCCTCGGGTACGCCGGTGGCCTCCTGACGCCCGGGCTCACCCGCCCCGGCGACACCTCCGTCGAGGCGGGCTTCGCCCGGGACATGACCACCCACCACACCCAGGCGGTGGAGATGGGCCTCACCGCGTACCGCTCGGCGACCCTGCCGGCGGTGCGTCAGATGGCCGTCGACATCGCCACCGGGCAGCAGGGCGAGATCGGTGCCATGCAGACCTGGCTGCGGCAGTGGGGGCTGGCCCCGACCGGCTCGCAGCCGCCGATGGCCTGGATGCCCGACGGCCGGGAGGCGCTCCGCGACGGGCTGATGCCGGGTATGGCCTCCAGCGAGGAGATGAAGGCGCTGCGCGAGGCCCAGGGGATCGCGGTCGACCAGCAGTTCCTCCGGCTCATGATCGCCCACCACCTGGGCGGCATCCACATGATCGACGCCGTGCTGGACGCCACGGACGACCCCGAGGTGGTCCGGCTCGCCACCACGATGAAGTCGACCCAGCAGAACGAGCTGAACAACCTGTTGGACCTGCAGAAGCAGGCGAAGGGCTGAGGCAGCCGGCACCCGCGAGGGCCGTCCTCTCTCCGGTGGAGAGGGGGCGGCCCTCGTCGTCACGGCGCACCTCCCGACCGCCGGTGGGTTGACCGGCGCAGCGGCACCCCCTGCGGTAGGAGGGTGCGGTGCCGGCCGGAGCCGGCCGCCTGCCACCAGGGCCCGGCGCTACCGTCCCGCCGCACCAGCAACAGCAGTAGCGGCCGAGCTGTTCGGCCCGGTCGGCGACGCTCTCCGCGTCGCCGAAGAGCCGGAACGGGGCCAGCACCCGGGTTCGCCCACACCACGGTCGCGCAGCCGGCGCGGAGCATGCGGCCCGGGTCCGCACCGGCCCCGACCAGCATCCCGACGACGGCGACGACCGCGATCGGCAGGAGCACGTTGTCGAGGCCGGCGAGGATGCTGCCCGGGCGGTACAGCGTGTGGTTCGGCGGCGGGAGGAGCACCCCGGACGTGGCGACCGCGATGAGGGTCAGGTGCGCCGCGGCCACCCACTGCGCCGTGCCGGTGAGGCGGACCCGCGTCCAGAGCCCGAGCAGGAACAGGGCCGCGACCGCCCCGTAGACGCTCACCTCTTCCGTCCGCAGACCCGGCGCGAGGTACGGACCGAACGCGCCGAGGGTGAGCGTCACGACGCACAGCCGGGCCCAGCGGGTGGTTCCGGGGGAGGCCCGGCCGGGGCTCGGCGGCGGATGGCACGTCACACAGGTGCAACGACAGGTCGCGGCCGCCGACACCGCGGCGAGAAGCCACCGCTCCCGCCGTACCCACACGGGCGGGTCGCCGGGGGTCCGATATGCACCTTATAGGGCTCGCATCCCTTTCAGCCGCTTCATCGCTTTAGAGGGACTTGGTGAACCTTTTCAGCCATATGGCGTGACCGGTCGTGATTCGTGCTCGTTGCGCAGGACGTGGGGGTTGCACTCAGAGACGCGCGGCGCTCGGTCACCAGCTGGTGCCGACGCCACACCATCGGCGGTGACGGAGCGGTGGCAGCCGTCCGTCGCGGACACCGGCAGGGCGAGTCCGGAACGCTCAGCCGCGACCAGGAACTGGAACTGATCGACGCCCTGCGCGGCGTCCATCCCGACGAGTTCGGGCTGGACGAGGAGCTGTGGACGCGACAGAGCCTCAGCATGCTCGTCGAGCGCCAGTTCGACCTGGCGATGGACTCCGGCACGGTCGGGGCGTACCTGCGGGCCTGGGGGTTGGGTCCGCGGGAGCCGCGGGAGCGGGCCTGCGGGCTCTGCGTCGGCGCGGTGGAGCGGTGGGTACGCAGCGAGTACCCGGCCATCACCCGGGCCGCCCAGGAGCACGCCGCCGAGGTCTACTGGATCGGCCGGGTACGCCTGCGGGGCACCATGCCGGCCGCCGACGTCATCTCGGCGGTGTCGTCCCGGGGCCGGGTCCGGTTCATGGTGACCACGCCCGGCGTCGACGCGCCGCTCCCCCGGGACTTCGTGCTGCGGCTCAGCGGCGCCGAGGAGCGCACCGTGCACCTGATCGTGGACGGCTCCTGGCCTCGCAACGAGTGGCCCCGCCGCCTGCCCCGCCGTATCGCCCTGCACCCCCTGCCCAGCTGCGGCCGAGCCCAGGCCGCCGCCTGACCCACCCACCCCAGCCGCTGATCATGAAGTTTACGGCGGTTTGAAGATCCACATCGCCGCCAACTCCATGATCACCACGGGGGTTCGCGGGCGGGTGGGCGACACGGAGAAGGACAGTGGATACCGATTCGGCGATCGGTAGGGGCGTTTGCTAGTCTTTCCGAGTCGCTGAGCCCCCGTAGCTCAGGGGATAGAGCACCGCCCTCCGGAGGCGGGGGCGCAGGTTCGAATCCTGCCGGGGGCACCACCAACGCGAAGAAGCCCGGACCAGTCGGTCCGGGCTTCTTCGCGTTGGACGTCAACCCCTCATTCCAGGCCATCCTTGCTCAAGAGCCTGACGAGTGGACGGTTCGCCAACAACATGAACTCGATCGCCTCGTCGAGGGTGTCGCCCAGATGCCAGATCACGCCGGGTAACGCGGCTACCACCAGTCCGCTGGCGCCGAAGTAGACGTGCGACCGACAGAGCCACCACCCCAGTGGACTGAACGTCGTGCCGAACATCCTCTCCAGCCGCCGGCACTCGTCCCGGTTCCTCGTGCCAACTCCCAGCGGGTCGACGATGAACGGCTCATCGTTATGGAAGTCCACGCCCCTCACCACGACCGGGCCCACCCGCAGTCCGACGAGGGAGGACAGAACCTCGAGCATCCTGTCATCCAGCCGGTAACCGAGACGGGAGAGTCGAGACGCCTGATCCGCGATGTCCACCCTCCGCTCACTCGACCACCCGCGCTCCGCCAGGGCGGCCCTGGCAGCCGGACCCAGCGACAGCTCCACCGATGCCCACTCCTCCTCCACGATCTGGAGCGACGTCGCCCCGGTCAGCCGCCGCCGGACTCCCGACGGGCCCTCGCGCGGCGTTTCCCCTCGTGCATGGCCTGCACCCGGGCCACCGGGATGGTCCGACCCTCGGCGACCAGGTCGTCCGGGAGCCGCTGCGGCGCCGGCATCGCCTCGGCCCACGGGTCCCGATCGCCGAGCAGGGCCGGGACGGTCCGCACCGTGAAGTCCGCCGGGCTCACCGCGTCCAGGTCGTCCCAGGCCACCGGGAACGAGACCGGCAGGCCGGGCCGCACCCGGGGGCTGTACGTGGCCACCACGGTGGCCCCGCCGGCCCGGGTCGCGTCGACGAAGACCCGCCCGCCCCGGTCCTCCCGGATGAAGGCGGTGGTGGCGAGCGCCGGGTCGAGCCGTTCCGCGTGCACGGCCAGGGCGCGGGTGGCGGCGGCCGCCTCCTCGGCGCTGGTGCCCGCCGCGACCGGCACGAAGACGTGCAGGCCCTTCGCGCCACTGGTCTTCACCGCCCCGGCCAGCCCCGCCTCGGCGAGCGCCCGCCGCACCAGGCGGGCGGCCCCGACGACCGCAGTGAAGGCGTCCCCCTCCGGCGGGTCCAGATCCAGCACCAGGTGGGTGGGGTGCTGGGGATCGGCGACGGTGCTCAGCGTCGGGTGGTACTCGATCGCCCGCTGGTTGGCGAACCAGAGCAGGGTCCGCCGGTCGTCGCAGAGGGCGTACGACACCTGCCGGTGCGACGCCTCGGCCCAGACCGAGGTGCGGCGCACCCACTCCGGGGTGTACTTCGGCAGGTTCTTCTGCATGAACGGGTCCTGGCCGCGCAGCAGCCGGATCACCGACAGCGGCCGGTCCCGCAGGCCGGGCAGGATCCGCTCGCGCACCGCGTCGAGGTAGTCGACCAGGTCCCGCTTGGTGACGTCCCCGCCGGCGAGCAGCGGTTGGTCCAGACTGGTCAGCTTGACCCCGTCCCGCGTCTCCTCCGCCCCGCTCATCACGTCACCCTCCCCGCCACAGCGGCCCCGGTCAACCAGGGCGGCCGACGGATACCTCCGTGGAGCGATGCCCGGGCCGATGGCGCGGTCATAGCGTCACCGCATGTCCCGACCTCACGGTAGATCAGTCCCCGTGCGCCGGCTGCTCGGCGCGGCGCTGGCCCTCTTCGGTGTCTTCGTCCTCTTCGGCGGGCTCTTCGTGCCCCTGCACGTGATCCTCCGCGAGCCGGCCGTGGTGCCGGCGCCGGAGTCCTGGGTGGCGGGGTGGCTGATCCTGCTCGGCCTGGCTCTCGCTGCGTGGCCCCGGCGCGACCGGCCGGGGACGTGACCTCCCGCCGCCGCTTCCTCCGCCTGGCCGGACTGGCCGGCCTGGCCACCGTGGTGCCTGCGGGCGCGCTGGCCGGGCACGTCTGGGTCACCGCCGGTCGCGGCAACGTCGGCCGGGTGCGGTTCGACCGGCCGCTGGCCGTGCCGCCGGTCGCCACGCCCCGCCGGGACGCCGCCGGTCGCATCGTCCACGAGCTGGCCCTGCGCGCCGGCACCACCGAGCTGCTGCCCGGACGGAGCACCCCCACCTGGGGCGCCAACGGCAGTTACCTCGGCCCGACGCTGCGGATGCGCCGGGGGGAACTGGTGGCCCCCCGGGTCCGCAACGACCTGCCGGAGGCCACCACCCTGCACTGGCACGGGATGGAGCTGCCGGCCGTCGCCGACGGCGGCCCGCACCAGCTGGTCCCGCCCGGCGGCACCTGGCAGCCGTCCTGGCGGATCGACCAACCGGCCGCCACGCTCTGGTACCACCCCCACCCGCACGGCTCCACCCGGCACCACGTCCACCGCGGCCTGGCCGGGATGATCCTGGTCGACGACGACCGGGCGGCGGGTCTGCTCCCGGAGCGCTACGGCGTCGACGACATCCCCCTGGTCCTGCAGGACCGGACCGTGACCGACGACGGCGGTACGGACACCGACGGCATCGACTTCGGTGGCACCGACATCGTGGGACTGCTCGGCCGGGACGTCTTCGTCAACGGCACCTGGGGGCCGGTGCTCCGGGTGACCACGCAGCGGGTCCGGTTGCGGGTGCTGAACGCCTCGAACGCACGGGTGTACGACCTCGCCCTCGCCGACGGTCGCCCCTTCCACCTGGTCGGCTCCGACCAGGGGCTGCTGCCCGCGCCGGTGGAGACCGACCACGTCCGGGTGAGCCCCGGCGAACGCGTCGAGCTGGTGGTCACCGTCCGGCCGAGCGAACGGTTGCTGCTGGTCAGCCGCCCGCCGGAGCTGGGGGCGAACGTGCTCTACGACCGGCTGGCCGGCGGCGACGACGAGTTCCACCTGCTCCTGCTCGCCGCCGACGGGCAGCTGGCGCCGTCGGTCCCGCTACCGGCGCGCCTGCCGGCCGCCGCGCCGGTCGCGCAGCCGCCCCGGGGCCACCCCGACCGGCGGTTCGACCTGGGCGACTTCACCATCAACGGCCGGACGATGGACCTCGGCCGGATCGACTTCGCGGTGCCACTCGGGACCACCGAGCGGTGGCGGATCCGCAACCGGCAGGGGGTGCCGCACAACTTCCACGTGCACAACGCCGCGTTCACCGTCAGCGGGGCGACCACGCCCGACATGCGCGGTCGCAAGGACACCGTCTTCGTCGCGCCGGGCACCGAGGTGACCCTCCTGGTCAGCTTCGGACAGCACGCCGACGCGACCCGGCCGTACATGTTCCACTGTCACCTGTTGGCGCACGAGGACGCCGGCATGATGGGACAGTACGTCGTCGTAGCGCCCGGGACGGAGGGCCAGGTGAACCCGACGAACCTGATTCCGCACCCGCACCCGTGAGGCTCCGGGACGCGGCAGCCGCCGGCCTCGTCGCCGGGTCGGTCTGGCTGGCGGTGGACATCGCCGTCGAACCGGCCAGCCGGTCGCCGGGGCTCGCCGGCTGGGCCCTCGGCGGGGTGCTGGGCGCCCTTCAGCTGGCCGGGCGGCGTCGACCGGTGCCGGTGCTGGCGCTCTCCGCCGCGGTGGTGGTCGGCTACCACGTGGCCGGCTTTCCGGCGATCGGGCTGGGTTGGCCGTTGCTGGTGCCGTACGCCCGGGCCGCCACCGCCGGGCGGCTGCTCCCCGCCGCGCTGATCGCCGTCGTGATCAGCGTCGGTGACATCGGTTGGCGGACCGGCGCCGAGGGCGAGCCGGTCCTGCCGGTCCTCGTCGGTGAGGCGCAGACGCTGATCGTCGTCGGCCTCGCGCTGGCCGTCGGCGAGGCCGCCTGGCAGCGGCGTCGCTGGGCGGGCGAGGTGCGGGACCGGCTAGCCCGGGCCGCCGAGGAGAACCGGCGGGTGGCCGCCCAGCGGATGGCCGAGCAGCGCCTCGCGGTGGCGGCGGACCTGCACGACGTGGCGGCCCACAGCCTGGTGGTGATCGGGCTGCAGCTGCGGATCGCCGAGGAGACGGTGACCGCGGACCCGCCGGCCTGCCGGGCGGCGGTCGCCGCGGCGCTGGCCGCCCACGACGAGGCGCTGCGGGAGACGACGAGGACGGTCCGGCTGCTGCGCGGCGGGAGCGACGGGGACGGCGCGGCGCCGCTCGCCCCGGCGCCCGGCCTGGCCGACCTGGACCGTCTCCGGGCGGTGGCCGGGGCGGCGGGGGTGGAGCTGGAAGTGCGGATCAGCCCCGGATCCGAGCTGACCGGCTCGGTGGCGCTCGCGGTCTACCGGATCTGCCAGGAGGCGCTGACCAACACCATCCGGCACTCCGGTGCCAGGCGGGCCCGCCTGGTGGTGGAGCACGCCGGGGACGGGGTGCACCTGCGCTTCGACGACGACGGCCGCCCCGGCGCGCTGCCCGCGCAGGGCGGCCACGGCCTCGCCGGGATGTCCGACCGGGCCCGCAGCGTCGGCGGTCGGCTGCGGGCCGGGCCGGGCCCGGAGCGGGGATTCCTCGTGGAGGCGTGGCTGCCGGCCGAGCCGGGGGCGTCCCGATGACCGTCCGGGTGCTGCTCGCCGACGACCAGCAGGCGGTGCGGGACGCGTTGCGGTCGCTGCTGCACCGCACCGACGACCTCCTGGTGGTGGGCGAGGCCCGCGACGGTGCCGAGGCGGTGGCGCTGAGCGGGCACCTGCGGCCCGACGTGGTGCTGATGGACGTGCGGATGCCGGGCACGGACGGCATCGCGGCGACCCGGGCGATCGTGGGCCGCTCCGCCGAGCACCCCACCCGGGTGATCGTCCTGACCACCTTCGACCTGGACGAGTACGTCTTCGCCGCGCTCCGCGCCGGGGCGAGCGGGTTCCTGCTCAAGAACGCCCCACCGGACACGCTGCGCCAGTCGGTGCGGGTGGTGGCCGCGGGTCAGGCGCTGCTCGACCCGGCGGTCACCCGACGGGTCATCGAACGGTACGCCGAGCCACCCCGGCCGGCCGAGGCCGAAGCCCTGGACCGGCTCACCGCTCGGGAGCGGGAGGTGGCGTTCCTCATCGCCGCCGGGCTGAACAACGAGGAGATCGCCGGCCACCTGGTGATCAGCGAGTGGACGGTGAAGACGCACGTCCGCCACATCCTCGACAAGCTCGGTGCCCGGGACCGGCTCCACGTCGCGATCGCGGTGCACCGGGCCGGTCCGGGCGTACCCGGGGTGGGGCCGGACCGGCCCGGGTGACGCCGCACGCCGGCCGGACCCCGACCCCGTCCCCGCGCCGATGCCGCTCACGCTTCGTCGCCACGGGGCATCCTGTGTGACCATCGGGCCGAGCGGAGGGAGGCACTGTCGTGTCCCATCGCTGACCGGGTGGGCCGAGCGGCACCGGGCGGCGATCAGCGCGGCCCGGGCGGCGTACGACCGGGAGCACCGGCGGGACTGACTCAGGCGGCCACCGTCGCGTCCCACTCGATGTGGTGGTCGTAGAGCCAGGCGAGGGAGGCCCCGTCGTCCTTCGCGACCCGCTTCGCGATGATCGGCAGGGCGATGTCCCGGAGCACCCGGGCGACCGGGCCGGCGGCCTTCGTGCTGCTGGTCCTCCTCCCCTGGACCACCACCTTCTCCACCCGCCCCCGGCGCAGCCGCTCGTACGCGGTGAAGGCGGCCGGGACGTCCGGCAGGTCGCGCAGGCACCGGGCGAGCACCACCGAATCCTCGAACGCCATCGCCGCGCCCTGCCCCGAGGAGGGTGCGGCGGTGTGCGCGGCGTCGCCGATGACGATCATGCGGTCGCGGTGCCAGGTGGGCACCGACGGCAGGTCGTAGGTGGGCCAGCCGTACCGGATCACCTCGGTGTTCTCGACGATCGTCGACGCCGGACCGACGTCGCCGGCGAAGAGTGCCCGCAGCCGGTTCCGCCCCTCCTCCGACCCGATCGCGGCGAGCTGCGCCGGGGTCAGCTCCACCGGCTGGGGCGGGTTGGCGAACCACCAGACCTCGTCGCCGCCGACCGGGATCCAGCAGAAGAAGCACCGCCGCCCGAAGACCATGTGCATCACCCCGCGCTCTCCCGACAGCCCCGGCACGTGGGCCCGGCCGCTGGCGTTGAGCAACGGCACGTACCGCGGCGGGGGTGCCGCCGGGTCGATGATCTGCCGGGTCCGCGAGCGCAGCCCGTCCGCGCCGACCAGCAGGTCACCCTCGGCGGTCCGGCCGTCGGCGAACCGGGCCCGCACGCCGGACCCGGCCGGCTCGGCGTCCACCAGGCGTGCGCCGTGCACGATCGGCACGCCTCGCCGGACGGCCTCGTCGCGCAGCGCACGGTAGAGGTCGGAGCGCTGGATGGTGGTGCTGCCCAGGTCGCGGGTGCGGGTGCCGGCGGTGCCGAACTCCCCGAGCCGGCGGCCCCGGTGGTTGTACATCGCCATCCGGGCAGTGGGGTGGCCGAGCCCGGCGACCAGGTCGGCCAGGTCGACCGCCCGCAGGGCGTCCACGCCGTTGACCGAGAGGGTGAGGAAGGCGCCGACACCGACGGCGTCCCGCTCGTACGCCTCGTAGACGGCCGATTCGATGCCCGCGCGTCGCAGGGCCATGGCGGCGACCGGGCCGGCGATGCCGCCACCGATGACGAGTGCTTTAGTCATGTCATGACTATACATAGAATGACTATGATGCAGAAGGGCGCCACCTAAGGTGATGGCATGGCAGCCCGCGCCCACCGCCACTCGCCGCTGGCGATGATGGTGCTCGCCCTCCTGGTGGAGGAGCCGATGCACGCGTACCGGATGCAGCAGCTCATCCGGGAGCGCGACAAGCAGGACGTCGTCAACGTCGCGCAGCGCAACAGCATCTACCAGGCGATCGAGCGGCTGCTCCGGGACGAACTCGTCCGGGTCAGCCACACCGCGCGGGACGAGCGCCGCCCGGAGCGCACGGTCTACGAGCTCACCGACGCCGGCCGGCGGACGCTCGACCGCTGGCTGGTCGAGGCGCTGGCCACCCCGGCGCGGGAGTTCCCCGAGTTCCCGGCGGCGCTCTCCTTCCTCCCGCTGCTACCCCCGGCCGAGGCCGCCCGGCAGCTCGAACGTCGCGCCGAGACGCTCGCCGCGCGGCTGCGCGAGCGGGAGGCGCTGCTGGCCGCCGTCGAGCTGCCCCGGCTCTTCCTCGTCGAGGACGAGTACCGGCTGGCGGTGACGCGGGCCGAGCTGGACTGGGTGCGGGCCCTCGCCGCCGACCTGCGCACCGGGACGCTCACCTGGTCCGGGGAGTGGCTCGCGGGCTGGACCGGGGGCGGGCCCGACCCGGAGTGAGCACGGGTGTGGCGAAGGCCACCCCACTAGTCTGACCGATCGGTCAGGCACTGACCGATCGGTCAGGCATGCTGGAACGCATGGCTCGAGCGGTACCCGAGACCCACGGCGAGATCCTCGCCGCGGCGGCGCGGCGCTTCGCGGTGACCGGCTACCGGGGCACCTCGTTGCAGGACATCGCCCGCGAGGTGGGCTGCTCCAAGGCGGCGGTGCTCTACCACTTCGCCAACAAGGAGGCGCTGCTCGCGGCGCTGATGGCGAAGCCGATCGAGGTCCTCGTCGAGCTGGACGAACGGGTCACCGGGCTCACCGGCGACCGCGCCCAGCGCGCCGCCGCCGAGGGCTTCGTCGACCTCGCCGTGCGCTTCCGCCGGGAGATCGCGCTGCTCCGCGGCGAGTTCCCCGAGCTGCTGGCGCAACCGGCCTTCGCGCACGTCCAGCAGATCTCCGAACGGCTCCTCGACGCGCTCGCCGGCCACAGCGACCGGGTGGAGGCCCGGATCACCGCGCTGGTCCTGCTCGCCGGGATCCCCGAGGCGTGCGCCGAGTTCGTCGACGTGCCCGACGACGAGCTGCGACCGGCCCTGCTGGCCATGGCCCGGCGGGCGGTGGCACCGATCGACCCACCCATCCCCGAGTGAGGACAAGGATCTGATGGCGACCCTGCTGTACCGGCTCGGCCGGGCCTCGTTGCGCCGCCGGCGACTCGTCGTCGCCGTGTGGCTCGTCGTGCTCGTCGGCCTCGGCTTCGCCGCGGCGACCCTGCGCGGCCCCACGGCCAGCAACTTCACCATGCCCGGCACCGAGTCGCAGCGCGCGCTCGACCTGCTCGCCGACCGGTTCCCGGCGGCCAGCGGGGCCACCGGCACCATCGCGGTCAAGGCCCCCGCGGCCGGCCAACTGGCCACCCCGGAGGGGCAGGCCGTGGTCAAGGGGATCGTGCAGCAGGCGGCCACGCTGCCCGGCGTGGTCGGCGCCGTCGACCCGTTCCAGGTGCAGGCCCTCTCCCCCGACGGCCGGTACGCCCTGGTGCAGGTGCAGTTCGCCACCGGCGCCGACGAAATCACCGACGAGCAGCGCGAGGCGTACGAGAAGGTCGGCGCGCGGGCCGCGCCGGGCTGGCAGGTCGCCCCCGGCGGTGAGGTGCTCAACACCGAGCCCGAGGTCGGCTCCACCGAGGCGCTCGGCGTGCTGGTCGCGGCGATCGTCCTGATGGTCACCTTCGGCTCCCTGGTCGCGGCCGGGATGACCATGCTCAACGCGCTGATCGGCGTCGGCGTCGGCATGGCCGGCCTCTTCGCGCTGAGCGGCGCGGTCGAGCTGACCAGCACCGCGCCCATCCTGGCGCTGATGCTCGGCCTGGCCGTCGGCATCGACTACTCGCTCTTCATCACCTCCCGGCACCGGCAGAACCTGCTCGACGGGCTGTCCCCGGAGGAGGCCGTCGGCCGGGCCGTCGGCACCGCCGGCTCCGCCGTCCTATTCGCCGGCGCCACCGTGGTCATCGCGCTGGCCGGCCTCGCCGTGGTCGACATCCCGTTCCTCACCGTGATGGGTCTGGCCGCCGCCGGCACCGTCACCGTCGCCGTGCTGGTCGCGATCACCCTCCAGCCGGCGCTGCTCGGCTTCGCCGGCCGCCGGGTGCTCCCCCGCAAGCTGCGCGGACGGGAGGCGGTCGAGTCCGACGACACCGGCTCGGAGGACCGCTCCGGCTTCGGGTTCCGCTGGGCCCGGTGGACCACCCGCTTCCGGCTGCCGGTCATCCTGGCCGGCCTGCTCGGTCTCGGCCTGCTCGCGCTCCCCGCCCAGGACATGCGGCTGGCGCTGCCGGACGCCGGCACCGCCCCGGAGGGCAGCGCGGCGCGGGTCAGCAACGACCTCATCCGCGAGGGCTTCGGGCCGGGCTTCACCGGCCGGCTCGCGGTCGTCGTCACCGCCGACTCGCCGCAGGCCACCTCGGCCGCCGTACCCCAGGTCACCGCGCTGATCCAGCGCACCGAGAACGTGCTGGCGGTGGCCCCGCCGCAGGTTGACCCCACGGGCCGGACGGCGCTGCTCGGTGTCATCCCGAAGACCGGGCCGACCGACGCGGCCACCGAGACGGTGGTCAACGACATCCGGGCCCAGGTCGGCGGGATCGCCGACGCCGAGGTGCTGCTGACCGGGGTCACCGCGATCGGTATCGACGTCTCCGAGAAGCTCACCGACGCGCTGCCGGTCTACCTGCTCCTCGTGGTCGGACTGTCGATCCTGCTGCTGATGCTGGTGTTCCGGTCGATCCTGGTGCCGGTGAAGGCGGCGCTGGGCTTCCTGCTCACCGTGGCGGCCACCTTCGGCATCACGGTCGCGGTGTTCCAGCAGGGCCACCTCGCCGAGCTGGTCGGCCTGGACACCCCCGGACCGCTGATCAGCTTCCTGCCCATCCTGCTGATCGGCATCCTCTTCGGCCTGGCCATGGACTACGAGGTCTTCCTGGTCTCCCGGATGCGGGAGGACTTCGTGCACGGCGACACCGCCCGGCAGGCCACCATCAACGGGATGGGACACGGCGCCCGGGTGGTCACCGCCGCCGCCCTGATCATGATCTCGGTCTTCGGCGGCTTCGTCTTCCTCGACGACCCGGTGATCAAGTCGATGGGCTTCGCGCTCGCCGTCGGCGTCGCCATCGACGCCTTCGTCGTCCGGATGACCATCGTCCCCGCGGTCATGTCGCTGCTGAACACGAAGGCCTGGTGGCTGCCCCGGTGGCTCGACCGGGCACTGCCCAACGTGGACATCGAGGGCGAGGGGCTGCGCGCCCACCTCGACCGGCAGCCCGCCAAGGTCTGAGCCGGGACGACCGGCCCCCTGCCGCCACCGCGCCGCAGGGGGCCCGGTCAGACCCCCGCCGGGTACGTCTGCATCTCGCCGAGCGAGGTGGCTGCGGACAACGGGTGCAGAGCGGTGGTCTCGTCGCACCAGATGAAGGCGTCGTAGCGGTCGCAGAGCCGGGTCGGCACGTAGTTGCCCCAGGACTCGAAGCTCGGGTCGTACACCACCCCGATCGCCCGGTGGTCGGCGGTGCCGGTCACCCACTCCGGCTGGTCCGGCCCGCCGAAGACCAGCACCGCCCGCTCCGGCATCAGCTCGTGCAGCCGCTGCTCGACCGAGCCCTCCCGGGCCGGCGGCACCACCATCGACTCCGCCGGGGAACCCCAGCGCGGCGCGGCGACGACCGTCCCCCGGTGACCGCCCATGCCGACGAGCACCACGTCGTCCCGGCCGAGCCGCTCACGGCCCAGCTGACCGATGTTGACCAGCCCGTCGGCGGCCATGTCGGTGGCCCGCGCGTCGCCCACGTGGGTGTTGTGCGCCCACACGATCCCCCGCGCGTCCGGGCCGTACTCCGCCAGCAGCCGGTCCAGGGTGTCCGCCATGTGGGTGTCCCGGACGTTCCACGACTCCGGGCCGCCCCGCACCATCGCCCGGTAGTAGCGCTCCGCGCCCGCCACCACCTCGGCGTTCTGCCAGGCCGCGAAGGCCGCCGGGCCGTCCGACGCGGCGTGTTCCCGGGTACGCGCCAACAGGCGCACCACCTCCTCCTCGCAACGCGCGGAGACGAAACGGGCGGCGGCGCCGTACTCCTCGACCCGCTTGCCGTACGGCTCGAAGCACTTGTACGCCTCCTGCGCGGCCTCCAGCGAACGCGGGTCCTCCTCGCCGAGGTAGTCGAAGATGGCCTGCATGGACTCCCAGAGGCTGTAGACGTCCAGGCCGTGGAAGCCGGCCCGCTCCCCCTCCGGCCGGGCCATGTTCCACGCCCGCAGCCAGTGGCAGAACCGGTCCACCTCGGCGTTCGCCCACATCCAGGTGGGCCAGCGGGCGAAGTCCTCCAGGGCGGTCCGTGGATCGGAGGCGCCACCCGGCGCACCGGTGACCGAGCGGTTCACCCGGTCGCAGTCGGGCCAGTCCCCCTCCACCGCCACGAACGAGAAGCCCTGCTCGGCGATGAGCCGGCGGGTGAGCTGCTCGCGGAGCCGGTAGTAGTCGTGACTGCCGTGGGTCGCCTCGCCGATCATGACCACCCGGGCGTCCCGGACGCGCTCCAGCAAGGGGTCGAAGTCGCTCGGCGCGCCGAGCCGCTGAACCAGCATGTGCGCGGCTACCCGGCCACCCCGCCGGGCAAACCGGGGCGGATCGGGGTGTGCCGACGGGCTGGACGGGTAGCCGGCGGGCATGACGGTCACCGGGGTGCAGTTGCAGGAGTACCTGGCCGGGCTCGACTATCCGGTCTCCCGAGAGGACCTGGTCCGCTGGGGTCAGGAGAACGGGGCCAGCACCGAGATGCTCCAGATGCTGCGGGCGTTGCCCGCCGAACAGTTCGCCGACCCGGCGGAGCTGAACGAGGCGCTCGCCACGCTCGCCTGATCCACGGGCGCGTCACCGGCGCGGATCGCGGGCGTGCAGCAGCCGGAACAGCACCAGCCACTGCTCCGGCCAGACCAGCCCGACCGGCGTGCCCGGGTCGAGCCGCGCGGCCCGCAGCGCCCCGTCGACCCGGGCGCGCGGGTGGGCCGTCGACAGCGAGGCCGCGAGCGAGCCGCCGACTCCGCCGAACCCGGTCTCCACCATCCTCCGATACGCCGGCAGCGCCGCCGGTGGCAGCAGCGGTTCGGGCCGGCGGTCGATCCGCAGGATGCCGCCGTCGACGCCGGGAACCGGGCGGAACGCGGTGCGCGGCACCCGACCGGCCAGCCGCCAGTGGTGCTCCGGCCAGGTGAGCACGGTGAGCCGGCTCCACCGGCCGTGGTCACCGCTGCGTTTGCGCGCGTACTCCAGTTGGGTGAGCAGGGTCGCCGCCCGCAGCCCGGGCGCGGCCAGACACCACCGGACCACGGCGGCGGTCAGCGACCAGGGAATGTTGCCGACCACCGAGAAGGGTTCGGCCGGCGGCGTCGCCGCCAGGAAGTCGGCCTGCCGGTGCTCCACCCGGGGCAGCCGCGCGCAGAGGGCCGCCAGGTCCGGGGCGACCACCGGGTCGATCTCGTACGCGACGAGCCGGCCGCACCGGGCGGCGAGCGCCCGGGTCAGCTGCCCCCGGCCGGCACCCACCTCCAGCAGCAGGTCGTCCGGGCCGGGGCGGGCCGCCCGGACCAACCGCGCGGTGGCGGCCGGGTCGGTGAGGAAGTTCTGGGACAGTACGCGACGGGACCGGTCGCGTGCGGTGGTGCGGGGTCGGCGGGGCGCCACGGGGATCGTCCTGTCTGTCGCCGGCCGGCGACGGTACGGACAGGCTGCGCACGGCGGGGCCTGTCCGAGCGGATCGGGACTCGGACGACCCTGGAGTTCGGCGTGGGACGCGACGCCCGCCGCCTGAGGCGCGGACGGATCCGCGGATCAGGCGAGCGGCGATGTGCCGTGGTGGACGCGGCGCACCGGCCGGCGGCGGTCGCCGGCCGGCTGCGGTGCGCGGGTCAGGTCAGGCGCGCCGGAGGTCCCGGCCGGCCAGGGCCGGACGCCGGACTCGCGGACGGGCGACCTGGAGGAGGCCCCGCGCGGCCGGCGTGACGGCCACATCGATCAGGGCATGCGTGAACATGCCGCCAGGCTAGCCACGCGCCGGCCACCCCGCGACACCTTTTCCGCCCGTGACCACGGGGGAAGCGCATGTCTGGTTGGGCGTGATGACTCTGAGGCATACCGATACCTCAGAGTCATCAGGCTCAACCGGCAACAGCCAGCCGGAGGAACACACCCGGGTCCACCCACTCACCAACCCGGCCCGCGGGCCGGACGCGGGGGTCAGACTTCGACGGTGCGGCCCTGGGCGCGGGCGGCCTCGGCGGCGGCCAGCACCGCCACCACCTCCCGGCCGAACCGCACGTCGCAGCGGTGGTCCCGGGTGCCGGCGTCGATCTCCTCCAGCAGCTGGTCGATCGCGGTGCCGTAGGCCGCGAGCGCGCTGCCGTCGCCGGGCGGGACGGTTTCGGTGCCGTTCTCGCCGAAGAAGACGAAGTCGCGGGTCATCGCCTCGGTCGGCGCGTCCAGGGTGAGTGAGAGCGAGCTGGTGGCGCCGCCGTCGTGCGTCAGCAGCAGGTGGACCAGGCCGCTCGGCCCGTCCATCGCCGCCACCCGGTTCACCCGACCGAGCACCGGCAGGATCAGCGACAGGGCGTGCGGGCCGATGTCCCACAGCGCGCCCCGGTCCCGCCGCCACTGCGAGTCGCCGTACGGGTTGCCCGGCTGGTAGATCGAGGCGAACATGGTCGCCCGCGCGTGCTGCCAGCCGCCGGCCGCGGCGGTGGCGGCGAGGAAGCCGGTGACGTTCGGGTGGAACCGCTGGGTGAAGAAGACCACCGAGGCCACCCCGGCGTTCCCGGCCGCGGCGACCACCCGGTCGGCGTCGGCGAGGCTGAGCGCGAGCGGCTTGTCCAGCAGCAGGTGCCGGCCGGCGATGGCGGCCCGGACGGCGATGTCGGCCTGGATGTCCGGCGGGAGCGCCACGGCGATCGCGTCGCAGGCGTCCAGCAGGGCGTCGACGTCGTCGAACGCCGGCACCCCGTGCCGGTCGGCCAGCTCGCCGGCCCGCTGCGCGTTGCGCCCCCAGACCCCGACCAGCTCGGCGCGCGGGTGCGCGTCGATCGCGGCGGCGTGCGTCTCCGCCGCCCAGTGACCGGTGCCGAACAAGCCGAACCGCAGCACGAGTACCCCCGGAGTCGTCGTCCGCCACGGTGGTGCCGTGGCCGTGATCCACGCTAGTCGCCCGGCCCGGCGGGTGCAGCCGACGCGGCCGACCGACCGGGACGCCGGGGATTACTACGACGCTTAGTAGGCTGTGCCGGTGACCGAGACTCCGATCGGATGTCGCCGATGACCAGCGCCGCCGCGGCCGGGTCCCCGGTGGACGGCATCCTCGCGACGGCGACGATCGTGCTGTCGCTCGTACTCGCGCTCTGGAGCCTGGTGGCGGCGGTCCGCCACCGGCCGCCGGACCGGCTCCAGTTCGTCGGCCTGGCCGCCCTGGAGGTGGCGCTGCTCGCGCTGGCCGTGGTGGCGCTGGTCGCGCTCGGCGGCGGCGAGCGGCCGGGCGAGCCCGGCGCCTTCTTCGGCTACCTGGTGACGCTGGTCTGCCTGCCGCCGCTGGCCTGGGTGCTGGCGAAGATGGAACCGACCCGCTGGGGTTCGGCGATCGTCTGCGCGATCTGCTTGGTCACCCCGGTGGTGGTGGTCCGGCTCCAGCAGACCTGGGAGGTCCTCGGTGGTTGAGACCGGTACGCCGGAACGGACCACAAACAAGGGGCCGGGGCGGCTGCTGATCGCCGTCTACCTGCTCTTCGCCATCGCCGCCACCTCACGGGCCGGGCTCCAGCTCGCCACGAAGTTCGACGAGGCGCCGGTGGCGTACCTGCTCTCCGGGCTGGCCGCGGCGATCTACATCGTGGCCGCGGTGGGGCTGGCCCGGGCCGGTCACGCCGGCCGGCGCGTCGCGCTCGCCTGCTGCTCCGTGGAGCTGATCGGGGTTGTCGGGGTGGGCGTGCTCAGCCTGGTCGACGAGGAGCTCTTCCCGGACGAGACGGTCTGGTCGGAGTTCGGCAGCGGCTACGGCTACATCCCGCTGGTCCTGCCCGTCCTCGGCCTGCTCTGGCTCTGGCGCACCCGCCACGACACCGCCTGAGGCGTCCCGCCCGGCAGCGCGCCGGGCGGGACGCGACGGGTCAGTCCTTGGGGCCGCCGGCGACGTAGATGACCTGGCCGGAGACGAAGGACGCGCCCTCGCTGGCCAGGAACGAGATGGTGTGCGCGACGTCCTCGGGCCGGCCGGGGCGGCGGACCGGGATCTCGGCGGCGGCGTGCTGTTGCAGCGCCTCGAAGTCGACCTTCATCCGGGCGGCGGTCGCGGCGGTCATGTCGGTGACGATGAAGCCCGGGGCGACCGCGTTGACCGTCACGCCGAACGGGCCCAGCTCGATGGCGAGGGTCTTGGTGAAGCCCTGCAACCCGGCCTTGGCCGCCGAGTAGTTCGCCTGGCCCCGGTTGCCCAGCGCCGAGGTGCTGGAGAGGTTGACGATCCGGCCCCACTTCCGCTCGACCATGTGCTGCTGGGCGGCCTGGCTGAACAGGAACGCGCCCCGCAGGTGCACGCCCATGACCGTGTCCCAGTCCGCGTCGGACATCTTGAACAGCAGGTTGTCGCGGAGCACGCCGGCGTTGTTGACCAGCACGGTCGGTGCGCCCAGCTCGGCGGCGACCCGCTCGACCGCCGCCTCCACCTGGGCCCGGTCCGACACGTCCGCACCGACGCCGAGGGCCCGGCCGCCGGCGCCGGCGATCGCGTCCACCGTCTCCTTGGTCGCCGACTCCTCGATGTCGACCACGGCGACGGCCATGCCGTCGGCGGCCAGCCGGCGGGCGGTCGCCGCGCCGATACCGCGCGCGGCTCCGGTGACGATGGCGACGCGGGGCTCTTCCGACATGATTACCTCCGGGTAACTTGGCTCGATCGATGGAGCTTAACCCCCGCCGACCGCCGGTCGGCAGGCCCGGAGACGAGCGCCGTCCCGCGACTCGATCGACCAGATGGTCAGCCCCGGCAGAGCCGGATCCACCGGTAGCCGTAGCCGGCCAGCTTGAGCCGGTCGAGCTTGCCCACCTCGCCGTACCCCCGGTCAGCGAGGACGTCGGTCGGCAGGTCCGCCTCGGCGGCGAGGCTGCTCAGGTCGACCTCCACGTCCTCCGTCCCCAGGTTGTGCAGGAAGACCATCGTCCCGGTCGGGCCGTCGGCGCGGTGCGCCAGCACCCCGGCCGGCACGGAGACGTCGATGTGGGTGGTGGAGCCGGAACCGATCTCCGGCGCCTCCCGGAGGGTCCCGATCATCCGCTCGAACCAGGACAGCAGCGACTTGGGGTCGCCACGCTGGGCGGTCACGTTGACCTTCTGGTAGCTGAAGTCACCCTTGTCGATCACCGGCCGGACGAGCTTCTCCGGGTCGGCGGTGGAGAACCCGGCGTTCTCCTTGTACGACCACTGCATCGGGGTGCGGATCGCCTCCCGGCCGGGCAGCGACAGGTCCTCCCCCATCCCGATCTCCTCGCCGTACCGCAGCACCGGCGTGCCGCGCAGCGAGAACTGCAACGCGTACGCCAGCTCGACGCGCCGCCGGTCGTTGCCGAGCATCGGCGCCAGCCGCCGCCGGATGCCCCGGTCGTAGATGCGCATGTCCTCGTCCGGACCGAACTCCGCGTACACCTGGTTGCGCTGTTCGGCGGTGAGCCGGGAGAGGTCGATCTCGTCGTGGTTGCGCAGGAAGGTGGCCCACTGGCCACCGACGGGCAGCAACGGGGTGTCCCGCAGCGCCTCGATCACCGGCTCCGGGTCCTGCCGGGCCAGGGCCAGCATGAGCCGACCGTTGAGCATGAAGTCGAAGAGCATGTGGATCCGGTTGCCGGAGCCGCCGCCGTCACCGAAGAACATCGGCAACTGGTCGGGCTCGACGTTCGCCTCGGCCAGCAGGACCGCGTCGCCGCGCCGCCACTGCACGTGCTGGCGCATCTCGGTGAGGAACTCGAAGTCCTTGGGCGAGTTCGGGTTGCCCGGCTCGGTCAGCTCGATGATGAACGGCACCGCGTCCATCCGGAAACCGGAGACGCCGAGCTGGAGCCAGAACGACATGACCTTCTTGATCTCGGCGCGGACCTTCGGGTTGGCGAAGTTGAGGTCCGGCTGGAACTTGTAGAACCGGTGGTAGAACCACGCCTTGGCGGTCCGGTCGTAGCTCCAGGTCTCGTTCTGCTCGCCCGGGAAGACCATGCCCTGGCGCCGGTCGTCCGGCTCGGTGTCGGACCAGACGTACCAGTCCCGGTACGGCGAGTCGGGCGAGGAGCGGGCCGACTGGAACCAGGGGTGCTCGTCCGAGGTGTGGTTGACCACCAGGTCGATGATCACCCGGATGCCCCGGTTCTGCGCCTGGTGCAGCAGCTCGGCGAAGTCGCCTAGGGTGCCGAAGCGGGGGTCCACGTTGTAGAAGTCCGTGGCGTCGTAGCCGTCGTCCCGGTTGGGCGACGGGTGGATCGGGTGCAGCCAGAGGCAGGTCACCCCCAACCGGGCCAGGTAGTCCAACCGGCCGATCAGCCCTCTGATGTCACCGACCCCGTCGCCGTCGGAGTCCGCGTACGTGTCGATGTCGAGGCAGTAGACGACGGCCTCGGAGTACCACCTGTCACCCATGCCGGATGAACTTCTCCGATCCATCACCGCGGCAAACCCGGCCGGCACGCGGTCGGGCCTCGCGGTCCCGCTCCGACCGGTACCGTTCCGATCATGGAGACCGGACCGGTACCGCCGAGCGAACCGTTGGACTGGGCCCGGGGCGCCTGGCTGCACCCACCGGTGCGCGCCGAACACGGCCCGGCGGGCGAGCTGGTGGTCGAGCCGGCCGCGGAGAGCGACTTCTGGCGGCGGACCAGCTACGGCTTCGTGCACGACAACGGGCCGGCCCTGCTCGCGCCGCTGCCGGTCGGCAGTGCCATGGAGGTGAGCTTCGCCCTCGACCTCACCGGACAGTTCGACCAGGCCGGCGCGCTGGTCCGGGTGGACGAGCGCACCTGGGTGAAGACCGGCGTCGAGCTGAGCGACGGTGAGCTCCAGCTCGGTGCGGTGGTGACCCGGGAGTTCTCGGACTGGTCGCTGGCGCCGGTGCCGGAGTGGGCGGGGCGGGAGGTGACCGTCCGGGTCAGCCGGGCCGGGGACGCGTTGACCGTCCGGGCCCGGGTGGACGACGAGCCGTGGCGGCTGGTCCGGCTCGCCCCGCTGGACCCGGCGGCCGAGGCCACGGCCGGGCCGTTCTGCTGCTCGCCGATGCGGGCCGGGCTGACCGTCCGCTTCACCGGGTGGCGTCAGGGGCCCGCCGACCGGGAGCTGCACCCCTCGACCTGACCGCACCGCGGAGTGGGTCGGGTCACCGGCAGGTGTGAGGGGCCGGGACGCGGGTACCACCGTCCGATCCGGCAACTCTCGGAAGGACGCCCATGGCTCTCGCCCAGAACGTCGACCCGAACCAGTTCACCGGGCTGACCGGGTGGGTGGCGACTGTCATCGACTCGTTCGGCGCGGTCGGGGTGGCGCTGCTGGTGGCCCTGGAGAGCATCGTCCCGCCGATCCCCAGCGAGGTGGTGCTGGCGATGGCCGGCTACCTGGCCAGCGAGGGCCGGTTCCATCTGGTGGTGATCGTGCTGGCCGCGACGGCGGGCTCGCTGCTGGGCGCGCTGGTGCTCTACTGGCTCGGCGCGGCGCTCGGCGAGGAGCGGTTGAAGCGCTGGCTGGACCACCTCCCGCTGGTGGACTCCGACGACCTGGAGAAGGCCGACCGGTGGTTCGAGCGGTACGGCCGGTGGGCGGTGCTGATCGGCCGGGTGGTGCCGGTGGTGCGCAGCCTGGTGTCGGTCCCGGCCGGGGCGAACCGGATGCCGATGGGCGAGTTCGTCCTGTTGACCACGCTGGGCAGCGGGGTGTGGAACACCCTGATCGTGGGGTTGGGTTTCGCGCTCGGGTCACGCTGGGAGGACGTGGACCGGTACAGCAGCTGGTTCAACTACGCGATCTTCGCCGTCTTCGCCGTCATGATCGCCACCTGGGTGACCAAGAAGGTCCGCAAGCGGCGGGCGCGGCGCGACCGGCAGTCGGTGACCGCCGGTCGCTGACCGCGACGCCGTCGCTCAGTACTTCGCGGTGATCGAGGTGTACTCCCAGGTGTTCTGGGCGATGCCGGAGCAGTGCGAGACCACGCCGCCGCCCGGGCAGGGGCGGTCCCGGTTGACCGACCAGAAGGTGAACCGGGACAGGCCGCGGGCCTTCGCCCAGTCGCGGATCTGCGTCCAGGTGGCCGGCGACGTCAGCTCCTGCTGGTCCGACAGGCCGTTCATGCCGGAGATGCCCATGTGCGCGTACGCGGTGGCGTCCGACCAGCCGAAGGCGGTCTTCAGCGTGTTCTTCAGCCCCTCGGCCGCGTTGACCGTGCTCTGGTACATGTTCGCGCCGCCGCCGAAGTCGAACGGCATGATGGTGAAGGTGTCGATGTTCGCACCGAGCGCGGCGGCCTGGTTGATCAGGCGGGTGCCCCAGTAGTTCGGCCCGGTGGTCGAGGTGCCGAAGGTGATGATGGTCTTGATCCCCGGGTTGTTCTGCTTGACGATCTTCAGCGCGCCGAGGATCCGGTCCTGCACCACCTCGTTCTCGAACTCGTCGCTGTTCTCGATGTCGATGTCAATCGCCTTCAGCCCGAACGCGTTGATCACCTGTTGGTACGCCCCGGCGAGCGCGGCGGCCGAGGAGCAGTTCGGGCCGAGCTTGTTGCCGCTCCACCCGCCGATGGACGGGATGACGTCACCGCCGGCGGCCCGGATCGCGGCGATGGTGTTGGCGTGCACGCCGCCGGTGAGCGGGCCGCCGCCGTCCCAGGCCGGGGTGCAGCCGCCGCCGGAGAGGACGAACGCGATGGTGAACCACTTGATCCCGGTCGCCGACATGACGGTCGACGGCGCGGGCGGGTCGCCCCAGCCGGGGTAGAGGTAGGGGGCGGCGGCCATCGGGGCGGTGCCACCGGTGCAGCCGGTGGTGCTGGCGGAGACCGGCGCGGACTTCGCCGACTCACCGGAGGAGTTGTACGCGGCCACCGTGTAGCTGTGCCCGGAGCAGGCGGCCAGCCCGCTGATGGTGGTGGCGGTGCCGGTGAGGGTGGCCCGGACGGTCGAGCCCTCGTACACCCGGTAGCCGGTGACCGTGCCGCCGACGGCGTTCCACGCCAGGGCGATCGAGGAGGCGGTGGTGCCGGTGACCCGCAGGCCGCCGGGGGTCGCCGGGGCGGACGGGTCGCCGCCGCCTCCGCCGGTGCAGGCGCCGCCGTTGACCGTGCAGTTGATCGGGTCGCCGGTGCCGCTGACCACGAAACCGAACGAGGTGCTGGCGCCCGGGGCGAGGGTGCCGTTCCAGGACTGGTTGACCGCGGTGACGTGCTGGCCGGAGGTGGTCAGCCGGGCGTCCCAGAAGGTGCCGAGCGAGCTGCCGGCGGGCAGGTCGAACTGCACGTTCCACGAGCTGATGCTGGCCGGGCTGTCGTTGGTGACGGTGAACTTCGCCTCGTACCCGCTGCCCCAGCTGGCGGTGCGGACGAAGGCGGCGGTGGCGGCGGACGCGGCCGCTGGGGCCACGACGGTGGCCGCGACCAGGGCGGCGGCGAGCGCGACGGCGAACGTCGCCACGCGTGGGGAGCGGAGTTTCACGGTGGCCTCCAGGGACCTGTGGTGGGGGTTCCGCCCGGCGGGTGGGCGGGATCGCCGGCCCGCGCGGGCGGGTCGGTGGCGCGGGAGGGGCCGGCCCGCGGGGGTGGCGGGCCGGCCGCGCGGGTCAGGGCAGGGTGGCCAGGTGCGGCTTGACCGTGCGGGCGAAGGCGTTGCCGTTGCTGACGTCCCAGTTCACCGACCAGGTCATCGCGCCCCGGATGCCCGGGTAGGTGCGCGGCGGCCGGAAGCTGCCGCAGTTGGTGCCCCGGGCCAGGCAGTCCAGGGCGGCGTTGACCACGCTGGGGGCGACGATGCCGCCGCCGGCCGCGCCCGGCCCGGCGGGCAGGCCCAGGCCGACCTGGTCGGGCCGGAGCCCGGCCTCCAGCTGGATGCAGGCCAGGGCGACGATGAAGTTCACCGTGCCCTGGGCGTACGCGGCGTTCTGGTCGCAGCCGAGCATCGCTCCGGAGTTGTAGAACTGGGTGTTGACGACGGTGAGGATGTCCTTGATATCCAGCGCCAGCTTGAAGTAGCCGCCGGCCGGTGACTGCATGTCGATGGTCTGCGGGGCCATCGTGATGATCAACCCGGCGCCCACCTTCGCCCGCAGGGCACGCAGCGCCTGCGCCATGTACGTCGGGTTGAGCCCGTTCTCCAGGTCGATGTCGACGCCGTCGAAGCCGTACCGCTGGATCAGCGCGTGGGTGGTGTCGGCGAACGCGGTGGCGGAGGCGGCGTCGTTGACCGCGACCCGGCCGGTCTCGCCGCCGACGGAGAGGATCACCTTCTGGCCGCGCGAGCGCAGGGTCTGCACGTCGGCGGTGAACTGCGCGTCGGTGTAGCCGCCGAGCGCGGCCGACAGGCCCGGGTCGACGGCGAAGGCGACCGCGCCGGGGGTGGCGGTGGCGTCGCCGAAGGCGACCGCGACGATGTCGTACTCGGCCGGCACGTCGCGCAGCCGCAGCTCGACGGCGGGGTTGTCGAAGTTGTGCCAGTAGCCGGTGAGCAGGTGCTTCGGCAGCCCGCCGGTGGGCGGCGGCGGGGTGGGCGTCGGCGAGGGGTTGGTGGGGGTCGGCGTCGGGGTGGTGGGGGTCGGGCTCGGCGTGCCGGGGCCGCCGCCGCACGGGGCGCCGTTGAGCAGGCAGTTGGTGGGCAGGCCGGAGCCGCTGGCGAGGAAGCCGAAGGAGACCGACGCGCCGGGGGCGACGCTGCCGTTCCAGGACCGGTTGGTGAAGGTGTGCCGCTGGCCCGAGCTGGTGAGCAGGGCGTCCCAGTAGGTGCCCAGGGTGGTGCCGGCGGGCAGGTCGAAGGAGAGGGTCCAGCCGGTGATGGTCGACCCGCCGCCGTTGGTGATCGTGTACTTCCCCTCCCAGCCGGTCTGCCAGTCGGCGGTCCTGGTGAAGCCGGCGGTGGCCCCGGCCGCGTACGCCGGCAGCGCCACCCAGGCCGCGCCGAGGGTCGCCGCCAGCGCGGTGACCAGGGACAGGAGCGATGTTCTGGAACGCGTCACGGGACCCTCCGAGCTGGTACTTATCCATGGGTGTCGACGTCTGCGCCTATTATTAAGACTGTTAACTGTTTCTGTCCAGAGCTGCGGTACGGATCGGCCCGCGCCGCCGTGGGCGACGCGGGCCGGGACCGCGGCGGGTCAGCGCCGGAAGGTGAACCAGTTGACGTTGACGAAGTCGGCCGGCTGGCCGCTGGTGAAGGTGAGGTAGACCGTGCGCCGACCGGTCGCCGTGGCGACGTTGCCCGGCACCGAGCGCCAGCTCTGCCAGCCACCCGTGTTGGCGAGCGCGAAGCTGCCGATCGGTGGATTGGTCGGGCTGTCGAGACGTACCTCGACCAGGCCGCTCACCCCGGCGGACGCGCCCGAGGCCACCCGGGCCACGAAGTCGCGCGGCGGCGTGGCGCCGAAGTCGACGTTGTCGTACCGGACCCAGTCGCCGTTGCGCAGCGCGCCGATGTTCTGCCCGCCCTCGGCGCAGGCCTCGACGATCACCCCGTTCTGCGCGCTGAACGCCTCGGCCTGGATGGTCCCGTACGCGTCGACCACGCCGGAGGGCGGCGGGGTGGTTGGCGGCGGGGTGGACGTCCCCCGGCGGTAGACCGCCACGTAGTCGACCAGCATCGGCCGACCGGGGACGGTCGAGGCGGTCGGGGTGGCGTGCCCGGCCACGCCGTTCGGGAACGACCCGCCCATCGCCACGTTGAGCAGCAGGAAGTAGCCGGCGTGCCCGGTCATCTGGGTCCAGTACGGCTCACCGACCTGGCCCTGACCGACGGTGTGGTAGAGCTGCCCGTCGACGTACCAGCGCAGTTGCTGCGGGCTGACCGAGGCGTCCCACTCGAAGCGGTAGGTGTGGAACGCCGACTGGCAGGTGCTGCCGGGGCAGGGCCGGCTGTTGCCGAGCCCGCTGAACTCGTTGCAGGGGCCGCCCGGGGCGTACCCGCAGTGCAGCACCCCCCAGACCTGGTTCAGGCCGTTGACGTTCTCCATCACGTCGAACTCGCCGATGCCCGGCCAGTTCTGGTAGTTGCCGCGGTACGGCGAGCCGAGAGCCCAGAAGGCCGGCCAGTAGCCGGCCGCCTGCGCGCCGGTGACGTTCGGCATCTGGATCCGTCCCTCGATGGCGACGATCCCGCCGGCCGGGGGCTTGAAGTCGGCGCGGACGGTCTCGATCCGGGCCGAGGTCCATCGGCCGGCGGAGTCCCTCAGCGGGGTGATCCGCAGGTTGCCGGCGCCGTCGTGGCCGACGTTGGCGGTGCTGGCGGTGTACGTCTGGATCTCGCCGGTGCCCCAGTTGGGCGGACCGCCCGGATAGCTGGTGCCGGTGTCGATGATCCAGTTGGCGGCGGACGGCAGTGTGCCGGCCGCGCCGGTGAAGTCGTCGCTCCACATCAGAGACCAGCCGGACGGCGGCGACGGGACGGCGGCGTGGGCGGTCACGGTCAGGCCGGCCAGCGCGGTGGTGGTCGCGGCGAGGGCGACCGCCAGCGCGAGTCGCCGGCGGGAACGGCGGGGGCGGAGTGGGGGTGGGGCGGTGCGGGCCGCCGGGGCAGGTTCCATCGGGATGCCTCTCTGCGGGGACGGTGAGAGAGCGCTCTCTGAGAGCGCTTTCTACGCCCCTCCCCGCGAGATGTCAACGTTTGTCGATGGCCCTCGGCGTAGCACCAGCTGCTCGCCCACCGTCCACGCCGTCGTGGTCACCAGGTAGACCACCGCCGCCAGCGGCACCACCAGCGCCACCAGCACGGTCCCGTACGGCAGCAGCGGGACGATCCGGCCCAGGGTGGCCGCGCCCGGCCCCTCGGCCGGCGCGCCCGCCACCGTCCCGGTGGCCGCCGCAAGCCGCCGCGCCCGCCTCGACTGCGCCCAGGCCAGGCCGGTCAGCGCCGCCAGCAGCAGACCGAACACCAGCGCCACCGGGCCGGAGAGGCCGTCGCCGAGGTGCCAGCCCAGCGGCACCCCGGCCAGCCGCTCGTCGAGCAGCCCGGCGCCGCCCTCCCCGGTGGCGAAGAGCCGGTACATGACGAGGAAGAACGGCGCCTGGAGCAGCGCCGGCAGGCAGCCGGCGACCGGGGACGCGCCGGCGCGGCGGTAGAGCCCGAACAGCTCCGACTGCAACCGGGCCGGGTCGTCGGCGTACCGCCGCTGGAGGTCGCGGACCTCGGGAGCGAGCGCCGCACGGCGCCGCTCCCCGCGGATCTGCGCCATGGTCAGCGGTGAGATCAGCAGGCGGACGCCGATGGTGAACAGGACGATGGCGGCGGCGGTCGCCGCCCCGCCGGTCAGCGGGGCGAGCAGGTCGGAGAGCCAGGTGACGGCGGCGCCGGCGGCGCCGACCGCGTCGTGCAACGGTGCGAAGGCGAGCATGGGTGAACCCCTCGGTCCGATCGGACGTCCCCGGGGCGGCGCCCCGCCGGGACGGATGACGACGGAACCGGCGGACGGCGGCGCGGAGTCAGACCGCGACCGGGCGCCCGGCCGGCGGGCCCCAACCCGGCGCCCGCGGTCGGGGCCGGCCCGCCGCGTCCGGGTCGACCTGCCGGGGCACCCGCCGGCGTCGGGCCCGCTCCCGCAGACCGAGGCCCCACCGTCCACCCCGGGCCGGTCGCTCGGCCGGCCTGGGCCGAGCCGCCAGCAGCGCCGCGAGCAGCAGCGCGGCCACCACCGCCGCGCCCGCGAGGAGTTCGACCGGGCCCTGGCCGAGCAGCGTCAGCTCGGTGAGCGCGTACGCCCACAGACCCGTCACCGCCACCAGCAGACCCGGCACGGCCCCAGCCTAGAACCGGGCGGCAAGCGCGAGCCCCGGTTCACGCTGCGGACACCTCGACGGGCGCGGCACGCCGGGGGGCGACACGCGGTGCGGCGTTTTCCCGGCCCACCACCCTGGGTAATGGCCGGTCGACGTTGCGGCGCAGCGCTGCGACCGGTACGGAACGGACGGTGATGGCGATGGCCAGCCAGGCGGTGGAGGCGACGGCGCGGACGCCGGAGGGCACCGACCTGCTCACCGTCGGCGTGGAGGAGGAGTTCCTTCTCGTCGACCCGCACACCGGGGCCGCGGTGCCCGCCGTGGACCTGGTGATGGAGCAGGTGCCCGCCGAGCTGCGCGGCCAGGTGGAGCGGGAGTTCCAGACCAGCCAGATCGAGATCGGCAGCCCACCGGGCCTGGAGCTGAGCTCGATCCGGCACTCGCTGGGCATGCTGCGCGCCGCGCTCGCCGACGCCGCCGAGCGGGCCGGCGTACGGCTGCTGGCCATCGGCACCGGCCCGGTGGAGGGCCCGGTCCCGCCGGTGGTCGACAAGCCCCGCTTCGACCGGATGATCGAGCGGTTCCGGCTGCTGGTGCCCGGCCCCGGCAACAACGGCATGCACGTCCACGTCGGCGTCCCCGACCCGGAGACCGGCGTGCAGGTGCTCAACCACGTCCGGCCCTGGCTGCCGGTGTTGCAGGCGGTCACCACCAACTCGCCCTTCGCCCGGGGCGCGGACACCGGCTACGCGAGCTGGCGCTCGGTCGAGTGGGAGCACTGGCCGTCGGTGGCGCCGACCCCCTGGCTGGAGTCGCACGAGCACTACCAGCGGCTCATCCGACAGCTGATCGCCACCGGCGTGATGCTCGACGAGGGAATGCTCTACTGGTACGCCCGGCTGTCGGCGAAGTACCCGACGGTGGAGCTCCGGATCGGCGACGTCTGCCCGTCGGTGGACGACTCGGTGCTGGTCGCCGCCCTGGTGCGGGCCCTCGTGGCGACCGCGATGACGGACATCGCCGCCGGTCGCCCGGCGGTGAACACCGACCACCACCTGCTGGTCGCCGCCCACTGGCGGGCCGCCCACGACGGGCTGGAGGGCGAGGGCGTCGACTTCACCAACGGTGAGCTGCGGCCGGCCTGGGAGCTGCTGGATCGGATGGTGGACCAGGTCCGTCCGGCGCTGGCGGAGCACGGCGACCTCGACGAGGTGACCGACCTGCTCGGCGGGCTGCGCCGGCACGGCTCCGGGGCCGCCCGGCAGCGGGCCGTCTTCGCGCGCACCGGCCGGCTGCAGGATGTGGTGGCCGACGTGGCGCGACAGACCCGCGGCTGATCCGCACATGGAAGACTGGGCATCGTGACCCAACGGCTGATCGTCATCGGCGGGGACGCGGGCGGCATGGCGGCGGCGTCCCAGGCCCGCCGCCGCCGAAACCGTGACGACCTCGAGATCGTCGCGTTCGAGCGGGGGCACTTCACCTCCTACTCGGCCTGCGGCATCCCGTACTGGATCAGCGGGGTGGTCCCGGAACGGGACCAGCTCATCGCCCGCGACCCGGCCACCTTCCGCGACGACTTCGCCATCGACGTGCGGCTACGCACCGAGGTCACCGGCATCGACCTGGAGCGCCGCGAGGTCGTCGCCCGGGAGGTCGACGGTGGCCGCCAGGTCCGCGAGCGGTTCGACACCCTGGTGTACGCGACCGGCGCCGTCCCGGTGCAGCCGTCCTGGGCCACCGGCACCGCGGGGATCTTCGGCATGCAGACCCTCGACGACGGCGCCGCGCTGCGCGAGTGGCTCAACGGGGACCCGGCGCCCCGCCGGGCGGTGGTGGTCGGCGGCGGCTACATCGGGGTGGAGATGGCCGAGGCGATGATCGAGTGCGGGCTCTCGGTCACCCTCGTCGAGCAGGCCGAGCAGCCGATGTCCACGGTGGACCCCGACATGGCCGCGCTGGTGGTGGAGGCGATACGCGGGCTGGGCGTCGAGGTCCGTACCGGCACGACCGTGACCGGCGTCGAGGAACGCGACGGCCGGGTGTCCGCCGTGGTCACCCCGGACGGCCCGGTGCCGGCCGACGTCGTGGTCCTCGGCCTGGGGGTACGCCCCAACACCGCGCTCGCCGAGGCCGCCGGCCTGCCGCTCGGACCCACCGGCGGGATCCGGGTGGACCGGCGGATGCGGGTGCCCGGGGTACCCGACGTCTGGGCGGCGGGTGACTGCGTGGAGACCCTGCACCTGGTCAGCGGCATGCCGGTGCACATCCCGCTCGGCACCCACGCCAACAAGCAGGGCCGGGTCGCCGGGATCAACATCGGCGGCGGGTACGCCACCTTTCCCGGCGTGATCGGCACCTCGGTCACCAAGGTGTGCGACCTGGAGGTGGGGCGGACCGGGCTGCGCGAGCGGGACGCCACGGCGGCCGGCTTCGAGTTCGTCACCGTCATCGTCGAGTCCACCAGCCGCGCCGGCTACTACCCGGGCGCCCAGCCGATGATGGTCAAGCTGATCGCCGAGCGTCCCACCGGCCGGCTGCTCGGCGCCCAGATCGTCGGCCGATCCGAGGCGGCGAAGCGGATCGACGCCTTGGCGGTGGCGCTCTGGAACGGCATGACCGTGGACGACATGACCGGGCTCGACCTCGGCTACGCCCCGCCGTTCTCGCCGGTCTGGGACCCGGTGCTGATCGCCGCCCGCAAGGCCGTCGACACCCTGGCCGCCTCCCGCCGCTGACCTCGGTCGGCTTTGAGTGCGGTTCTTGTCGCCCGGACGACAACCACCGCACCCGAATTCCAGTGGGATCGCGGGGTGCGGATGCCGGCGGACGACGCGTCAGGGTTGGACTGGCTGCTGTTCACCCAGTCGGGGGTGCTCACGTGGGGGCAGGCGACCAGGGAGTTGGCTCCGTCGGCGGTGCGGCACCGCCTCGCCACGGGACGCTGGCACCGGCTTTGCCGAGGGCTGCTCCGGGTGGGCGACCCGCGCGCGACGTTCCACCGGGAACAGCAGTGGTGGGTGGCGGTGCTCGCCGCGGGGCAGGGCGCTGTCCTCGCCGGACTGGCCGCGGCGCAGGCGGCGGGGCTGCGTGGCAACTGGCGGTACGAGGTCGTCGACGTGCTCGTGCCGCACGGTCGGCGGGCCGCGGATCTGCTGCGGCGGCTTCCACCAGGGCTGCCGGCCGTCCGGGTCCGCCGCACCCGTGACCTACCGGCCGAGGACCGCCAGCGCGGCCACCCTGACCGGACCGGCATGGCGCGCTCCCTGGTGGACGCCGCCGGGTGGGCCCGCACGGACGACCAGGCGCAGGAGATTCTGGCGGCCGGCTGCCAGCAGCGCCGGGTCACGCCGGACGAGATCGGCGTGGTGCTGGAGCGGATGCCACGGGTCCACCGCCGGCTCCTGATCCGGCAGACCCTGCGGGACATCACCGGCGGAGCCGAGGCGCTGTCGGAGATCGACCTGGTCCGGCTCTGCCGGCGGCATGGCCTACCCGTTCCCGAGGGTCAGGAAAGGCGGCGCGACGCCAACGGACGGGTGCGTTACCTGGACGCCTACTGGCGACGTTGGGGCCTGCACGTCGAGGTCGACGGCGGGCACCACATGGACGTCCGGCACTGGGCGGCGGACCTGCGGCGGCAGAACCAGATCTGGATTGAGGGGGATCGCATCCTCCGGTTCACCGCCTTCGACGTTCGCCGCCGGCCCGACGAGGTGGCGGCCCAACTACGCGCCGCGTTGACGGCCGCTGGTTGGCGCCCCTGACCCTTGCGGGCTCCGGGTGCGTCTGTTGCCGCTATGGCGACAAGAAACGCACCCGGAGCGAGGCATCGCGCGGCCGGGCAAGGGCGCGGTCGCCACCGGGAAGGGTGAGTCCGGCACGGCCGTGGCGGGCAGGATGGCCGGGTGGAGATCCCGGCGGGGTTGGAGTGGGTACGGCGGATGCCCGACGGGCGGGACTGGCTGGCGACGCTGCCCCGCTTGCGGGACGAGTGCGCCGACCGGTGGTCGCTGCGGCTCGGACCACCGTTCCCGTACGCCTTCGCCTCCCTCGCGATGCCGGCCGAGCTGCCCGACGGCACCGCCGCGGTGCTGAAACTCCAGTACCCCGAGCCGGACAGCCGGCACGAGGGGGACGCGCTGGCGCGTTGGGACGGCGACGGGGCGGTCCGGCTGCTCGCCCACGATCCCGAGCGGCGGGCGCTGCTGGTGGAGCGGTGCCGGCCGGGTTCGGCGCTGCACCGGATTCCGCCCGACGAGGCGCTGGACGTGGTCGCCGGCCTGCTGCCCCGGCTGTGGCGGCCGGCCGGCGCACCGTTCACCCCGCTGGCCGAGGAGGCCGCGGGCTGGCTGACGCGCCTGCCGCTGCACTGGGCGCGGACCGGCCGGCCGTACGAGCGGCGGCTGCTCGACGCGGCGCTCGGGCGGCTCGCCGAACTGGTCGGCAGCCAGGGCGAGCAGGTGCTGGTCAACCAGGACCTGCACGCCGGCAACGTGCTGCGGGCGACCCGGGAGCCCTGGCTGGTGATCGACCCGAAGCCGCTCGCCGGTGAGCGGGAGTTCTCCGTGGCGCCGATCGTGCGCGGCCCCGAGCTGGGTCACTCGCCCGCCGCGGTGCGCCGCCGGCTCGACCGGATCACCGGCGAGCTGGGGCTGGACCGGGAGCGGGTGCGCGGCTGGACCATCGGGCAGACGCTGGCCTGGAGCACGGACGGGGAGACCGTCCTCACCAACCAGGTCGAGGTGGTCCGCTGGCTCGTCGACGACGACTGAACCGCCCCGAACCCGGTCAGGAGGTCTGGCAGGTGGGGCACCAGTAGAGGTTGCGGCCGGCCAGCTCGCCCCGGCTGACCGCCGTGCCGCAGACGTGGCAGGGGTCGCCGGGGCGGCGGTAGACGTACACCTCGCCGCCGTGCCGGTCGACGCGGGCGGCGCGGCCCATCGCCTCGGGCAGGTGGGCGTCCCGCACGGTGTCGATCCGGCCGCGCAGGACGGCCCAGGTCATCAGCTCGACCAGGTCGGCCCAGAGCGCCTCCCAGCCGGCCGGGGTGAGCTGCCGGCCGGGGAGGGTGGGCGGCAGCCCGCCCCGGAACAGCGCCTCGGTCACGAAGATCAGGCCGGTGCCGGCCACCACCGACTGGTCCAGCAGCAGCGCGGCCAGCGGCGTGGGGCTGCGCCGGATCCGGGCGTACGCGCGGGCCGGGTCGGCGTCGCCGCGCAGCGGGTCCGGGCCGAGCCGGCCCCGCAGCGCGGCCACCTCTGCCGGGGTGAGCAGCTCGCAGGCGGTGGGGCCGCGCAGGTCGAGCCAGTGCCGGTCACTGGTCAGGCGCAGCCGGACCTGCCCCACCGGGGGCGGCGGCTCCCCCGGCCCGTCGGTGAACTTTCCGTACAGCCCGAGGTGGACGTGCAGGGTCAGCTCGCCGGCGTAGTGGTGCAGCAGGTGCTTGCCGTACGCCTCGGTGCCGTCGAGGACGGTGCCGGAGAGCCGGGCGGCGCCCTCGGCGAAGCGGCCCTGCGGGCTGGCGGCGGTCAGCTTGTCACCGGCGAAGAGCTCGGCGTGCCGGGCCGCCAGGCGGTGGATGGTGTGTCCCTCTGGCACCGGTCAACGGTAGCGCCGGGCCGGAGTGTGACGAACGGACGCACGGGGTACTTCACGGTGCGTAACCCGCGTGGCTGCCACCGACGATACGAGGCCTCCACGCACGGACCAGGAGGTGTCAGGGTGAACATTCCTTCTCTGTCGCGGCGGCGCAGCGTGCCGGCGCAGGACAGCAACGATGACGGGCGGATCGACGAGCGTGACGGGGCGCCGGGCGACACCCGGCCGGTGGTCACCGATCGCGACGCGGACCGCACCACGTACCGCAGCAACGCCGCCGCCGGCGACGCGCCGGACGCCGACGCGGAGCGCCGCGCGGCCGAGCGGGCCGCGCTGGCCCGCGCCGCCACCGCCCGACACGGCGACGACCCGCGGCGCGGACCGTCCGGCCGGGTCGCGCCGGTCGACGACGAGCCGCGTACCCCGGCCCGCCCGCTCGGGCACGGCGACGCCGACGCCGCGCCGGGCCGCCCGCTCGGGCACCGCGACGAGGACGCCGCGCCGGCGGACGACCGGACGGTCGACCTGGACCGGGCCGCCAAGCGCACCGTCGACTCCCGGGACCGCTCGGACCCGGACGAGGCGCCGGTCGTCGCCGGTCCGAAGCCGCGGGCCAGCCTGCTGGCCACCATCGGCCTGATCGTCGCAGTGGCGGGCGCGCTCTTCGTGCTCACCGGCGCCCTGGCCGGCTACGGCATCGCCCTCGGCGCGGTCGGCGCGGTGCTCTCCGTCCTCGGCCTGCGGGCGACCCGGCGCCGGCACGTCGCCGGCAAGACCGACGCGCTGATCGGGATGCTGGTCGGTCTCGCCGCCGTGGTGCTGGGCATCGTCGCGTTCACCGGCCAGTTCGACTGGCCGACCACCGACGGCGACTGGGTGGGCCGGCTGCGCGAGTGGCTCGACTCACAGTTTGTGGACCGCTTCTGACGGGCACTTTTCCGCTCGCCGGTGGTGCGCCGGCGACGCCCGACCAGCCTGGTGGTTCACCAGCCGGGCACGCATCCTTTCGGGGGCGGCGGTTCGCCGCCCCCGAAGCACGTCCGGGGCCGTTCCCTCCCAAGGAGGGGGCGGCCCCGTCGTCGTGAGCGTCGACGCAACGAATCACCGGTCGACCGACCGCAGACGCAATGATCCGTCGGCGTACGCAAGCCTTCATGGTGGATGTCGTCGGCCGGGGCCGCATACCGTTGACCAACGGCGCCAGCCCGTGGGCCACGGTGGCCGGGCGCGCCCGACCCCCAGGAGCAGGACATGACGATGGACGCCACCAGCCAGCGCTTCCTGATGTGCCGGCCGACGTACTTCGCCGTCGACTACGCCATCAACCCGTGGATGGACCCGACCGCGCCGGTCGACGCCGACCTGGCGATCCGGCAGTGGGAGCGGCTGCGCCAGACCTACCTCGACCTGGGCCACTCCGTCGAGCTGATCGACCCGGTCGCCGGCCTGCCGGACATGGTCTTCGCCGCCAACGGCGGGACCGTCATCGACGACAAGGCGATGGCCGTGCAGTTCCGCGACCCGCAGCGCGCCGACGAGGCCCCCGCCTACCGCGCCTGGTTCGAGGCCGCCGGCTTCGAGATGTACGACCCGAAGCACGTCAACGAGGGCGAGGGCGACGTCCTGCTGGTCGGCGACCACCTGCTCGCCGGCACCGGCTTCCGCACCGCGCACGCCTCGCACGCGCAGCTGCAGGAGGTCTTCGGCTACCCGGTGATCACGATGCAGCTGGTCGACCCGCGCTTCTACCACCTGGACACCGCCCTGACCGTGCTCGACGAGCGGACCGTGGCGTACCTTCCGGAGGCGTTCTCCCCCGGCAGCCAGGCGGTGCTGCGTCGGCTCTACCCCGACGCGGTGCACGCCACCATGGCCGACGCCGAGGTGCTGGGGCTGAACGCGGTCAGCGACGGCCGGCACGTGGTGCTGCCGGCGCAGGCCACCGACCTGGCCGCGAAGCTGCGCGACCGGGGTTACGAGACCATCGGGATCGACCTGTCCGAGCTGCGTAAGGCCGGCGGCGGACCGAAGTGCTGCACGTTGCGACTCCGTCAGGGAAAGGCGAGCAAGTGATCGAGGACATGCTGCGGACTCCGGCCGCGGTACGGGACGCGGAGAAGCACACCGCGCACAACTACCACCCGCTGCCGGTGGTGATCTCCTCCGCCGAGGGCGCCTGGCTCACCGACGTGGACGGCCGTCGCTACCTGGACTGCCTCGCCGGCTACTCGGCGCTGAACTTCGGCCACCGGCACCCGACGCTGATCCGGGCCGCCCACGAGCAGCTCGACCGGCTGACGCTCACCAGCCGCGCCTTCATCCACGACCAGTTCGCCGACTTCTGCAAGGAGCTGGCCGAGCTCTGCGGCAAGGACCTGGTCCTGCCGATGAACACCGGCGCCGAGGCGGTCGAGACCGGCGTGAAGGTCGCCCGCAAGTGGGGCTACCAGGTCAAGGGCGTCACCCCCGGCCAGGCCAACATCGTGGTCGCCGAGGGCAACTTCCACGGCCGGACGACGACCATCGTCAGCTTCTCCACCGACGAGGACGCCCGCGCCGACTTCGGGCCGTACACCCCGGGCTTCACGGTCGTCCCCTACGGCGACCTGGACGCCCTCGCCGCCGCGATCGACGAGAACACCGTCGCCGTGCTGCTGGAGCCGATCCAGGGCGAGCAGGGCGTCGTGCTGCCGCCGGAGGGCTACCTGTCGGGCGTGCGCCGGGTCTGCACCGAGCGCAACGTGCTCTTCATCGCCGACGAGATCCAGTCCGGCCTGGGCCGGACCGGGCACACCTTCGCCTGCGACCACGAGGGCGTCGTGCCGGACATGTACCTGCTGGGCAAGGCGCTCGGCGGCGGCATCGTGCCGGTCTCGGCGGTCGCCGCGAACGCGGACGTGCTGGGCGTGCTCAAGCCGGGCCAGCACGGCTCGACCTTCGGCGGCAACCCGCTCGCCTGCGCGGTGGCCACCGAGGTGGTCCGGCTGCTCGCCACCGGCGAGTTCCAGCGCCGCTCCGCCGAGCTGGGCGAGCGGCTGCGGGCCGGCCTGGAGGGGCTGCTCGGCAAGGGCCTGGTCGCCGTCCGGGTCCGCGGCCTCTGGGCCGGGGTGGACATCGACCCGGCGCTGATGAGCGGCCGTCAGGCCTGCGAGCGGCTGATGGAGCGCGGCGTCCTCGCCAAGGACACCCACGGCTCCACCATCCGGCTGGCCCCGCCGCTGGTGATCACCGAAGAGGAGATCGACCACGCGGTGGCGCAGCTCGCCGCCGTGCTGGCCGGCTGATTTTCCGAACGGAAAAAGGCGGGCGTCGGGACCTCGGTCCCGGCGCCCGCCTTTCGTTCGCCCGCCCTCAGCGGGGCAGGCGCATCGCCATCGTGGGGGCCTCGGCCATCACGGAGGTGGGGGTGAAGGGTGCGCCGGTGGGGAGTTCGCCGGCCCGGCCGATCTGCACACCCGGGTAGAGCTCGACCATGTCGGCGCCGGAGAGCACCCGGGACTGGTTCGGCGCGAGCGGCACCCGCTCCGACTCGGTCATCGACCCGTTGGGCCGGATGCCGGAGCCGTTGGTGCTGACGTCGGTCACGATCACCTCGCCGACCCGCAGCTCCAGCCGGATGTGGCTGCGGCTGATCCAGCGTCGCGCCTCGTCGTTGAGCCACTGGCCGAGCATGATCCCGCCGCTGGTGTCCGGCGCCCGCCCGACCAGCACGGGCTGCTCCTCTGTGAGTACGAACCGTCGGCGGATCAGCCCGCCGACGCGTACGGCGAGCACCTCGGTCCGCGGCCGGGGACCGCCGTCGCCCAGCCGGACACCGTGCCGCGGGCAGGTCGGTACGCCGTTGCGCAGGGTGGGCGGCGGCTGGCCGGCCGGGGCGCGGTCCACCCGGGCCAGGTCGGCGAAGGCGCCGCCGCCCCCGCCGCCGCCGAAGAGCGCGCAACCCGGCTCGGTGCAGCGCCACTGCCGGGCCAGCAGCTTCGCGCCGACCGGTGACCGGTCCCCCTCGACCGGGGTGTGGCCGCCGCCGACGTGCGCGAGCAGGGCCGGACCGCCGGCGCCCGGTACCGGGGCGAGCACCCGCCCCGGCTGCTCGACCAGCCAGGGGAAGCGTCCGCGCAGGCCGTCGAAGCGGACTCGGGTGAGCAGCGGGAGGCCGAGCAGGTCGGCCACCTCCAGCATCCGGTCGCCGGGGTTGTCGAGGACCTCCACCAGACCGTCGTCGGCCCAGCGCCGGACCACCATCCGCTCGTTGGAGGTCAGGTCGGCGTCGGAGAGCAGGGCCCGGTGGACCACCGCGTAGACCGGGACGCTGTCCTCCTCCAGCTCGCGGGAGAGGGCGTCGATCACCATGCCGAGCCGGAGCAGGCTCGCCGGCCGGCCGCCGTCGAGGTCCTGGTAGCGGATCACCTCGGCCAGGTCGAGGACGGCGCGGGCCAGCGACGGGTCGGTGCAGACCCGTCCCTCGATGGCGTCCAGCACCTTGCTGATCTCGAATCTCATTGGACGCTCCGGACGATGTCGTCGATCTGACGCGCCAACTCCACGTCACGGTGGGTGACCCCACCGGCGGAGTGGGTGACGCAGCGGAAGGTCAGGGTCCGCCACCGGATGTCGATGTCGGGATGGTGGTCGAGCGTCTCGGCCACCACCGCCACCCGGTCGACCACCGCGATGGCGTCCGGAAAGCCGGCCAGCTGCACGGTGCGGGTGATCCCGCCCGGGTCGCCGGACCACTCCGTCAGCCCGCCCAGCTCTTCTCGCACCGCCTCGGCGGTGAGCAGGTCTGCCATGGTCCGACCCTACCGGTGCCCTCACCATCAGGCCGGAGACGGCACCGGGCCACAGATCCACTCACCATGAGTCACCGGCGGGGCACCAGCCGCAGTCAGAACCGGACACCGACGCCCTACTGTCGCCCTCGGTCGCTACGCTGACCGACGGCCCGGCCGGGGTCGGTGCGCAGCGCCGGTCCCGGCCCACCCTTCCGCGAGGAGAAATCCACGATGAACACTCGACGGCTGGCGACCACGGGGGTCGCGCTCGTCGCCGCGCTCGGTCTCGGTCTGACCGGGTGCGGCAACCAGACCGGAGCCGACGCTCCAGCCGCCACCGGCGCCTCTTCCGCCGCCCCGGCCGCCAAGGCCGATCCGCTGGCCGAGCTGACCGCCGCCTCGACGAAGCTCAACGAGCAGAGTTCGCGGGTCACCATCAAGTCCGCCGTCCTCAACGGTGGCGGCCTGCTGGACCCGAAGGCGAAGACCGCCGACATGACGTTGGACATGGGCCGCTCCGGCAAGTTCCGGATGGTCACCATCGGCGACGACGCCTGGCTGAAGATCTCCGGGATGTCCGGCATGCCCAACAAGTGGCTGCACATGGACACCACCAAGCTCGGCCCGAACGGCCGGATGAACCTGATGCCGGACGGCGACCCGGGCGGTGCCAAGCAGATGATCAAGGGGGTCACCGAGGTCGAGAAGACCGGCGAGCGCAGCTACGCCGGCACCCTGGACTACACCAAGGCCAAGCCGGACGACGAGAACATCAAGTCGCTCGGCGAGAAGGCCTCGGCGGTGCCCTTCACCGCCAAGACCGACGAGCAGGGCCGGCTGACCGAACTGGTGGTCGACACCAGCGTGCTGCTGCCCGCGCTGGGCAAGATGCGGACCACCTACACCGACTTCGGTGCCGCGGTCGACCCGCAGAAGCCGCCGGCGAGCCAGACCGAGGAGGCTCCGGCGGAGCTGATCAAGTCCTTCGGCGGCTGACGGACGCGACGACCGACGACGGCGGGGCGGCACCGACCGGTGCCGCCCCGCCGCACGTACCGGGCGTCACCGGCCGCGCAGCGGCCGCCCCACCTCGTGCAGGTGCGCCAGCGCCTGCCGGTACGACTCGACCAGCCCGGTCTCCGCGTAACGGACCCCCCGTTCGGCGCAGTACGCCCGCACGATCGGGCGGGCCCGGCGCAGGTTGCCCCGCGGCATGTTCGGGAACAGGTGGTGCTCGATCTGGTAGTTGAGCCCGCCGAGCGCCAGGTCCACCAGCCGGCCGCCCCGGACGTTGCGCGAGGTGAGCACCTGCTTGCGCAGGAAGTCCAGCTCGTCGGCGGCGGTGGGCATCGGCATGCCCTTGTGGTTCGGGGCGAACGCGCAGCCCATGTAGAGCCCCCAGAGCCCCTGGTGGACGGCGATGAAGGCGAGCGCCCGGCCCGGGGACATCACGGTGAACAGCAGGCCCAGGTAGCCGACGGTGTGCGCGCCCAGCAGCAGGATCTCCACCGTCCGGTGCCGCACCGGCGTCCGCCAGCGGCCGTCCGGATCCCGCCCGACCAGCGCCCGGACGGCGGCCACGTGCAGGTTGAACCCCTCCAGCAGCAGCATCGGGAAGAACAGCCACGCCTGCCGCCGGGCGAGCCACCGGCCGACGCCCCGGGTGGCCTCGGCCTGCTCGTACGTCCAGACCAGTGCGCCCGCCCCGACGTCCGGGTCGTCGTCGGTGTGGTTCGGGTTGGCGTGGTGCCGGTTGTGCTTGTCGACCCACCAGCCGTAGCTGAGCCCGACGGCCAGGTTGCCGGCCAGCAGCCCGGTGAGCTCGCTCGGGCCCCGACGGCGGAACATCTGCCGGTGCCCGACGTCGTGGCCGAGGAACGCCACCTGGGTGGTGGCCACCGCCAGCACCACCGCGAGCAGCAGCTGGGCCCAGGAGTCACCGACCACCACCACCGCGGCCCAGCCCGCCACGAAGAAGCCCACCGTCAGCACGACCCGGGCCACGTACCGGCTGGGCCGCCGTTGCAGCAGACCCGCATCGCTGATTCGTCGGGACAACAGCGCGTAGTCACTGCCGCGTCGTGACGGCTGCTCCGCCACGGCTGAAGGCGTCATGTCCGCTCCTCGAATCCTCGGTACGGGCCACGCTCCGGTAGCGGCCCCACCCTCGATCCTGGCACCGATGATTGCGCTGCGTAATCATGTTGGCCCCCGAACAGCGGGTGGGGCTCTCCCTACCTCAGCCCATCCGCCCCACCGCCACCCGCAGCCGCACCAGGTCGCGGCGGCGCCGCTCGTAGGTGGCGGCCAGGGCGATCAGTGCCAGCCCCCCGGCGGCCAGGAAGATCCAGCGGGGCAGCAGGTCCCAGCCCCGGGCCAGCTCGTGCAGGGCCAGCAGGGCCAGCGTCGCCCCGCCGAGCAGGACCGGCGCCTGCCACCGCCGGGTCGCGCCGGCCAGCACCACGCCCAGCGCGGCGGCGCCGAGCAGCAGCCGCCGCCACGGCTGCGGTTCGGGGGCCACCAGCACCGACACCAGGCCGGGCAGCAGCCCGGCGGCGAGGCCCGGGCCGAGGGCGAGCCAACTGGTCAGCCCCGGCCGGGTCCGCAGCGCCACCACGCCGGCAGCGAGCGCCAGCCCGGCCGCCGGGAGGGTGTACGCCTCCAGCAGCAGCACCCGGCCGGCGGCGAGCAGCAGCCAGGCGCCGAGCAGCTCGCTCGACCCGGCGATGCCGGCGAAGAGCCACCGGCGGGCGGTCGACTCCCCGCGCCGCAGCACCCGCAGCGCGACCGCGGCGCCCCAGAGCACGCAGACCGCGGCGGCGTGCCGCGCCGAGGGGGCGGTGAGCAGCAGCGCCACCAGCGCGACCGCCTGGGCCGCCGCCTCCATCGCCGCCCCGACCACCGGAACCCGGCGGGACAGCACCGGCGCGACCAGCAGCACCGTCACCGCCACCGCGAGCACCGCGAAGCCGGCCGTACGCAGCGGCAGCCCCGCCGCGACCGGCGCGGTCACCGCGAGGCCGGTGGTCGCGGCCACCGCCGTCAGGCAGCCCAGCAGCCGGACCTCGGGCCGGCGGCCGGCGGCGCCCACCACCACCGCCGCCACCACCAGCAGGGCCAGCCCGGCCAGGGTGCCGGCCCGGGTGGCCTGCAGGCCGAGGAAGCCGAGCAGGGTCCAGGCCAGCCCGACCGGCGCACCGACCAGCCCGAGCAGGGCCGGCGGGCCGCCCGACCGGCGCGGGCCCGGCGTCGCCGGACCCGGGTCGCCCGGCGCGGCAGGCCGCTCGCCCGATGCCGGAGCCGTTCCGGCCGGCGCAGCCGGGTCGCCCGGACCAGGTTCGGCCAGCGCGACGGCCAGCAACGTCGACACCCCGGTCAGCAGCACCGCCGCCGGGACGACCGGCCACGGCGCGGCGGCCGCCACCAGCAGCACCGGCAGCGCGGCCGCCCCGAACGGCAGCGCGGCCACCACCGACGTGGCGCGGCCGCCGCGGAGCCGCCCGGCCACCAGCGCGGCGGCGACCGCCAGCGCCAGCAGGGCCACCCCGGCGGCCGGCGCGCCGGGGACCGGCTCCACCCCGGGCGCCCCCGACCAGGGCCGGGCCACCCCGTCGTACGGCGAGACGAGCGCCGCCAGGGCGGCCGGCGCGGCGGCGAGCACCGTCAGCCCGGCCAGCCCGACGCCGACCACCCTCACCGCACCGTCGGCCTCCTCCCGCCGGTCGGCGAGGGCCAGCACCAGCACGGCCACGGCGGCGTAGAGCGCCACCGGCTCCCCGCCCGGTACGACCAGCGGTGCCGGCGCGAGTCCGGCGAGCGCCACGGCCAGCGCGGTCGAGGCGTACCCGTCGAGGTCGGGCCGGTGCCGGCGGAGCGCGACGACCGGGGCGAGCAGCAGCGCCGCGGCGGCCAGTCCACCCCGCAGCTGCCACCAGGGCGGCGCCCCGGCGGCGAAGAGCGCGACCACCACCCCGGCCGGTACGGCGAGCAGCGCCACGGCCAGCGCCACCCCGGCGACGCCGCGCTGCACCGCGCTGCCCTGACCGGTCCGCAGCGCCGCCACCGCGCCGGCCGCCGCCACGACGCCGAGCGCCACCAGCAGCCCCACCGGCTCGGCACACCCCACCAGCAGGCCGTGTCCGACCAGGGCGGCGGCGGCCAGCGCACCGACCAGCGCCGTCGGGTTCCGGCACCCCGGCCGGACCGCGACCAGCAGGAGCGCCACGCCGACGACCAGGTCGATGGCGAGCGTCGCCGGCCAGGGCGTGACGGCCACCGCCGGCAGGGCGGCGGCGGTCAGCGCGACCCCGAGCAGCGCCGTCACCGGGCGGGCCGCCCGGGGCAGCAGCACCGCGACGGCGGCGGCGGTCAGCGCGACGGCCACCGGCAGCTGCCACCCCCAGGAGAGCGCCGGACCGGCCGCCCCGGCCCGCCAGGCGGGCAGCGACCGGCTCACCGCGTCGCCGGCCAGCCCCACCGTGATGAGGGCGCCGACCTGGGCGAGGCCGCCCGCGACGACCAGCGCCCCCACCCGCGGCCCGGCGCGGAACCGCTCCGGCAGCAGCCGGACCGCCCCGGCCAGGGCGGCGGCCACCAGGGCGGCCGCCAGCAGCAGGAGCCCGGCGCGCAGCTCGGCCACCGGGCGGAGCAGGGCGGCGGCCAGCAGCGGCACCAGCAGCCCGGCCGCGACCTGCCGGACGATCCGGCCTGCGGCGGCCAGCGCCGCGCCGAGCAGGACCAGCCCCACCAGCAGCATCGGCACGCCGGCCAGCAGCGGCTGCCCACCGGCCCGGCCCACGGCGAGCGGCACCAGCGCGCAGCCGGCGGCGAGCACCGAGGCGCCACCGAGGAAGAGCCAGGCGAGCAGCCGCGCGGCGTCCACCGCGGTCGTGCCCCGCGGCCCGGCGACCGGCCCCCCGCCGGCCGCCGGCCCCCCGGGCCGCGCCCCCACCGCGACGGTCGACCCCCCGCCGACCGTCGCCCCGCTGGCCCCGGTCGGCCCCCCGCCGACCGTCGCCTGACCAGCGACCTCGGTCGGCCCCCCGCCGACCGTCGCCGCCGCGTCGTCGGCCGGGGCCGCGCCGCCGGGCACCGGAGCGGTCCCGGCGGGGCCGACCCCGCGCGGCCCGACCGGCGCCGCGGCGGTCGGGAGCGCCGGTGGCGCCGACCGGTGGCGCAGCGCGACCAGCACCCCGACGTCGAGCAGCGCCGTCCCGAGCAGGGCCAGCGTCCAGCCACTGGCTCCGGGGTAGAGCTCCACCGCCGCCAGCGGCGGCACCGGCTGCACGAGGATCAGCGCCGCGAACCACGGCACCGTCAGCCGGCTGAGCCGGGCGTATCCGGCGGCGACCGCCGCGCCGGCCCCCCCGACCAGCGCGGCGTACCGGGTGCCCGGCCAGCCGGAGACGCCGAACAGGTCGACCGCCCAGGCGGCGTACCCGTCGAGGACGACCAGCAGCAGCCCCACCGCGGCGAACGTCTCCGCGGTGCCGCGCAGTCCGCGCCGCGCCGTGAGCAGCGGCGCGGCCAAGGCGAGCGCGGTGAACGCGGCGAGGATCAGCGCCCGACCGGCCACCCCGACGGCGGCCCAGGCGACGGCGGTGAAGACCACCGCCGCGGTGCCGAGCAGCAGTCCGCCGAGGACGAAGAGCAGGCTCTGCACCGTCCGGGTCGAGGACTCCGGCCGCCCCGGCACCGTCGGCGGCGCCGGGACCGGCGGCCCGAGGACCGGCGGCACCGGCCCGGCGGGGACCGGCACCGGCCCGGAGACCTCGGCGCGGACCCGGGCCGCCAGCTCCGTACGACGTCGTTGCGCCGCGAGCAGCCGGGAGGACAACTCCTGGTACGTCCCGCGCGCCCGCTCCACCTCACGCCCCAGCGCGACGATCTCCCGGCCCAGCCGGATCACCTCGGAGGCGAGCGGGTACGGCGGCCGGTCGCAGCCGGAGCAGCCATGGACCAGGTCGGCCGGCGCGCCGCAGCCGGGGCAGGGGTAGGCGGTGTTCTCCACCCGGCCATCCTCGCCACCGCCGGAGGCCCGGCCCAGAGTGCGCGTACCTAGTCGCGGGTGTTCTCGTGCACCCAGGCCACGTACGCCGGGTCGCCGCACTCCACCCGGCTGACCAGGATCTCCGGCACCTCGTACGGGTGGGTGCCGCGGAGCTGGTCGACCAGCGCGGCCACCCGGTCGGGCGCCGTCTTGAACTGCACCGACCACTCGGTGCTGGTCTCCACCCCGGCACGCCACCAGTAGGTGCTGTCGACCTTCCCGCCGACCTGCGCGCAGGCGGCCAGTCGGCCGGCCACCGCCGCGGCCGCCAGCACGTCCGCGACCGACCGGGCGTCCACCACCGTCGTCACCACGCAGATCTGCTCCACGAGGCGACCCTACGCGGGGTCGGTTCCGGTCCGACCGGGTGCCGCCGGGGCGGCCGGGTCGACGGCGCCGCCGTCACGGTTGGCGGCGATCCACCGGTCGATCCGCGCCCACCAGTCGAAGAGCCAGTCGATGCGTTCCTGCCGCCCGGTCGGCACCTCCTCCGGCGGCACCGACCAGAACCGCATCACGATCCGCTTGTCCATCGGCAGCTCCCGCCAGACGTCGGTGACGGTGAGCATCCGGTCCAGCCCGGTGTGCGCCACGAAGATCACCCCGGCGTCCGGGGCGGCGTCGAGCGCGGCGAGCAGGCCGCCGGGCTGCGGGGCGAGCACGTGCCGCATCCGCTCGGCGCGCAGCGCCATCCGTTCCAGACCCAGCGCGCGCAGCCGGGCGATCGCCCGCAGCCGGCGGCCCGGGGTGAAGTTGCCCCCCTCGGGGAAGATCACGAAGGCGTCGTCGTCGTCGAGGTCCGTGGCGAGGTGGCCGATCTGCCGGACCACCGACTCGCGGCCGTCGGGGCCGGGCGCGATGAACCGGTTGGGCAGCCGGTTGAGCAGCACGTCGATCGCCGGGTCCCACTGGAGGCTCTCCTTGAGCACGATCCGCGGCTCGCGATTGAACCAGTTGACCAGGGCATGGATCAGGATGAACGAGTCACCGGGGCCGGCGTGCCGGCAGACCACCAGCTCCGGCCGGCCGGGCAGGGCGGTGTCCGGGTCGGTGCCGACCACGTCGATGCTCAGCCGCAACGTCCAACGGGCCTGCCAGAAGAGCACCCGGAGGAAGCGGCCGGCGAGCAGGTAGTGGGCGCGCTGGAACACCGGCGCCCGCTTGCGCAGGCCGAAGCCGGAGGCCAGCCAGAGCAGGAAGAGCGCGATCAGCGCGGCCGCGTCCCAGAGCAGGTAGACGCAGCCGATCCAGAGCAGCCGCAACGGGCGCAGCCGGCCGGGGACGAACGGCGAGAGGGCCAGGCCGAGCAGCGCCCAGACCGGCACCGTGGTCACCATCAGCACCGCCAGCAGCACCACCGCCGGGGCAAGCAGCAGCCGGCGCACCCACCACGGTGGCAGCGGCATCAGCGGTCCAGGGTGGCCAGGTAGCGCCGGGAGGCGGTGTAGGCCCGGCTGATCCGCCGCCCCACCGCCGCCAGGTCCCGGTAGGCCCACGGGCTGTCGTCGCGCGGCTCCAGGCCGCCGGTCGGCAGGACGTGCACCTCCACCCCGTCGGGCAGGGCGGCCATCTCCCGGGCGAACCGGTGCCGCCGGGCGATCTCGAACGCCACCTGAGCGATCTCCCAGGGCCGCCGGGGCGGCGTCAGCTCCCGTTCGATCCGGCCCACCTGGAGTACGAAGATCCGCCGCGCGCCCACCGCGACCGCCTCGCCGATCGGGATCGAGTTGACGATCCCGCCGTCGATGTAGTGCTGGTCGTCGATCCGGGCCGGTGGCAGCAGCCCCGGCACCGAGGCGGAGGCGAGCACCGCCGGCACCACCGGGCCACTGTGGAACCAGTGCTCGGCGGCCCGCTCGATGTTCGCCGCGCAGCACCGGAAGGGCACCTTCAGGTCGGCGAAGGTGGTCTCCGCGCCGAGCTCGCTCTCCAGCAGCTTGCGCAGCGGCCGCGGTGAGTGCAGGTGGGTACGGGCGGCGAACCGGCGCAGCTGCCGGGCCACCGAGTCGCCGTACACCTCGCTCGCCTCGGGTGAGGCCCAGAGCCGGACCAGCCGGTCGGTGACCGCCTCGGACGGGTCGGCGGCGACCAGGGCGCCGTTGACCGCCCCGATCGAGGTGCCGAGCACGACGTCGGGGCGGATCCGGGCCCGGAACAGGGCCCGCAGCATGCCCACCTCCACCGCGCCGAGGACTCCCCCGCCGCCGAGCACGAACGCCACCGGACCGCCAGCCATGCCGCTCATCCTGGCATGTCGACGCCGACCGGCCCGGTCGAGCCGCTGGCCGCCGGCCGGCCCTCGCGGTCGGCGAACCGGCGTGCGCGCACGGTGACCGGGAGAGGGGACGGCCGTTGACAGGGCGGACACATTCCCGCAACCTGGCACCACCCCCACCCCAGGCAGGTGCGATCACTGATGGCAGCGCTGCACGCCGGTAGGTTGCTGGCCCGCAGGTACCGGCTCCTGGATCAGATCGGGGCCGGGGGCATGTCGGTCATCTGGCGGGCCCGCGACGAGGTGCTCGACCGGATGATCGCGGTCAAGGTGCTCGCCCCGTCGCTCGCCGCGGACGCCCGGTTCCGGGACATGGTCCGCGCGGAGGCCCGCTCCGCCGCCGCGCTGGTCCACCCGCACGTCACCGCCGTGCACGACTACGGCGAGGCGCTCGCCCCGGACGGCTCGATCACCTCCTTCGTGGTGATGGAGCTGCTCGCCGGCGAGGAGCTGGAACACCGGCTCACCGAGGGGCCGCTGCCCTGGAGCGAGGCGGTCGAGGTGGGTGCCCAGGTGGCCGAGGCGCTGGCCGCCGCGCACCGGCTCGGCATCGTGCACCGGGACATCACCCCGGCCAACGTGATGATGACCCGGGTGGGCGCCAAGGTGCTCGACTTCGGCATCGCCACCCGGATCGGCACGCCGGACAACGACGAGGACGGGGGCACCTTCGGCACCCCGGCGTACGTGGCGCCGGAGCGGCTGGACGGCGCTCCGGCCCAGCCGGCCACCGACGTCTACTCCCTCGGGGTGCTGCTCCACGAGACGCTCACCGGGCAGGTGCCGTACCCGGCGGACACCTGGGAGGAGCTCACCGTGGCGCTGCGCGACGGGGAGCCGCCGTCGCTGGACGGGGTCCCCGGGCTGCCGCCCCCGGTGGCCCGTACCTGCCTGCGCTGCCTGGCCCGTGACCCGCGCGACCGGCCCACCGCCCACCAGGTGGCGGCGGCGCTGCGCGACCAGTTGCTCCCCGGCGACCCGCAGGCCGCGACGATGCTCGCGCCGACGGTCACCCTGCCCGCGCTCGACGCACCGGCGCCCGCGCCGGCCGGGGCGTCGTCGGGCCGGCGTCCCCTGCTGGTGGTGGGCGCGCTGGTGGTGGCGACCACGACCGCCGCCCTGCTCACCCCGGCCCTGCTGCCCGGCGCGGAGTCGCCCCCGGCCGCCCTGCCCACCGGCGGCCCGCGGGTCGAGCTGCCGGTCCCGCCCACCGAGCCGTCCGCCGTCCCGCCGCGGCAGCCGGCCCCCACCACCACCGCCCCGGCGCGGTCGCCGACGCCCCGACCGACCCCGGACGGCGGCCAGGGCGCCGGTGGGCTGGACGAGGCCGCCGAGCGGCTGCGCCGGCTGATCGACGACGGGGTGCGCACCGGCGACATCCGCGACGACGTCGGTCAGGACCTGCGCAACGTGCTGGGCAACCTCACCCGGGACGTCGCCGCGGGCCGGTCCGACCTGGCCGTCCCGGTGGCCGCGCTGCGCCAGAAGGTCACCCGCCGGGTCGACGAGGGGGCCATCACCCCGGCGTACGCGCGGCGGCTCGACGCGGCCGTCGTGGGGCTCGCCGGGGCCCGGGCCTGAGCGGGCCCGGTCAGCGTGCGGCGATCGGCACCGGCTCCCGGGCCGACACCGGCGCGCCGAGGGCGAACCGGCGGTAGACCTCCTCGTAGCCGCTCGTCATCCGCTCGATGGAGAAGTGCTCGCCGACGCGCGCCACGCAGTCCGCCGGGTCCAGCCGCACCGCCTCGCGCAGCGCCGCGGGCAACTCCTCGGCGTGGTCGCGGACCAGCCCGGTCACCCCGTCGAGGACCAGTTCGGGTACGGAGCCGCGGCGCAGCGCCACCACCGGCGTACCCGTCGCCATGGCCTCCAGGATCACCATGCCGAACGGCTCGTCCCACTGGATCGGCATGATCAGACAGCGGGCGTCCAGCAGCAGCCGCAGGGTCGCCGGCCGGTCGGCGTTGAACACCACCGTGACGTCCTCGTCCAGCATCGGCTCGACGACGTCGGTGAAGTAGCGCCGCTCCGCGGGCTCGTTGCACTTGCCAGCCAGCACGAGCGGCAGACCGGCCGCCCGGCAGGCCCGGATCGCCACCTCGGGGCCCTTGTCCGGGCTGAACCGGGCCAGCCACAGCACCGGGCCCCGGCTGGCGACCCGCTTGCGCGGGACGTCCCGCACGTCCATCGCGTTGTGCACGGTCCCCGCCCAGGGCAGGCCCGGGTTCAACCGCCGCTGGGCGTGCGAGATGGCGACCAGCCCGACGCCGTGGTCGGTGTCGCTGAGCACGGCGCCGTACTCCCCCACCGGGTTGCCGTGCACGGTCGCCACGGTCGGCACCGCCCGGCGGCGGGCGACCAGCGGCCCGATGGTGGTGTGGTCGTGTACGACGTCGAAGTCCGCCGCGTTGATCAGGTGGTTCGTCCGGCTCAGGTGGGCCAGCTCGGGCAGCGCCTCACCGAGCCGCTCGTACTGGAGGTCGGCGATGGTGGAGACGAAGTCGGCGGCGGTGCCGTGGTGCCGGCCGGCGCCGAAGAGGGTCACCGCGTGCCCGCGGGCGACCAGGCTGTCCACCAGTCCGTGCACGACCTGCTCCAGCCCCCCGTAGCCGGGGGGCGGCACCGAGAGCCACGGCGGGACCAGCATGGCGATCCGCAGCCGCCGCTCGGGCGGACGCTCCGACGGACGGTGGGTCTCGGCCACGAATCCTCCCCGTTGGTCCCTGGCGAGCGGGATCGGCGGCGATTTCCCCGTCCCGAGGGCGTCAAACGGACATTCGGTCCGTGCTCAGCCGGTGACGACCAGCCGGTCGTCCACCGCCCGTACGCCGGGGGCCGACCAGGCGACCCGCTCCGCCTCGTCCCGGTCGCCCCAGGAGCGGACCGTCCCCCGCAGCACGACGGTGTCGCCGGCCACCTCGGCGGTGATCGCCTCGGTGCCGGCCCGCCGGAGCAGGGCCCGACGCAGGTCGCGGGCGGTCTGTTCGACGCTCGGCGGGGCCGAGGGGACCACGTCGATCAGGTTGGTCACCCCGCGCACGCCGCGCAGCCGGCGCACCTCCCGCTCGGCGGTACGGCGCTGATAGCCGAACTCCACCTCGCCGCGGAGCATCAACCAGCCGTCGGAGACGGTGACGTCGAGTCGTTCGGAGGGCACGAAGCTGTCCCATTCCAGTGCCCGGACGGCGGCCAGGGCGAGTTCGCCGTCGTCCTGGCCGTCGAGGCCGGGCAGGCGTACCTCGATGTCGTCGGCGACCGCGCGGACGCCGCGCACCCGGTGCGCGCAGCGCTGCGCCGCCCACTTGCGGGCGTAGCTGTCCGCCCGGCCGGTGAGGGTGACCACGCCGTCGGCGACGGTCACCCCGATCTCGCTCGGCTGGGCCTGCGGGTCCCAGTCCAGCTCGGCCAGGACGTCGCGCTGGATCTGCGGGTCGGTACGAACGGCCGCTGCCGTGCCCATGGCGTCCCCTCCCGTGCGGTCGGCTCGGTGCCGACGATGGCGGCACGTCGGGTGAGGCCGCCTCACCCGGGCCGGATGAGGAGACGTGGAAAGGGCGGCGGGCGGCGGAGCCAACCCCCTTGGCCCCACCGCCCGCCGCCCTCTCCCAGGAGGAAGGTCTGTCCGTTATGACATCTCGGCGAGCGTGACGGTCGCCGTCGCCTCGGACCCGTTGCGCTGGTAGGTCACCTCGACCCGGTCGCCGACCTTGCCGGCCTGCACCGCGCCGACGAGATCGTTGGAATCGTTGATCACCTTGTCGCCGAACCGGGTGATGACGTCGCCCCGCTGGAGGCCGGCCTTCTCGGCGGCGCTGCCGGGGGCGACCGCGGCGACCAGGGCTCCGCCGTTCTCGGCCGCGTTGACGCTGACCCCGAGGGAGGGGTGGCTGACCTTCTCGCCGCGCTGGAGCTTCTCCGCGACGTCCTTGGCCTTGTTGCTGGGGATGGCGAAGCCGACGCCGATGTTGCCGCTGCTACCCTGCCCGGCGGTGGCGATCGCGGTGTTGATCCCGATCACCTCGCCCCGGGTGTTGACCAGCGCGCCACCGGAGTTGCCCGGGTTGATCGGGGCGTCGGTCTGGAGCAGCCCGGAGATCGAGCTGGCCCCCTGCTGCGGCTGCTGGCCGTTCCCGCCGGCCTGGATGGTCCGGTCGCGGGCGCTGAGGATGCCGGCGGTGACCGACCCCTGCAGGCCCAGCGGGCTGCCCAGGGCGAGGACCTGGTCGCCGACCTGCATGGCGTCGCTGTCGCCGAGCCGGGCGGCCTTCAGGTCGCCGACGCCGCTCACCTTCAGCACCGCCAGGTCGGTCTTCGGGTCGGTGCCGACGATCTTGGCCTGGGCGTTCTTGCCGTTGGCGAAGATCACCCGGACGGTGTCGGCGGGGGCGGTGGCGACGACGTGGTTGTTGGTCAGCACGTAGCCGTCGGCGCTGAGCACCACCCCCGAGCCCTCACCGCTGCCGGTGGCGATCGAGACGACGCTGTCCTGCACGGCCGCGGCGATCTTCGGCAGGTCGGCGCTGTCGATCACCGGGGCTGCCGAGTAGGTGCGGGTGATGCCGCCCGAGCCGCCGTCGACGGCCAGGGCGAGCGCGCCGCCGGCCACGCCGGAGCCGAGCATCAGCGCGAACACCGCCACGCCCGCGCCGACGAACTTGGCGACCCGGCCGGGGCGGGGCGCCGGGCCGGCGGCCCAGGGCGGCGCCGGCGGGCCGGCGTGCTGCGGCGGGAACGGACCACCGGGGCCCTGCGGGGACGGGTAGCCGGCCGGCCAGCCGCCCGGCTGGCCCTGCGGGTACGGGCCGGGCTGCCCGGCGACCGGGTACGGCGGGTGACCCGGGTGGCCGTGCGCACCGCCGACCGGGTACGGCGCGGCGGACGGCTGACCGGGCGCCGGGTAGCCGGCGGCGGAGCTCGGCGCACCCGGCGCGTGGGCAGCGGCGGGCGGGCCGTACGGCGAAGCGGGCGACGGCGGGTGGGGCGCGCCGTACGGCGAAGCGGGCGACGGCGGGTGGGGCGCGCCGGAGGACGGGGCGGCGCCGGCCGGCTCCCCCGCGGTGCCGGCGGCCTCGCCCGGACGGTCGACCGGCGCGGCCGGGAAGGCGGCGGTGCCCTCGGACTCCCCGCGCTCGACGCGGGACAGCTCGGCGGTGGGGTGCGACGGCTCCGCGTCGGGGGCGGCGGGCCGCCGCTGCGGGTCGGTCTCGAACTCGGTCATGGGGCCAGCTTCCCCCGGCGCACTGTCACCAGCCTGGAACCGGCCTGAATGTTTTCTGAAAGTCATTCCCCGTCGCTGCCGTCGTCCGGCAGCAGCGGCAGCCGGACCTGGAAGGTGGCCCCACCGCCCGGCGTCTCGGCGACGCCGACCGTGCCGTGGTGCGCGGCCACCAGCGCCGCGACGATGGCCAGCCCCAGCCCGGTGCTGGTGATGCCGCTGGCCCGGCGGGTCCGCGCCGCGTCGGCCCGGTAGAAGCGCTCGAAGACCCGCTCGGCCTGCTCCGGGCTGAGCCCGGGGCCGGTGTCGGACACCTCCACCACGGCCAGGTTCCCCGGCTCGGCCCGCAGCCGCAGGGTCACCGCCGCGTCGGGTGGGGTGTGGGTGAGCGCGTTGGTCATCAGGTTGCCGATCACCTGGCGCAACCGGGCGTCGTCGCCGTGCACCACCAGCGGGCCGGAGCCGGGCTCGATCTCCAGCTCGATCCGACGGTCCGGGGCGACCACGCGGGCCGCCTGCACCGCGTCGGAGGCCAGCACCGGCAGCTCCACCGGGGCCAGGGAGAGCGGCCGCTCCCGGTCCAGCCGGGCGAGCAGCAGCAGGTCCTCCACCAGCAGGCCCATCCGGGCCGCCTCGTCCTCGATCCGCCGCAGCAGGTCGGCGGTCTGCTCCGGGGAGCGGGCGGCGCCCTGCCGGTACAGCTCGGCGAAGCCGCGGATGGTGGTCAGCGGGGTGCGCAGCTCGTGTGAGGCGTCCGCGACGAACTGCCGCATCCGCTCCTCGGAGCGGCGGGCCCGCGCCTCGGAGACCTGGGCCCCGTACGCCGCGTCGCGGGCGCTCGCCTCCGCCGACCGGGCGGCGGTCTCGGAGGCCGCCCGGGCGGTGAAGGCCGTCTCGATCTGGGCGAGCATCGCGTTCAACGCCCGGGAGAGCCGACCCAGCTCGGAGGTGGCGCAGAGCTGCCCCTCCTCCGGGTCGGGGACCCGCCGGGTCAGGTCACCGCCGGCGATCGCGGCGGCGGTCCGTTCGATCTCCACCAGCGGCTTCAGGCTGGTCCGCACGATCGCGGCGCCCACCGAGGCGAGGAGGATCAGCACCGCCGTGCCGGCCAGCACGTCGATCCAGAGCAGCCGTTTGACGGCCCGGTCCACGTCGGTGAGGTGTTGGCCGATGGCAGCGAGCTGGCCGGTCGGCAGCTGGGTGTAGAGCAGCCGCCAGCGGCTGTGCCCATCGCGGGACGGGACCGTGGACAGCTTGCCGACCCGGGCCGCCAGGCCCTCCTCGGTCCCCGGCCACCTCGGCAGGTCGTCCGGGCGCAGGTCCGGGTTGAAGTAGCCCACCTTGGGCTGACCGTCGACGACCGTCAGCACGACGAACTCGCTGGGCAGGCCGAACTCCGTCGGCCGGCCCTGCTGGAGCAGGTCCACCACTCGAGTGATGGTCCGTTCCGCGAGCCGCAGGTCCCCATCGACCTGAGCGATGAGATAGCTGCGGAGGAAGACGGTGGTCGACGCGCTTATCACCACCAGCGCCCCGGAGACGAGGGCGAGGACGGACGCGACCAGCTTGACCCGGAGCGGGACGCTGCGCAGTCGACCCTTCGCCTGGTGGAGGGTGTTCACGCCGCCGGCTTGCGCAGCACGTACCCGACGCCGCGGAGCGTGTGGATCAGCCGCGGCGGGGTGTTGTCCACCTTGCGGCGCAGGTACGAGATGTAGGACTCGACGATGTTGTCGTCACCCCGGAAGTCGTAGTTCCAGACGTGGTCGAGGATCTGCGCCTTGCTGAGCACCCGGTTGGCGTTGAGCATCAGGTAGCGCAGCAGCTTGAACTCGGTGGGCGAGAGCTGCACCCGCTGGCCGGCCCGGTGCACCTCGTGGGTCTCCTCGTCCAGCTCCAGGTCGGCGAAGGTGAGCCGGGACGGGGCGTGCTCACCGGTGGCCGTACGCCGCAGCACCGCCCTGATCCGGGCGGTCAGCTCCTCCAGGCTGAACGGCTTGGTGACGTAGTCGTCGCCGCCCAGGGTCAGCCCGCGGATCTTGTCGTCGGTGGCGTCCCGGGCGGTCAGGAAGACCACCGGGGTACGGGTGCCGCCCTCGCGGAGCATCCGGATCACCTCGAAGCCGTCCAGGTCGGGCAGCATCACGTCGAGCACGACCAGGTCGGGACGGTGGTCCTTGGCGGCGTGGAGCGCCGCGCTGCCGCTGGTGGCGGTCGCCACGTCGAAACCGGCGAAGCGCAGACTGGCGGAGAGCAGTTCGAGGATGTTGGGGTCGTCCTCGACGACCAGCAGTCGCGCCTCGGTCTGGGTAGCGGCCATGCCGGCAATCATCCGGGACATCGCTGCGGCGGCGCTGGACGCTTCCTGGAAAAAACCTGTGAGCGGCTCAGCGCAGCAGCCGGCGCAGCCCGTCCAGCGCCCCGTCGAGGATCCGGATCGCGGTACGCAGCTGGACGTCGCTGAGCCGCCCGGCCCGGACCAACGCGCCGGCCTCGACGGTGAAGGTGGCCAGCCGCTGATCGAACTCGGTCAGCAAAGGGGACGTGCCTGCTGCGGGCGGCGGGCCGGGCCGCGGCCCGGGGGCGGGCCGGTCCCACCGGGCCGGTCGGGTCTGCCGGGCCGCCTCGCGCAGCTCACGCTTGAGGTCGCGCACCGAGCCGCGCACCTCGGTCCGGATCTCCCCGGCGAGGGTGGAGAGGTCCTCCACCGAGGCGTCGATGTCGGACTCCAGAGTGGTCAGCTCGCCGGCCCGCTGCCGCAGCTCGGCCCGGCCCAGGTCGGTGATCTCGTAGACCTTGCGGCCACCGGCGGCGGTGTGGCTGACCAGCCCGTCGACCTCCAGCCGTTGCAGGCGGGGGTAGATGGTGCCGGCGCTCGGGGCGTACAGGCCGAGGAAACGCTCCTCCAGCAGCCGGATCAGCTCGTAGCCGTGCTTGGGGCCGGCGTCGAGCAGCTTGAGCAGGTAGAGCCGGAGCCGCCCGTGGCTGAACACGGCGGTCACGGCAGCTCCTCCTGGTCGTCGTCCACGGGACGGGCGAGCAGCGCGATGCTGCCCGAGGTCGCGGACGCCCAGAGCCTACCGTCGCCGGTGCCGAGCACCCCCTCGACGTCGCGTACCGCGCCGTGCCCGCTGGACGGCCACATCTGCGCGAAGCCGGTGGTGATCCGGCCGGCCATGGTGTGCAGCCGGACGGCGAGGTCGCTGTCCTCGCGGACCCGGACGGTGATCCCGCCGGAGATGGTGCTGAGCCGGATCTCGCTGCGTCGCGGGTTGTCGAAGTCGCAGGTGATCGAGCCGGAGATGGTCTGGGCGCGGACCGAGGCGGGTGCGCTGTCGGCCAGGATGACCTCACCGGAGACGGTCTCCAGGGTGAGCTCGCCGGCCACTCCCAGCGCCTCCACCGGACCGGAGGTGATCTTCGCGAAGGTCCGGCCGCGGAGCCCCATCAGGGTGATCTGGCCGGAGACCACCTCCACCCGGGTCTCCCCCCGCAGCCCCGAGGCGACCAGCTGCCCGTCGACCAGCCGGAGGGTGGCCAGCACCTGGGCCGGCACGGCGACGGAGACGTCGACGCGGGGCCATCGGGCGAGGGGACCCACCCAGCGCAGCACCTCCGACCAGCGGAACTTCCGCTCCTGCCGGATGCTCAGCCGCCCGCCGTGGTGCTCGATGAGCAGGGGCCGCCGGTCGCCGGCGGCCCGGGTGACGTCGATCCGGGCCGGACCGTCGGTGCCGACCACGTTGAGTCGCCCGCTGAGCAGGCGGACGTCGAGCTCGGTGACCGGGTCGTCCAACGTGAAGCGTCGCGGCTGGTCCACCGTCCAGGTCGTCATGGCGCCCCTCCCTCGCGCGGCCGGGGCCGGACGGCCCACCGCTCGCGAGGAGAGCGTAACGCGATACATCGCGATAGAACAAGACTGTCGCGAGTTCCCGGGTCGGTCAGGCGGCGAGGTCGCGCTCCCCCGCCCCGGGCCGGCCGGAGGTGACCGACGAGGTCGGCCCGAACACCGCCGGCCGGGCCGGTGGCGGAGGCGGCACCGCGCGCGGCGGGACCGTCGCCGCGCGCGGACGGGCCCGCACCGCCGGTGGCGGGACCGGTCGGGCCGGCACCAGGTGCACCGCGGCCTCGGCGGCCCGGGCCAGCAGTCGCCGGTCGGCGTCCCGGGCCGGATGCAGGGCGGCCGTCACCCGGACGGCGACCACCAGGTCACGCCCGGCGAGCACCCGGCGCACCGACTGCCAGAGGTTCTCCTCGCCGAGGAACGCCGCCGCCGTGGTCACCTCCCCCGTGGCGGCCGAGCGGTACTCCAGGCGCAGCGGCACGACCGGCGCCCCGGCGTCGATCGCCGCCTGGAAGACCGCCGGGCGGAAGCCCGGCCCGGTCGGCAGGCGGCCGGCGCGGCGCTGCCGCACCAGGTCGTACCCTCCGGGAAGACCGCGACCGGGTGACCGGCGCGCAGCGCGCCGGCGAGCCGGGCCACCGTCACCGGCAGGTCACGCGGCCGGGAGCGGTCCACGAAGAACGCGCCGCCGGCCCGGGCCAGCAACCCGACCAGCGGCCAGGCCCGGACCTCCCGCTTCGCCAGCAGCCGGGCCGGCGCGACCGCCAGGATCGCGAGGACGTCCAGCCAGGAGACGTGGTTGGCGACCAGCAGCGCCCGCCGGCGGGGCGGGCGCCCGTGGACCTCCAGCCGCACGCCGAGGGCGCGGGCGGTCCCCCGCGCCCAGACCCGCACCACCGCCGCGCGCTCCGCCGCCGGCAGCAGCGCCAACGGCGCGGCCAGACCGGCCCCGGCCAGCAGCATCCCGAGTACGCCGGCCAGCCGCGCCAGCCGCCGGGCCACCGGTACGGCCGGCGCTCGCGCCGGCAGGCAGGCCGGGCCGCAGCCGGAGGTGGGCCGCCACAGCTCGGCGCTCATCCCTCGGCCCCGCCCAGGAAGTGGCGCAGGTAGCGCGGGTTCATCCGGTCCAGGGAGAGGAGCACGTAGAAGTCGGCCACTCCGAAGTCCGGGTCGTACGCCGGTTCGCCGGCGATCCAGGCGCCGAGCCGGAGGTAACCGCGCAGCAGCGGCGGCACCGGCGCTGGCCCGGCGTCGTCCGGCGGCGCGGCGGCGTCCGCCATCGCGCCGGGCTCGGCGAACCAGGGGCGCAGCGGGCGGACCCGCAGCAGCGGCGGCGCCAAATACCCGGACCGGGCCCGGGCCCACACCTCGGCGGCGGCCCGGCCCCCGTCGGCCACCGGCACCGAGGCGCAGCCACCGAGCCAGCCGGAGCCGCTCAGGTGCAGGTAGCGGACGATCCCGGCCCACATCAGGTTGATCACGGCGCCGGAGCGGTGGTCGGGGTGGACGCAGGAGCGGCCCGCCTCCACCAGCCTGTCCCGGAGCGGCTGGAGTGCGGCCAGGTCGAACTCGCCCTCGGCGTACCGGCGGTCGGTGCGCCCGGGCGGCAGCAGCCGGTAGGTGCCGACCACCGCGCCGGTGCGCTCGTCGCGCACGATCAGGTGGTCGCAGTACGGGTCCAGGTCGTCGGCGTCCACCCCGTCACCGCCCGGGCGCAGGGTGGCGCCCAGTTCGGTGGCGAAGACGTCGTGACGCAGGCGTTGCGCGGCCGCGACCTGGGTCGGGTCGTCGGCGATCAGCAGGGTGTATCCGCTGGTCGTCAGGGGTGCGCCAGCGGCGTGCAGAACGGCCATGGCACCTGTGTAGGTGCCCGGGGTTGCCGGTCGCCCGGGGGTGGATGTCGATCCGGTGAACGCCGTCCGGCGGTCCGGCCCGATCCGCCGCTGTGCGAGGCTGCCCCGGCGGATCCGGCGACGACGCCGGGCACGACGGAGGTGCTTCGCATGATCATCGAGTCCCGGTACAACGGGCCGCCCGGCTCGGGCAACGGCGGGTGGAGCGCCGGCGTCTTCGCCGCCGCGTACGGCGGGGACCGGCCGGTCGAGGTGACGCTGCGCCGACCACCGCCGCTGGACACCCCGCTGACCCTGGCCGACGGCGACGTCCTGGACCCGGCCGGGCGGCTCGTCGCCCAGGTGCGCCCGACCGACGACCCGCCCCCGGCGGTCGCCCCGGTGGACCCGGAGACCGCGGCCGCCGCCTCGGCGGCGTATCCCGGGCTGGTGGACCATCCCTTTCCCGGCTGCTACGTCTGCGGCCCGGCGCACCCGGAGGGGCTGCGGATCTTCCCCGGCCGGCTGCCGGACGGCCGGACCGCCGCGGTGTTCCGGGCGCCCGGGCGGGTCGAGCCGGCGACGGTCTGGGCGGCGCTGGACTGCCCCGGCGGCTGGGCGGTCATCGCCCCCGGCCGGCCGTACGTCCTGGGCCGGATCGCCGCGCAGGTCGAGGCGCTCCCGGCCCCCGGCGAGGCGTGCGTGGTGACCGGCCGGACGGTCGGCGGCGAGGGACGCAAGGCGACCGTCCACACCAGCCTGTACGACTCGACCGGCGCGCTGCTCGGCCGGGCCCGGGCCACCTGGATCGCGCTGCCGGAGCCGGCGTCTCGTCCCTGAGGAGGAGTCCTCTCCTGCCCGGGGCGGAGCGGCGGCTGGGGAGCAGGCCCGATTGACCGGCTTGCGCGCCCTTGCCAGGCTGTGCCACGGCGCAGACCGCAACGGCGCCGCACAGCGCGGCGCGTGCAGCGCCGCCGCACGGGAGGAGAACGATGTCCGACGGGCAGTGGAGCCCCAGCACCGGCCAGATCGTCGTGTCCGGACTGACCAAGCAGTACAAGAACGTCCGGGCGGTGGACAACCTGTCCTTCACCGTCGAGCCGGGTCGGGTCACCGGCTTCCTCGGCCCGAACGGGGCCGGTAAGACGACCACCCTGCGCATGCTGCTGAACCTGGTGACCCCGACCAGCGGCGCAGCCACCATCGGCGGCCACCGGTACGCCGACCTGACCGACCCGCTGCGGCACGTCGGCGCGGTCCTGGAGGCCTCCAGCGCGCACAAGGGCCGGACCGGGCGCAACCACCTGCGGGTGATCTGCGCGGCGGCCGGCCTGCCGAAGGGGCGGGCCGACGAGGCGCTGGCCCTGGTCGGGCTGACGCCGGCGGCGACGCGGAAGTTCAAGGGCTACTCGCTGGGCATGAAGCAGCGGCTCGGCATCGCCGCGGCGATGCTCGGCGACCCCCGGGTGCTGATCCTCGACGAGCCGGCCAACGGGCTGGACCCGGAGGGCATCCGGTGGATGCGCGGGTTCCTCAAGAACCTCGCCCAGGAGGGCCGCACGGTGCTGGTCTCCAGCCACCTGCTCTCCGAGATGCAGCTCCTCGCCGACGACGTGGTGATCATCGCGGCCGGCCAGCTGGTCCGGCAGGGCCCGGTGGAGCAGGTGATCGGCTCGATGGCACAGGGCCTCCGGGTGCGGGTCCGCACCCCGCAGGTCGACGAGCTGACCGCCGCGCTGACGGCGCGGTCGGCCACCGTCACCGCGGACGGGCAGGGCGCGCTGATGGTCGACGGGGTGGACGCGCCGACCGTGGGCCGCACCGCGCTGACCGCCGGCGTGGAGCTGCACGAGCTGACCACCGAACGACCCGACCTGGAACGGGTCTTCCTGGAACTGACGGCCGGGAAGGCGGGCATCCGATGAACCTCGTCCGGTCCGAACTGCTCAAGATCCGTACCACCAGCACCTGGTGGCTGCTCGGCATCGGGGCGTTCCTGTCACTCGCCCTGGCCTTCGCGATCAACGCCTGGCTCGCCCACGAGACGCTCTCCGGCAACGCCGAGGACTTCGGGATCACCGGGGAGCAGGCGACGGCCGCCGCGCAGGCGGCCAACCTCTACACCTCGGGCCAGTACCTGGGGCTGCTCTTCGTGATGCTGATCGGCATCCTGATGGTCACCAACGAGTTCTTCCACCAGACGGCGACCACGACCTTCCTGGCCACCCCCAGGCGCACCTCGGTCATCCTGGCCAAGCTCGCCGCGGCGTCCCTGCTGGGCTTCGGGTTCTGGTTGGCCACCACGGTGATCGACCTGGCCGCCGGGGCGATCTTCCTGACCCTCGACGGGCACGGCACCCAGCTCGGCGAGTGGGCGGTGCACCGGGCGCTGCTGCTCAACCTGCTGGCGTACGCGATCTGGACGATCCTCGGGGTGGGCCTCGGCACACTGATTCCCAACCAGCTCGGCGCGGTGATCACCGCCGCGCTGGTCTACCTGATCGGCACCCAGGTGGTGCAGCTGCTGTTCTTCCTGCTCTCCAGCTGGCTGGACAGCGAGGCGGTGGTGAAGTGGCAGGTGGTCTGGCCCGCCGTGGCGTCCCAGGTGATGATCAGCGGGGAGGCCTCCGAGCTGCTGCCCGCCTGGTGGGTGGGCGCCCTCGTGCTGGTCGGCTACGCGCTGGTCAGCGGGGTCGCCGGGGTGCTCATCACCCGGCGGCGCGACATCTCCTGAACCGACCCGCTCCCGCGGGCGCCGACGGCCCGGTGCGGTGGCACGACGCCACCGCACCGGGCCGTCCGGTCATAACAGCAGTCGATCCGGGACGCAGCGTTTGCTGAACTTCTGGCATCTTCTGTGAAACGGACCACCCGACGGAGGCGGAAATGCCGGCGGCATTCCTACGGCGTAGCCTGGGACCCGTCTTCCGCGCGCCGCGCTTCCGGGCGGCGGGGGCCCACCGCGTGACCTAACGAACCCGCGTGAAAGAGGCGATTACCGGCCGTGTCGACCCAGCAGACTTCGCAGGAGAACCCACTGGCGGGTTTCGGCCCGAACGAGTGGATCGTCGAGGAGATGTACCAGCGCTACCTCGCCGACCCATCGAGCGTCGACTCGGCCTGGCACGACTTCTTCGCCGACTACCGACCGGCCCCGGGCGCCGCGACGCCGCGCCCGGCCGAGGAGAAGGCCCCGGCCAAGCCGGCCGCCGCCGAGCCGGCCGGGCAGCAGGAGCCCGCCGCCACGGTGGCCCAGCCGGCGGCCAAGCCGGCCCCGGCGCCCGCACCGGCCGCCGCGCCGAAGGCCGCCCCGGCCAAGCCCGCCGCCAAGGCCGCCCCGGCCAAGCCGGCCGCCAAGGCCGCGGCGCCCGCCGGCGCCGGCACCACCCCGCTGCGCGGCGTGGCCGCCAAGATCGTCCAGAACATGGACGCCTCGCTGGCCGTACCGACCGCCACCAGCGTGCGCGCGGTCCCGGCCAAGCTGCTGGTGGACAACCGCATCGTGATCAACAACCACCTCGCCCGGGGGCGCGGTGGCAAGGTCAGCTTCACCCACCTGATCGGGTACGCGATGGTCCGGGCGCTGGTCGAGCACCCGGAGATGAACAACTCCTTCGCCGAGGTCGACGGCAAGCCGGCGCTGGTCCGCCCGGAGCACGTCAACCTGGGCATCGCGATCGACCTGGCCAAGCCGGACGGCTCCCGCAACCTGGTGGTGCCCTCCATCAAGGGCTGCGAGCAGATGGACTTCCGGCAGTTCTGGCAGGCGTACGAGGACCTGGTCCGGCGTGCCCGCCGCAACGAGCTGACCATGGAGGACCACGGCGGCACCACCATCTCGCTGACCAACCCGGGCGGCATCGGCACGGTGCACTCGATCCCGCGGCTGATGCAGGGGCAGAGCGCCATCATCGGCGTCGGCGCGATGGAGTACCCGGCGCCGTACCAGGGCATGAGCGAGGCCACCCTGGCCGAGCTGGCGGTCAGCAAGATCATCACGCTGACCAGCACCTACGACCACCGGATCATCCAGGGCGCGCAGTCCGGGGAGTTCCTCAAGGTCATGCACGAGCTGCTGCTCGGCGAGCGCGGCTTCTACGACCAGATCTTCACCTCGCTGCGCATCCCGTACGAGCCGGTGCGCTGGGTGCGGGACGTCGCCGTCGACTCCGAGGGTCAGATCAACAAGACCGCGCGGGTGCACGAGCTGATCCACGCGTACCGGGTGCGCGGCCACCTGATGGCCGACACCGACCCGCTCGAGTTCGCCATCCGCAAGCACCCGGACCTGGACGTCCTCCAGCACGGGCTGACCCTGTGGGACCTGGACCGGGTCTTCCCGGTCAACGGCTTCGCCGGCCGGCAGCGGATGAAGCTGCGCGAGATCCTCGGCGTGCTGCGCGACTCGTACTGCCGCCGGGTCGGCATCGAGTACATGCACATCCAGGACCCGGAGGAGCGCCGCTGGATCCAGGAGCGGATCGAGCGCAAGTACGAGAAGCCCGCCCCGGACGAGCAGAAGCACGTGCTCAACCGGCTCAACGCCGCCGAGGCGTTCGAGACCTTCCTCCAGACCAAGTACGTCGGGCAGAAGCGCTTCTCGCTGGAGGGCGGCGAGTCGCTGATCCCGCTGCTCGGCGAGATCCTGGAGTGCTCCGCCGAGGGCGGGCTGGACGAGGTCGTCATCGGCATGGCCCACCGTGGCCGGCTCAACGTGCTGGCCAACATCGTCGGCAAGCCGTACGAGAAGATCTTCTCCGAGTTCGAGGGCCACCTGGACCCGCGCTCGACGCAGGGCTCCGGCGACGTGAAGTACCACCTCGGCCAGAACGGCAAGTTCACCACCCCGGACGGGGACCACGCGGTCAAGGTCTCGGTGGTGGCGAACCCGTCGCACCTGGAGGCCGTGGACCCGGTGCTGGAGGGCATCGTCCGGGCCAAGCAGGACCGGATCGACCTCAAGCTGGAGGGCTACACCGTGCTGCCGCTGGCGGTGCACGGTGACGCCGCCTTCGCCGGCCAGGGCGTGGTCGCCGAGACGCTCAACCTCTCCCAGCTGCGCGGCTACCGCACCGGCGGCACCGTGCACGTGGTGGTCAACAACCAGGTCGGCTTCACCACCGCCCCGGAGTACTCGCGCTCCAGCCTCTACAGCACCGACGTCGCCCGGATGATCCAGGCGCCGATCTTCCACGTCAACGGCGACGACCCCGAGGCCGTGGTCCGGGTCGCCCGGCTGGCCTTCGAGTACCGGCAGGCGTTCAACAAGGACGTCGTGATCGACATGGTCTGCTACCGCCGGCGCGGGCACAACGAGGGCGACGACCCGTCGATGTCCAACCCGGAGATGTACAAGATCATCGACTCGAAGCGCTCGGTGCGGAAGCTCTACACCGAGGAGCTGATCGGGCGGGGTGACATCACCGTGGAGGACGCGGAGGAACTGCTGCGCGACTACCAGGGGCAGCTGGAACGGGTCTTCAAGGCCACCCGGGACGCCGCGACCACCCCGCGCCAGCTGTCCCGGCCGCGCCGCGAGGAGGAGCCGGAGCCGCAGGTGGAGACCGCCACCGACGCCGCCGTGGTCCGCGCGATCGGCGAGGCGCACGTCAAGCTCCCCGAGGGCTTCACCCCGCACAAGCGGATCCAGCAGCTGCTCGACCGGCGGGCCAAGATGTCCGTCGAGGGCAACATCGACTGGGGCTACGGCGAGATCCTCGCGTTCGGCGCGCTGCTGCACGACGGGGTCACCGTCCGGCTCGCCGGCCAGGACTCCCGCCGCGGCACCTTCGTCCAGCGGCACGCCTCGGTGGTGGACGCCCGCACCGGCGACGACTACCTGCCGCTGAAGACGCTCACCGAGGGCGGCGAGCGGTCCCGCTTCTTCGTGCACGACTCGCTGCTCAGCGAGTACGCCGCGATGGGCTTCGAGTACGGCTACTCGGTGGAGAACGTCAACGCGCTGGTCTGCTGGGAGGCCCAGTTCGGCGACTTCGTCAACGGTGCCCAGTCGGTGATCGACGAGTTCATCTCCTCCGGCGAGGTGAAGTGGGGCCAGCGCTCCGCGGTCACCCTGCTGCTGCCGCACGGCCACGAGGGGCAGGGCCCGGACCACACCTCCGGCCGCCCGGAGCGCTTCCTCCAGCTCTGCGCCGAGGACAACATGCGGGTGGCCATCCCGACCACCCCGGCGAACTACTTCCACCTGCTGCGCCGCCAGGCCCTGTCGCCGAAGCGCAAGCCGCTGGTGGTGTTCACGCCGAAGTCGCTGCTGCGGCACAAGCTCTGCATCTCCCAGGTGGAGGACTTCACCACCGGCACCTTCCAGCCGGTGCTGGCCGACACCGCCGCCCCGGCGCCGGAGCAGGTGAAGCGGGTGCTGCTCTGCTCGGGCAAGGTCTACTACGACCTGTTCCAGGCCCGGGCCGAGCGGGGGGTCACCGACACCGCGATCATCCGGATGGAGCAGCTCTACCCGATGCCGGTGGAGGAGATCCGGGCCGCCCTGGCGCAGTACCCCAACGCCGAGGACTTCGCCTGGGTCCAGGAGGAGCCGGCCAACCAGGGCGCCTGGTCGTTCGTCGCGCTCAACCTGCTGGAGCACCTGGCCGACGTCCGGCTGCGCCGCATCTCCCGGCCCGCCGCCGCCGCCCCGGCGGTCGGCTCGGCCAAGATGCACGAGGTCGAGCAGACCGCGCTGATCGAGGCGGCCCTCCCCCGCCCGTGACCTGACCGCACCGCCGAGACCCGGGGCAGCGCCGTCCGAGTGACGGCACTGCCCCGGTCCCGTCGGCGGCCGACCACAAGGACGCACAGATGTACTTCACCGACCGTGGCATCGAGGAACTGGTCGAGCGCCGGGCCGACGAGCAGGTCAGCATCGAGTGGCTCGCCGAGCGCCTGCGCGACTTCGTCGACCTCAACCCCGAGTTCGAGACCCCCATCGAACGCCTGGCCACCTACCTCGCCCGCCTGGACGACGAAGACGACGAGTAACCCCTCCCCCGTCTCCCCCCACCTCGGTGATCATGAAGTTGGCGGGGCGCTTCGCCCACCGGAGGCGAAGGGACCCGGGTGGGTGGGGCGGAGGGACCGGGTGGGTGGGGCGGAGGTCCCGGGCGGGGCGGGGCGCGATCTTCTAGGGTGAGGGCGTGGCCCGCAGCGTCTACCTGACCAGCGTGGGGTCCGGCGGGGGGAAGTCGACCATCGCCCTCGGCCTCGCGGAACTCCTCTCCCGCCAGGTCGAGCGGATCGGCGTGTTCCGACCGCTGGTCGCCGGCGGCGGCCCCGACCCGATCCTCGCCCTGCTGCACGACCGCTACCGGGTCGACCTGCCGCAGGAGGAGCTGACCGGCGCCACGTACGCCGAGGCGAGCGCCATGGTCGCCGACGGGCGGCGGGAAGAGTTGATCTCCCGGATCGTCGAGCGGTACCGGGACGTCGAGCGGCACTGCCCGGCCGTGGTCGTGGTGGGCAGCGACTTCGCCGACACCGGCGACGGGACCGGCCCCCGGGAGCTGGCCTTCAACGCCCGGCTGGCCACCGACTTCGGCAGCGTGGTGGTGCCCGTCATCGACGGCTTCGGGCAGGAGCCGGAGGCGATCGCGGCGGCGGCGCGCGGGGCGTACCACGACCTGGAGGACCTCGGCGCGACGATGCTGGCGGTGATCGCCAACCGGGTCCCCGGCCCGATGACCCTACCCGAGCTGCCCGTCCCCGCGTACGCCATCCCGGAGCTGCCGATCGTGTCGGCGCCGACCGTGGCGGAGGTGGCGGCGGCCCTCGGCGCCACCCTGCTGGCCGGGGACGACGCCGCGCTCGGTCGGGACGTCCTCGACTACGTCGTCGGCGCGGCGCACGTGCCCACCCTGCTCGACCACCTGACCGAGGGCGCGCTGGTGATCACCCCGGGCGACCGGGCGGACCTGCTGGTCGCCGCCAGCGCCGCGCACGTGGCCGGTCAGGTCTCGGTGGCCGGCCTGGTGCTGACCCTCGGGGAACAGCCCGACCCGAGGGCGATGCGGCTGGTCGAAGGGCTCAACACCGGCCTGGCGGTGCTCTCGGTGCCCAGTGACAGCTACGACACCGTGGCGGCGTCCAGCCGGATCGAGGGCCGGCCGAGCCCGGCCAACCCGCGCAAGGTCGAGGCCGCGCTCGGCGCCTTCGAGGGCAACGTGGACACCGTGGACCTGGCCCGCCGGCTGCGGGTCAGCCGCTCCGAGCGGGTCACCCCGCTGATGTTCGAGTACGACCTGCTCGACCGGGCCCGGGCGACCCGCCGGCGGTTGGTGCTGCCCGAGGGGTCCGAGGAGCGGATCCTGCGCGCCGCGGAGATCCTGCTCCACCGGAACGTGGCGGAGCTGACCCTGCTGGGCCGCCCCGACGACGTGGCCCGGCGCACCCGGGAGCTGGGCATCGACGTCACCGGCGCGGACGTGGTCGACCCGGCCACCAGCGAATGGCGCGACGAGTTCGCCGTCGAGTACGCGCGGCTGCGCGCCCACCGGGGCGTCACCGTCGAGATGGCCCACGACGTCGTCGCGCAGCCGAACTACTTCGGCACCATGATGGTGGCCACCGGTCACGCCGACGGGATGGTCTCCGGGGCCACCCACACCACCGCCGCCACCATCCGGCCCGCCTTCGAGATCATCCGTACCGTGCCGGGCCTCTCGGTGGCCTCCAGCGTCTTCTTCATGCTGCTCGCCGACCGGGTGCTCGTCTACGGAGACTGCGCGGTCAACCGGGACCCGGACGCCGCCCAGCTCGCCGACATCGCCATCTCGTCGGCCGACACCACCGCCCGGTTCGGCATCGAGCCACGGGTGGCGATGCTGTCGTACTCCACCGGCGCCTCGGGGGCCGGCGCGGACGTGGAGAAGGTCGCGGCGGCAACCGAACTGGTCCGCGAGCGCCGCCCGGAGCTGCTGGTCGAGGGGCCGATCCAGTACGACGCGGCGATCGACCCGAAGGTCGCGGCGACGAAGCTGCCGCAGAGCGCGGTGGCGGGGCGGGCGACGGTCTTCATCTTCCCGGACCTCAACACCGGCAACAACACCTACAAGGCGGTGCAGCGCTCGGCGGGCGCGGTCGCGGTCGGCCCGGTCATGCAGGGCCTGCGCCGGCCGGTCAACGACCTGTCCCGGGGCGCCACCGTGGCCGACATCGTCAATACCGTGGCGATCACCGCCATCCAGGCCACCGCGGAGGCGTCATGAGTCGGGTGCTGGTCCTCAACTGCGGATCGTCGTCGGTGAAGTACCGGCTGTACGACGGCGACACCGTCCGCGACAAGGGCACCGTCGAGCGGGTCGGTGAGCCGGGCGGCGGCCCGGCCGACCACGAGACGGCGGTCCGGGAGATCCTGGACCGGGTCGACCTGGCCGGGCTGGCCGGCATCGGGCACCGGGTGGTGCACGGCGGCCGGCGGTTCAGCGAGCCGGTGCTGATCGACGACGCGGTCTTCGCCGCGATCGAGGAGCTGGTCCCGCTCGCTCCGCTGCACAACCCGGCCAACCTGGCCGGCATCCGGGTCGCCCGCGCGGCGCTGCCGGGCGTGCCGCAGGTCGCGGTCTTCGACACCGCGTTCCACCACACCCTGCCGGAGGCCGCGGCGACCTACGCCATCGACCGGGACACCGCCGAGCGGTACGGCATCCGCCGGTACGGCTTCCACGGCACCTCGCACGCGTACGTCTCCCGGCGCACCGCCGAGCTGCTGGGGCGGCCGTACGACCAGGTGCGCACGATCACCCTGCACCTGGGTAACGGGGCGAGCGCCTGCGCGGTCGACGGTGGGCGCAGCGTGGCCACCTCGATGGGAATGTCACCGCTGGAGGGCCTGGTGATGGGGACCCGCAGCGGGGACCTGGACCCGGCGATCGTCTTCCACCTGCGCCGCGAGGCCGGGATGGGCGTGGACGAGATCGACGACCTGCTCAACCACCGCAGCGGGCTGCTCGGCCTGAGCGGGGTCAACGACATGCGCGAGGTGCTGGCCCGGCGCGCCGCCGGGGACCGGGCCGCGACGCTCGCCTTCGACGTCTACCGCCGCCGGATCACCGGCTACGTCGGCGCGTACTACGCCCTGCTCGGCCGGGTGGACGCGGTCACCTTCACCGCCGGGGTGGGTGAGCACTCGGCCGACGTCCGGGCCGCCGTGCTGGCCGGGCTGGACCGGCTCGGCATCAGCGTGGACCCGGCCCGCAACGCGGGCAGCGGCGACCGGGTGATCTCACCGGACGGCGCGGAGGTGAGCGTCTGCGTGGTCGGCACCGACGAGGAGCGCGAGATCGCCCGGGAGACCCGAGCGGTGGTCGGCGCGGTCGGCTGAGGCCCGCCCGACGCCGGGCCCGGCGCCGAGCGGTGCGGCGCTCCCGCCGCCGGGCGGCCCGAACCGGTCAGCGCAGCGCCAGCCAGGCGGCCAGGGCCAGCAGCACCGCCGCGGCGACGCCCGCGGCGACGATCACCGGCAGCCGGGACGGCGTCTCGACCGGCGCGGCGCCCGGAGACTGGGCGAACGCCCGGAACTGCTCGGTGTTGCCGCTGGGATCCACGTACTCGTCAGACATGCCGGAGACCCTAGCGAAGCCGCGCACCCGGCGCCGTCCCGGGCGACCGAGGGTGACCACTCCGATCCGAGCGGTGGAGCCGGACCTGCCGGGTGGACGGCGGCATCCGGCCCGGACGGTGGGGCCGGGAACCCGGCGCGGCCCCGTACGGTGGCGCAATGGGGGTGCGGCGGCGGCTGGTCGCGGTGTTGACGGCGCTGCTCGCCGCGGTGACCGCCGGCTGCGGAGCGGCCAGCGCCGCGACCGAGGCGGCGCCGCCGGCCCGGCACGCCCCGGACCGGGTCCACCCCGTCGCGGTACGCACCCTCACCATCGACCCGGCCGGTCCCCGGCCGCTGCCGGTGACCCTCTGGTATCCGACGGCGGACGGCCGGGTGGCCCCGGGACGCTTCCCGGTGGTGGTCTACAGCCACGGCCTGCGCAGCCTCCCCGAGCTGCACGCCGGGCTGACCACCCGGTGGGCCGCCGCCGGTTTCGTGGTGGCCGCGCCGGCCTACCCGCACACCAGTCTCCGGGCGGCCCGGTTCACCCGGGCCGACGTACGCCACCAGCCGGCGGACGGCTGGCGGCTGATCCGGCACCTGGTCCGGCTCGACAGCCGGTCCGACGACCCGCTCGCCGGGCACCTGGACGTGACCCGGTTCGCCGCCGCCGGGCACTCGGCGGGCGGCTTCACCACCGCCGGGATGTTCACCTCCGGGCACTCCCCCCGGCTCCGCTCCGGGATCGTGGTCGCCGGCGGTGGCCTGGCCGGCGCCTTCGCCGCCCCGGCCGCGCCGGTGCTCTTCGTGCACGGCACCGCCGACCCGATCGTGCCGCTCGCCGTGGGCCGCGCCGGCTACGACCGGGTGTCCGGCCCGGCCGCCTTCCTGAGCCTGCTCGGGCAGGGCCACGGCGAGTACCTCACCCCGGGGCGGCCCGGCTTCGACCAGGTCCTCGCCACCACCACCGACTTCCTCCGCTGGACCCTCTACGACGACCCCGCGGCCGCCGGCCGCCTCACCGCCGACGCGACGCTGCCCGGCGTCACCGCGCTCGACGACCGGCTGCACGGCTGACCCGACCGTGCCGTCCACCGAGGGTGCGCGTCCGGCGCACTCCGTCCGACCACGGACGGCGACCCGGTGCGCCGAGGCACAATCGAATTCATGTCCCGTCGCCTCGTCCCGGCCCTGCTCGCCGCCACGCTGCTCGGCGGCGGCCTCGCCGGCTGCTCCGCGCCGACCGCACCGACCGCCCGGCCGGCCGCACCGCCCGAGCCGCCCAGGGCGGCCACCCCGGCGCCCCGGGTCCCCGCCGGCACCGCCCCGGCCGAGACCTTCGGCGTCGGCGTACGTCAGCTCAAGCTGACCCGGGACGGCGACCGCGCCCTGCCGGTGACCCTCTGGTACCCGGCCCGGGGCGAGGCCGGCGGCCCGGCGCGGCGGGGGGTCGCGGCGGCTGCCGGCCGGTTCCCGGTGGTGATGTTCAGCCACGGGCTGGGCGGCCGGCCGGACGACTACGCGAGGCTGCTCACCCGGTGGGCGGCAGCCGGGTTCGTGGTCGCCGCGCCGACGTTCCCGCACACCAGCCGGGGCGCCGACGGCAACGTCCTCGACGTGCTCAACCAGCCCGCCGACGTGTCGTACGCGCTGGACAGGGTGCTCGCGCTCGACGGTGCCGCCGGCGACGCGTTGCGCGGCCGGCTGGCCACCGACCGGGTGGCCGCCGCCGGCCACTCCGCCGGCGGGGTGACCACCATCGGGCTCTTCACCACCGGCCGGGACGAGCGGCTGGACGCCGGGGTGGTCTTCGCCGGAACGGCGCTCGGGGTCGGGACCGCCTTCGCCGGGGCGACGGCCCCGCAGTTGTTCGTGCACGGCGAGGCCGACGAGGTGGTGGACTACGCGGCCGGTCGGGCCGTCTACGACGCGGTCCCCTGGCCGAAGGCCATGCTCAGCCTGCCGAAGGGCGACCACGGCCGGGCCCTGCTCAGCGACGGGGCGGCGCTGCGGGTGGTCGCGGACGCCACGGTCGAGTTCCTCCGCTGGACCCTGTACGGCGACGCCGCCGCGAAGAAGCGGCTCGCCACCGACGCCGCCCGCGACGACATCGCCACCCTCGACAACCGCCTGTGAGGAAGGGCCCTGCCCCGGATGGGAGCAGGAGCCCCTTCCCCACGGCCGGCCCTCAGGCGGTGTGGTCGACGACGACCTTGCCGAAGACCTCGCCGGAGTGCAGCCGGGCGAACGCCTCCTCCACCTTGCTGAACGGCACGATGCCGTCCACCACCGGGCGCACCTCGCGCTCGGCGCAGAACGCCAGCAGGTCGGTCAGCTCGTCCGGCGTGCCCATCGAGGTGCCCAGGATCTCCAGCTGCATGGCGAAGACCCGACGCAGGTTGACCTTCGGCTCGTGCCCGGCGGTGGCGCCGGAGACGACGATCCGGGCCATCGGCGCGGCGGACTTCAGCGAGTGGTCGAAGGTGGCCGCGCCGACCGTCTCGATCACCACGTCGACCCGCTCCGGCAGGCGGGCGCCCGGCTCCAGCGCGGTCGCCCCCAGGGCGGTGATCCGTTCCCGCTTGCCGGCGTCCCGGCTGGTCGCGTACACCCGCTTGCCCAGCGCCACGCCGAGCGCGACGGCCGCCGTGGCGACGCCGCCGCCCGCGCCCTGGACCAGCACCGACTCGCCGTCGGCGATCCGACCCTTGGTGGTCAGCATCCGCCAGGCGGTGAGCCAGGCCGTCGGCAGGCACGCCGCGTCGGTCGCCGACAGGCCCTCCGGCAGCGGCAGCAGGTTCATCCGGGGTACGGCCACCCGCTCGGCGAGGGTGCCCTGGAAGTGCTCGGAGAGGATGGAGACCCCGCGCGGGTCGCCCGGAGTGGGCACGACCGGGTAGATGACCACCTCGTTGCCGTCCGGGTCGGTACCGACCGCGTCGCAGCCGAGGATCATCGGCAGCTGACCCCCGTCGAGCCCCACCCCGCGCAGCGACCAGAGGTCGTGGTGGTTGAGCGAGCTGGCCCGCACCTGCACGGTCACCCAGTCGTCGTCCGGGTGGGTCGGCTCGGGACGGTCACCCACAGTGAGCGCGGCGAGCGGATTGTCGGTGTCGAAGCTCGAGGCATAGGCGGCACGCATGGTCGGCACCGTAACAAGCGCGACGGGGGTTAAGAAGGGCCCTTCCCCCGCCGGGAGCGTCGGGAAGGGCCCTTCGGAGCACCTCAGGCGCGGGCGACGCCGTCGCGGCGGGCGGCCTCGGCGACCGCCACGGCCACGGCCGGGGCGACGCGCGGATCCAGCGGGGACGGCACGATCGCGTCGGCGGTGAGCGACTCGGCCACCACGCCGGCGATCGCGTCGGCGGCGGCCACCTTCATCCCGTCGGTGATCCGGGTGGCGCGGGCGTCCAGCGCGCCCCGGAACACGCCGGGGAAGGCCAGCACGTTGTTGATCTGGTTGGGGTAGTCGCTGCGTCCGGTGGCGACCACCGCGACGTGCCGGGCGGCCACCTCGGGGTGCACCTCGGGGTTGGGGTTGGCCAGCGCGAAGACGATGCCGCCGGGGGCCATCCCGGCCACCGCCGCCTCGGGGATCCGCCCGCCGGAGACGCCGATCAGCACGTCCGCGCCGCGCAGCGCCTCGGTGATGTCGCCCCGCCGGCCCTCGGCGTTGGTCGTCTCGGCGAGGTGGGCCTTCGTCTCGGTCAGGTCGGGACGGTGCCGGCCGATGATGCCCTGGGAGTCGCAGACCACCACCTGATCGGGATTCACCCCACCGGCCACCAGCATGTGGGTGACCGCCACGCCGGCCGCACCGGCGCCGCTGACCGTGACCCGCAGGTCCCCGAGCTTCCGGTTGAGCAGGGCCGCCGCGTTGCGCAGCGCGGCCAGCACCACGATCGCGGTGCCGTGCTGGTCGTCGTGGAAGACCGGGATGGGCAGCGCCTCGTCCAGCCGCCGCTCCACCTCGAAGCAGCGCGGGGCGCTGATGTCCTCCAGGTTGATCCCGCCGAACGAGGGAGCGAGCGCCTTCACCACCGCCACGATCTCGTCGACGTCCTGGGTGTCCAGGCAGATCGGTACCGCGTCGACGCCGGCGAACTGCTTGAACAGCACCGCCTTGCCCTCCATCACCGGCAGCGCGGCACGCGGACCGATGTTGCCCAGGCCGAGTACGGCGGAGCCGTCGGTGACGACCGCGACGGCGTGCGACACCCAGGTGTAGTCGTCGGCGAGGGCCGGGTCGGCGGCGATCGCCTCGCACACCCGGGCCACCCCCGGGGTGTAGGCGAGGGAGAGGTCCTCCCGGCTGGTCAGCGGGACCGTCGAGGCGACGGCCATCTTGCCGCCGGCGTGCAACCGGAAGACGGGATCAGCGGGATCCACGGTGGGCGTAGACATGGTGACTCCAGGATCTGTCGAGCAGACGGAGCGGCCCGCGCGGGCGCGAGGTGAGGCGGCAGCGGCGGGACGCGGTGCGGGGGGTCACCCGGGGCACTTTCCGAGCATAGTCACGCCACCTCGGCACGGATGTGAGGAGGGTCATAACGCGCGGCGGGGCACCCGGCCGGGGCGCGGCCAGTACCGGAGCACCACCCGACCCCGCACGTCAGCCACCCCGTACGCCCGGGAGTCGTCCGTGACCAGGTCGTTGTCCCCGCGTACCCACCAGCCGCCGTCCTGCGGGCGGACCGCGCGCTTGACGACGAGCAGCTCCGGCCGGGTACGGAAGACGGCGACCACGACGTCGCCCGGGCGGACCGGCCGGCCGCCCCGCCGGACCAGGACGGCGTCGCCGTGGCGCAGCGTGGGCGACATGGACGGGCCGGTCACCAGAACGGCGGTGAGCAGCCGGCGCAGCCGGGCCGGCGGATGGGCCCCGTGGACCGTCACCAGGTTTCCCCTCCATCCCTGCCGGGGAGGTCCCCAGGAGTAATGTCGGCTTGGATCATCGCAAACTTCCTGTGGAGGACTCAGATGCGACTTCCCCGCATCCTCACGCCCCGACTCACCGCCAGCGCCCACTGTGACCTGCCCTGTGGTGTCTACGACCCGGCGCAGGCCCGGATCGAGGCCGAGTCGGTGAAAATGATCTGCGAGAAGTACCAGTCGAACACCGACCCCGAGTTCCGCACCCGGGCGATCCTGATCAAGGAGCAGCGGGCCGACCTGGTCAAGCACCACCTGTGGGTGCTGTGGACGGACTACTTCAAGCCGGCCCACTTCGAGAAGTACCCGCACCTGCACCAGCTCTTCAACGAGGCCACCAAGATGGCCGGCGCGGCCGGCGCCAAGGGTGCGACCGACCCGACCAAGGCCGACGAGCTGCTCCAGAAGATCGACGAGATCTCGAAGATCTTCTGGGAGACCAAGAAGGCGTGAGCCTGCCCCACCCGGCACCGACGATCCGGCCGGCGCGTCCTCGGGACGTGCCGGCCGTCGTCGCGATGGTGCACGAACTGGCCGACTACGAGCGCGCCGCCGACCAGTGCCACCTGACCGAGGAGCAGCTCACCGCGGCGCTGTTCCCGACTGCTCCAGGTCGCGACGCGGCGTCGGACGCGCCGAGCCGGAGTGGTCGTGGCCCGGCGCCGGCGCTCTTCGGGCACGTCGCGGTCGACGCCGACGACGAGCCGGTCGGTTTCGCGCTCTGGTTCCTCAACTTCTCCACCTGGGCCGGCGTGCACGGTATCTACCTGGAGGACCTGTACGTCCGCCCGGCCGCCCGGGGCACCGGGGCGGGCCGCCTGCTGCTGGCCGCGCTGGCCGCGATCTGCGTGGAGCGCGGCTACCAGCGGCTGGAGTGGTGGATGATCGACTGGAACCCGGCCGCCCGCTTCTACGCCGCCATCGGCGCGGTGCAGCTGGACGAGTGGGTGCCGTACCGGCTCAGCGGGCCGGCGCTGCGCGGGCTCGCCGAGCACGCGGCGACCGTCCCCGTCCCGGCGGATGCCGCTACGGGTAGAGTCCCCGACCGGGGGGATGAGGCGTGACTCAACTGACCGGCCAGCCGACCACCGACGACGACGTGGTGCACCTGACCGTGCCCGCCGACGGCGGTTACCTCGGCGTGCTCCGTACCGCCACGGCGGGGCTCGCGGCCCGTCTCCAGTTCGCCCTCGACGAGATCGAGGACCTGCGGATCGCCGTCGACGAGGCCTGCGCCATGCTGCTCGCCATCGCCACCCGCGACGCCGAGCTGGAGTGCCGTTTCGCGGTCACCGAGGACGCGCTGACCGTCGAGGTGACCGTGCCGACCGTGCGCGGCGCCACGCTGCCGTCGGAGTCCTCGTTCGCCTGGAAGGTGCTCACCGCGCTGACCACCTCGGCGTCCGCCACCGCCGACGGGGGCCGGGCGACCATCTCCCTGCTGACCCGGCGTTCCTCCGGCTGGTGAACCGGCGGCCGGCCCGGCGGGCCGGCCCACACTCCGCTACCGGAAGCCGAGGGCCCGGGTGGTCGGCGGGCTGACCAGCAGCGCGCAGACCCCGACTCCGAGCGCCATCAGCGGCACGCCCAGCCAGCCCAGGCCGCCCTGGATCATGAACCAGCCGACCGGCAGCAGCATCAGCTGGAGCACCATCGCCGGCGCCCGGGCGCCGGAGCGGCGCCGGGCGAGCGCCCCGCCGAGGGCCCAGAGCGCCAGCGCGCCGGCGACCGCGAACCCGGTCACGAAGAGTGCCGACACCAGGTCGGTCTTGTCGGCGGTCAGGTCCGCCCAGACCAGCCAGCCGGCGAGCAGCGCCAGGGCGATCGCCTCGCCCCGCAGCAGCCGGACCGCCCAGCGCAGCGTGTCGGGTACCGGGTCCGAGTCGATGGTCACGCGCGCCACGATACCCGCGTCCCCGCGCGGTACAGTGCCGCCCATGCGGGCCGTCCTGGTGGTCAATCCGAAGGCCACCACCACCAGCGAGCGCAGCCGGGACGTGCTGGTCCGGGCGCTGCGCAGTGAAGTAGACCTGTCGGTGCGGTACACCCGGCGGCGGGGTCACGCCACGGACCTGGCGCGGGAGGCGGCCACCGAGGGCGTCGACGTGGTCGTCACGCTCGGTGGTGACGGCACGGTCAACGAGGTGGTCAACGGGCTGATGACCGCCCAGCCGCCGACGATGGGCGCCGGCGGCACCACGGCCGAGCGGCTGCCCGCGCTGGCCACCGTCCCGGGCGGCTCGACGAACGTCTTCGCCCGCGCCCTGGGGCTGCCCCGGGACTGGGCGGACGGAACCAGCATGATCCTGGAGGGGCTGCGGCTGGGCCGTTCCCGGACGATCGGGCTGGGCCGCGCCGACGACCGCTACTTCACCTTCTGCGCCGGGTTCGGGGTGGACGCGGCGGTGATCCACCGGGTGGAGCAGGCCCGCCGGCGCGGCCGGGTCTCCACGCCGGGGCTCTACTTCCGTTCGACGGTGAGTCAGTACTTCCTCGGCTCGGACCGGCGGCATCCGGCGATCAGCCTGGAGCGGCCGGGCGAGACGGCCGAGGGCGAGTTGGCGACGGTCATCATCCAGAACACCGCGCCGTGGACGTACCTGGGCGATCGGGAGGTCAACCCGAACCCGGAGGCGTCCTTCGACCTCGGCCTGGACGTGCTGGCGCTGCGTCAGCTCCGGGTCGCCAGCACGACACGCACCGTGACCCAGTTCCTGTCGCGACACCCCGACCCGCGGGGCCGGCAGGTGCTCCGGCTGCACGACGTGGCCGAGTTCACCCTGATCAGCGCTCGTGCGCAGGCGTTCCAGCTCGACGGCGACTACCTTGGTGAGCGGGAAAAAGTCAGATTCGCATCCGTACCCGACGCACTGAGAGTAATCTGCTAGGTCTCGGGTAACGCCCTTGGTTGAGCGGCCGCCGAACGCCGGCCGCCACACGGAGGGACAGGTGCCGGAAATGTCAGCAATGTCATGCGCAGTGTACTATATTGATCCTCGACTGTGGTACGCCGGGTAACCAGGGACGCCTGAAACCCGGACAAAAGGGCCGTGAGCTTGCTCACCGAGCGGAGTTTTTCCGAGCGTCACCCTTGACATCGCGCACGTTCGTGAAAGTATTCACAAGCGAACTTGAGTTACCGGGACATTGCCTGGATATGCTCGTCAGGTTGAGCTGTTCCAGCAGGTCCAGGTGCTGAACGAGCCTGCTCACGCACTGCCGAATAGTCGGATGCGAACTGTCACGACCGGCACTGCGGATGCATATAAGAAAAGCAACAAGCGTTATCCGCCACCCATCCAGAATGAGGAGTGTTGCCGCCATGGACTGGCGCCACGATGCCGTCTGCCGCGACGAGGACCCGGAGCTGTTCTTCCCGATCGGGACGTCCGGTCCGGCCCTCCTGCAGGTGGAGCAGGCCAAGGCCGTCTGCCGGCGCTGCCCGGTGACCGACCACTGCCTCCAGTGGGCGCTGGAGTCCGGTCAGGACGCCGGCGTCTGGGGCGGGATGAGTGAAGAGGAGCGCCGCGCGGTCAAGCGCCGCGGCGGTCTCCGGGTGCTGCGCGCTCACTCCGCCTGACCACCGATCACGTCGCGTACGCCCCGGCCGGGTCCGACCCGCCGGGGCGTACTGCTGTCCGCACGCCGCATGCCCCGCCCGATACCCCGAAGCCGCCCTTTTCGATCATGAAGGCGACGTCGGTCACAGCCGACCCGCCTCGTCGACCCGGCGCAGCACCAGCTCGGCCAGCTCCGGCGCGTCGGTCAGCGGGTCACTGACCGCCACCGCCCCGGCCTCCCGGGCCGCCGACACCACCCCGTCGTGGAAGAGCCCCGGCGCCAGGAAGTACCCGGCCACCGCCACCCGCCGCGCCCCCGCGGACCGCAGCCGGGTCACCGCCACCCCGGCCCCCGGCGGCGCCGCCGAGGCGTACGAGACCCGGCAGGGCACCGCCAGCTCACCGGCCAGCGCCGCGGCGACCCGGCCGACCGAGGCGCGCGCCCGCGGATCGCGGGTACCCGCCGCCGCCAGCACCAGGGCGTCGATCCCGTCCGGCCCGGCCTCGGCCAGCCGCCGGCGCAGCCCCGCCAGCAGCCGGGCGTCCACCACACCGTCGGCGGGGCCCAGCACCTCGGTCACCCGTACCGTCAGCTCCGGCGCGGTCTCCCGCGCCGCCGCCACCGCCGCCGGGACGTCCACCCGCCGGTGGTACGCCGCGGTGAGCAGCAGCGGCACCAGCACCGCCTCGGTGTGCCCGGCGGCGGCCAGGTCCCGCAGCACCGTGGTCGGCCCCGGCTCGGTGTGGTCCAGCCAGCTCGGCAGGACCACGCCGCCGGACCGGGCGGCCGACACGGCCCGGGCGAGGGCGCGCGTCGCCTCCGCCGCCCGGGGATCGCGGCTGCCGTGCGCGACCAGTACCACCGGCGCGCACGGCCCGACGCCGGACGTCGACGCGGTCAGACGTGCAGGCCGCACTCGGTCTTCTCGAACATGGCCCAACGGCCGGCCCGCGGGTCCTCCCCCGCCCTGGTGCGGCGGGTGCAGGGCCAGCAGCCGATCGAGCCGTAGCCGCGGCTGAACAGCTCGTTGACGGGGATGTCGTACCGGGAGATGTAGGAGTCCACGTCGGCCTGGGTCCAGGCGGCGATCGGGTTGACCTTGACCTTGCCCCGTCGGGCGTCGAAGGTCACCACCGGGGTGTTGGCCCGGGTCGGCGACTCGTCCCGGCGCAGCCCGGCCGCCCAGGCGTCGTACCCGGACAGCGCCCGCTCCAGCGGTTCCACCTTGCGCAGCTGGCAGCAGTCGTCCGGGGACCGGTTGAACAGCCGGGGGCCGTACTCGCCGTCCTGCTGGCCCACGGTGAGCCGGGGGCGGATCGAGCGGACGTTGACCGGCAGCCGACGGGCCACCTCGTCGCGGACCCGCAGCGTCTCCGGGAAGTGCAGGCCGGTGTCGAGGAAGACCACGTCCACCCCGGGGGCGACCCGGGAGACCAGGTGCGCCAGCACGGCGTCGGCCATGGAGCTGGTGACGCAGAACCGGTCCCCGAAGGTCTCGGCGGCCCAGCGGGCGATCTCCAGCGCCGGGGCGCCCTCCAGCTCCCGGCCGGCCCGCTCGGCCAGCGCGCGCAGCTCCTCGGGGTCGCGGCGGGTCGGGTCGGCCGGCTTCGGGCCACCGAGCCCGACCAGGTTCAGGTTCGCGGCGGAGACGAGGTTCACCGGGCCACCACCTTGCCGAGCAGGCCGGTGAACTTCACCGTGAAGACGCGGGCGCAGGCGTGGCACTCCCAGGCGCCGTGCCCGGCCTCGCTCGGCCGCAGGTCCTCCTCACCGCAGTACGGGCAGTACAGCGGCGCGGAACGGGTCTCGCTCATCGAAGCTCCTCCTCGTCGACCCTGATCACCCAGTTGGCGAAGGTTTCGCCGTCGGTCCGGCCGGCCAGGTAGCGGCGGGCCACTCGTTCCACGTACTCGGGAAGCTCGTCGGCGGTGGTCTTCAGACCGCGCAACTTGCGACCGAAGCCGGCGCTCTGCCCCTCGGCCATGCCCAGGCCGCCGCCCAGGTGCACCTGGAAGCCCTCCACCTGGCGGCCGTCCGGGCCGACCACCAGCTGGCCCTTGAGGCCGATGTCGGCCACCTGGGTGCGGGCGCAGGCGTTCGGGCAGCCGTTGATGTGGATGGAGATGTCGGCGTCGAACTCGCGCAGCCGCTCCTCGAGCCGGGCCACCAGCTGCTCGCCGCGCGCCTTGGTCTCCACGATGGCGAGCTTGCAGTACTCGATGCCGGTGCAGGCCATGGTGCCGCGCCGCCAGGCCGACGGCCGGGCCTCCAGGCCGATCCCGCGGAGCTGGTCGACGAGGGACTCCGTCCGCTCCGGCGCCACGTCGAGCACCAGCAGCTTCTGGTACGGGGTCAGCCGTACCCGGTCGCTGCCGTGCGCCTCGACCACGTCGGCGAGGCGGGCGAGCTGCCCGCCGGAGACCCGCCCGACCACCGGGGCGGCGCCCACGTAGTGACGGCCGTCGGCCTGCTCGTGCACGCCGATGTGGTCGACCGGCTTCTCCGGCAGCTGCGGAGCGGGACCGTCGAGCAGGGTGCGGCCCAGGTACTCCTTCTCCAGCACCTCGCGGAACTTCTCCACGCCCCAGTCGGCGACGAGGAACTTCAGCCGGGCCCGGTTGCGCAGCCGGCGGTAGCCGTAGTCGCGGAAGATCCCCACCACTCCGGCCCAGACGTCCGGGACCTCGTTCAGCGGCACCCAGGCGCCGAGCCGCTTGGCCAGCATCGGGTTGGTGGAGAGGCCACCGCCGACCCAGACGTCGAAGCCGGGGCCGTGCTCGGGGTGGTCCACCCCGAGGAAGGCGATGTCGTTCGCCTCGTACGGGGTGTCGACCAGCCAGGAGATCGACGTCTTGAACTTGCGCGGCAGGTTCGAGTACGCCTTGTCGCCGACATACCGGCGGACGATCTCGTCGACCGCCGGGGTCGGGTCGAGCAGTTCGTCGCGGGCCACCCCGGCGACCGGGCTGCCGAGCACGATGCGCGGGCAGTCGCCGCACGCCTCGGTGGTCTGCAGGCCGACCGCTTCCAGCCGACGCCAGATCTCCGGCATGTCCTCGACCCGGATCCAGTGGAACTGGATGTTCTGCCGGTCAGTGATGTCGGCGGTGTCGCGGGCGAACTCGCGGGAGATGTCGGCGATCACCCGGAGCTGGGCCAGGTTGAGCTGACCGCCGTCGACCCGGACCCGGAGCATGAAGAACTCGTCCTCCAGCTCGTGCGGCTCCAGCACGGCGGTGCGACCGCCGTCGATGCCGGCCTTGCGCTGGGTGTAGAGCCCCCACCAGCGGAACCGGCCGCGCAGGTCCTGCGGGTCGATGGAGGCGAAGCCCCGGTGGGCGTAGATGTTCTCGATCCGGGCCCGCACGTTCAGCGGGTCGTCGTCCTTCTTGATTCGCTCGTTGGGGTTGAGCGGCTCGCGGTGGCCGAGCGCCCACTGCCCTTCGCCGCGCGGCCGACGGGGTGCCCGGACGGCGGGCGCCGTCGGGGTCTCGGGGCGGGCCGGGGTGCTACTGACCGCCATCGCGGCGTCCTCCGTAAGTCTGCTGTGCCTCGGTGGGAGCGCGGACGCGACGGCCGACCCGTGGGTACGGGCCGAGGACGACGATGTCGGTACGGCCGGCGCGAGAACGCGCCCGAGACGGATTGGTCGGGCGTCGTCAGTGGGCCGGACAGATGGCGCTGCGCACGCGGCCGTAATCGACGTGGCGACGGGCCACGAAGCGGCGGACGACAGCGACGAGCATGACGCCATGCTGCCACACGCTCACGGGGGCGGCCAATGACCGCGTGCCTCATCCCACATCACGGGCCACGCCCCTCGATCGCCCGGTGGCCCCACTCCCCACTCGTATCCGCCCCCGCGCGTATCCGCCCTGCACGTAACCGCCCTGCACGTGACCGCCCTGCACGTGACCGCCCCGCACGTGACCGCCCCGCACGTGACCGCCCCGCACGTGACCGCCCCGCACGTGACCGCCCCGCACGTGACCGCCGAAGGAGCAAACCTCGTCGCGGCTGTCGGCCCGCCGCGCTCACCTTGCCCGGCAACTCCACCACCAGGCGACCGAAGGCAACGGGGGCGACCGACGGCGTCGACACCCGCCCCCTGGTCTCCCCTGACGAGCCTTTAGAGCTGATGACGCAAACGAATCAGCCCGACGCGGCAGGCGTCAGGGCCCACCCGGACCACCTCGCATCATCGTTCGCTGCGCTACCCCGGGCACTGCGATGGCGCGGATCATCGGGTGCCGATGGTGCGGCCGGGCGGTCAGCTGCTTCCATCGCTCGGCTCGGGGATTACGCCACTGCCAGCCGTCGGCAGTCGCGGCGGGTGAATCGTTTACGTCATCAGCTCTAAAGGACGACCACACCCCGGCACCACCTATGGCGACAGGGTGCCGGTGCCAATACAGGTACCGGCACCCTCGCCAGTGGCAGTGGCAGTGGCAGTGACAGTGACAGTGACAGTGGCAGTGACAGTGGCAGGTGCGGGTCCCACTGCCTGCAACAACGCCAGCGCCGTGCCAGTGTCGGCGCCAACACCAGACCAGTGCCGGTGCCGGTGCCGGTGCCGGTGCCGGTGCCGGTGCCAGCGCTGGGCATGGGCCGGGGAGCCGGTGGTGCGCGGATCGGCGCCCGATCGGAGACCGCGTCCGGCAGGAGGGCACCCCCGCGGGAGGGCACGCGCGGTCCCGGCCGGTGTGGGACGCTCGGCGCGTGGGCACTATGTCCGTAAGGCGGCATCTGGCGGGTCGGGGAGGCCACCTGGTCTGGGTGGTGCCCGCGCTGGCCACGCTCGCCGTCGGACTGGCCGGGATCGGCCACGCCCAACCGTGGCGGGACGAGTTGGCCACCTGGAGCGCGGTCACCCGCCCGGTCGGCGACCTGTTCCGGCTCAGCGGCACCGTGGACGCCGCCACCGGGCCGTACTACCTGCTGCTGCACGGCTGGGTGGTGCTCTTCGGAGACTCGGCGACCGCGCTGCGGACACCGTCGGCGCTGGGGATGGCCGGGGCGGCCGGGCTGACCGCCGTACTCGGCCGGCGGCTGCTCGGGGCGCGCGTCGGACTGCTCGCCGGACTGGTCTTCACGGTCCTCCCCGGCACCTCGCGCTACGCCCAGGAGGCCCGCCCGTACGCGCTCACGACCCTGTTCGCGGTGCTGGCCACCCTGCTGCTGGTCGCGGCGCTGGACCGGCCGGGCTGGACGCGCTGGGCCGGGTACGCCGCCGCCGTCGCCGGGCTCGGCCTGGCCCACCTACTCGCTCTCACTCTGCTCGGCGCGCACGCGGTGGTGGTCCTGGTGGCCTGGTGGCGCGGCCCCACGGCGGCCGGTCTCGACGCGGGCGGCCATCCGACTCCGGCGCGCTCCCGGGACCGGCGGCTGCTGCGCTGGCCGCTGGCCCTGCTGCCCGCCGCCGCGGTGCTGGCGCCGCTGCTGCTCACCGCCCGGAGCCAGCGTTCCCACCAGCTCGACTGGGTGGAGCCGGCCCGCCTGCCGGACCTGGCGGCGCTGCCCGGCGCGGTGGCGCAGAGCGGCGTGCTGGGCGGGCTGCTGGTCGGCCTCGCCGCGCTGGGCGCGGGCCGGGCCGGCCGGCGCGCCCTGCTGCCGGGCGTCTGTGTGCTGCTGCCCGTGCTGCTGGTCTACGTCGCCGCGCTGGCCGTACCCCTCTGGGTTCCGCGCTACCTGCTCTTCACCGTGCCCTTCGGCTGCCTGCTCGCGGGCGCGGCGCTGGCCGCGGTGCCGGCGCCGGCGGCGCTGGCCGTGGTGGTGCTGGCCGGGCTGCTGAGCGTGCCGGACCAGCAGGCGCTGCGGCGCAGCCACGGCTGGCCGCGCAGCGCCACCGTGGACTACCGCGGCGCGGCCGCGCTCATCGCGGCCGGGCAACGACCCGGCGACGTCGTCGTGTACTCCCCCCGCGACGGCTGGCTCTTCCTCGACCTCGGCGTGGCGTACCACCTGGGCGCACGGCGGCCCCCGGACGTGCTGGTGGTACGCGACCAGCGACAGCGGGCCGACCTGTGGGCCACCGAGTGTGCCCGACCGGCCGAGTGCCTGGCCGGCGCCCGACGGGTCTGGCTGGTGGTCGCCGGACGTCGGGACGACCCGCTGGCCGCGGTGCCCGGCGCGAAGGGGGACGCGCTGCGCGCCGGCTTCACCGTCGAGCAGGTCCGCCCCCGCGCCGGGGTGACCGTCGCGCTGCTCAGCCGGCCCGGCTGAGCAGGACGAGTCGGACCCGCTAAAAGCCACATCGGGCATCGAACAGCCGGTCGGTCTCGTCACAATGAGCTGAACGGCCAGTACTGATCGGACCGGAGAGCGGACGGACGACGTACCGGATCAGGCCTTCGCCAGTGGCACGACCAGCACCGCCTCGGTGCCGCCGGTGGCCCCGTCCCGCAGCTCGATGGTGCCGCGCAGCTCCCCCGTGACGAGCGCCCGGACGATCTGCAGGCCCAACCGGCCGCCGCGCTCGGCGTCGAACTCGGCGGGCAGGCCCCGCCCGTTGTCGGTCACCGAGACGTGCAACTGCTTGCGGAACCGGTGCGCCGAGACGACCACCTCGGCCGTGCCGTCCGCGCCGGGACCGTCCTCGCCCGCTGGCGGGAAGCCGTGCTCCACGGCGTTGAGCAGCAGTTCGTTGAGGACCATCACCAGCGAGGTGGCGATCTCGGCCGGCAGCACCCCGAAGCTGCCCCTGCGCCGCATGCCGACCGACACCTCGGTCGCCGCGACCTCGGTCGCCGCGCTGGCCACCCGGTCGACGATGCCGTCGAACTCGACCGCCTCGTCGCTGGACATGGAGAGCGTCTCGTGGACCAGGGCGATCGAGGCGACCCGGCGCACCGACTCCTCCAGGGCGACCCGGGCCTCCGGCATGGACACCCGGCGGGCCTGGAGGCGCAGCAGCGCCGCGACGGTCTGGAGGTTGTTCTTCACCCGGTGGTGGATCTCCCGGATGGTGGCGTCCTTGGTGATCAGGGCGCGGTCGCGGCGGCGTACCTCGGTGATGTCGCGGACCAGGACCAGGGCGCCGATCGGCACGCCGGCGGGCATCAGCGGCAGCGCCCGGGTCAGCATGGTCGCGCCCCGGGCGTCGATCTCCCGCCGGGGCGGCGCCTCGCCGCGCAGCGCGGCGAGGATGCCGTTGGCGGCGTCGGTGCCCTCCAGCGGGTCGCCGGCGAGCCGGCGGTGCAGCTTGGCCAGGTCCTCCCCGACCAGGTGGGAGGCGTAGCCCAGCCGCCGGTACGCCGACTGCGCGTTGGGGCTGGCGTAGGTGACCTTGCCGTTGGCGTCCAGCCGGACGAGGCCGTCGCCGACCCGGGGCGCGGAGGTGGTCTCCCCCGGATGCCGGGGCGGCGGGAAGGTGCCGTCCGCGATCATCTGGGCGAGGTCGTCGGCGGTGGTGAGGTAGTTCAGCTCCAGCTGGCTGGGCGTACGGGCGGTGGAGAGGTTGGTGTCCCGGCCCACCACGGCGACGACCTCGTCGGTCTCACCGTCGGCGGAGCGCAGCCGGACCGGGATCGCCTCGTGCCGGGCCGGCACGTCGCCGTACCAGACCGGGTCGCCCTCCCGCCAGATCCGGCCCTGCCGGTGGGCCACCTCCAGGTGCGCCACCTCCGGCCCGCCGACGATCCGGCCCACCTGGTCGTCCAGGTACGCGGTGGGCGCGGTGGTCGGGCGGACCTGGGCCACGCAGAGGAACGTCCCGTCGCCGTCGACCGGCACCCACAGCAGCAGGTCGGCGAAGGAGAGGTCCGACAGCAGCTGCCAGTCCCCGGCGATCCGGTGCAGGTGGTCGATGTCGCCCGGACGGAGCTGGGTGTGCTCCTCGGCAAGGTCGCGCAGCGTGGACACGCCACTCAGCCTGCCACGCCGGGCTCACATCGTCGCGGTGACCTTCTTCAGCCCGCGCGGCGCATCGGGGTCCTCGCCGCGGGCCAGCGCCAGCGCCAGCGCCAGGCGCTGCAACGGCAGGATGTCCAGCAGCGGGGCGTACCGCTCGTCGACCTCGGGGACGGCGATCCGGGTTGCGCCCTCCACCTCGGCGGAACCGACCACCACCACGTCGGCCCGGCGCTCACCGAGCCGGGGCAGCACCTCCCCCATGGAGCGGCCGCCGGGGCCGGAACCGACCACGGCCAGCACCGGCACGTCGGGGTCGGTCATCGCGAGGGGTCCGTGCAGCAGGTCGGCGCCGGAGAAGGCGAGCGTCGGCAGGTACGAGGTCTCCATCAGCTTCAGCGCCGCCTCCCGGGCGGTCGGGTACGCGTATCCCCGACCGGTGGTGACGAGCTGGCCGGCGAACCGGTAGCGCGGGGCGAGCCGGGCGGGAGTGTCGTCGGCCAGGGTCTGCTCGGCCAGCGCGGGCAGGGCGTCCAGCGCCGCCCGCTCCTGCGCCGGCAGCGCCCCGTCGCCGGCCCGGACGCCCTCCACCAGCATCAGCAGGGCGAGCAGCTCGGCGGTGTACGTCTTGGTGGCGGCGACCGCCCGCTCGTGGCCGGCGGCGATGTCGACGCTCAGCTCGGCGGCGTCGGCGAGCGCCGAGTCGGGGTTGTTGGTCACCGCCAGGGTGAGCGCGCCGGAGGCGCGGGCGGCACGCAGCACCTCGGTCAGGTCGGGAGAGCCGCCGCTCTGGCTGACCCCGATCACCAGCGCCTCGGAGAGGTCGGGCCGGGCCCCGTAGATGGTGACCGCGCTCGGCGAGGCGAGCCCGGCGGGCAGGCCGAGACGGATCTCGGTGAGGTAGGCGCCGTAGAGGGCGGCGTGGTCGGAGGTGCCCCGGGCGGTGAACACGACGTGTCGTGGGCGCCGCCGGGCGATGACCGCCGCCACCCGGGCGATCGCGTCGGCCTGCTCGGCGGAGAGCAACCGGGCGTATCCGGCCGGCTGCTCCTCGATGTCGGCGGCCATGCCGGCCCCTGGACGCGTCACGGAAAGCTCCTCCCTGCGCGCTAGCCGCGCGTTTCATGCTCAGTCTTGCACGCATGATCAGATGAGAGCAATCTTCCGAACAACAACGAGCAGTGGATCACCAGATCGGCGCGACATCCCCTAGGCTTGCCCAGCCCCGGCAACCCACCCGAGAGCGAGAGGCCGACGTGACGGAGGGACGTGACGAACCCGCGCTGTCCGCGGCGGAGGAGCTCACCCTGGCCCGGCTCGCGTTGGACGAGGGTGACCTGCGGGGCGCGGCCGACCACCTGACCGCCGCCCTGGTCCAGGCGCCGACCCTGCCCGAGGTGCACGAGACCCTCGCCCGGATCGCCGCCGCCTCCGGCGGCGACCTCGACCTCTTCCCGCTCGGCCACCACGCCTTCGTCGGCGCCGTGGTGGCCCGCGCCCACCTGCTCGCCGCCGCCGGACGCCCGGCCGAGGGGCTCGACCTGCTGGTCGCCGCCACCGGCCACGCGCCGGGTGTGGACTGGGCCGGCGTGCCCTGGGTGTCCGCGCCCGAGCTGGTCGAACGGCTCGACCCGGACCGCGCCGCCCGGATCCTGATGCAGATCTGCGCGGCGGTGCCGGACCCGGCGCCCCGGCCCACCCGGGCGCCGCTGCGGCCGTACCTCACGCTCGCCCGGCACGCGGTCGACGCGCATCCCGACCACGCCCTGCTGCTGGGCGCGGCGTCCGCGCTGGCCCGGCGGATCGGCGAGGTCACCCTCGCCGTCACCTGGGCCAGCCGGGGGGTACGCGCGGAGCCGTCCAAACTCGGCGAGGTGTGGCTCGGGTACGCGTACCGCAGCGCCGGCCGGACCCGCGACGCCCTGGCGGCGCTGGAACGGGCCGTCGGGCACGACCCCGACGACCTGGCGGTCTACGCGGACATCGCCGGCACCCTGGCCGACACCGGCCGACTCGACCAGGCCATCGAGTGGATCGACCGGGCGCTGGCCCGGGACCCCGGCTTCGACTGCGCGGTGCACACCGCCCACCGGCTGCGCTTCCTGCGCGACGGCGACGTGGCCCACCTGATCGCCCTGGCCGACTTCGTCCGCGACAACCCCGACGACACCCACGAGCACGGCGACCTCGCCGAGTGCTGCCGCGCCCGGCCCTGGCTCGGCCAGGTGACGCCGGCGGCCGGCGCGATGGTCGACGCGCTGCGCCGGGCCCTCGCCGCCGACGGCCCGCCGGGCGGGGCGGTACGGCTGGCGGCGTTGGAACCGCCGAGCGCGATGCGGACCGTCACGGCCGCCGTACCCGGCCTCGCGGTCGAGGTCACCGGGGTCGCCGACCCGGACCCGCGTGAGCCGCGCCGGGCCGACGCCTGCCCGCTGTGGCGGTACGACGGCACGGTCGCCGCGCCCACCCTGCCGGCCCCGTCCACCGCGGCGGCGGACCGGGTCAGCCAGCTCGCCCACCCGGCCTGGCCGCACCCGCCGGCCGCGTACGACGCGGCGGTGGGGCTGGCCACCCTGGAGCTGACCGACCTGCTGGGCCTGCTGGTGCACCCGCCCGAGGCGCCGGCCACCGCGCTCGGCCGGGTGCTGGCCGGGCAGGACCCCTCGCTCTGGGTGCGCTGCGTGCAGGTCTGGGCCTGCCTGGGGCTGCTGCACCACCGCACCGACGAGCCGTGGCCGGACTCGACCCGGCGCCGGGTGCTGGTGGAGCTGGTCTGGGGCGTGGAGGACTGGATCACCGAAGCCGCCCTCTTCGCCCTGGTCACCGCCGCCTGGGTCCACCCCGAGGTACGTCCCGACGTGGCCCGCGTGGTGGCCGAGCGGCTCGGTGACGTGGCGACCGTGGCCCGGGTACGACCGGTGCCGATCGCCGTCTCCCTGGCGCACCTGGCGCTCGCCACGCCGGCCCTGGACCCGGCCACCACCGCCCTCGCCCACCGGCTGATCGGCGACGGCGCCGTCGGCCCGCACCGGCGAGGCCCCCTGACCCGCCTCTGGCGCCGCCTGACCGCCCCGTTCCGCCGCCGCCCCTGACCCCGCCCGACCTGGACCCTGCACCCCCGGCACCGCCGCAGGACTCCCCAGGTCGACGTGGTCCGCGGCACGCCGCGGTGTCGACGGCGCAGGGAGGCCCAAGATCGACCGGAGACGCAGCCCGGCCGGGACCTACCGGGCCGGGCGGCGGCGCGGCCGGTCGTGTACCCGGGCCGGCAACGCGGCGCGGCCGCGGCGTACCCGGGCAGGGGACGACGCGGCCGCGACGGACCGGCGGGGCTCAGGCCACCGGGGCCCGGCCGAGAGCGGCCTCGGCCTGCTCCTCGCCAGTGGCGTCCGCGGGCGGGGCGTCGTTGGCCGAGCGCAGCGGCACCTCCTTGACGAACCAGGCGAGCACGGGCACCGCGACGGTGAAGAGCACCGCCCAGAAGAAGACGTGCGAGATGGCGTCGGAGAGACCGCCCAGGACCGACTCGCGCAGCTGCGCCGGCAACCCCTTGAGCTGCTCCAGGTCCATCCCGCCTCCCTCGCCGACCCCGCCGCTGAACGCACTGCCGGCGGCGGAGTCGGCGAGCCGGTTGGCGAAGATCGCGCCGAAGAGCGAGATGCCGAACGAGCCGCCGATGGAGCGGAAGAAGGTGGCCGCGCCGCTGGCCGCGCCGAGGTCCTTCTGCTCGACGCTGTTCTGCGCGATCAGCATCGTGGTCTGCATGAGGAAGCCCATGCCGACCCCGAGCACGATCATGTAGAGGGAGGACTCGAGCTTGCTGGTGTCGACGTCCAGGCGGGTCAGCAGGGCCAGGCCGGCGGCCATCACCACCCCGCCGACGATCGGGAACAGCCGGTACCGGCCGGTCTTCGTGATCGCCCGGCCCACCACCAGCGAGACCACCAGCATGCCGAACATCAGCGGGAGCAGGAGCAGGCCGCTGTTGGTGGCCGAGGCGCCCTGCACGGTCTGCTGGTAGAGCGGCAGGAAGTTCATCGCGCCGAACATGGCGAAGCCGAGCAGGAAGCCGATCACGGAGATCAGGGCGAAGTTGCGGTTGGCGAAGAGCCCGAGGGGCAGGATCGGCTCGGCGGCCCGCCGCTCGACGAAGCCGAAGACGACCAGGGCGAGCAGAGCCAGCGCCGAGAGGCCGAGGATCTGCGGCGAGGCCCACTCGTACTCGTTGCCACCCCACGTGGTGACCAGCACGATCGCGGTGATGCCGACGGAGAGCAGCGCCGCGCCCAGCCAGTCGATCCGGTGCTCGGTCCGGTACTTGGGCAGGTGCATGGTGGCGATCAGCAGGACCAGCGCGACGCCGCCGAGCGGCAGGTTGACGTAGAACGCCCAGCGCCACGAGAGGTGGTCGGTGATGAAGCCGCCGACCAGCGGTCCGGCCACCATGGCGATCGCCATGATGCCGGCGATCATGCCCTGGTAGCGGCCCCGCTCCCGGGGCGGCACCAGGTCGCCGATGATCGCCATCACCCCGACCATCAGGCCGCCGGCGCCGAGGCCCTGCACGGCGCGGAAGGCGATCAGCTCGATCATGCCGTTGTCCGGGCCGCCGAGCATGTCCGAGCCGGCCATGCCGCAGAGCGCCGAGCCGATCAGGAAGACGACCACCGAGGTCAGGAAGACGGCCTTCCGGCCGTAGAGATCGCCCAGCTTGCCCCAGATCGGGGTGGAGACCGTGGTGCCCAGCACGTAGGCGGTGACCACCCAGGTGAAGTGGTCCACGCCGCCGAACTCGCCGACGATCCGTGGCAGCGCGGTGCTGACGATCATGTTGTCGAGCATCGCGAGCATCATCGCGATCATCAGGCCGAACAGCACGACCCTCACGTTGGGTCTCGCCGCCGTCTGGCTTTCCTGACTCATGGGTAGGCTCCCCCCGAGAAGTGACACACTTACCTGCCGCCCGGCCAGTTACCTTACTAGCCGCACGGTAAGTTGGTGGGCGAGAGACCGTCAAGCGAGTTGGGTGGTGCGGGTGAGGGAGAGCACAGGCGGCACGCGGCAACGGATCCAGGCCGTCGCGCTGGAACTCTTCACCGAGCAGGGGTACGAGAAGACCTCGCTGCGGGAGATCGCCGAGCGGTTGAACGTGACCAAGGCCGCGCTCTACTACCACTTCAAGAGCAAGGACGAGATCGTCAACAGCTTCGTCGAGGACCGGCTACGCCGGATGGACGAGCTGATCGAGTGGTCGCGGTCGCAACCGGCCGGCCGGGCCACCCGGCAGGCCCTGATCGGCCGGTACGCCGACGCGATGTTCGCCAGCGAGCAGCCCTCGGTGATGCGGTTCTTCGAGCAGAACCAGACGGTGCTGAAGAGCCTCCCCGCCGGGCAGCAGATGCGCGAACGGATGCTGCGCCTGGCCGACGAGCTGTGCCAGGGCGACGACTCTCCGGCCGCCCAGCTCCGGGCCGCGCTGTCGCTCTTCGCCGTGCACAGCAGCTGGTTCGCCGTACGCACGCCGAACATCACCGACGCCGAGCGCAAGAAGCTCGCCCTCGACGTCGCCGACGAACTGCTCACCGGGATCGGCGGGCAGACTCCCGGCGCCGGTCAGGACTGACCGGTCAGGGCCGGACGGTCAGCGCCAGGCGCAGGCCCAGCAGGTCCACCCCGGGCAGGGGCGAGAAGTCCTTCTCGGGGGCGCGGACGAAACCGAGCCGTTCGTAGAGTCGGTGCGCCGCGCCGGCGAAGCCGCTGCGTACGCAGATCACCACCGCCGAGCAGCCGCGCGCAGCGGCCCGCTCGACGCAGGCCCGGGCCAGGGCCGCCCCGGCGCCGCGGCCCTGGGCGGCCGGGTCGACGGCCAGCATCCGGAACTCGGCCTCGCCGGGGCCGGCGAGCTCGGCGTAGCGGGTGCCGGGCAGCACGAAGGTCACCGACCCGAGCACCTCACCGGTCACCTCGTCGGCGGCCACCAGCACCTCGCCGTGCTCGGCCCGGACGGCCACGTCGGCAAGCACGTCGGCGTACCCGTTCTCGCCCTTGAGCTGCCCGTCCGCCTCGTACGCGGCGACCGTCAGCCGGGCGACCGCGGCGAAGTCCGCCGGGGTCGCCGGACGGACCAGCAGGCCGGTCAACCGATCACCGCGATCAGGTCACCGTCCTGCACGACGTCGCCCTCGTTGACCGCGAGCTGCGTGACGACACCGTCGGACTCGGCCACGACCGGGATCTCCATCTTCATCGACTCGAGGATCACCAGGGTGTCCCCCTCGGACACGGTGTCCCCGGCCGACGCGACGACCTTCCAGACGTTGGCCACCATCTCGGCGCGGATCTCCTCGGCCATGTTCCGGCCCTCCCTCTCGCGATTGTCTGCCGACGTATCCAATCATGCGGCGACACCCGGTGGGCGGGGAGCGGCCGGCGCCACTTCGGCGATAGTGGACGTCACGCGCTCCGGCCCGCCCCGGCGGACCACCGCCGGTGGCGGCGGCACTAGCATCAGCGGGTCGGACCCTGGCGCCGGGAGGACCGGTGCGTGCACCGGCGCCGAGGGTCGTGCGCAGGGATCCGACCCATCACGAGGAGGTCAGCATGGCGAAGAAGGCCCGGAAGAAGAAGGCCCGGAAGAAGAGCGGCGCGAACCACGGCAAGCGCCCCAACTCCTGATCCTGCGCGGCGGTCGTCCGCCGCGGTGATCAGCAGCGCCGGCCCACGCGCCGGACACAACGGTGGCCCGGGTCGAGTCGACCCGGGCCACCGTTGTCGTCGGCCGTGCTCAGCGCTCCGTCGTCGCCGTTCAGTCGGCGAGTTCGCGCGACTCGCTGACCTCGAAGACCACCAGCTCGGTGAGCCGGACCCGCAGCCGCTCGCGCAGCTGGTCGGGGGCGGTCTCGTTGCCGCAGCAGCGGGCCACGAGCGCCTTCACCTCCTGCTCGATGCCGTACTCGCGCAGGCAGGGCCCGCACTCGTCGAGGTGGTGACGGATCAGGCCGCGCCGCTCCTCGGCGCACTCGAGATCCAGGTAGAGGTACACCTCCGCGAGGATCTCGCGGCAGTCCGTCTCGTGCGGCTTCCCACAGCTCACGTCACACCTCCCGGCCGGCAGCGGCGGTCGAGCCCTTCGAGGACTGGGCGGAGCTGAAACCACGCTCCGCCGCGTAGCGCTCGAGCAGCTTGCGCAGATTACGTCGGCCGCGGTGCAGCCGCGACATCACCGTCCCGATGGGCGTGCCCATGATGTCGGCGACCTCCTTGTAGGAGAAGCCCTCAACATCGGTGAGGTACACCGCCAGGCGGAACTCCTCCGGCAACTGCTGGAGGGCCTCCTTGACGTCGCTGTCCGGGAGCCGGTCCAGCGCCTCGGTCTCGGCCGACCGCAACCCGCTGGAGGTGTGCGACTCGGCCTCGGCGAGCTGCCAGTCGGTGATCTCGTCGGTGGGCGCCTGGATCGGCTGGCGCTGCCGCTTGCGGTAGGAGTTGATGTAGGTGTTGGTCAGGATCCGGTAGAGCCAGGCCTTCAGGTTGGTGCCCTGCTCGAACTGGTGGAAGGCGGCGTACGCCTTCAGGTACGTCTCCTGGACCAGGTCCTCGGCATCCGCCGGGTTACGCGTCATGCGCAGCCCGGCAGCGTAGAGCTGATCGACGAAGGGCATCGCGTCCCGCTCGAAGCGGGCCCTGCGCTCGTCCGTCTTTTCGGTGGTCAACCGCACATCCCCTCGCGTCGGATGCTTTCCCGCCGAGGATACGCGGACCGATCGCCCCGCAGATTCGGTTCCGCCGGGTGTGCTGGTGCTCACCACGGCCGGACCGCCCACCGTCACGGGCCAGTCCGGTCCGCCCAGCAGCTGCCTGAGCTGCCGCGCTCCCCGTTCGTCCCGCTCCCGGCTCCGTGTCTCGGTCGGCACCGGTCACCCCCCTCGCCAGATTCGTCGTCCGGGGGGTGCAACGCCGCGGCACGGGCGGGACATTCCACCCGACCGCCCCGTTCCTGGTCCCGGCCCCGGCGAAGCCGACGCTGGGACCAGGAAGGGCCTGGGAGGATGGCCCCGACCGCCCGAACCGGGCAACCGGCACCATCCGGAGCAACGAGGAGCCCCGGCAGCCGGAAACGGCCCGCGACGGCGCGGCGGCAGCCACGCGGCGGCAGCCACGCGGCGGCAGGCCGGCCGGCATGATCACGCTGGATCGTGGAAGTAGTGGCGTCCGACCTTCGGCGAGGCCACTACTTCCAGGATCGAGCACGATCTTGAGGGGTTACGCCGACGCGAGCGCGGGGCACGGGCGCGGAGGCGGCAGCACGAGTGCGGAGGCGGCGGTCGGCGGGGGACCGACCGTCGCAACGGGGACGGGCGCGGCGGCACGGGCACGGGCACGGGCACGGGCGCGGCGACACGGCGGCGGGGACGGCACGGCGGCGCGGCGACGGTCAGCGGGACGTCAGGCCCAGCTCGCGCAGCCAGCCGACCACCACGTCGGCCGTCCCGGCCGGGTCCCCGCGCAGGTCGTGGCGCTCCCCCGGGCGGACCACCACCCGGACCTGGCTGTCGGCGGCGGGCACCCCGAACGGGTCCCGGTCGCCGTTGACCACCAGCGTCGGCAGCCCGGTGCGCAGCTCGTCCGCGCGGGACCGCTCCGGGCGACCCGGCGGGTGCAGCGGGAAGGCCAACGCGACCACCCCGACGGCACCCACGGCGGCGGCGGTCCGGCAGGCCACCCGGGCGCCGCTGGACCGGCCGCCGACCAGCAACGGCAGCTCCGGGTGCCGGGCGCGCAGCACCGCCAGCACGGCCGTCCACGCCTCGTCGAGGTGGCCGGCCGGGGCCGGCGCCCGCCGCCCGGCGACCCGGTACGGCTGGGTCATCCGGGCCACCGCCACCCCCGCGCCGAGCACGGCGTCGCGGACCGCGAGCAGGTCCGGGGCGTCGACGTCGCCCCCCGCCCCGTGCCCGAGCACGAGCAGGGCGGTCGGCGGACCGGCCGGCAGGTCGGTGTCGACCCGCGCCGGGCCCCGGGGGGTGTCGATCTCGTCGCGGTGCGGCACGGGTCCATTCTGCGTCCCGTGCGCCCCGGCCCGATGGGCGGACGACGCAACCGGCGCGCGGCTGGGTGCCGGCGCCGAACCGGCCGGGCCCACATCGCGCCCGGACCGGCCGACCGGCTCAGTCGACGGCCGGCACCGCGGGACCGGACGGGCCGGTCTCGACGAGGGTCGACGATCCGCGTCGCACCGGACCGGACGGGCCGGCTCGAACGAAGGTCGACGGCCGGCACGCCACAGGACCGGACGGCACGCCGCAGGACCGGCCGGGCCGGCTCAGTCGGCGGGCGGCGCGGCGGCACCCGGTCGCGCGGTCAGCTCAGCGGCACCAGGGTGAGCAGGCGGTCCCGCACCGGCGGACCGGCGTCGTCGGCGGCGTCCGGATCCGGCTGCACCTCGCTGCGCCAGGCGACCAGCATGGCCCGCCGCTCGCGCGGCGTGGTGGCACCCCAGACGCCGTGGCAGTCACCCACCTCCAGCGCCCAGGCCAGGCACGAGCCCTGGACGTCGCAGCTGCGGCAGAGCGCGACGGCCGCGTCGGCCGGTTCGTTGGGCGCCGGAAAGAACGTCTCCGGATCCACACTCTGACAGGTTCCTCTGGTCCGCCAGGCCTCGTCCTGTCGACGTTCCCGCAACGCCCGCAGCAGGCGCGGGTCTCGTCGTGCGGCGGCCACCTCGTGCGGACGGGGCATACGCGCCCGGGTCATCACACCCACCTCCCCCGTGGGACCGGCAAGATCGACGGGCATCGTTCGCACCGCGCGAAGACGCTCCCAGTGCCGGCGCTGTGTTCTATCGCACCGACAGCGACGGGGACAAGGGGCTACGCACAAAGATGACTGAAGATCCGAGCGACGTTTCGCCCGGAACTCTGGCAATTCGTGCGCGACAATGTTGCAAATCAGGTTCAGAAGAGCGTCATTTCCTCCTCGGCGCGCTCCTCGGGCAGCGACACCCGGGCGGTCAACTCCGGACCGTCGTTGCGGACGTCGCCGACCGCCGGACCGACCGGCCGGATCTCCAGCCCGCCGAGCCAGTCGGCGGGCGGCGGGGCGAGCAGTGTCGCCGGGTCGTCGACCGGGGCGAGCAGCCACTGCGCCCAGCGCTCGCGCGGCAGCAGCAGCGGCATCCGGTCGTGCACCTCCGCCAACTCCCCCACCGCCGCGGTGGTGAGCACGCTGAAGGTGAGCAGCGACTCCCACCGCGACCAGATGCCGGCGAAGGCCAGCACCGAGCCGTCCCGCGGGGTCATGTAGTACGGCTGCTTCCCGCCGTCCGGGCGCCGCACCCACTCGTACCAGCCGTCGGCGGGCACCAGGCAGCGGCGGCGGGCGAACGGGTCGGCGTAGGCCCGGCTGGTGGCGACCGTCTCGACCCGGGCGTTGATCATGCGGGCCGCGCCGGCGGCCGAACGGGACCAGTGCGGCACCAGCCCCCAGCGCCCCACCGACAGCGCGCGCCGGCCCTCCGGGGTGAGCCGGACCAGCGGCACCGGGTCGGTCGGCGCGACGTTGTGGTCGGGACCAAGCCGGCCGTCGGTCTCGTCGTACGACTCGAAGAGCGCTCCCAGGTCGCCCGCGCTCCGGGTCGTCGCGTACCTCCCGCACATGGCGCCCACGCTAACCCGCCGGCGGGGCGTCCGGCTGTCCCGCCAACCGGGAGTCGGCCCGACGGCCGGCCCGGTCGGCCCGCGGACTTGGCAGAATGTGACCGTGGGGAATCCGACCGCGACCCGGCCGCCGCAGCCGTGGACCGCTCCGACCGCCAGCGACCCGGTCGGCGCGACGCTGCGCCTGCCCGGCTCCAAGTCGATGACCGCCCGGGCCCTCGTGCTCAGCGCGCTGGCCAGTGGCCCGTCCACGCTGCACGGGCCGCTGCGCGCCCGGGACACCGAACTGATGGCGGGCGGGCTGCGCGCGATGGGCGCCCACGTCTCGGTCGCCGACGACGAGCGCTGGCTGGTCCGGCCGCACCGGCTGGCCGGCCCGGCGCACGTCGACGTCGGCCTGGCCGGCACGGTGATGCGTTTCGTGCCGCCGGTCGCCGGCCTGGCCGAGGGGCGGGTCACCTTCGACGGCGACCCGCACGCCCGGGTCCGCCCGCTCGGCCCGCTGATCGGCGCGCTGCGCTCGCTCGGCGTGCGGATCGACGCCCCGGCGACCGGCAGCCTGCCGCTGGCCGTGCTCGGCGCCGGCCGGGTGACCGGCGGGGAGGTGGTGATCGACGCCTCCGCCTCCAGCCAGCTCGTCTCCGGCCTGCTGCTCGCCGGGGCCCGCTTCGACCGGGGCGTGGTGGTCCGGCACGAGGGCCCGCCGGTGCCCTCCGCGCCGCACCTGCGGATGACCGTGCAGATGCTGCGGGCCGCCGGGGCGGCGGTCGACGACAGCTCGCCCGACGTCTGGTCGGTCGAGCCCGGCCCGCTCAGCGGCCGCGGCTGGGAGATCGAACCGGACCTCTCCGGCGCGGTTCCCTTCTTCGCCGCCGCGCTGGTCACCGGCGGCGAGGTGACGTTGCAGGGCTGGCCGCGCAGCAGCGCACAGCCGGTCGAGCAGCTCCGCTCGCTGCTGCAACGGATGGGCGGCGAGGTGACCCTCGGCACCGCCGGGCTCACCGTCCGCGGCACCGGCACGGTACGCGGACTGGAGGCCGACCTCTCCGACGTCAGCGAGCTGACCCCGGCGCTGACCGCGCTGGCGATGCTGGCCGACTCGCCGTCCCGGTTCACCGGGGTGGCCCACATCCGGGGGCACGAGACCGACCGGATCGCCGCGCTGGCCCGCGAGTTCACCGCGCTCGGCGCGGACCTCACCGAGTCCGCCGACGGGCTGGAGATCCGCCCCCGCCCGCTGCGCGGCGGGACCTTCCGGACGTACGCCGACCACCGGATGGCGCACGCCGCCGCGGTGGCCGGGCTGGCCGTCCCAGGCATCGAGGTGGACGACGTGGCCTGCACCTCCAAGACCATGCCGGAGTTTCCGGCGCTATGGTCGGCACTGGTGACCGGCAAGAGCTGACGGCGAAGGGGGCGGTCCTGGCGACCAGACGGCGGGAGTACGACGAGGACGACGTACGGGTCCGGCCCGGGAAGTCCTCGCGTCCACGCACCCGTACCCGCCCCCGGCACGCCGACGCCGTCGAGGGGTTCGTCATCGCCGTCGACCGCGGCCGCTACACCTGCGTGCTCCCCGACACCGGGGAGGTCGCCACGATCACCGCGATGCGGGCCCGGGAGCTGGGCCGCAAGTCGGTGGTGGTGGGTGACCGGGTCGGCCTGGTCGGGGACACCTCGGGCAGCGCCGGCGCGCTGGCCCGGATCGTCCGGATCGCCGAACGGACCTCGGTGCTGCGGCGCACGGCCGACGACGACGAGACCACCGCCGAGGGACGCCTGGAACGGGTGGTCGTCGCCAACGCCGACCAGCTGGTGATCGTCAGCGCGCTGGCCGACCCGCCGCCGCGGACCGGGTTCATCGACCGCTGCCTGGTGGCCGCGTACGACGCCGGGATCGAGCCGCTGCTCTGCCTCACCAAGGCCGACCTGGCCGGCCCCGAGCAGGTGCTCGGCTACTACGCCGAGCTGGAGCTGCCGTACGTGCTGGTCCGGCCGGACTCCGACCTCGCCGCGTTGCGCGCGCTGCTGGCCGGCCGGGTCTCGGTCATGGTCGGGCACTCCGGCGTGGGCAAGTCGACGCTGGTCAACCGCCTGGTCCCGGACGCGGCCCGGGCGGTCGGCGTGGTCAGCGCCATCGGTCGGGGCCGGCACACCTCCACCAGCGCGGTGGCGCTGCGGCTGCCCCCGGAGCGCGGCGCACACGACGACCCGGGCTGGATCGTCGACACCCCGGGAGTGCGCAGCTTCGGGCTGGCGCACGTCTCGGCGGACAGCCTCCTGCACGGCTTCCCCGACCTGGTCGAGGGGACGGTGGACTGCCCGCCGAACTGCCCGCACACGGCCGACGAGGCGGAGTGCGCGCTGGACGCCTGGGTGGCCGCCGGCAAGGCCGACCAGCGCCGACTGGCGTCGTACCGTCGGTTGCTGGCCTCCCGGTCCGGCGAGGGCGACGCGCGCGGCGAGGCCGACCAGCGCAATCCCGGCGATCCGCTCGCCGGCTCCTGACCCGCCGGGGCGGCCGGCGACGGCCCGCCCGGCGGATCGTGATCCGGCACGCGCCGCTACCGTCTGTGGCATGACCGGGTACGCCGACGACATCGCCCTCGCCCACCAGCTCGCCGACGCCGCGGACGCCATCTCGACGGCCCGGTTCCGCGCCCTCGACCTACGGGTGGAGGCCAAGCCGGACCTCACCCCCGTCTCCGACGCGGACACCGCCGTCGAGCGGGAGATCCGCGCGCTGCTGGCCGAGCGGCGGCCGGACGACGGCCTGCTCGGCGAGGAGTACGGCGAGCAGCCGGCCGCCGGTCCGGGCGGCCGGCGCTGGGTGGTCGACCCGATCGACGGCACCAAGAACTTCGTCCGGGGCGTGCCGGTCTGGGCGACCCTGATCGCCCTGCTGGAGTACGACCGCCCGGTGGTCGGGTTGGTCTCCGCCCCGGCGCTCGGCCGCCGCTGGTGGGCCGCCGTCGGCGAGGGCGCGTACGCCGGACCGGACGCCACCTCCGGCACGCCGCTGCGGGTGTCGGCGGTGCGGGATCTCGCCGACGCCAGCTTCTGCTACTCCTCGTTGACCGGGTGGGAGGAGGCGGGCCGGCTCGACGCGATGCTGCAGTTGATGCGGGACACCTGGCGCAGCCGGGCGTACGGCGACTTCTACGGCTACATGCTGCTGGCCGAGGGGGCACTGGACGTCATGGTGGAACCGGAGTTGTCGCTCTGGGACATCGCCGCGCTGGTGCCCGTAGTCACCGAGGCCGGCGGCCGGCTGACCACTCTGGACGGCCGTCCGGCCCCTGGTGACGGCGCCTCCACGGAGACCAGCGCGATCGCCAGCAACGGCCTCCTGCACGCCGACGTCCTGACCCGGCTGGGTCGGCCGACCGAGCGCTGAACCCACGACACCCACTATCCTCGCCAGGTGGTGTCCTCCGGCTGGTGCTTCCTCGCGGCGATGATCGTCGCGTACGGCTTCGCCAACATGCTGCAGTCGGTCGCCGCCGCCCGGACGACCGTCCACCACACCTTCGACCCGGGGCTGCTGCTGCGACTGGCCAGCCACCGCACCTACCTGATCGGGCTGCTCTGCCAGGTGGCCGGTTTCGTGCTGGCCTTCCTGGCCCGCCGGGACCTGCCGCTGTTCCTGGTGCAGGCGAGCGTCGCCGCGGGGCTGGGTGTCACCGCGGTCCTCGGCGTGGCGGTGCTGAAGTGGCGGCTGCCCGCCGCCGAGGTGGCGCTGCTGGTGCTCCTCTTCGGCGGGATCACCGCGCTGGTGCTCTCCGCCCAGCCGGCCCCCTCGAAGCCGCTCGGCACGGCCGGCATGGTCGCCCTGGCCGTGACGCTCGGCGGCATCGGGGTGCTCGGCTTCTTCGCGGTGCGCCTGCACGGGCCACCGGGCTCGGTGGCGCTGGGCTCCCTGGCCGGCCTGGCCTTCTCCGCCGCCGCGGTGGCCGCCCGGCCGCTGGCCTCCGCCTCGTCGGCGGAGGCGTTCCTCCAGGATCCGCTGCTCTACCTGCTGATCGCGCACTCCCTGGTCGGGCAGCTGCTGCTCGGGCTGGCCATGCAGCGGGGGTCCACCACGGCGGCGGTCGCCGCGATGGACGCCGCCGGCGCGGTACCCGCCGCGATCATCGGTCTGCTGCTGCTCAACGACAAGATCTGGCCGGGCCGGGAGTGGCTGGCCGCGGTCGGCTTCCTGGTCACCCTGGCGGCGGTGATCGGCCTGACCCGGTACGCCGAACCACAGCACCACCACGCCGCCCGGGACCGGGAGCGTCGCCGGGCCATGGTCGGCGCCGCGCCCCGGCCCTGAGCCGCCGCCCCGGGCCGGTACGGCGTCCGGTCAGGCCGCCTCGACCGGCTTGCGGCGGCCCACCACCCGCTCGTAGAGCCGCTCCAGCGCCCCGGCCGTCCGTTCCCAGGTGTAGCTGCACCGGACCCGGTCCACCGCCGCGTGCCCGTACGCGAACCGCCCGGCGTTGTCGGCGAGCAGCCGGCGCAGCGTCACGCCCAGCGTGCGGACGTCCCCGGGCGGCACCAGCCGGCCGGTGACCTCGTCGACCACGGCGTCGGCGATCCCGCCCATGGCGTAGCCGACGACGGGGACGCCGCAGGCCATCGCCTCCAGCGACACCCGGCCGGCGGACGAGTAGCGCGGGGTGCAGGCGACCACGTCGGCCGAGCGGTACCAGGTGGCCATCTGGTCGTGCGGGACCGCGCCGACCAGCTTCACCTGGTCGGCGACCCCGGTCCGCTCGGCCAGCTCGCGCAGCCGTCGGGCCTCCGTGTGGGTGGCGAGCTGCTCGACCGGCGGACCGCCGGCGATGACCAGCTCCGCGTCACCCACCAGCCGCAACGCCCGGATCAGGTCCTCCTGGCCGTGCCCGGCGGAGAGGCCACCGACGGAGAGGATGCGGGACCGCTGGTCACGGGGGGCCGCCTCGCCGTCGGGGTGGAACTGCTCGATGTCCACGCCCGCGGGAACCATCGCCACCGAGGTGCGTTGCAGGCCCATCCGGGTCAGCTCGTCCACCTCGTCGTTGCACTGGGCCACCGCGATGTCCACCGCCCGGGTCAGCGCCCGCTCCAACGGGATCCGCTCCCCCGGGCCGCCGTACTCCCGGCCCAGGTGCCGCAGCTGCTCCACGCCGAGGGAGTGGAAGGTCTGCACGACCGGGATGTCCGTCTCGCGTACCGCGTGCGCGGCGGCCAGGCCGCCGATCCAGTAGTGCCCGTGCACCACCTCCGGGGTCCACTCCCCCGCCCAGCGGTCGGCGAGCCAGCGGCCGAACTCCGACACGTACGGGACCAGCTCCGCGGTGGCGGTGGGCCGGTCGGGCCCGACCGGCACCCGCTCGATCCGGTAGCCCTGGACCTCGACGACCTGCGGCAGGGTCGCATCGTCGTGGCGCGCGTAGACCCGGACGTCATGTCCCCGGCCGGCGAGTTCGGCGGCGACGCGGGCGATGTGGTCGCGGGTACCGACGACCGGCCCCTCCGCGTCCCTGGACGGGCCGGCGTGCGCGAACACGAGGCCGACACGCATGGTGCACCTCCATGCGAACTGCAGACTTGCAAGGGATGGTCCTCCGTCAGAGCGTCCCATTAACCCGGCCTCGGGGAGCCGAAACCTGGCAGATCGGGAGCGTTCGGCACAGGTGGCGGCGCGCGGGGCGCCCGCCGCCGGGAAGCGCCCGGAGCACAGCCCGGAGCGCCGCCCGGGACCGTTGCGCCCGATCCGTGACCCCCCGGCGGCATGAGCCCCCGGGCTGCGGGGTACGGGCGAAGGATGCCACTGACCCGTAGCCTCGCCGATGCCACAGTGGTGATCACCGGCGCCTCCAGCGGAATCGGCACCGCCACGGCGTACGCGCTCGCCCGGCGGGGCGCCGACGTGGTCCTCGCCGCCCGCACCGAGATCGCCCTCGACGAGGTCGCCCGACGGTGCCGGGAGCTGGGCGGACGGGCCCTGGTCGTACCCACCGACGTCACGGACCCGGTCGCCGTCGAGGAGTTGGCCGCCCGCGCGGTGGCCGAGTTCGGCCGGATCGACGGCTGGGTCAACAACGCCGCGGTGAGCGCGGTCGGCCTCTTCGACGAGATCCCGACGGCCGAGTTCCGCCGGGTGGTCGAGGTGAACCTGCTCGGCACCGCCCACGGCACCCGGGCCGCGCTGCCCTGGCTGGGTGCGTCCGGGGGCGGGGTGGTGGTCAACAACGCCTCCGTGCTCGCCGAGGTGGCGATGCCCTACCAGTCGGCGTACAACGCCACCAAGCACGGCATCCGCGGGCTGGCCGACACGGTCCGGCAGGAGCTGCGGGTGACCGGGCGGGGGAACATCTCGATCTGCACGGTGCTGCCGGCCACCATCGACACGCCGTTCTTCCGGCACGCCGGCAACCACACCGGCCGGGAACTGGTCCCGCCGCCGCCGGTCTACCCGCCCGAGATGGTGGCCGAGACCATCGTCCGGCTGCTGCGCCGGCCGCGCCGCGAGGCGTACGCCGGGGGCGCGGCCCGGCTGATCGGCCTGCAGTGGCGGCTCGCCCCCGCGCTCGCCGAACGGGTCCTCGGCTGGTACGTGCACCGGACCCAGTTCGGTCCGGCCGGCACGGTGGAGAGCAGCGGAAACGTCTTCCACGCGGACGGGGAGGCCCAGCGGGACGACGGCTGGCAGGGCCGGCGCCGGCAGCTGGTCCGGATGACCGCGGCGTTCGGGCTGGCCGCGGCCGGCACCGCCGTCGGCACGGTGGCCGCGATGACCCGCCGGTCCCGGACGGACCGGCGATGAGCGGCGTGGAACGGCCGGCGGGTGGGCCCCGCACAGGGATGCTGCCCGCGGAGACCCGCTGCCGGGTGGAGGCGGACGAGTCGTCGGCGACCGTCCGGTTGAGCGGAATGCTCGATCCGGTGGTCGTCGACCGGGTTCGCGACGCCCTGCTGGCCCGGCTCTGCGACCGTCCCGGCCCGATCGTGGTCGACCTGGCCGAGCTGCGCGCCACCGGCGACGCGGCCGGCCGGCTGCTGACCGACGTGCGGCACGCGGTGGTCGACTGGCCCGCCGCCGACGTGCTGGTGGTCGACCCGGCCGGGACTGTCGGCGGCGCCGCCGCGGCCGAGCTGGGCAGCTGCGCCACCATGGACGAGGCGCTCGCGACGCTGGCCCGGCGGCCGATGGCCGCCGTGCTCGACGCGGAGCTGCCCCCGGCGGTCGACGCGGCCCGCCGGGCCCGGGCGATGGTGGCCGACGGCTGTGCCCGCTGGGGCGTGCCGGAGCTGACCGAGCCGGGGTGCATCGCGGTGACCGAGATGGTCAACAACGTGGTGGCGCACGCGCTGACCCCGATGACCGTGCGGCTCGCCCCGCGGGACAGCTCGCTGCACGTGGCGGTCCGCGACCACTCTCCCCGGCAGCCGGCGTACCCGGGGCTGGCGCCGCCGACCTCGACCGGCGGCCGGGGTCTGCTGCTGATCGACACGGTCACCCGGCGCTGGGGCAGCACCCCCGTCCCGGACGGCAAGGTGATCTGGTGCGTGCTGGACGTCGAGGACGAGGCCCCGCGCCGGGGCTGACTCCTCCCCATCACCCCCATTTTCTCCCGTTTCGGCCCGATCTCGGGGGTGCCGGACGGTTACCCCAGGCGGGACAGTGGGTAGAGATCAGCCATGCGCGACAACGAGTACCCGACCCCCGTGTCCGACCCGGAGGCGCTGGGCCTGCCCGACACCGCCGACGACGACTCGACCGCCAACGACGACGTGCACACCGGCCGCGAGGCGGACGGGCCGGACCCGGCTCAGCTGCCCGGCGACCGCACGCCGGTGGCGGTCGACAAGTTCGGGACCACCGCCGAGGAGCAGCTCGACGGCGAGTCCCTGGACTACAAGCTCGGCCGCGAGCAGCACGAGCGACCCGCCGACGACCCGCTGGCCGGCCCGATCGACCCGGACATCGCCGCCGAGGCGGACAGCGACGAGGCGGCCGCCCAGGCCCAGCTCGACGCCGACGTGATGAACCCCGGCCCCACCTCGGACCCGCGCTCCCCGGTCTCGCTCTACGACCACGGCCAGCTCGGCAGCGTCGCCGACCACCAGGTCGGCCGGCTGGTGGAGCCGGACGAGGGCGCCCACACCGACCAGGAGAGCGACAACGTCGCCTACGACGCGGGCTCGGCCGGCGGCGGCGCGACCGCCGAGGAGCTGGCCATCCACGAGACCCGTCCGCCCGCGGCCCACTGACCGGTCAGGCGTCCAGGCCGCGCTCGATCGCGTAGCGGGTCAGCTCGACCCGGTTGTGCAGCTGGAGCTTGCCCAGGGTGTTCTGGACGTGGTTCTGCACCGTGCGGTGGGACAACCCGAGCCGCTCGGCGATCTGCTTGTAGGACATCCCCTTCGCCACCAACCGCAGCACCTCGGTCTCCCGATCGGTGAGCCGGGGTGCCGCCTCGTCCCGGACCGAGGCCCGCGGCGTGGCGGCGAGCCGGCGGTACTCCCCGAGGACCAGCCCGGCCAGGCCCGGGGTGAAGACCGGCTCGCCGGCCGCGGTGCGCCGGACCGCGTCCAGGAACTCGGCCGGCGCCGCCGACTTCAGCAGGTAGCCGGTGGCGCCGGCCTTCACCGCGTCCAGCACGTCCTGCTGCTCGCCGCTGGCCGAGAGCATCAGCACCCGTACCCGCGGCAGCACCGCGCGCAGCCCCTGGACCACCGCCACCCCGGAGATGTCGGGGAGCTGGAGGTCGAGCACCACCACGTCGGGCCGGACGGCGGCGGCCACCCGGACCGCCTGCCGCCCCTCCCCGCTGGTCGCGACGACCTGGTGACCGGCCTCGGTGAGGTCCCGGGCCACCCCCTCCCGCCACATCGGGTGGTCGTCGACCACCATCACCCTGATCACTGAACAACCTCCGCGCTCACGGCGACTGCCTCGGGACGACCATCTCGATCTCGGTGCCGGCGCCCGGGGCGGAGTCGATCCGCACCTCGCCGCCGAGGTCGGTGATCCGACCCCGGATGGACTGCGCCAGGCCCAGCCGCCCCTGCCGGGCGGCCTCGGCCAGCCGGCCGTCCGGGATCCCCGGGCCGGCGTCCCGTACCGACACGGTCACCGTCTCCCCCTCGTCCTCCACCAGCACCCAGGCCCGACCGTCCGCGTGCCGTCCGACGTTGTCCAACGCCGCCGCAGTGGCCGCGGCCAACTCCCGGGCGACGGCCGCCGGGAGGGGAACCGGGGTGGCCGGGGCGGAGACCTGGACGGCCGGCGAGGCGTACCGGCCGAGCAGGGCGCGCAGGTCCAGGGTGCCGCCGGCCGGATCCGGCGCGGGGGCCGACTCCACCCCGGCGATCAGCGCCCGCAGCGCGGCCTCCTGCTCCCCGGCGAGCCGGGCCAGCTCCCCGGCCTCCCCGTCGAGGTGGGCGCCGCGGCGCTGCACCAGCGCCAGCACCTGGAGCACCGAGTCGTGGATGCCCCGGGCCAGCCGTTCCCGCTCCCGGGTCGCCGCCTCCAGCTCGACCGCCCGCTGCAACCGCTCCTCCGCCGTGACCGCGAGCCGCGCGACGTGCCCGACGATCACCCCGGCCAGCAGCAGCAGGATCACCCCGGTCAGCGAGGACGGGCCGATCCGGCCCCGGGTGGCCAGGTCGGCGCCGCCGAGGAGCAGCGCGGCCACCGCGCCGCGCCGCCGGCCCCCGGAGACCGCCCAGGCCAGCACCGGTCCGGCCAGCCAGACCACGGCGAGGGTCGGCACCCCGGCGGCGAGCGCCGCACGGCCGACCACCCACGGGGTGGCGGCCAGGATCGCGAGCACCACGCCGAGGTCGGCCAGGAGCAGCGGCCAACGCCGGTTCTCCGGCCGGGCGTACCAGACCGCCGTCATCCCGGACCAGGCCAGCATCGCCAGGAGTACGCCGCCGGCGGCGACCGGGTGCGCGTACCGGCCGGCGTCGCGGACCATCAGCAGGCAGACGTACGCCAGGGAGGCGAACCGGAAGACGGCGAGGGACCGCCAGAGCGGCACCTCGAACCCTCCCGGCGGCGACGGCATGGCCGTCACGATGCCACAGCCGGCACCGCCCGGACGGCCCGCCCGTCGCGCTCACAGGAACCCTGACGTACGGTGGAAATGCCGCGAAAAACTCCGAGACCGGCGCCGGGACAGGGCCCATGACGAACGCAGAATCGCCGACACCGCGTACGGTTGTGCCCATCGAATCTTCCCCCCTCATCGCCGAGGCCTTCGACCAGGCGCAGGTGACCGGGCTGCGACACTCGGTCACCTCCTGCGCGCAGTCGGCGGGCCTGGACGGCCAGCGGCTCGACGACTTCGTGCTGGCCGTCAACGAGCTGATCACCAACGCGGTGCGGCACGGCGGCGGCCGGGGCTGGCTCCGGCTGTGGCGCCGTGGGGACGCGGTGGTCTGCGAGGTCGCCGACCACGGCCGGGGCATCAGCGCGCGCCGGCTGGGCGACCGCAGCCGACCGGCACCGGAGACCGCCGGCGGCTGGGGGCTCTGGCTGGCCCGGGAGCTGAGCGACACCATGGAGGTCGAGACCGGCGCGGCCGGCACGACGGTACGGATCAGCACGGCGACCGTGACGGTCGAACGCGCCGCCGGCTGACGCCCCGCGGTCCGCCACGCTCCCTCAGCCGAAGAGCGCGCTGACCGACTCGCCGTTGTGGATCCGCCGCATCGCCTCGGCCAGCGCGGGCGCCACCGAGAGCACCGTCAGCTTCGGCACCCGCTTCTCCGCCGGGATCGGCACGGTGTTGGTGCAGACGATCTCCAGCACCCCGTCCTGGGCACTGAGCCGGTCCAGCGCGCCGCTGGAGAAGAGCCCGTGCGTGCAGGCCAGCCGGATCGAGCGGACCTTCCGCTCGCGCAGGTGGGCGATCAGCTCGATCACCGTGCTGCCCTTGGCGATCTCGTCGTCGAGCACGATGACGTCCCGGTCGGTGACGTCGCCGATCACCGTGCTGATCTGGACCCGGTCGTCGCTGAACCGCTGCTTCGCCCCGGCCGCCACCGGGGTGCCGAGCATCCGGGCGAAGGCCGCCGCCTCCTTGGCGTTGCCGAGATCCGGCGAGACCACCACGGTGTCGCGCAGGTCGTGGCCCCGGAAGTGGGTGGCCAGTTCGCGCAGCGCGTGCAGGTGGTCGACGGGGACGCTGAAGAAGCCGTGCACCTGCGGCGAGTGCAGGGTCATCGCCAGCACCCGGTGCGCCCCGGCCGAGGTGAGCAGGTCGGCGACGAGCCGGCCGCCGATGGAGATCCGCGGCGCGTCCTTCTTGTCCGACCGGGCGTACGCGTAGTGCGGCAGCACCACGGTGATCCGGGCGGCCGAAGCGCCCCGGGCGGCGTCGATCATGAGCAGCAGTTCGACCAGGTTCTCCTGGGTCGGTGGCACCAGCGGCTGGATCAGGAAGACGTCCCGCTCCCGGCAGTTCGCCTGGAGCTGCACCTCCAGGCAGTCGTTGGCGAACCGGGACACCCGCACCGGGCGCAGCGGCACGTCCAGGTGCGCGCAGATCTCGGCGGCCAACTCCGAATGGGCGGTTCCGCTGAACACCGCGATGTCACGCACGGTCCAGATCGTACGGTCCGGCACCGGTTCTCCGACCGCGCCCCGGCCGGGTACGGTGCCGCCATGACCGGAGAGTACGTCGCCGCCATCGACCAGGGCACCACCTCCTCGCGGTGCATCGTCTTCGACCGCGCCGGGGAGATCGTCTCCGTGGCACAGCGCGAGCACCGGCAGATCTTCCCGCAGCCCGGCTGGGTGGAGCACGACGCGGACGAGATCTGGACCAACGTGCAGCGGGTGGTGCGGGACGCGTTGGAGGCCGCCGGCACCGGCCCGGACGGGCTGGCCGCGGTCGGCATCACCAACCAACGGGAGACCACCGTGGTCTGGGACCGGGCCACCGGCCGTCCGGTGGCTCCCGCGATCGTCTGGCAGGACACCCGCACCGGGCCACTGCTGCGCGAACTCGACGAGGCGTACGGCGAGGAGCGGCTGCGCAAGCGCACCGGCCTGCCACTGGCCACCTACTTCGCGGGCCCGAAGCTGCGCTGGCTGCTCGACCACGTGGAGGGGCTGCGCGAGCGCGCCGAGCGGGGCGAGGTGCTCTTCGGCACGATGGACAGCTGGTTGATCTGGAAGCTGACCGGGCGGCACGTCACCGACGTGACCAACGCCAGCCGCACCATGCTGATGGACCTGGAGACCCTGGACTGGGACCCGGAGCTGCTCGACGTGATGGGCGTGCCGGCCGCCATGCTGCCGGAGATCCGCTCGTCGGCCGAGGTCTACGGCACCGCCGACGGGCTGCTCGCCGGGGTGCCGGTGGCCAGCGCGCTCGGCGACCAGCAGGCCGCCCTGTTCGGGCAGACCTGCTTCCAGCCGGGCGAGGCGAAGTGCACCTACGGCACCGGCAGCTTCCTGCTGCTGAACACGGGCGCCAGCCCGGTGCCGTCCCGGCACGGCCTGCTCACCACCGTGGCCTACCGGATCGACGGCCAGCCGGCCGCGTACGCGCTGGAGGGGGCGATCGCGGTCACCGGGTCGCTGGTCCAGTGGCTGCGGGACAACCTAGGGCTGATCTCGACCGCACCGGAGGTCGAGGAGCTGGCCCGGACCGTCGACGACAACGGCGGCTGCTATGTCGTGCCGGCCTTCTCCGGGCTCTTCGCCCCGCACTGGCGCAGCGACGCCCGGGGCGTCATCGCCGGGCTGACCGGCTACATCACCAAGGGGCACCTGGCCCGGGCGGTGCTGGAGGCGTCGGCCTGGCAGACCCGCGAGGTGGTCGACGCGATGAACGCCGACTCCGACGTGGCGCTGCGCCGGCTGCGGGTGGACGGCGGGATGACCGCGAACGGCCTGCTGATGCAGTTCCTCGCCGACGTGCTCGACGTGCCGGTGGTCCGTTCCCGGATCACCGAGACCACCTGCCTCGGCGCGGCGTACGCCGCCGGCCTGGCGGTCGGCTTCTGGCCGGACCTGGAGACGCTGCGCGCGCAGTGGAGCTCGGACGCGCAGTGGGAGGCCCGGATGGATGCCGCGCACCGGGAGCGGGAGCTGCGCAACTGGCGCAAGGCCGTGCAGCGCACCCTCGACTGGGTGGAGTGACGGTCCGGGCTACTCCCAGCGGTTGCCGGTCAGCTTCTCGTAGACGTCGACGTAGCGGGCCCGGGTGGCCTCGACCACCTCGGCCGGCACCTCCGGCGCGGGGGCCTGCTTGTTCCAGCCGCTGCCCGTCGCCCAGTCCCGGACGAACTGCTTGTCGTAGGAGAACTGCGCGCGCCCCGGCTGGTACGACTCGGCGGGCCAGAACCGGGACGAGTCGGAGGTGAGCAGCTCGTCGCCGAGCATCAGCGTGCCGTCCGGCGCCCAGCCCAGCTCGATCTTGGTGTCGGCGACCAGGATGCCCCGGTCGGCGGCGAGCTCGGCGCCGCGCCGGTAGACGTCGAGGGTGATCTGCCGCAGCCGCTCGGCGGTCTCCGCGCCGACCTTGTCCACCACCTCGGCGTAGGTGATCGGCTCGTCGTGCTCCCCCACCGGCGCCTTGGTCGACGGGGTGAAGATCGGCTCGGGCAGGATCGACGCCTCGACCAGGCCGCGGGGCAGCGGCACGCCGGAGACCGCGCCGGTGCGCTGGTACTCCGTCAGCCCGCCGCCGGTCAGGTAGCCCCGGGCGACGCACTCGACCGGCACCATGTCGAGCCGGCGGCACCGGATGGCCCGCCCGGCGAACTCGGCCGGCACGTCGGTGGCCGAGACGACGTGGTTCGGCACCAGGTCGGCGAGCTGGTCGAACCACCACAGCGACAGGGCGGTGAGCAGCCGACCCTTGTCCGGGATCGGCGTCGGCAGCGCCACGTCGTAGATGGAGATGCGGTCGGAGGCGACCAGGATCAGGTCATCGCCGTCGGCGTAGACGTCCCGTACCTTGCCCGAGTGCAGAAGTTCCACGCGGCCTAGTACACCACGCGGCGAGGAGACGCCCGTGCCGGCCACCCGGGCGTCCCGCCGCCCGCCGGCGCGTACCCCGGCGGTGGTGCCGGCCGGTGGGCGTTGACACCCGGGCGCGGAGCCTGCGTGAATGGTCCGGCCGTCACCCGTCCCGTTCCTGGAGCGTCCCGTGCCCGTTGCCCGCCCACCGCTGCTCCGGTCCGCGGCCGACCCCGCCCGGCGGCGGCTGCTCCGCGCGCTGCTGGCCGCGCCGGCGCTCGCCGCCGGTGGACTGACCGGGTGCACCGACGGCGCCGCCGCGCCCGGGGCGAACGGGCCGGTCGAGCTCTCGGTCTTCTGGTGGGGTGGGACCCGGCGGGCCGAGGCCACCGAGAAGGCGCTCCGGCTCTACTCGGGGCGTAACCCCCGGGTCACCTTCCGGGTCACCTGGCAGGGGCTCGACGGCTACTACGACCGGCTGGCCACCCAGGCCACCGGCGGTAACGTGCCCGACCTGTTCCAGGTCGACGACAGCATGCTGGCCGAGTACGCGCAGCGCGGCGTCACGCTCGACCTCAGCGGGTACGCCGCGAACGGCCGCCTCGACCTGCGCGGCCTGCCGCCGGGGCTGGCCGACTACGGCCGGGTGGACGGCCGCACCTGGGCCGTCCCCGCCGCGCAGACCCATCCCGTCGTGGTCTACAACAAGGACCTGCTGGACCGGCTCGAACTGCCCGCGCCCACCACCGGCACGCCCTGGCCCGAATACCTCGAGTGGGCGGCCCGGGTGACCCGGGTCAGCGGCGGCCGGGTCGCCGGCACCATGGACGCGTCCGGGGACCACCGGGCCATGTGGCTCTGGCTGCGGGCCCAGGGCGGTGACTTCTACCAGGGGCGCAACCTCGGTTTCAGCTCCATCGCCCTGCTCGACTGGTTCGAGCTCTGGCAGCGCGCCCGCGCCGACCGGGCCACCCCCGCGGCGGCCCTGGTCGACCGGGCGGACCGCGGCGACCCGGCCCGCCAACTCGTGGTGACCGGCCACACCGCCGCCTCGTTCGCCTGGTCGCATCAGCTTCCGGAGCTTCAGCGCAACAGCCGCGACGAACTGGCCCTGGCCGGTTTTCCCGGCCCGCCGGCCGCGCAGTGGGACCGGGCCTCGATGTACTGGGCGGGCTTCCGGGGCACCCGGCACCCGGACGTGGTGGCCGACGTGATCAGCTTCCTCACCCTCACCGTGGAGGCGGGACAGACCCTCGGCACCGAACGTGGGCTGCCACCGTCGCTCCCCGTGCGGCGGACCGTCGTCGAGGCGCTCGACGATCCGGTCCAGAAGCGGGTAGCCACTCTCGCCCAGTTGCTCAACGACCAGGTCGGCACGGCGCCGGCACCGCCGCCGAAGGGGCACGACCAGGTCCGGACCCTGCTGGCCGAGGCGGCGCGGAGCATCCGGTCCGGCAAGTCGGGCGCCCGGGCCGCCACCTCGAAGTTCATGGCGCGGGCCCAGGCGGTGCTGGCGAACTGAGCGCCCGCCGTGCCGACCGTCCCGGGGGACGGACGGCACGGCGTCGGATCAGCGCGGCGGACGGTTGCGGCGGTTGCGCAACAGCCGGAGGACCAGCAGGACGATCGCCACCACCACCACCAGGCAGCAGAGCAGGCCGAGGAGACCACCGCCGCCGCGCCCACGCCGCCGCGCCGCCTCCACCACCAGCTCACCCGGGCCCGTGGAGGCCCACGCCGCAACCGGCACGAAGACCGACAACACGACCGCACCCAGGACCGCGCTCAGGCGGCCCGACCACTTGCTCCAAGAAGACATGCCCTCATCCTGACCGAGGCGGGCAACCCTGGCACGTCGGACCGCCCCAAAGGTCCATTTTTCCTGACCGGCGGTGCCCGGAAACGGCGAGAGGCCCCGGAGATGAACTCCGGGGCCTCTCGTGCAGTAGCGGGGACAGGATTTGAACCTGCGACCTCTGGGTTATGAGCCCAGCGAGCTACCGAGCTGCTCCACCCCGCGTCGGCTCCATAAGCTTAACGCACCACCGCCACCGAGATCAGGCGGGTACCCCGATCCGACGTTCGGGCAGCTCAGGGGCGTTGCGAACGACGCCGGGGAGTCAACCGCACGCCCGTTCGCGCCGATCGGACGGCTGAGACGCCCCGGGAGCCGGCAAACGGAAACGGCCCCGAGGATCAGATCCTCGGGGCCGTGCCGTCGTGGTAGCGGGGACAGGATTTGAACCTGCGACCTCTGGGTTATGAGCCCAGCGAGCTACCGAGCTGCTCCACCCCGCGTCGCTGGGACAACCGTAGCCTACGGACCCCCGGGCCCGCAAAACGGGCCCGGGGTCCCTCACTCCCACCAGTCCCGGACCGCCGCCACCGCACGCCGGCTGTCCGCGTCGACCTGGGACCGTGGGCTGGACGTCCCCTCCCAGCCCTGCTCCCAGAGGACCGTCACCACGTCCCCGACCCGCACCGCGCGGACCAGCCGGACCACCTCCTTGACGGCCGGGGCGCCCTCGTGGTCCGCGGCGGGGCGACGCAGCTCGAACAGCACCGACTCGTCGCCGTAGCCGGCGTCCGGCAGCAGCCGCTGGGTCGACGTCAGCCCCTCCCCGCCGCCGGACGCCGGCTGGGTCGGGCAGTCGCGCACCGCGCGCCGCAGCTCGGCCAGCGCGTCGCCAGCCCGCCCGGCCCGGTAGATGGTGACGCTGTGCCGGTAGGAGCCGTCCGGGACGTACCCCGGCGGGGTGTCGGCCAGCTTGAACGCCAGCGTGCGGGCCCGGCGCTGGACGATCCCGGACGCGCCGGGGTCGGCGTCGCAGAGCTCCGGCAGCACCGGTCCGGCGAGGAACGCCGGCGTCATGCCGGTGTCGTTCGCCGCGGCCAGGACGAAGAACGCCCGGTCGGGTACGGAGGTCGGGGTCCGCGCGGTCGGCGCGGCGCCCGCGGACCCCGGGGCGGAGGTCACCGCCCGCGACGGGGAGCTGGGCGGCGCGGACGGCGTCGACGGGGACGGCCTCGGCACCGGGGGGGACGACGACGGCGCGGACGACACCGACGGCGCGGGCGAGACGTCCCCCGGGGGGTTCACCGGGGTACCCCGGTCGGCGGCGAGGACGAGCTGGGCGCCGACGGCGGTTCCGCCGGCCAGGACAGCCACGGCCAACGCCCCCGTCGCGGCGCGGGTCCACGCCCGACGGTCGGCCCGCCGGCGTACCAGCTCCGGCGCGGCCAGGCCGCGTCCGTCCGTGTCGTCGGCGAGCGAGCGGTAGAAGTTGGTCAGTTCAGGCGACATCGTTGACCTCCAGCTCCTCGGCGTGGACCCCGGGCAGCAGCTCGGCCAGCCTCGACCGGCCCCGGGACAGCCAGGACTTCACGGTGCCGGTGGGCACCCGGGTCTCCCGGGCGATCTCCTCCACCGACATGTCGAACAGGTAGTGCAGGGCCAGCGCCTGCCGCTGGTTCACCGACAGCTGCCGCAGCGCGCCGACCAGCAGGACGGTGTCCTCGCCGGGTGGCCGTACGTCCTCGGGTGGGCCGGTGCGGCTGATCGCCGTCCGCCAGCCGCGCAGGCGGCGGAACCGGTCCGTCGCCAGTCGGCTGACCACCAGGCGCAGCCAGGCCTCCGGGGCGGGGTGGGTGGCCAGCCTGCCCCACTGCCGCCAGGCGCGGGCGTACGCCTCCTGCACGAGGTCCTGGGCCTCGCCGTGGTCACCCGCCACCGCGTGGCCGTAGCGGAGCGTCCGCGCCGACGTGCTCCGGTAGAACTCGTCGAAACTCGCCGCGTCCCTCATACCGGCACCACCCCTGCCTGTCGCAGCCACCTGAAGAGGAGACGGTGGAGCGCACCGGCAGGTTGCGGTCATCTGGTCCGAAATGCGACAGGGCCCGCGACCCGCGCACCGAAGTCGGTCGCGCGGGCCCGGGCCCCGCCGGGGAAACCTGCGGCGTCAGCCGCTCGGCGTGGGTGCCGGGGACGCCGACGCGCTGCCGCTCGGCGCCGGGGCGCCCGGGGTGGCGGCCCGCTGCGCCTGCTGGAACGCGCCCATCGCCTCGTCCAGCGCCTTCAGCGCCCGGCCGTACCGCTCGAAGTCGCCGGACGCCTGCGCGGCCTTGACCTCGGCGATCGCCGTCTGCACCCGCTCCGCGGCGGAGGCTAGCTCACCGGTGAGCGGCGGCGGGTTGTTGTTGCCGGGCGGCGGCGGTGCCGGCGGGGTGCCGCCGGGCGGCGGCGGGGTGCCCGGTGCGCCGGCACGCTTGCCCTGGTCGACGAGCTGCTTGATGCCGTCGGTCAGGTTGTCGGCGAGCGCCACGTAGGAGCCACCGTCGCCGTACGACAGGAGCACCTTCTGCAGCAGCGGGTACGCGTCCTGCTGGTTGCTCTTGACGTAGACCGGCTCCACGTAGAGCATCCCGTCGGCGAACGGCAGCGACAGCAGGTTGCCGTACTGCACCTGCGCCTGGTTCGAGGAGAGCAGGTTGAGCTGCTGGCGGATGTTGGCGTTGTTGGTCATCTGCTGGTGCACCTGCACCGGCCCGGAGATCCGGGTCTGGTCCGGCAGCTCCAGCACCTCCAGCTGGGGCTGACCGTCGACGTACGACCCGGAGATCAGCGCGGCGAGGTTCTGCCGCCCGTTCGGGGTGACCGCCGAGGTGAGCTGGAACCGCGGCGACTGCTGCCCCGGGAACTGGGTGAACAGGTAGTACGGCGGCTGCTTGGACCCGCTGTCCGGCGCGTCCGGCACGTTCGGCACCTGCCAGAAGTCCTGGCCGGAGTAGAAGTCGCCGGGGTTGGTGACGTGGAACTTGGTCAGCAGGTTGCGCTGCACCTTGAACATGTCGGCCGGGTAGCGGAAGTGCTCGGTCAGCTCGGCCGGGATGGCGCTCTTCGGCAGCACCAGGTCGCCGCCGAACGCCTTGTTCCACGCCTTGAGCACCGCGTCGGTCTCGTCGAACTCGTAGAGCCGGACCGTGCCGTCGTACGCGTCGACGGTCGCCTTCACCGAGTTGCGCATGTAGTTGACGTTCTCCCGGGCCAGCTGGAAGGTGCCCCGGTTGGTCAGCTCGTCGGTGGTCTCGGTCTGCAGGTTGATCCGCTCGGCGTACGGGTAGGTCGCCGCCGTGGTGTAGGCGTCGATGATCCACTGGATCCGGCCGCCCACCACCGCCGGGTACGGGTCGCCGTCGAGGGTGAGGAACGGCGCGACCTTCTCCACCCGGTCCCGCGGGTTGCGCACGTACAGCAGCCGGGAGTTCTCGTTGACCGCCTCGGAGAGCAGGAAGTTCGACTCCTGCTCCTTGATCGCGTAGAGCAGCCGGCGGGTGAACGAGCCGATCTCCACACCGCCCTCACCGGTGTAGGTGTAGTACTGCTCGCCGCCGGTGGTCGGGGAGGGACGGTCGAACTCGGCGTTGCGGCTCTTGTCGCGCTGCCCGACGATCGCGTAGTCGTCCTCCTCCATCCGCTCGCCGTAGTAGATCCGCGGCTGGCTGGCCGGGATCTGCTCGGCCTGCGAGGAGCACGCCTCCTGCGCCTTCTCGCCGAGGAAGCCGGAGACGAAGTACGGCTGACCGCCGCAGACGACCTGGTTCGCGGGGGCCGCGACCAGCCCGTACCCGTGGGTGAAGACGGTGTGCCGGTTGATCCAGTTGTTCTGGGTCAGCTCGTTGTAGTTGACCTCGCGGACGCCGACCACGTAGTCGGAGGTCTTGTTGGCCACCGAGTACCGGTCGATGTCCAGCTTCGGCCCGAAGTCGTAGAAGCCCCGCACCTGCTGGAGCTGGGTGTACGTCTCGGAGACCAGCTGCGGGTCGAGCAGCCGGACGTTGGGCACCACCGAGGTGTCCGTGGCCAGGCTCGCCGGTGGGGTGAGGTTGCTCGCCGCGTACCCGGTGGTCTTCGTGCCGGTCAGGCCGAACGCGGCGCGGGTCGCCTCGATGCTGCGGGAGATGTACGGCGCCTCCTTGTCCCGCGCGCTCGGCTTGACCTCGAAGGTCTGCACCGCCCAGGGGTAGATGCCGCCGATCGCCACCGCGGAGACCCCGAGCAGGGCCAGCGAGATGCCCGGCCAGACCAGGTTCCGCATCACCGCGTTGGAGAACACGATGATCGCGATCGCCACCACGACCGAGATGTAGGCCAGGATCTCCTTGGCCGGCAGCAGCGCGTTGACGTCGGCGTAACCGGCGCCGTACAGCTTGGCGCCCTCGTTGTACTCCAGCAGCATGGCCCGCCGGTCCAGCACGTACGCGACGGCCTTGAGCAGGACGAAGACCGCGACCAGCGTGCTGAGGTGGGCCCGCGCGGCGTTGGTCATCCGGTCGCCGACGCCCTGCAACCGGACGCCGCCGAAGATGTAGTGCACCGCCAGGGCGCCGATCAGGCCCAGCACCACCGCGGTGAAGCCGACGCCGAGCAGGTACCGCCAGAAGGGCAGCTGGAAGACGTAGAAGCCGACGTCGACGCCGAACTCCGGGTCCTTGACCCCGAAGTCGCCGCCGTTGCGGAAGAGCAGCCACTGGTCCCAGCGGGTCTGCGCGGAGAGGCCGGCGAAGAGCCCGATCACCGCCGCCGTGACCGAGAACCAGGTGCCGACCCGGGGGCTGAGCAGCATCCGGTACCGATCCAGGGTGGCCTGCTCCAGCGAGTGCGGCCGCAGCGTCGGCCGCAGCCGGTAGGCCAGCCACAGGTTGCCGCCGACGAACAGGGCCATGCCGAGGCCGACGGCGAGGAAGAGCAGCAGCCGGGTGACCAGCACGCTGGTGAAGACCTGGGTGTAGCGGACCTCGTCGAACCACAGCCAGTCCGTCCATGCCTGGACACCCCAGCCCAGCAGGGTGAAGAGGACGAACACCCCGACCAGCACCCCGATGGTGACGCGTCCGCGTCGACTCATCCTGGGTAGGGGGCTGCTACGCATGACCACTGTTCGCTCCGCACGCTCGATGTGATCGGCTCCGGACAGGCACCCAGAGTACGGGGTGTTGCTGAACACGTCGGGTCAAGGTCACGTCACGATCGCCTGGGGATTCGCCGGGTGCCTCCCGCAGCGGCCCCTGGTCAGCAGCGGGTGGGCTGGCCCCCGGCCCGCAGCGTCTCCAGCGCGGTGAGCGCCTCGTCCAGCGATCCGACCCGGAGCAGCGACAGGTCGGGCTGCGGATTGCGGACCGCCTCCGCGCAGTTGTCCGCCGGCACCAGGAAGAACTTCGCCCCGGCCTCCTTCGCTCCGACCAGCTTCTGGGCGATGCCGCCGATCGGGCCCACCCGTCCCTCGTCGTCGATGGTGCCGGTGCCGGCAATGATCTTCCCGCCGGTCAGGTCGGCCGGTTCGAGCTTGTCGACGATGCCCAGGGCGAACATCAGCCCGGCGCTCGGCCCGCCGATGTTGCCCAGGTCGATCTTCAGGGTGAACGGGTGCGGCTGCCGCTGCTCGGGCACCAGCCCGATGCGCGGCCTGCCGTCCTGCTCCCGGCTGGTGACCGTGGCCGTGCCGGGCACGCCGTCGCGGGTGTAGCCGATCTTCAGGGCGGTGCCGGCCGGCTTGGCCCGGACCAGCTCGACCAGCTTCGCGGCGGTGGTCACCGTGGTCCCGTCGACCGCGGTGATCACGTCGCCGGCCTTCAGCGCCCCGTTGGCCGGGCCGTCGGCGGCCACCTCCTTCGCCACCACCTGGACCGGGTACCCCAGCTCGACCAGCGCGGCGGTCTCGGCGCTGGACTGCGAGTTCTCGAAGTCCTCGGCGTTGCGCTTCTCCACCTCCTCCTGGGTCTCACCGGGCGGGTAGACCAGCTCCCGCGGCACCACCGCCTCGTCCGCGGAGAACCAGCCCGCGATCGCGCCGCGCAACTTCACCTCGGGTTGCACACCCACCGTGGTCATCCGCAGCTGTCCGGCGGAGGTCGACGTCGCGCGACCGGTGACCTGGATGACCTCCTTGCCGTCGGAGGTGCCGAGCGTGTTGACGGTCGGGCCCGGGCCGAGCACCACGTACGGGATCGGAGCGCCGAGCACGCCGATGCTCAACAGGGTGGTGAGCAGAGCACCGAGGAGGACGGTCACGCCACGACGTCTCATGCGGCAGAGCGTACCGACCCACGACCGGGACGGCGGCCAGCGGCGGGCCGACGCGGACTTCGCCCTCAGCGCAACGCCAGCGGCCGCGACCTGGGGCGCGGCGCGCGTACCGTAGACGTCGTGCCTGATATTCCGTTCGGTTTCGCGCTCCCGGGTGGGCAACCACCAGACCCCAACGATCCCGCGCAGATGCAGCAGTTCATGTCGCAGTTGCAGCACCTGCTCTCCGCGCCGGGCAGCGGGCCGGTCAACTGGGACCTGGCCCGGCAGGTCGCCGCCAGCCAGCTCGCCGCCACCGGCGATCCGATGCCGTCGCCGTACGAGCGGCACGCGGTGGAGGAGGCGCTGCGCCTGGCCGACCTCTGGCTGGAGCCGATGTCGGCCTGGCCGACCGGAATCCGCACCTCCGTGGCCTGGAACCGGAACGAGTGGATCTACAAGACGCTGGACGTCTGGCGCAAGCTCTGCGACCCGGTGGCCAGCCGGATGGTCGGCGCGATGGGCGACCTGGTGCCCCCGGAGGCCCGCGCCCAGCTCGGCCCGATGCAGTCGATGGTCGCCACGCTCGGCGGGGCGCTCTTCGGCGGCCAGCTCGGCCAGGCGCTCGGCCAGCTCGCCGCGGAGGTCCTCTCCGCCGGTGACATCGGCCTGCCGCTGGGCCCGGCCGGCACCGCCGCCCTCGTCCCGGCCAACATCCGGACGTACGGCCAGGGCCTGGAGCTGCCCGAGGACGAGGTACGCCTCTACGTCGCCCTGCGCGAGGCCGCCCACCAGCGCCTCTTCGAGCACGTTCCGTGGCTGCGCGGGCACGTGCTGACCGCGGTGGAGAACTACGCCTCGGGCATCCGGGTCAACCGGGAGGCGATCGAGGAGGCGATGGGTCGGGTCGACCCGACCGATCCCGAGTCGATGCAGGCGATCGCCCTGGAGGGCATCTTCACCCCCGAGGACACCCCGGCGCAGAAGGCGTCGCTGGCCCGGCTGGAGACGGCGCTCGCGCTGGTCGAGGGCTGGGTCTGCCACGTGGTGGACAACGCCGCCGGCGAGCGGCTGCCCAACGTGGTCCGCCTCGGCGAGGCCTTCCGCCGGCGCCGGGCCGCCGGCGGTCCGGCCGAGCAGACCTTCGCCGCACTGGTCGGGTTGGAGCTGCGGCCCCGCCGGCTGCGCGAGGCGTCGGCGCTCTGGGCGGCGCTGACCGAGCACCGGGGCATCACCGGCCGGGACGCGGTCTGGGGTCACCCCGACCTGCTCCCCTCCGACGAGGACTTCGCCGACCCGGTGGCCTTCGCCACCGCCCGGCTCGACCTCGACGACGAGCTGGCCAGCTTCGACTTCACCGCACCGGGCGGCCCGCAGGAGCAGGCCCCGGGCGGCTCGCAGCCGCGGCCGGACGACGCCGGGGACGACCCCGACAAGTCCTGACGAGCACGCCACCGGCCGGACCGTGGACACCCACGGCCCGGCCGGTGGCGTTGTGGACCCGGCCGATGACGGCTACCAGCCCCGCCGATGGCGGCTGCGAGCCCCGCCCGGCGATCCCTGTGGCCCCCGTCCAGCGATCTCCGCGGCCTCCCTCCGGCGATGTCGGCAGCCGCCGTCCGGCGATGCCGGCGGCCTCCACCCGGCGATGCCGGCGGCCCACCCGGCGATGTCGGCGGCCTCCGTCCGACGATGTGGGCTCCGGCGATGTCTCTGGGCCGCACCGGTGGCGGCTGCGGGCACGACGCCGCCTGCGGGCCGGCGACGGCAACGGCTGCCGAGGGCTGTCCCAGCGGTGAGGGTGCCGGTTGTCTGTCGTCCTTTAGAGCTGATGACGTAAACGAATCACCCGGGTCCGGGACGGTGAACCGTTTACGTCATCAGCTCTAAAGGGCAAGCCGACCGGATCCCCCGTGGCGCGGAGGCGAGCACAGTTCGCACAGACGCAACGCGCGAACCGGCGCTGCACGGGAACGGCAAGCCGCGCGAACCCGCGCAGCGCGGGAACGGCAAGCCGCCCTAACCGGACGCAGGGCGCGAACGGCAGCCGCGCTTACCGGACGCAGCGCGCGAACCGGCGCAGCAGAGGAACCGCGGCCGGCAACCGGCGCAGCCCGGGGACGGGCGCAACGCGGGACGGGCGCAACGCGGGGCGGGCACAACGCGGGGACGGGCGCCGGTGACGGCAGGCCAGGCGGGAGCCGGAGCGCTCAGGCCGCGCGTCCGGAAAGCAGGGCTCGGGTGGCTTCCCAGCCCTCCACGGCGGGATTGAGGGCGGCCAGGTCGGCGGGCCCGCGTAGTCGACGCCAGCCGGCGGTGACCGCCACGTCGGCCGGGGCCGGCGCCGCCCGGCGGACGTCCGCGGGGAGCGCGGCGTCCAGGTCCAGTGGCGGCAACCATCCGGGTACGGGCAGCCGCGACGCCACGCCGAGCAGTCCGGGTCCGCCTCCCTCGACCGGGGCGACCGCGACGGGTCGGCTGGTCAACGGCCGGAGCAGCTTGCCCAGGGTCAGCCCGGGCACGTCGGGCGCGTCGGCGGCGACGACGGCCGCCTGGTCGTGGTCGGTCAGGGTGGCCAGGACGGCGTTGACGGTGGGTTCGGAAACCTCGTGGATCACGGTGCCGGGCCAGACCACCGCCTCGGCGAGCGGCCGGTCCGCCGCGGTCACGGCGACCGCGGTCTCGACCTCGGCCAGGGTGGCGAGCAGGTCCACCACGTCCTCGGCCAGTGCGGCGCGCCAGGCCGACAGGTCGATGCCCGGCGGCGACCAGGCCACCGGGGCGAGCAGTGCCACCAGCACTCGTCGGGTCACGCCCCGACCCTAGTGCGACCACCTCGTCCCCGCCCGGCGCGCCCAGCGAGCCGGGGAACGCCCGGACAGCCCGACGCGCCCGACGCGCCCGACGAAAGACGGAGGACGGAGGACGGAGGGGCCGAAGACGGAGTGCCGAAGACGGAGTGCCGAGACGGAGGGTGGAGACGGAGGGTGGAGAAGGAAGGGTCAGTCGGGCAGGGGGACGCCGGAGGCGGCGGCCACGCCCTCCAGGTAACCGCGGGCCCGCTCGGTCTTGGCGTACCGGTTGACCAGGGCCCAGAAGCAGGCGTTGTGGCTGGGCACGATGAGGTGTGCCAGCTCGTGCAGCAGGACGTAGTCGAGCACCCACTCGGGCATGTCCTGGAGGCGGTGGGAGATCCGGATGGTGCGGTCGGCCGGGGTGCAGGAACCCCAGCGGCCGTTCTGGTTGGTGACCCAGCGGACGCTGGCCGGCAGGGCGTCGCTGCCGTGGTCGGAGAGGTAGAGGTTGATCAGGCGGAGCGCCCGGTCGAGCAGTTCGGTGTCGGAGCGGGCCAACCGGCCTTCCCGGGCGGCCAGCCGGGCCAGCATCCGGTCGACCCACTCGCTCTCCTCGGCGCGGGAGAACTGGTCGGGGATGAGCACCACGACGCGCTCTCCGTCGCGGTAGGCGGACACCGTGCGTCGCCGACGCTGACTACGCCGTACCTCGACGACCGGCTTCCGCACCCCCGCCATCAGTGGGCCGCGCAGCCGTGGTTTCCTGCCACGAGGGAAAGCTAATGCGTACTGACCAGGGGTCCGCAAGAGTCAACACGTCGACACGCGCCCGGAAAGTGATGGTTGGGCGCGGAGAGTCCCGAAAAAATCTGCGGCGTACCTCACCACGGTAGGTGATCAGCGGAAAGTGGTGACCGCAGCCCCGAACGAGGCCCTTCGAGCGTCTTCAACCGGCGTGTCCCCGGCAAACTCACTTATCCCACCTAATTCGGCATGCACACTCTCGACGTCGACTTCCTCACAGTGTCGATGCACAGCTGACATGGATTCGCCCAGAGCTGGGTAGGGTCCGCCAACCAGCGGTCACGTGGGTGGCCGCGACGAAAGACCCAGCGCGGGCGCCCGAGGTGGTCCGCCGCCGGGAGACCCGCCGGGCCGACACGTCCCGGCGGACGAGACGAGGAGGCTACCGTGGCCGAGCAGGCCCAGACCTACAACGGTTACTGCGTCAAGTGCAAGGAGAAGCGGGACTTCGAGGGGCACATCGAGGTCTCGAAGACCGGGATGAACATGGCCAAGGGCAAGTGTCCGGTATGCGGCACAACAGTGAACCGCATCCTCGGCAAGGCCAAGGTCTGACGGTACGAGTTCGCGGGGGGAGGGTGGCCGACGGCCACCCTCCCCCCGCTCGTTTCCGGACCCGGCGAGCTGTCGGCTCCCCGACACACCTACTCACCGGTTGTGGACAACGCGCGGATTCCTGTGGACAACCCTGGATACGGGCCTGCGCACCTGTGGACAACGATCGACGGACAGCATCGGCGCGGTCACGATTCGTCAACATGAGCCCGCCGCCGGATGCCCTCGCCGCCCGTACCCCGCTGACCCGTCCGACCCTGCTACCCGGCCTCAGCCGGCTGTGGCGGGACCGGCACACCCTGCAACTCGGCCTGGCCCCGGGGCGCGCCGTCCTGCTGGAGGTGGCCGACCCACGCGCCGTCCGCCTGCTCGACCTGCTCGACGGCAGCCGCAGTGAACGTCGCGTCCTGGCCGACGCGGTGAGCGCGGAGATCGGGCCGGACGACGCACGCGGGCTGCTCGACACGCTCCACGCCGCCGGGCTGGTCGTACCCGCGCACACGCTGCTCCCCCGCGACCTGGCCGGGCCGGCGCGGATCCGGCTCGCCGCGGAGGCCGGGGCGCTCGCGCTCGCCTCCGCGACGCTGCCGGGCACCCCGGCCCAGGTGCTGCGGCGGCGCCGGACCGCCCGGGTGGTGGTCACCGGTCCCGGGCGGCTCGGCGGCCCGGTCGCGGTCGCTCTCGCCCAGGCCGGGGTGGGTCACGTGGTGCCCGATCTGACCGGCCCGGTCCGCCCCGGTGACCTGGTCGGGACCGGGTTGGCGGCGGCCGACGTCGGGCGCCCGCTCGCCGCCGCCGTCCGGGCGGCGATCGGCCGCACCGCCCCCGGCACGCAGACCCGGCCGCTCCCCCGCGCCCGGGTCGAGCTGGTCGTCCACCTCGGCACGGATCGCCCGGCCGCCCTCCTCGCCGCCGGGTACGCCCAGCGTCGCCAGCCGCACCTGCTGCTCGGCCTACGGGAGGGGGTGCCGGTGATCGGGCCGCTGGTCCGACCGCCGGCCGGGCCCTGCCTGTACTGCCTGCACCTGCACCGGGTCGACCGGGACCCGGGCTGGCCGACGCTCGCCGCCCAGCTGGCGGCGGAGCCGACCGACCAGGCCTGCGGCACGGCCACCCTGCTCGCCGCGGTCGGGTACGCGGTCGGCGAGGTGCTGGCCCACCTCGACGGGACCACGCCGGAGACGGTGGGCTGTGCGGTGGAGATCGGCGCGGCCGGCCGGTTTCGGCGCCGGGTGTGGCCACCGCACCCGTCCTGCGGCTGCTCCCGCCGGCGCCGCTGAGCGACCGCGCCGGGCGACCGTCGACCGCGCCCCGGGCCACCCGCGCCGGGCGTCGACCGGGGCCCCTTCCTTCCGGTGGCAGCAGCGGGGGGTCGGAGTCGGTAACAATGGCCGGGTGACCGACATCCCGCGCCGGGCCGTGTCCCGGACCGCCAAGCTCGCCGCTCTGCCGCTCGGCTTCGCCGGCCGGACCGTCCTCGGCATGGGTAAGCGCGTCACCGGGCTCGCCTCCGACGTCATCTCCGCCGAGATACAACAGCGCACCGCCGAGCAGCTCTTCAGCGTGCTGGGGCAGCTCAAGGGCGGTGCGATGAAGTTCGGGCAGGCGCTGTCGGTCTTCGAGGCGGCGCTGCCGGACGAGATCGCCGCGCCGTACCGGCAGGCGTTGACCAAGCTGCAGGAGTCGGCACCTCCGCTGCCCGCGGCGACCGTGCACCGGGTGCTGGCCGAACAGCTCGGCCCGGACTGGCGGGACCGGTTCGTCGAGTTCGACGACACCCCGGCCGCCGCGGCGAGCATCGGGCAGGTGCACAAGGCGGTCTGGCGGGATCCGGAGACCGGCGAGGCGCGGACCGCGGCCGTCAAGATCCAGTACCCGGGGGCGGGCGACGCCCTGATCGCCGACCTCAAGCAGCTCTCCCGGCTGGGCGGCATGTTCCGGGCCATCCAGCCGGGTCTCGACGTCAAGCCGCTCCTGGTCGAACTGCGGGAGCGGGTCACCGAGGAGCTGGACTACGAGCTGGAGGCCGAGTCGCAGCGGGCCTTCGCCGCCGCGTACGCCGACGACCCGGAGATCTTCATCCCGGCCGTGCTCTCCAGCTCGCCCCGGGTGCTGGTCACCGAGTGGATCGAGGGCATACCGCTCGCCGACATCATCCGCGAGGGCACCGAGGAGCAGCGCGACACCGCCGGCCGGTTGATGGCCACCCTGCACCTGTCGGCGCCGCCCCGGGCCGGCCTGCTGCACGCCGACCCGCACCCCGGCAACTTCCGGCTGCTGCCGGACGGCCGACTCGGCGTGATCGACTTCGGTGCGGTGGCCCGGATGCCGGAGGGCACCCCGGAGCCGATCGGCCGGATCGCCGGGCTGGCGCTGCGCGGTGACGCGGACAGGGTGGTGAACGGCCTGCGTGAGGAGGGCTTCGTCAGCTCCACCGAGCCGATCGACGCCCAGGCGGTGCTCGACTTCCTGCGGCCGATGCTGGAACCGATCGCCGCCGAGGAATTCCGGTTCAGCCGGGCCTGGCTGCGGTCCGAGGCGGCCCGCCTGGCCAGCCCGAAGTCGCCGACCTACCAGCTCAGCCGGCAGCTCAACCTGCCCCCGTCGTACCTGATGATCCACCGGGTGACGCTCGGCTCGATCGGGGTGCTCTGCCAGTTGGAAGCGAAGGCGCCGTACCGGGGGATCCTGGAGCGCTGGCTGCCCGGCTTCGCGCCGGTGGCCTGACCCCACCACGTATGACGCGGGGGCGGTGACCGGAGTCCGGTCACCGCCCCCGCGGATCAGTAGGGATCTAGAGAACGCCCAGGTCGCGGGCCGACTGGCCCCGGCTCTTCATCGCGACGGTACGGGCGGAACGGGTTGCCTCAGTGCTCGTGGTGGTACGACCGGCCTGAGGCCGGCGCATTCGAGCCCGGGACAACGCTTCGTGGAGTAGTTGCATCTCGGTTCCGTTCGGCAGGTGCAGCATCTTCTTCGGCTTTCTCGTGGCCGGTGGGGACACCGGCGTGGATGGTGCGGATCGGGTAGTTGTCAGGCCGCCAGCCGGACCGTGTTGCGCGAGGGGGCCACACCACTGGCCACCAGTCGCGCCTCGGCCTCGACCTGGAGCGCCGCGTCGCGGGCGAGGTCCTCCTTGCGCGGACGGCCACGGGGCCGCTTGCGCGGGACGACCGCGCCACGCTCGAAGATCTCGCCGCCCCAGACGCCCCAGGGCTCGGCCCGCTCCACCGCGCCGGCGAGGCACTCGACGCGCAGCGGGCAGTCCCCGCAGAGCGACTTGGCCAGCTCGAGCTCGGCGGGCGAGTCGGAGAACCACAGGTCGGGGTCGAACTTCCGGCAGGGCAGGTTCGCCTCCACCTCGACACTCACGTCGAGTGGGGCCAACGCCAGACTCATCTCCCGGTCACCTCTCTCTCACTTCGATCACGTGGATCGCATTCCGACGTACTTCGGCGTGGACAAAAAACTGAGGCCGCGGATCCCGGTGAACGGGTTCCGCGGCCTCGAGGTGAGCCGGTGGTCTGATTCTCAGACCGGTCTCCCTCGAGGTGGAACGCCGCGGACATCCGTGCGCTTCTTGGCGACACCGATGCCCATGCCCGCGAAGCCACTGGTCCCCTCGACTCCGGTCGGCGCGACGGTAAGGTTCAGCTCGGCCTGAACCTGGTGCACCTGCGGAATCGACGGTCGCGTGGCGGCAAGGGCCACCCGGACAGCCGACAGCGGAGCGTGGGCAGCTGGCATCGCCGCCGGACGCTCATACATGAAGATCTTCACGGGGTGCCACCTCCCTCACGTTCACTCGTGCCGACATCGGTCTCCCCTTGTGAGCAGCCGGAATGGCGCCGCTCCCAAGGTGTGTCCTGAGGCTATTCCTCGCCCGGGGGCGAGGGCAAACGATTTAACGACGAGATTTGGAAAGTTTTTTCCGGGGCGATGTCGTCCACCGCCGCGCCGTCCACCAGCGCCAGCACCGCCTCGCCGTACAGGCCGAGTTTGCGGGGGCCGATGCCGGCGATCGCCACGAGCTCCTCGGGTCGCCCCGGACGCCGCTCGGCCAGCGCGGTCAGGGTGGCGTCGGTGAAGACCACATAGGCCGGTACCTTCTGCGCCCCGGCGACCCGGGCCCGCCAGTCGCGCAGCCGCTCGTACAGGCCCTCGTCGATGTCGGAGGGGCAGGTCGGGCAGCGGCCGAGCTTGCGGTCCGGGCCGGCGAGCAGGGTCGCGCCGCAGATCCGGCAGGAGACCACCTGGGTGCGCCGCCGCTCGACGCCGCGCTTGGGCACGGCGCCACCGGCCCGCTCGCCGCCGCCGGAGCGGTCCAGCTGGGGCAGGAACCGCGACGGCCGCCGGGCCCGACCGCCCGGCGAGCGGGCCGTCGCGTACGACAGCCAGAGCCACTCCCGGGCCCGGGTGATCCCCACGTAGAGCAGCCGGCGCTCCTCCTCCACCTGCTCCGGGGTCCGGGCGTACGTGGTGGGCAGGGTGCCCTCGGAGAGCCCGACCAGGAAGACCGCGTCCCACTCCAGCCCCTTGGCCGAGTGCAGCGACGCCAGGGTCACCCCGTCGACCGTGGGCACGTGCTGCTGGGCGGCGCGGCGGGCCAGCTCCTCGTTGAAGTCGGCCAGGGTGACCGGGCGCTCCACCGCGGCGGCCTCGCCGATCGGCACCACCTCCGGCGTGACCGCGTACTCCTCGGCGAGCTGGACCAGCGCGGCGAGCGCCTCCCAGCGCTCGCGCGCCGCGCCGCCGGCCGGGGCGGCGTCGGGGGCCCAGCCGACCGCGGCGAGCGCCTCGACCACGGCGGTCGGCAGCGGGGTCTCCCCCGGGATCGAGCGGGTCGCGGCCCGCAGCGCCACCATCGCCTGGCGCACCTCGACCCGCTCGAAGAACCGCTCCGCCCCCTGCACCACGTACGGCACGCCGGCCTCGGTCAGCGCCTTCTCGTACGCCTCGGACTGCGCGTTGGTGCGGAACAGCACGGCGATCTGCTTCGCCGGGGTGCCCCCGTCGACCAGGGTCCGGCAGCGGGCCGCCACCGCCGCGGCCTCGGCCGGCTCGTCGGTGAAGATCCGCAGCTCCGGTTCGGGGCCCGGTGGGCGCTGCCCGTGCAGCTCCAGGCGCAGCCGGGCCTCGGCGCCGCGGGCCTGCGCGATCACCGCGTTGGCCAGGCCGACCACCTGCGGGGTGGAGCGGTAGTCGCGGACCAGCCGGACCACCGTGGCGTGCCGGTACCGGCGGGGGAAGTCGACCAGGTACGACGACGTCGCCCCGGTGAACGAGTAGATGGTCTGGCTCGCGTCACCGACCACGGTCAGGTCGTCCCGGCCGCCGAGCCACGCCTCCAACAGCCGCTGCTGCAACGGGTTGACGTCCTGGTACTCGTCGACGACGAAGTGCCGGTACTGGCCGCGGACCTGCTCGGCGACGTCCCGGTGCTCCTCGATGCCCCAGACCGCGGCGCGCAGCATGTCCTCGAAGTCGATCACCCCGTTGGCGCGCTTGAGCCGCTCGTACGCGGTGAAGACCTCGGCCACCTTCGCCGGCTCGTGCGGCGTCTCGCGCAGCGCCTTGGCCGCGGCGACCACGTACTCCCCCGGCTCGACCAGCGACGACTTGGCCCACTCGATCTCACCGGCGAGGTCCCGCGCGGCGGCCCGGTCGGTCCGCAGGCCGACCTTGGCGGCGGCGAGGGTGACCACCCGGACCTTGCTGTCCAGCAGCTCCGGCATGGCCCGGCCGGCCAGCAGCCGGGGCGCGAAGTAGCGCACCTGCCGCAGCGCCGCGGCATGGAACGTCCGTGCCTGCACGCCGGCCACCCCGAGCGCGGTGAGTCGGGCCCGCATCTCGGCGGCGGCCCGGGCGGTGAAGGTGACCGCCAGCACGTGCCGGGGGGAAATCTCCCCGGACAGCGCGCGGTGGGCGATCCGGGAGGTCACGGCGCGGGTCTTGCCGGTGCCGGCGCCGGCGAGGATGCAGACCGGGCCGGCCGGGGCGGTCACCGCGGACCGCTGCTCCGGATCCAGCCCGGCGAGCACGAGCTCGGCCGCTGAGTGAACCACCACAGCGAGGAATCATCTCAGCTCCCGGTGATGTTGCAGCGGTTAGCCTGACCTGAACGAAGGCGGGCGCAGCGAACCTTGGAGGACCTGACCATGTTGACGATGTATTCCACGTCGTGGTGCGGCTACTGCCACCGGCTCAAGTCGCAGCTGGACCGCGAGGGCATCGGCTACGAGGTGGTCGACATCGAGCGGGACCCGCAGGCCGCCGATTTCGTGATGAGCGTCAACGGCGGCAACCAGACCGTCCCGACGCTCCGCTTCGCCGACGGCAGCGCTCTGACCAACCCCTCCATCACCCAGGTCAAGCAGCACCTGGCCGAGATCGCCGGCTGACCGCCCGTACAGGTCGAAGAAGTGGCCGTCCCGCACCGGGACGGCCACTTCTTCCGTCTCGCGGGTCAGCGGGTGGGGCCGGGGGTGAGGTGTTCCGTCGGGCGGGGGCGGCGGGGCGCCGGGACGAGCGGCGGCGGGGCGGTGGGCGGCAGGACGGACGGCGGCGGGGAGAGCCGGCGGCCGCGCCAGAGCCAGGCCCCGGCGGCGGTGGTGACCACACCGACGACCACGAAGAGCAGCCGGTAGTCCAGCACGTTGACCAGCAGCGCGCCGGCTCCGATGGAGGCCGCCTGCGGGGCGCTGACCATCGCCTCCGAGGCCGCGGTGACCCGGCCGAGCAGCCCCGGCGGGGTCCGCCGCTGGATCAGCGTGGTCAACCCGACCAGGGTCAGTGGGAGCGAGACCCCGGCCAGCAGCAGCGCCAGCACCCCGAGCCGCAGGTCCGGCCAGGCCAGCGCGAGCGCCGCCGGCCCGAAGAAGGTCACCCCGGCGGCGAGCGCCCCCAGCTCACCGGTACGGCGCACCACGGCGGGTGAGAGCAGCCCGCCGACCAGCCCGCCGACGCCCTGGACGGCGACCAGCACCCCGACGAACGCGGCGTCGCGGCCCAGCCCCTGGTCGACGTAGGCGAAGATCAGCGATTCGCTGAACCCCATCACCAGCGAGCCCAGCCCGTAGCCGAGCAGCGCCCGGCGCAGCGCCGGCTCGGCGGTCAGGTGGCGCAGGCCGGCGCCGAGCTCGGCGGGCCAGCGCAGGGTGGCCGGCGGTGGCGTCGTCTCGGCCACCCGCATCGTCCCGACCACGACGGCGGCGGTGACGAACCCGGTCATCGCCAGCGCCGCCAGCAGCCAGCCGCCGACCGCCGCGTAGAGGGCCGCCCCGGCGAGCGGCCCGCCCAGCCGCAACCCCTGTCGTACGGTCTGCAACGCGCCGTTGGCGTCGGCGAGCAGCTCGCTCGGCACCAGCTGGCGGATCAGGCCGCTGAGGGTGGCGCTGAGCGTCAGGTACGACAGGCCGTAGAGGGCCGCCACCACGTAGATGATCCACACGTCGCCCCGGTCACCGACGGCGAAGAGCGGGGTGAGCAGCATGGCGGTGCCCAGGTTGGCGGCCACGAAGAACGGCCGGCGGCGGTAACGGTCGACCACCCAGCCGACCAGCGGGGCCAGGGTCATCGGCGCGATGATCGCGAAGATGGTGGCGCCGGCCAGCCCGTCGGAGCCGGTCAGGTCCTTGACCCAGATGGCCAGGGCGAGCAGCAGGACCGACTCGGCGGCCATGCTGGCCAGCAGCGCGCCGAAGAGGAGTCGGAAGTCGGGGCGGCGCAGGACGGTGCGCATGGGGGTTCCCTCCGCGGGGGTGGCACCCGGTCGCCGGGCGCGTCTGGGGGAGGTGCTTCCGACCCGGACATCGTCGTCCGGACCGCTGACACTTTCCACAGTCCTCTTTTTGTCTTCAGACACGCCCTCGCCGGAACCTCCGACGCCGGTCGCGCCGTCCATACTGACCGTGGGGGGCGAATTTCATACAGTTACCGTCGCGTCCGCGGCGGTCGACGGAAATGAGGAGACGTGCCTCCTGCCGTACCGAGCCCGATCCTGCGTCGTCGCAGGCTCGGCATCGAACTGCGCCGCCTGCGCGAGGCGGCGGGGCTCACCGGCGACCAGGTGATCGAGCGGATCGGCTGGGCCTCGGCCTCCAAGCTGTCCCGGCTGGAGAACGGCCGCAGCCGCCCCGACCCGGACGACGTCCGCCTCCTGCTGGCGCTCTACGGCGCCGAGCCGGAGCTGAGCGAGGACCTGCTCGGCATCACCCTCGAGGCCGGCGACATGCGGGGCTGGCTCAAGTCGTACCCGGTGATGACGCAGCAGCAGCTGGGCTGGGCGGAGCTGGAGGCGGGCTGCGCGGAGATCCGCGAGTACAACCCGGTGCTGGTGCCGGGCCTGCTCCAGACCCCCGGGTACGCGCGGCTGCGGATCGTCTCGGCGAACCGGGCGGCGACCGAGGCCGGCGAGCCGGACACCGGCGAGGACCCGGAGACCGAGGTACGCGCGCGGCTGGCCCGGCAGTCGCTGCTGGACCGCGCCGACGGGCCGCGCTACACCGCGGTGCTGGAGGAGGCGGCGCTCGGCCGGCGGGCCGGTCCGCCCGAGGTGCTGCGCGAGCAGCTGGTCCAGCTCTGTGAGCTGGCCATGCTTCCCAACGTGACGCTGCGCCTGCTGCTGCGCGACGCCCGGATCGGCGACTTCTACCTGCCGCCGACGGCGTTCTCGCTCTACCGCTTCGCCGATCCGCAGGACCCGGAGACGCTGGCCATCGAAGGTGGCTTCATCGACGCCATGTCAACCGAGGCAAACACCCTGAATCGCTATAAAGTGGCATTCGAGTGGCTATGCTCGGCGGCGCTCTCCGCATCGGACACCCTCTCCTGGCTCTTCGAGGCGACGGGACGGCTTTCCGAGGCGGCGGCCTCGTCCACGGCGGCGCAGGGATCGGCAGCGGCGCCGGTCCAGCGCAGCCGGTACTCCGGGCGCCTGACGGAACGGTGATGCACACCTGAACTCCGCCGGGGCCGGGCACGGGTCACTCGTCCCCAACGAACCCCAGGAGCAGGAGCAGAACCATGAACGAGATCCGCAACACCGTGCTCACCCGGCAGCTCGCCGACGCCCCGTGGCGTAAGAGCACCCGCAGCCAGACCTCCAACTGCGTCGAGGTGGCCCCCCTGGGCACCGGCCCGGCCGCGGTCGCGCTGCGGGACAGCAAGGACCCGAGCGGTCCGGTACTGCTGTTCAACCGGGCCGGCTGGCTCGGGTTCATCACCGGGGCGAGGAACGGACAGTTCGACCTGAACTGATCCGGTGACCGTACGGGGCCGTCGGCACGACGCCGGCGGCCCCTCGTCGTCCGCGGCCACCGACCGTGCTGAGCAGGCATCGGCCGATCGGTCGGGCACCGGACAGATGGCCGCGTTTCACTTGCTGGGACCCCCGACGGGCGTAACATGACGAATCAGTGACGTGGAAGTTCCACTGCGTACTCGTCCGTCGCGGCCCATCCGGAGACAGCCATGCGTTTCCTGATCGTTCGTACCGACATCCGCACCGCCGCCGACACCGACATCGCCGCCGCCTGGGCCGGCGGTGGCCGGCTGCGCGACGAGACGACCACCCCCGAGGCCCGCCGGCAGACCGTGCACGCCGAGGACCGGGAGGCGGCGCTGCTGCTGGCCCGGGCGCTCGCCACCGTCGGCGCGGTCCGCTCCGGGCGACAGCGGGTCAAGGTGCTCCCGCTCGACGAGCCCACCCCGACCCGTCAGGAGAGCTGGGTCGACACCGCCACCTGACCCCACCCGACGTCCGCCGTGGTCGGACCGGCTCCCCCGCCGAGTTCCTCGCCCCATCCGCCACGACGGTCCGTGTTCCCGGCCCGGGATCGTCGCGGCAACGACGGTCCCGGGCCGGGACCGCGTCCGGCCGGTTCAGCAGTGGCCGTCGAGCCAGCGGTGGATCAGAAAGAGCGCGATCGAGGAGGGCGGCGGCAGGATCACCCGCGCGCCGTCGCCGGCGTCCACCGCCCGACCGGCCAGCACCGCGCCGATCTCCCGACGGGTGAACCAGCGGGCGTACGCGATCTCCGCCGGATCGACGTGCACCGGCTCCCCCGGATCGGCCTCGGCCAGGAAGCCGAGCATCAGCGAGCCGGGGAACGGCCAGGACTGGCTGCCCGCGTACCCGATCCGCTCGACCGCGACCCCGACCTCCTCGCGGACCTCGCGCAGGACGGCGGCCTCGGCCGACTCGCCCGGCTCGACGTAGCCGGCGAGGCACGAGAAGCGGCGCTCGCCCGGGGTGCGCGGCCAGGTGGCGTTGTTGCCGAGCAGGCAGCGGCCCTCCGGCCCGTCCACCCCGTCGTGCACCAGCACGATCATCGCCGGGTCGGTACGCGGCCAGGCCCGCCGGCCCTCGGCGTCCACCCGCGACCAGCCGCCCTCGTCGACCTCGGTCCGGTGCCCGGTCCGCGGCGACCACTCGTGCCCCAGGTGCCAGTTGACCAGCGCCAGCGCGGTGGTGAAGATGCCCGCGTCCCGGTCACCGAGCAGGTGGCCCACCTCGCGCAGGTTGACCGCCCGGGTACCCGGCAGCTCCGGCAGCGGGGCGTCGACGGCGAAGACCGGCACGTCGTCCGGCTCCACCCCGAGGAAGAGCGGCACCGCGTCCGCGGTGACGGTCAGCGCCGCCGGGTCGTGCAGCACGAGCCTCGGCGGGTTGGTGTCGGTGTGCACCAGCGCCCGCCCCTCCCGGGTCGAGTCGAGCACCAGCACCCGGGCCCGCCGCCACGCCTGCGCCAGCCACTCCGGGTCGGTACGCCGGTGCGCCGCCCGGTCGAGCGTGGAGCGGGCCAGCGGCGGGGCGGGCTCGCCGCTCACGCCGATTCCCGCTGGACCGGGGTCAGCGCCGCCAGCGGGCCCTCGATCCGCTCCGCGTCACCCAGCACCACGGTGACCGCCTTCGCCGGGGCCAGGTAGCGGGCGCCCGCCTCGGCGACGTCGTCCACGGTCGCCTTCGCCAACCGGGCGGCGTGCTCGGCGAGGAACTCCAGGCGCAGCCCGTTGCCGGCGTACGCGCTGGTCAGGGAGGCGAGGCCGGCCTGGGTGGACATGCCGAGCTGGAGGGTGCCGAGGGCGTACTGGCGGGCCTGCTCCAGCTCGTCCGGCTTCGGCGGGAGCGATGCCAGCCGGCCCAGCTCGTAGGTCGTCTCCAGCAGCGCCGGGCCGGTGACCTCGGTGGCCACCTCGGCGGCGGCGACCAGCACCGACCCGGCGACCGAGTGCTCGACCAGCGAGTGCGGGCCGTAGGTGTAGCCCTTGTCCTCGCGGATGTTCTCCGTCCACCGGGACGAGAAGTAGCCGCCGAAGACCAGGTTGGCCAACTGCAACGCGGCATGGTCGGGGTGGGTGCGCGGCACCGCCGGCAGCGCGATGCGCAGCGAGGACTGCACCGAGCCGGGCCGGTCGACCAGCAGCAGCGGGCCCGGTTCCAGCGGCGGCGCGGGCGGCAGGTCGACGCCGCGGGTGTCGCCGCGCCAACCGGCCAGCGCCTGCTCGGCGGCGTCCAGCGCGCGGTCCGGCTGCACGTCACCGACCAGTACCAGCACCGCCTCGGCCGGGTGCACCCGGTCGGCGTGCAGCTTGCGCAGCGCGGGCGGGCGGACCGCGCGGACCTGGTCGGGATCGGGGGTCTGCTCCGCGTACGGGTGCCGGCCGTAGATCCGCTTGAGCAGGGCGGTCCGGGCCAGGTGGGCGGGCTGGCGCTGCGCCACCTGGATCCGGTCGACCAGCCGGTCCCGCTCGGTGGCGACGTCCTTGTTCGGGTACGTGGCGCCGGTCAGCACCTCGGCCAGGATCTCCAGCATCCGGTCGAGGCCGGTGACCAGCCCGGCGCCGGAGAGCATCAGCCGGTCCGGGTCGACGCCGGCGGAGAGCCCGCCGCCGACCTTCTGCAGCTCGGCGGCGATCTGCACGGCCGTCATCGTCTCCGTGCCGGAGAGCACGGTCTGCGCGAGCATCGCGCCGCGGGCCAGCTGGGTACGGCCGAAGGGCATCCAGAGCCGCAGCTCGACCAGGGGCACGGCCGGGCGGCGTACCGCGATCACGGTGAGCCCGTTGGCCAGCCGCCGCTCGGCCTGCCGGGGCAGCTTCAACTTGCGGGTGCGGCCCAGCGGCGGCAGGGCCCGCGGCCCGGCGGGGACGGTCGTCGTCGCGCTCGGCTTACTCCTCGCGCTCACCGAGCCTCCTCCGTTCGCGACTGCGGGGCTCGCAAACCCGGCTCACTCCTCGCGCTCACCGAGCCTCCTCCGTTCGCGACTGCGGGGCTCGCAAACCCGGCTCACTCCTCGCGCTCACCTGGCACCTCCGGCGATGACCTCGATGGCCGCGCGGCGCTCCGGCCGCAGCGTGGCGGCGGCGGCCCGGACCTGTTCCTCGGTGACCTCGCCGACCAGCCGGGGCAGCTCGTTGAGCAGGCCCGGCTCGCCGCGCTGCTGCTCCAGCACCGCCATCCGCAGGGCCCGGCCGAGCACCGCGTCGGTCTCCCGCAGCAGGTGGGTCGCCATCCTGGCCTGGGTGCGGGCCAGCTCGCCGTCGGTCAGCCCGTCGGTGGCCAGCCGGTCCAGCTCCTCGTCGATGGTGCGCAGCACCTTGTCCACGTCGCCGCCGGGCGGCAGGTGCGCCTGGAGCAGCATCGCGGTGGGGTCGCGCACGTCGAACGGGTCACCCATGAAGCCGAGGTAGCCACCGAGGCCGGTGACCGTGCGGTCCTGCTGGACCAGCCGCTCCACCAACCGGGAGGCGTCACCGTCGGTGAGCACCTCGGCCAGCACCACGTACGGCAGGTAGGCGGTGAGGTCGCCGAGCGGGTCGGGCACCCGCCACGCCCCGGCCACCGCCGGCAGCGGCGCCAGCTTGTCGGTGTACGAGGTGCGCCGCTCGGCGGTCAGGTCGGGCTCGGCGAAGTTGGGGCGCTTCGGCGCCGGGCGGGCCGGCACGTCGCCGAAGTGCCGCTCGATCAGCGTGGTCGCCTCGGCCACGTCGATGTCGCCGCTGACGGCGAGGACCGCGTTGCCGCTGGCGTAGTAGCGGCGGAAGAAGTCGGCGGCGTCGGCGACGGTGGCGGACTCCAGGTCGACGAAGGAGCCGTAGCCGTCGTGCGCGTTGGGGAAGGTGTCGAACATGACCGGCGGCAGGGTCAGCCAGGGGAACCCGCCGTACGGCCGGTTGAGCACGTTGACCCGGATCTCCTCCTTGACCACGTCGACCTGGTTGCGCAGGTTCTCCTCGGTCAGCCGGGGGCCGCGCATCCGGTCGGCCTCCAGGAACAGCGCCCGCTCCAGGGCGCTGCTCGGCAGCGTCTCGTAGTAGTCGGTGTAGTCGAGGTGGGTGGAGCCGTTGAAGGTACCGCCGGCGCCCTGCACGTGCCGGAAGTGGGCGAGCTTCTCCAGGTTCTCCGAGCCCTGGAACATCAGGTGTTCGAAGAGGTGGGCGAAGCCGGTCCGGCCCTCGGGCTCGGAGCGGATGCCGACGTCGTAGACGACCGCGACCCCGATGACCGGGGCGCTGCGGTCGGGGGTGAGCACCACTCGCAGGCCGTTGCCGAGGGTGAACCGTTCGACGGGGTATCTCGTAGCTGGGATTCTCGCTCTGCGCGTCGGCACGTGATCGACACTAGCGCGTCGGCACCGGCGGCACCGGCGTCCTCCGCGCAGCGACCGGCCGTGGTCACGCGCCCGGGTGGAGGGCGGCTGCGCCGGGGCTCACCCGGTCACCGACCGGCCCTCCCGTCGGCGGCCGACCGATCTCGCCATGCCTACCGTGCTGGTGGGAATTGCCGACATTCCCGGAACGCGCGTCCCGGATCGTGGATGGGCCTTGACGCAGCCCGAGCCCTGCCCCAGTCTTCCTACCAACTAAGTAGGAATACTGCGGATTGGATGGACGATGAGACGGCTCCCCTTCCGTCGGTTGGTCTCCCTCGCCACCCTCGCCGTCATCGGCGTGGCGGCGGCGGGGACGACCGCGGCGTGCGGCGACGAGGACCCCGGCGCCGGTGGCTCCGGCCCGGTCACCCTCCGCCTGGGCTACTTCCCGAACATCACCCACGCGCCGGCCGTGGTCGGCGTGGAGAAGGGCATCTTCACGGAGAAGCTCGGCGCCGGCGTCAAGCTGGACACCAAGACCTTCAACGCCGGGCCCGCCGCCATCGAGGCGATCTTCTCCGGTGCGCTCGACGCGACGTACATCGGCCCGAACCCGACCGTGAACGCCTTCTCCAAGTCCAAGGGCCAGGCGGTCCGGGTCGTCTCCGGCGCCGCCTCCGGCGGCGTGGCCCTCGTGGTCAAGCCCGAGATCACCTCGGTGGAGCAGCTGCGCGGCAGGAAGGTCGCCACCCCGCAGCTGGGCAACACCCAGGACGTGGCGCTGCGCCACTGGCTCCGGGAGAAGGGCCTGAAGACCACCAAGGAGGGGGGCGGCGACGTCAAGGTTGTGCCGCAGGAGAACTCCCAGACGGTGGAGACCTTCAGCAGCGGCGCGATCGACGGCGCCTGGGTGCCCGAGCCGTTCGTCTCCCGGCTGGTCAACGCCGGCGGCAAGGTGCTGGTCGACGAGCGCGACCTCTGGCCGGACCGGAAGTTCGTCATCACCAACCTCATCGTCAGCACCCGGTTCCTGAAGGAACACCCCGACGTGGTGAAGAAGCTGGTCGAGGGGCAGGTCGCCGCCAACGAGTTCGTCAACACCCGGCCGGAGGAGTCCCAGCAGGCGATCTCCGACCACATCGCCAAGATCAGCGGGAAGCCGCTGGACGTGAAGCTGATCAAGCAGGCCTGGCCGACGTTGGAGTTCACCAACGACCCGATCGCGTCCTCGCTGAAGGCCGGGCTCGACCACGCGGTCGCGGTCGAGCTGACCCAGCCGGTAAGCCTCGACGGCCTCTACGACCTGACGTACCTCAACGAGGTGCTCAAGGGCCAGGGCAAGGGAGAGGTCGCCCAGCCATGACGTCGACCACGACGGCGCCGGCGAGCGCGACCACCGCGGTCGCGCTCTCCGGCGTGACCAAGGTGTACGGGCGCGGGACGAACGCCGTCCTCGCCCTGGACGGGGTCAGCCTCGACGTCGCGCCGGGTGAGTTCGTCTGCCTGGTCGGCGCCTCCGGCTGCGGCAAGAGCACGCTGCTCAACCTGGTGGCCGGCCTGGACCGGGCACAGGGCGGGACCATCTCCGTGGCCGACGACGCCCGGCCGGGGCTGATGTTCCAGGAGCCGGCGCTCTTCCCCTGGCTGACCGTGGAGGGCAACGTCGAGGTGCCGTTGAAGCTGCGCGGGGTGCCCCGGGCCGCCCGGCGGGACCGGGTGGCCGAGTTGCTGCGCACCGTCCACCTGGCGGAGTTCGGCCGCAGGCGCCCGCACGAGCTCTCCGGCGGCATGCGGCAGCGGGTCGCGCTGGCCCGCACCCTCGCCCTGGACACCCCGGTGCTGCTGATGGACGAGCCGTTCGGCGCGCTCGACGCGATGACCCGGGACATCCTCCACGACGAGCTGGAGCGGATCTGGTCCGAGCGGAAGCTCACCGTCCTCTTCGTCACCCACAACGTCCGCGAGGCGGCCCGGCTCGCCGACCGGATCATCCTGCTCAGCAGCCGGCCCGGCCGGATCATCTGGTCGAGTTCGGTGGACGTGCCCCGGCCCCGGCGCATCGACTCCCCCGAGATCGCCGCCATCGCGGCCGAGGTCACCGACCGGCTCCGTACGGAGGTGGGCCGCCATGGCCAGTGACACCCTCGCCACCACCGCGCGCAGCGACGCCGAGATCAGCGGCCTGGACGCGCTGGAGATCGCCGGTCGGGAGAAGGAGACCTCCCGGGCGGCCCGGATCTGGGCCGCCACCTGGCCGAAGCTGGCCGCGCTCGCGCTCGCCGTCGGCATCTGGCAGGTGACGTTCTGGCTGAAGTGGAAGGATCCGTGGGCGCTGCCCGCCCCCGGCACCGTCTTCGCCGACCTGTGGAACTACCTCTTCACCGCCGCGCTCTGGGACGGGTTGGCCACGACCGGACGGCGGGCCCTGATGGGCTTCGCCGTCGCCGTCGCGGTCGGCCTGGTGCTGGGTCTGGGGGTCGCCCGGGTCCGGGTGCTGCGGGCCGCGCTCGGGTCGATGATCACCGCCCTCCAGACCATGCCGTCGATCGCCTGGTTCCCGCTGGCCATCGTGCTCTTCCAGCTCAGCGAGGAGGCGATCTTCTTCGTCGTGGTGCTCGGCGCCGCCCCCTCCGTGGCCAACGGCGTGATCCACGGCGTGGACTACGTGCCGCCGCTGCTGATCCGGGCCGGCCGCAACCTCGGAGCCCGGGGGCTCAACCTCTACCGGTACGTCATCGCACCCGCCGCGCTGCCGGCCATCGTCGCCGGGCTGAAGCAGGGCTGGGCGTTCGCCTGGCGCAGCCTGATGGCCGGTGAACTGCTGGTCGTCATCGCCGAGAAGACCTCCATCGGGGCCCAGCTCACCTACGCCCGGGACTTCTCCGACTCACCCCGGCTGATGGCCATCATGATCGTCATCCTGGTGGTCGGCCTGCTGGTGGACGCGGCCTTCGGCGCCGCCGACAAGGCGATCCGTCGCCGCTGGGGCGTCCTCGACCAGGTTGGCGACTGACGTCGTGTACGTCTCCGCACGCAGCGACTACGCGCTCCGGGCCATGCTCGCCGTCGCCGCCGCCCGCACCGGCGACGGCGGGCAGGCCGGCGACGGCGGGCAGGCCGGCGGCGGCGGGCTGGTCAAGGCGGCGAGCCTGGCCGACGCGCAGGGCATCCCGCTCAGCTTCCTCCAGGGCATCCTGCTCGACCTGCGCCGGGCCGGGCTGCTGCACAGCCATCGGGGCACCGAGGGCGGGTACGCGCTGACCCGCCCCGCCGTGGAGATCACCGTCGGGGACGTGCTGCGCGCCGTCGGCGGCTCGCTGACCACGGTGCGGGGCCGCCCGGCGGAGGACGCCGGCTACCACGGGGTGGCCAGCGGGCTGGGCGAGGTGTGGCTGGCGGTGGCCGGCGCGATCGCGACGGTGGTCGACCGGACCACCCTGGCCGACCTGCTCGCCGAGGGCTCCGCCCCCGGGAGCCGGACCGACCGCCCGGTACGCCGCTGACCGGCCGCTCAGCCGGTGGAGACGTTGCCGGCGGCGGTGACCGCCCCGGCCGGCGCCTGCAGCTCGACCAGCCCGGCGGGTGCCACCGCGCCGGGCCCCGGGTGCCACGGAGCGAACGCCGCGACCATGGCGAGCAACAGGCCGGCGCCGGCCACCGCGAGCACCACCAGCACCTCGCGCACCGCCCCCGAGCCGGCGTCGCCCGCCATGGTCACCCCTCCCGTGGCCGGCCGGTAGCGGCCGGATCTTCCCCCGGGATCAGCTTCGACGAGGCGCACCGTGCGGAACAGTCACCGATCGGACCCAATCGGGCCTGTTTCCCGACTCAACCACCACGGCCACTACCAGGCGCGACAGCCCGACCACATCCGGTCCACCAGAACAGAAAATCCTGGCGGGAACCGGCCCTCGAAAGGATCGGTCCCCGCCAGGATCCGAGGTGTCGCGGAGGTGTCAGACGGTACGCGGGCGGCGCGGGCGCCGGGAGCGGCCCGAGGTGCGGTGCGCGGCCCGGGTGCCCTCCCCGCCGCCACCAGCGGTACGCACCCGCGCGGCCGGCGCCGGCTGCGGGGCGACGATGGTCACCGGCACCCCGGACGGCTCCCGGGCCCCGGTGACCCGGGCCAGCGCCTCGTCGCCGAGGCGTACCTGGGTGGACTGGGGCTTGATGCCGGCCACGCTCATCAGCCGGGAGACGTCCCGGCGCTGCTCGGGCAGGACCAGGGTGACCACGCTGCCGGACTCCCCCGCCCGGGCGGTACGACCGCCCCGGTGCAGGTAGTCCTTCGCCTCGGTCGGCGGGTCCACGTTGACCACCATGTCGAGACCGTCGACGTGGATGCCCCGGGCCGCCACGTCGGTCGCCACCAGGGCGGTGATCTGGCCGTTGCGGAACTGCTCCAGGATCCGGGTGCGCTGCGGCTGCGACTTGCCCCCGTGCAGGGCCGCGGCGCGTACCCCCTTGGAGAGCAGCTGGCGGGCCAGCCGGTCGGCGCGGTGCTTGGTCCCCATGAACAGGATGGTGCGGCCCTCGCGGGCGGCGATCTGGGTGAGCGCGGCGGGCTTGTCGACCGCGTCGACGTGCAGCACGTGGTGGGTCATCGCGGTCACCGTGGCGGTGCCCGGGTCGACCGAGTGCGAGACGGGGTTGGTCAGGAAGCGGCGGACCAGCCGGTCCACGCCGCCGTCCAGGGTGGCGGAGAAGAGCATCCGCTGGCCGTTCGGGTCGACCTGCTCCAGCAGCTTGGTGACCTGCGGCAGGAAGCCCATGTCGGCCATCTGGTCGGCCTCGTCGAGGACCGTGACGGCGACCTCACCGAGCCGGGCGTCACCGCGGTTGATCAGGTCGTGCAGCCGGCCGGGGGTGGCCACGACCACCTCGGCGCCGGCGCGCAGCGCGTCCGCCTGCCGCTGGAGCGACAGGCCGCCGACCACGGTGGCGCAGCGCAGCCCGAGCGCCCGGGCGTACGGGGCGAGGGCGGTGGTGACCTGCTGGGCCAGCTCCCGGGTCGGCACCAGCACCAGGGCCAGCGGGCGACCCGGCCGGGCCCGACGGCCGGCGGTGCGGGAGAGCAGCGGAAGCCCGAAGGCGAGGGTCTTACCGGAGCCGGTGCGGCCCCGGCCGAGCACGTCCCGGCCGGCGAGCGAGTCCGGCAGGGTCGCCGCCTGGATCGGGAACGGCTCGGAGATGCCCTGCGCCGCCAGCTCGGCGACCAGCTCGGCGGCCAGGCCGGTGGCGGCGAAGGTGGGAATGGTCATGGTCATGCGGAATGCCTTCCTCGACGCGGCACGTGTCGAGGGAGGGCGCCTCAAGGGCGCTGTCACCGGGAGGACTCGTCCACCGGGACTCACAAGCACGAACCGAAAGGGTACGGGCCGGTCCGCCGCAGCGCGCCGCCCCGCGGAGCGGGGGGTGGCGCGGCGGACCGGTCCCGTTCACCACACCGGAAAGTGTGATGGATGGTGCAGGGTGATCCGAAGATCAGAGCGGGCGGATGTTCTCCGCCTGCGGGCCCTTCTGGCCCTGGGTGACCTCGAACTCGACCCGCTGGTTCTCGTCCAGGCTCCGGTAGCCGGAGGACTGGATCGCCGAGAAGTGGGCGAAGACGTCAGCGCCGCCGCCGTCCGGGGTGATGAAGCCGAAGCCCTTGTCAGCGTTGAACCACTTCACGGTGCCAATAGCCATGTGTTTCGTCTCCTTGACGGAACGTCGAACCCGCACCTGTTGCGGGCTCGAAGAGGAGCGCTCCGCGCGGGCATGCGCGAATCGCTTGTCGCTTCTGGTCGCCCCGCCCGGAGAACTCCGGACACAACAAAGAGCGCCTGGGGCCACAATTCCCGCCAGGCGCACACAGAGTCTCTGGTAACCAAAACTGCAACAAGACCAACCTACCACGGATTGGCCGTCGCGCCACCCCCATCCGGGATTTCCGGTACTCCGGCGATGAGCGCGGTGAGCCCGTCGGCGTCCAGCAGGTCCGCCGGGCGGACCGTGACGCCCTCCCGGACGTAGTGGAACGCGGCGCCCACCCGGTCGACCGGCACCCCGGCCAGCTCCGCCCACGCCAGCCGGTAGACCGCGAGCTGCACCGCCGCCACCTCCGCCTCCCGCCCGGTGGGCCGGCGGCCGGTCTTCCAGTCGACCACGTCCCAGCGGCCGCCGGGGCGGGCGAAGACGGCGTCCATCCGGCCCCGCACCACCACGCCGGCGATCACTGTGGCGAAGGGCACCTCCACCTCCACCGGCACCCGCTCGGCCCACTCGCTGGCCAGGAAGCGCTCCTGGAGTTCGGTGAGCGCCTCGTCTCCGGCGGCGTCCGCGTCCGCCGCACCGGGCAGTTCGTCCACGTCGAGCAGCCGGTCGGCGCCGAAGCGCTGCTCCAGCCAGGTGTGGAAGGCGGTGCCCCGGCGGGCGTACGGGTTGGGCTCGGTGGGCATGGGCCGGCGCAGCGCCCGGGCCAGCGCCTCCGGGTCACGGCGCAGCGCGACCAGTTGGGTCACCGACAGGTGCCCGGGCAGGGCCACCTCGACCGCCTCGGCCCGCCGCAGCAGTTCGGCCCGCTCGGCCAGGAGCAGGTCGGCCTCCTGCCGCCAGCGGACCACCTCCGGGTCGTCGGCGAGCGGGTCGACCGCGCCGTCACCGTCCGGACCGGCCGGTGACGGCACGGCGGCGTCCTGCCCGTCGGCGAGGAAGCGGCGGACCAGCGCGGCGGCCTCGGTCAGCGCCGGCCGGCGTACGCCCAGCGGGTCGGCCGGCCACTCGGCGCGCAGCACCACCTCGGCGGTCGGGTTGACCGCGTCGCCGGGCGGCTCCGGCGCCCACTGGTCGACCAGGTGCCCGGCCGCGCCGTCCAGGCAGGCGTCGTGCACCTCGCGCAGGAGGACCGAGGGCCCACGGAACCGTTTCGTCCCCTCCCCCCACCAGTAGCCGGAGCAGAGCAGCAGCCGCCGGGGCCGGGTCACCGCCACGTACGCCAGCCGGCGCTCCTCCCGCTCGTCGTGCGCCCGCCAGGCGTCGGTGAACTCCGACACCGCCCGGGCCACCCCACGCTGGTCCTCCGCCTCGGCCAGGCCCAGTTCGGGCAGGCCGTCGGCGTCGCCGCGCAGCGGGAACGGCAGCACGCCGAGCCCACCCAGCCAGTGGTCGGAGTTGCGCACCGGCCCCGGCCAGACGCCGCGGGTCAGTCCGGCGACGGCCACCACGTCCCATTCCAGGCCCTTCGCGGCGTGCGCGGTGAGCACCTGGACCGCGCCCTCGACCACCTCCACCTCGCCGGGGCTCAGGCCACGCTCCTCGTCCTCGGCGGCGGCCAGGTAGGCCAGGAAGCCGGCGAGGGTGGCCCCCGGGGTCTCCCCGCTGAACCGGGCCGCCACGTCGCCGAGGGCGTCCAGGTGGCCGCGGGCGAGCCCGGCGTCACCGGTGCCGTCCCGGCCGGCCCGCACCGCCACCTCCACGTCCAGGCCGATGGTCCGCTCGATGTCCGCGATCAGCTCCGGCAGCGTCTGGTCCAGCCGGTAGCGCAGCAGCGCCAGCTCCATCGCGTACGACCGCAGTCGCGCGTAACCCTGGTCGGAGTACGCCTGCGCCGGCCCGAGGTCGGCCAGCGCCTCCACCAGCGTCGCCTCGTCCAGGGCGTCCACGACGATCTCCGACCCGTCGTCGCCGGTGAGCTGCCGCCGCGCCCTGGCGATGGCCCGGGCCCTGCGGTGCAGCGCCACCAGGTCACGCGGGCCGATCCGCCAGCGCGCGCCGGTGAGCAGCCGCAGCAGCGCCGCCCCGTCGGTCGGGTCGGCGAGCACCCGCAGGGTGCAGACCACGTCACGGACCTCGGGGGTGTCCAGCAGGCCGCCCAGGCCGACCACCTCGACCGGCAGGCCCCGGGCGCGCAGCGCCGCCTCGATAGCGGGGATCTGGCTGCGCAGCCGGACCAGGACGGCGGTGGTGGGGCGGGACGGCACGGGGATGTGCTCGGGCAGCGCGCCGGGCATCCGGGCCGCGCCCCGCCAGGCGGCCAGCACGCTGTCGGCGATCCACTCCGCCTCGTCGGCGTAGGTCCGCAGCAGCGCGCAGTGCACGGTGCCGGCGGCGTGGCCGCCGGGGCTGCGGTGCGGGATCGGGTCCCGGACGCTCATCGCCGCGTGCAGCTCGGGCACCCGGGCGCCGGCGGCGCGCAGCGGCAGGGAGAGCGCGTTGGCCACGCCGAGGATCTCCGGGCGGTTGCGCCAGCTGGTGGTCAGGCTGAGCACCTCGGCCGGGGCGCCGTCGGCCCGGGCGAAGTCGGTGGGGAACCGCTCCAGCGTGCCGGCGCTGGCGCCGCGCCAGCCGTAGATCGACTGGCAGGGGTCACCGACGGCGGTCACCGGGTGGCCGCCGCCGAAGAGCGCGTTGAGGAGCACCACCTGGGCGTGGCTGGTGTCCTGGTACTCGTCGAGCAGCACCACCCGGAAGCGGTCCCGCTCGATGACGCCCACGCCGGGGTGGTCGCGGGCCACCCGGGCCGCGCGGGCGAGCTGGTCGGCGAAGTCCATCGCCTCGAAGTCGTCCTTGCGCCGGGCGTACGCCCGCACCAGCGGCAGCAGCTTCAGCCGGGTCTGCTGGACGGCGAGGGCCTTGCGCACGTCGGCGTAGATCCGGCCGGGGCGGGACTGCACGTCGGCGAAGAACCGGCCGGTCCAGGCGGCGAGGGCGTCCGGGTCGACCAGGTGCTCGTCCAGCTCACCGGCGAGGGCGAGCACGGCGTCGGTGACCGTGCTGGGCATCCGGTCGACCTCGGACATGTCGCCGTCGTAGTTGCGCACCAGCAGGTCGACCAGCTGCCAGCGGGACGCCTCGGTGAGCAGCCGGGTGGTCGGCTCGTACCCGGCGCGCAGGCCGTGCTCGGTGACGATCCGGCCGGCGTACGAGTGGTAGGTGGAGACGGTCGGCTCGCCGGCCAGCGGGTCGTCCAGCGGGTCGCGCCCACGCCGGCCCAGTCGCCGCACCAGCTGGTCGAGCCGGGTACGGACCCGGTGCGCCAGCTCGCCGGCCGCCTTGCGGGTGAAGGTGAGGCCGAGGATCTGCTCCGGCCGGACGTACGAGTTGGCGACCAGCCAGACCACCCGGGCGGCCATCGTCTCGGTCTTGCCCGAGCCGGCGCCCGCCACCACCAGCAGCGGCTCCACCGGGGCGGCGATGATCGCCGCCTGTTCCCGGGTCGGCGCGGGCAGCTTGAGCAGCCTGGCCAGCTCCACCGGGGTGTAGCGGGGGCCGGCGTCGGCGGACCGGGGCGCCGGGGCGGCGGTGCTGAAGAGGGTCGGCTGGGTCACTGGGGCACCTCGGCGCTCACGGGCCCTCCGAGGGACGGGTGGCTGGGGGCTCGACGACCTGACGCCCCTGCCCGGAGACCGGGCAGCTGGTACGCACCGGGCAGACCCGGCACTTGGAGTTGGCGACCGCGGCGAAGGTGGCGGCGGCCATCGTATCGGCGGTGCGCCGGACCAGGGCGGTGGCCCAGCCCGCCTCGGGGCCCTCTCCCGCGGCGGGTTGGGCCTGCTCCTTGGCGTCCCTGGCCCCGGTGCCGAGCTGCACCAGCGCCGCGCCGCCGGAGGACTCGCCGTACTCGGCGAACGCACCCGCCTCCACCGCCGCCTGGTACGCCCCGAGCTGCGGATGCTCGGCCACCTCCCGCTCGGTGACCGCGGTGGACTTGCCGGTCTTGAGGTCGATCACCACGAGCCGGCCGTCGGCGTCGACCTCCAGCCGGTCCACCCGACCGGTCAGCTCGATCGGTCGCTGCGGGTCGTCGAGGCGGACGGCGAACTCGTGCTCGATGGCGAGCAGCCGGCGCGGGTTGCCGGCGAGCCAGCGCAGCAGCTTGTCCACCATCGCCTCGGCGCGGGTCCGCTCCGGGCCCACCATCCAGCGGGCGGCCAGCTCGATCGCGTCGAACCGGGCGGCCACGTACTCCAGCAGTGCGGTGCGGTCGGCGCTGGCGTCCTCGGCGAGCATCGCCGCGGCGTGCACCAGGTTGCCGACGCCCTGGGCGGCGCTGGCCGGTCCGCTGCCGCCGTGCCGTTCCAGCAGCCAGCGCAGGCTGCACCGCAGCGCGCTCTCCATGGCCGACGGGGTGACCCGCACCGGTTCGCCCTCGTCGACCAGCGGCCGGTCGTCGGAGAGGGGACGCAGCCCCCACCAGTCGTCGGGGTGGGCGCCGGGGATGCCGGCGGCGGCGAGGCGGGCCAGCTCGGCCGCCGCCGCGCGCCGCCGGGCGTACGACGCCGCCGGGTCGGTGACCGCGGTACGCAGCTCCGCCACCAGCGCGGAGAGGGTGAGCGCGCGGGGCGGACGCCCCACCGGCAGCTCCCCGGGTCGGTGGGGCTCGGCGTCGTCCCCGGCCGGCGTGGTGTCGGCGGACCGGTCCCCCGCCGGGCCTGTCGGGGTGGCGTCGTCGCCCGGTCGATCCGTTGGCGGACCCGGCGGCGTCGGGTCGGGGGCGGGGCCGCCCGCCCCGGTCGCCGGTGGCTCGGTGACGCCCAGCTCGTGCAGGAAGCGGCTGGGTTGCTCCTCGTGGTCGTCGCCACCGACCGCGGCCGAGGCCACCGCGGTGACCAGCAGCCGGCGCCGGGCCCGGGTGACGGCGACGTGGAAGAGTCGGCGCTCCTCGTCGAGCAGGGCGGAGGTCTGCCCGACCAGGCTGGCCCGGACGCCGGCGCCCTCGGCCCGGCCGGCGAGCACGTCGACCAGCCGCTCCGAGCCGAGCAGGCTGCCGCGTAGCCGCAGGTCCGGCCAGACGCCCTCCTGGACACCGGCGACCGCGACCAGGTCCCATTCCAGGCCCTTGGCGGCGTGCGCGGTGAGCAGCCGGACCGCGTCGCCCCGGTCGGCGCTGGCGGCCAGGGTGTCGGCCGGCAGGTCCTGGCCGAGCACGTGGTCGAGGAAGACCTCGGTCCGCGCGCCGGGCAGCCGGTCGGTGAAGCGGGCCGCCGCGTCGAAGAGCACCAGCACCGCGTCGAGGTCGCGGTCGGCGGCCTCGGCCCGCCAGCGCTGCGCCGTCTCGTGCTCGCCGGTGGCGGCCCGGCCCCGGTTGATGGCGCCCGACCAGCGCTCGGCGAGCCCGCTGGCCCGCCACACCGCCCAGAGCACGTCCTCGGCGGTGGCCCCGGGGGCGGCCGCCGCGTCCCGGGCGGTGGCGAGCAGCTCGGCGACCGTGCGGGCCGGCTCCACCCAGCGCCGGTCGATCCCGGCCAGCTCGGCGGGGTCGCGCAGCGCCTCGACGATCAGCTCGCCGGAGGGCCGGCGGTCGCCCCCGGCCAGCGCGAGCGCACGCAACCCCTGGCGCAGCCGCCGCTCGGCCAGCGGGTCGGCACCGCCCAGCGGCGAGTGCAGCAGCGCGACGGCGGACTCCTCGTCCAGCCGCTCCGGCTCCAGCGCGCAGCGCAGCAGGAGCAGCAGCGGCGCCACCGCCGGCTGGAGGTGCAGCGGCAGGTCCTCGCCGTGCACCACGGTCGGCACCCCGGCGGTGTGCAGGGCACGCCGCAGCGACGGCAGGTGCAGGCTGGTCGAGCGGACCAGCACCGCCATCTCCGACCAGGGCACCCCGTCGAGCAGGTGCGCGGAGCGCAGCGCGTGGGCCAGCCAGGCGGCCTCGCTGGTGCTGGAGCGGAAGGTGCGGACCTCGACCGAGCCGGGTGGCGCGTCCGGAAGTGGACGCATCCGCCGGTGGGTGGCCGGACCGCGCAGCTTGCGGGCCAGCCGCCCGGTCGCGCCGAGCAGCCCCGCCCCGGCCCGGTACGAGGTGGTGAGCACCACCTGCGCCGCGGGCGCCCCGGAGGCCGTCCGGAACCGGTGCGGGAAGGCGCCCACCAGGCTCGGGTCGGCGCCGCGGAAGGCGTACGTGGAGGAGTCGGGGTCGGCGAAGGCGACCAGGGACCGGCCCCCGCCGGCGATCACGGCCAGCAGCTCCTGCTGGGCCGGGTCGGTGTCGGCCAGCTCGTCGACGTAGACGTGGGCGAACCGGCGGCGCTCGGCCTCCAGCAGCTCGGGGTCGTCGCGCAGCATCCCGGTGGCGGCCCGGACCAGCTCCGCCGGGTCGTAGGCGACGGAGCCGCGGTTGCTGACGTCGCGCAGCGCGAGGACGGCGACGTACTCGCGGAGGAAGCGGGCGGCGGCCGGCCAGTCGGCGCGGCCGAGCCGCTCGCCCAGCCGGGCCAGCTCGACCGGGCCGACCCCGCGCTCGGCGGCCCGCATCAGCAGGTCCCGCAGCTGCGCGGCGAACGCCCGGGTACGCAGGGCGGGGCGGAGGTCCTCGGGCCAGCCGACGGGGTCGTCGTCGGGCTCCTCGCCAACCACCTCCAGCAGCTCGCGGATGATCAGATCCTGCTCGGGGCCGGTGAGCAGCCGGGGCGACGGCTCGCCCCGTTCGGCGGCGGCCCGGCGGAGCAGGCCGAAGGCGTACGCGGGGAAGGTCCGCACCAGCGGCTCGCGGACCACCCGGTGCCCGGCGCCGGCGATCCGCGCCTCGATCCGCTGGCGCAGGTCGGTGGCGCCACGGCGGCCGAAGGTGAGCACCAGCACGCGTTCCGGGTCGACGCCCTCGGCCACCCGGGCGGCGACCGCCTCGACGAGGGTGCTGGTCTTGCCGGTGCCCGGCCCGCCGAGGACCAGCATCGGCCCGTCGGTATGGGCGACGACCTCCGCCTGGAGCGGGTCGGCCAACCGGCCGTCCGGGTACGCGGCAGCGCCCGCCAGCCCCCCGGACCGCGGCTCCCCCTCGGTGCCCGCACCCGAACCGCCGTCCCGCTGGTTCGGCCCGCCCGGCCGACCGTCCCCCCGAACGGTCGCGGCGGACCGCCCGTCGTCGCGGGCCGGTCCGGCAGGCCGGCGCACCAGCCGGTACCCCTGCACCCCCTCATCCCACCACGCCGGTACGACACCCCCCGCCCTCCCCCCGTCGACCGCCGTCGATCATGAAGCTGGCGGCGGTGCAGGAGATCGACTTCGCCGTCAACTTCATGATCGACGGCAGGGCGCGCCGGGGGTCAGGCGAGGTGGGATTCGATGGTGTCGAGGGCGGTGGGGACGGAGTCGGCGATGGTCAGCAGGTCGAGGCCGGCGGGCTTCAGGAAGGTCTGGGCGGCGAGGGTCGCGAGCCAGTCGAGCATCGGGCGGTAGAAGCCGTCCGTGTCCACCAGCACCATCGGCTTGGCGTGCAGGGCCAGCGTCGCGGTGGTCCAGACCTCGAAGAGCTCGTCCAGGGTGCCCAACCCACCCGGCAGGGTGAGGAAGGCGTCCGACTTCTCGATCATCAGCGTCTTGCGGCTGGCCATGGTGTCGGTGATCAGCAGCTCGTCCGAGGCCAGGTCGGCGACCTCCAGGTCGACCAGCGCCTGCGGGATCACCCCGACGGTGCGCCCGCCGGCGGCGCGCGCGCCGTCGGCCAGCGCCCCCATCATGCCGACGCAGCCGCCGCCGCTGACCAGCGTGTGTCCGCGCCGGGCGAGCTCCGCGCCGGTCTCGGCCGCCAGGTCCAGCCAGCGCTGGTCGAGGGTACGGGACGAGGCGCAGAAGACACAGATCGCCGCCACCGGGTCAGCCCTTCGTGTCCCGCTCGTCGGCGGCGGACGCCCGGCGGGCGACCCGCTGCTCGGCGGCGGTCAGGGCGACGGACTCCTCGCGGACCGCCTCCTGCTCGGCCGAGAGCATCGCCTCCGCCTCCACGATGTGCCGGACCGCGGCGGCCACGTCGTCGGTCAGGCAGATCAGCTCCAGGTCGACCGCGCCGATCTTGCCCTCGGCGGCCATGGTGTCGCGCAACCAGTCGAGCAGTCCCCGCCAGTACGCGGTGCCCATCAGCACCACCGGGAAGCGGGTGACCTTGCCGGTCTGCACCAGGGTGAGCGCCTCGAAGAGCTCGTCCATGGTGCCGAAGCCGCCGGGCAGCACGACGAACGCCTGGGCGTACTTGACGAACATGGTCTTGCGGGCGAAGAAGTAGCGGAAGTCGATGGCGAGGTCGACCCAGTCGTTGATCCCCTGCTCGAAGGGGAGTTCGATGCCCAGCCCGACCGAGAGGCCCCCCGCGTCGCTGGCACCCCGGTTGGCCGCCTCCATCACACCGGGCCCGCCGCCGGTGATGACGGCGTAGCCGGCCCGGGCCAGGGCGGCGCCCAGCTCCTCGGCCATCCGGCACTCCGGGCTCTCCGGTCTGCTACGGGCGGAGCCGAAGACGCTCACCGCGGGCGGCAGGTCGGCCAGGGTGTCGAAGCCCTCGACGAACTCGGAGAGGATCCGCAGCGCCCGCCAGGCGTCCCGGGTCTTCCAGTCGCCACGACCGTGCGAGTCCAGCAGTCGCTGATCGGCAGTGCTGGTCGGGATCGCACCCCGGCGCAGCGTCACGGCGCCCCGGTGCCGCTCCGGATCACGGCCCGGCTGCCGTCCGTTGCTCTGGCTCATGGGAGCCACCGTAGTGGAGCGGTGACCCGGGGGTGAGCTGGCGGAGAAGCCGGCAGAAATTTTGCGATCTTGGGCAACTAATTCTGTCGCCCGCACGTCTTACTATTCACATACCGGGTATGCCCCGGGGCGCACCTTCGGGGGAGGAGCAAGCGTGATCAGCAGCAACGAGCGAATTCGTATCCGCCGGCAGATGCAGCGACGCATCTGCGACGTGGTGGCCGAGCGCCGCCGCGCCCGGGAGCTGGAATCCTCGGACGAGCCCACCCCGGCCCCGGCCGGCCCCACCGACAACCCGCTGCTGACCACCGTCTGAGGCCCGGGCCGGGGAGCGATCGAGAGGCCCGCGTCCCCGGGACACTCCCCGGCGACGCCGAACCCCTCGATCACCCCGCGGCGGGGGGTCAGGCGGAGGCCAGCCAGCGGTGCAGGGTGGCGGCCCCGTCGCGGATCTTGGTGAGCTCGACGTGTTCGTCCTTGTGGTGGGCCAGGTTGGGGTCACCGGGTCCGAAGTTCAGCGCCGGGATGCCCATCGCCGCGAACCGGGCCACGTCCGTCCAGCCCAGCTTGCCGATCGGCGCCGCCCCCACCGCCGCGAGGAACTCCTGAGCCGCCGGCGACTCCAGACCGGGGGGCGCGCCCGCGGCGGCGTCGGTCACCGCGAGGTCGAAGCCGGCGAAGACCTCGCGCAGGTGCGCCTCGGCCGCCACCGGGTCGCGATCCGGGGCGTACCGGTAGTTGATCTCGATTTCGCAGTGGTCCGGCACCACGTTGCCAGCCACCCCGCCGTTGATCCGGACGGCGTTCAGCCCCTCCCGGTAGTCGCACCCGTCGATGGTGACCCGTCGGGCCTCGTACGCCCCCAGCCGGCGCAGCACCTCGCCGGCGCCGTGGATGGCGTTGACCCCGTGCCAGGACCGGGCGGCGTGGGCGCGCTCGCCGTGGGTCGTGACGATCGCCCGCATGGTGCCCTGGCAACCGGCCTCGACGATCCCGTACGTCGGTTCGAGCAGCACCGCGAAGTCCGCCTCCAGCCACTCCGGGTGCTCCTGGGAGACCAGGAAGAGACCGTTGTACCGCGACTCGATCTCCTCCGCCTCGTAGAAGAAGTACGTCACGTCGTAGCGCGGGTCGGGCAGGCTGACCGCCAGGTGCAGCGCGAACGCGACCCCCGACTTCATGTCGGAGGTGCCGCAGCCGTACATCAGGTCGCCGCGCATGGTCGACGGGAAGTTGTTGTTCAAGGGGACCGTGTCCAGGTGGCCGGCGAGCACCACCCGGGAAGCCCGCCCCAGGTCGGTACGGGCCATCACGGTGTTGCCGTGCCGGAACGTGGTCAGGTGCGGCACGGCCCGCAGCACCTCCTCGACACAGTCGGCGATCGCCTTCTCGTTGAGGGAGACGGACTCTATGTCGACCAGGGCGCGGGTCAGCGCCACCGGATCGGCGAGGACCTCGGGGGTCAGCGGGTTCTCCATGCTGGGCACGGTACCGTCAAATTCGGTGAGCGCGAGGAGTGAGCTTGCGAGCCCCGCAGCCGCGAACGAAAGGTAGAACAGTGACGTCCGCAGTACCCGCCTGGGGCATCGGCCTGGCCACCGTCACCGCTGACGAGCAGGTGCTCGACACCTGGTATCCGACCGGCAAGCTGGGACTCGGCGAGCTGCCGCTGGTCCCCGGGGAGGACGAGGCCGACGTGCTCGACCTGCCACCCGGCGCGGTCGGCGAGCGGGCGCTGCCCGGTCTGCGTACCGTCCAGGTGGTCACCGTGATCGGCTCGCTGGACGACCCGATCAAGGACGCCTCCGACGCGTACCTCCGGTTGCACCTGCTCTCCCACCGCCTGGTGCGGCCCAACGAGCTCAACCTCGACGGCATCTTCGGCAAGCTGGCCAACGTGGCCTGGACGTCGGCCGGGCCGTGCCCGCCGGAGCGGGTCGACGAGCTGCGGGTCATCGAGCGGGCCGCCGGCCGCCACCTCGCCGTGTACGGGGTGGACAAGTTCCCCCGGATGACCGACTACGTGGTCCCGGCCGGGGTGCGGATCGCCGACGCCGACCGGGTCCGGCTCGGCGCGCACCTGGCGTCCGGCACCACGGTGATGCACGAGGGCTTCTGCAACTTCAACGCGGGCACGCTGGGCACCTCGATGGTCGAGGGCCGGATCGTGCAGGGCGTGGTGGTCGGCGACGGCTCCGACATCGGCGCGGGCGCCTCGATCATGGGCACCCTCTCCGGCGGCGGCACCGACAAGGTGCGCATCGGCGAGCGGAGCCTGGTCGGCGCGAACGCCGGCATCGGCATCTCGCTCGGCGACGACTGCGTGGTGGAGGCGGGCTGCTACGTCACCGCCGGCTCGAAGGTCACCCTGCCGGACGGCCGGGTGGTCAAGGCCCGCGAACTCTCCGGCGTGGACGGGCTGCTGTTCTGGCGCAACTCGGTCACCGGGGCGCTGGAGGCGAAGCCGCGCACCGGCAAGGGCATCGAGCTGAACGCCGCCCTGCACGCCAACGACTGACCGGGACCGTCCGGGTCCGCGCCGTCGAGGCCGCGGACCCGGACGTCCGGTTCAGCGCAGGCGGTACGCCTGCATGATCCGCGTGGTCACCGTGTTGCCGTCGGTGTCCCGGGCGGTGGCCCGCAGGGACGCGTACCCCTGGCCGTGCGGGTGCACCAGCACGGCCACCCAGCCCTTGCCCGGAACGCGGACCGGGCCCGCCTTGCGCCAGGTCTTCCCGCCGTCGTACGAGACGTCGACGGTGAGCTTCGCCACCCGGGCGGCAGGCGCGCCGGGCTGCCGCTCCACCGCGACCGGGACGAGGAAGCTGCGACCGGCCGGTGCGCTGTTGTCGGCCCGCAGCGGCGGGGCGAAACGCACCGCCATCAGCGGCAACCGGGCCGGGGTGTCACCCCGGACGTGGGTTGAGCGGAAGGTCCAGGTCGACTCCACCTCGGTGCTCAGGTCGGTGAAGCTCCGGGTCGCCGACGCGGTCAGCTTGTAGTCCGCCGCGCCCGGGGGCACGGTGAACTGGCCGTAGCCGGCGTACTCGCTCTCGCCGACCAGCTTCCCGTCGCGCCACAGGGCGGTCCGCTCGGCGTCGGTGACCGACCCGCCCGGGTGCCCGGCGGCGTCGCTGAACATCGGCAACCCGACCTGGATCAGGTCACCGGTCCGGGTGACGCTCTCCTCCGGCCAGCGCGGGGCCGGGAACGACGGCGAGTACGGGGCCTGGTTCCAGTCCTCCTTCACGGTCCGTCCGGCCCGGTACGCCGTCGGGGTGGAGAAGAGCGCCACCTTCGCGTCCAGCCAGCCCTCCTCGTCCCGGGTCCCGAAGTCGATCTCGGATTCCCACTTCACCCCCTTGGTGTTGTAGTGCTCCACCCGCTGGCCGGGCACCTCGATCGGCAGGATGACCGCCGAAGCGCCGGTGTTGTACTCCAGCTCCGGGATGACGATCCGCTCGGCGACCATCCCCGGATAGCCACCCCGGAAGCGGTGCACCACCGTGGCCAGGTCGCCCTTGCGGTAGTGCCGGACGAAGCCGGTGGGCATCCGGCCCGGAATCGCCTCGCTCAGCGCGTACAGGTAGGGGCTGTTCGCCGCCTCCCGGTCGGCCCACTGGCTGCTGACTGTGGAGACGAACCGGTCGGCGGAGACCCGGCTGCCCAGCTGGGCGGTGGTCAGGCCGGCGAAGCTGGCGGCCCAGAGCCCGAAGCCGTAGATGCTGCCCTCGTCGGCGTAGAAGACCGCGCTGACGTCGATCAGCAGCGGCGCCGCGTCCCGCTTCGGGACCGTGGTCAGGACCGGCTTGCCCCGCCGGGCGTCCACAGTGAGCGTGAGGTCGCGGTCGACGGTCAGCTCGGGCTGGGCCAGCATGGTGAGCCCGCCGGCTTCGCCCTCGGGGGCGGGCTCGAAGATGAGCGAGCTCAGGCCGTAGCGCCCCTTGGGCAGCCGCACCTGGGCCACCCCGTCGGGGTCGTAGGCGTCCCGGACGTCGAAGCGGTCCAGCCCGACCAGGCTGGTGTGGTATTCCCCCGTCGTCTTGCCGGACCGGTCGCGGTGGGTCAGCGTCAGGGTGTAGCTCTCCACCTCCCGGTGCACGGCCAGCGGGGTGACCGCGACCGTCGCCCCGGAGCGGGCGACGACCCGGCCGGTCCAGTAGCCGTCGGCGCCGCCGAGCCGGGTGTCCGCGGTGACGGTGGTCGCGGCGGTGCCGCCCGACGGCACGGTGAGCCGGCTCGCGCCGATCTGGAACATGCCGGCCGGCGCCGGCCGCCCGCCGGGACCGGTGACCTCGACGCTCAGGTCGAGGGTGACCGGGGCGGGGCCGTCGTTGCGCCAGGTCACCGTGCGGGTGATCGGGGTGTCGTCGCCGTGCGGCCAGAGCGTGCGCCCGAACGAGACGCTCACCGGGTCGGTGGTGACCCGCTGGGTGACCGCGCGCGCCGCGTCGACCCGACCGGCTCCCTGCTGGTACGCGGTCTGCTCCGGGTGCGGCTTCGCGGCCGCCATCAGGGTCGACTTGAACTGGCCGGCCTTCCAGTCCGGGTGCTGCTGGGCCAGCAGCGCCGCCGAGCCGGCCACGTGCGGGGTGGCCATCGAGGTGCCGGAGAGCCGGAGGTACTTCTCCCCCACCGGCTCGCCGATGAAGCCGTCGGCGGCCCGGGCGGCGACGATGTCCACGCCGGGCGCGGTGATGTCGGGCTTGATCGCGTCGTCACCGACCCGGGGCCCGCGGCTGGAGAAGTCGGCGAGCTGGTCGTCCCGGTCCACCGCGCCGACGGCGAGCGCCGCGTCGGCGCTGGCCGGCGAGCCGACCGAGCCGTCGGAGCCGTCGTTGCCGGCGGCGGTGACGAAGAGCGTGCCGGTCTGCGCGGTCAGCGTCGCGATCGCCGCCTCCAGCGGGTCGACCTCCGGGAAGTCCCAGCCGCTGAGGCTCATGTTGACCACGGCGGCCCGCTTCTCCACGGCGGCCCAGTGCATGCCGGCCAGGATCGCCGAGTCGCTGCACCCCAGGTCCTCGCAGACCTTGCCGTCGAGCAGCGTGGCGTCCGGGGCCACGCCCTTGTACCTGCCGCCCGACGCGGCGCCGCTGCCGGCGATCGTCGAGGCGACGTGGGTGCCGTGCCCGACGGTGTCCCGGCCGTCGGGGACCTCGGTGAAGTTGCGCGCCTCGGCCACCTTGCCGGCCAGGTCGGGATGGGCCGCGTCGACGCCGGTGTCCAGCACCGCCACGGAGACACCCTTGCCGGTGAGGCCGGCCGACCAGGCGGCGGGCGCCCCGATCTGCGGGACGCTGTGGTCCAGGGTGACCCGACGGCGGCCGTCGAGCCAGATCCGCTCGACGCCCCCCGCCGCGCCGAGCCGGGTGCCGGCGGAGCCGGCGGTGACCGCCGCCCAGACGGCGTTGGTGCTGGACTTGCCGGCGGTCAGGGCCGCGCCGCGGATCGCCGGCAGGTCCCGGGTCACCCGGGTGCCGGGCAGCGCGGCCGCGCCGCGCCGGGCCTCGCCCGAGGCGTACGACACCAGCAGTGGCAGGTCGTCGCGGCGGGCGTCGTCGTAGCCGGCGGAGATCAGCTCGGTGACGTCGAAGAGCCGACGGTCCAGTTTGCCGGAGCGGATCAGCGGCAGGGCGTCCTGCGGCACGACGGTGAGGTGGCCGCGCTCCCGGCGCACCACGAAGCGCACGTCAGCACGGCCGGCGGCGGGCCGGACGGCGGCGTCGCCGGAGGCGGTGACGGTGACCCGGTCCCCGGTGAGCAGGGTGACACTGGCCGACGCCCCGGTCGCCGTCGACGGTGACCCGGCGGGCCGGGCCGCCCGGGCCGGATCGGCCGGGGCCGATGGTACGGCGGCCGATGCGGTGCCCGGGGCGCCGAGCGCCAGGCCGAACACCAGACCGAGCGCGACGGTCTTTCTTCTGGTTCGGTGCAACGGATCCTCCTCGTGAGGCGTCGTTATAGACGGGAGTCACATTGACGGAAACCAGAATTACATACCGGGTATGCAAAATGAAGTCCGGAATATGACGGTCCCGGCATCCGACGCCGGTTCGGTCAGGGATGATCGGCCGGTGACGTCCATGAGGGAACGCATGCTCGCCGGCGAGCCGTACATCGCCAACGAGCCCGAGATCATCGCCGACCTGGACCGGGCCGCCCAGCTGACCGAGCGCTTCAACACCAGCCCCGCCACCGACCCGCAGGGACGGTTGGCCGCGCTGCGCGAACTGCTCGGCTCGCTCGGCGAGGACACCTGGATCCGCCCACCGTTCCACTGCGACTACGGCTGGCAGACCCACATCGGCCCGCGCAGCTTCGTGAACTTCAACGCCGTCTTCCTCGACGTCGCCCGGATCACCGTCGGCGCGGACGTCCAGATCGGACCGAACGTGCAACTGCTCACCCCCACCCACCCCGTCGAGCCGGGACCTCGCCGGGACAAGTGGGAGGCGGCGAAGCCGATCACCATCGGCGACAACGTCTGGCTCGGCGGCGGCGTCATCGTGCTCGCCGGCGTCACCATCGGGGCGAACACCGTGGTCGGCGCGGGCGCCGTGGTGACCAAGGACCTGCCACCCAACGTCGTCGCGGTCGGCAACCCGGCCAAGCCCGTACGCACCCTCGAATAGGGTTTGAGCTGCGAAAACAGTAATTCCGACAGTGGGCGAGACCGCCATCGTCGGGCACCCTGGGTAGTGGAGGCGTCACCAGGGGGCCGGCATGGACGAACGGGTGCTCGAACTACGGGTGCACGGCGTCTCCAACACCCCACCCGACCAGCTCCTCGGCCTGCGCCCCGAACCGGGCGGCAACGGCCCGCAACCCCGGCTGGTCGCAGGGGACGCGGTCACCGGCTTCTACCGGTCCACCGCGGCCGACCCGGACGACGCGATCACGGTCGAGGCGTACAGCTGGGGACAGCTGACCTCCGGCGCGCGGACCGTACGCGACGTCGAACGTGCCCTGTGGACCCTGCTGCTGCCGTTCACCCTGGCCAACGTCGCGCTCTACGCGCGGCCCGGCATCCCGCCCGACCCCGACCAGGAGCGCTGGGGCAGCCGGTCCGGCATCACCGCGTGGCTGATCCGGCTCTTCTGCCTCAGCCTGACCGGCACCCTGGTCGTCACCGCCACCGGCATCGGGGGCGACCTCGTCGCCTGGCAGTGCGTCGACCGGGACTGCCTGCGCCACCTGCCGGGCCCGTGGGAGTTCCTCACCCACGCCTGGTGGCGGGAGGGCAGCCGCGCGCTCGCCGTCGGCCTGCTCCTCCCCCTCGCCATGCTCGCGGTGCTCGGCATCGTGGCCTGGCGCACCTACCAGTACGAGGCCGAGCTGCCCGCCGAACCCCACCCCCGGCCCCGCGACGGCGAGCCCGAACCGGAGCGGCGGGAGGCGGCCACCAGCCCGCTCCAGGACCCCACCTTCTGGGGCGGCGAGGGCCAGCTGCGGCGGGCCGCCGTCCTGCACCTGTGCACCGGAGCGGTGATCGCCGCGGCGGTGCCGCTCGGGGCGGCGCTCGCCATGGACCCACCGCGCGGCGTCCGCGCCGCCGTGGCCTGGCCGACCGTCACCGCCCTCGCCGCGGTCGTGGTGATCGCGGTGGTCGCGGTGGGCCACCCCTGGCTGAGCCGGCGCGGCGGGGCCACCCCGCTGGGCCGGTGGAGCGCGGCCGTCGGCCTGCTCACCGGGCTCGGACTGGCCGGCACCTTCACCCTTCTGCTGCTGCCCGACGGTCCGGCCGGCCGGCCCCTGGCCGAGTACCGGCCCCCCGCCGGGTGTGTCCGCGACCCGGGGATCGCCGGCTGCCTCACCGACCGGTCGCTGCCCGGGTACGACCCGGCCCTCGCCTGGCTCGCCACCTACCAGGTGCTGCTGCTCATCACCATCGGCGCGGTCGCCCGCTCCGGGCGTCGGGGGCTGCTCGCCCCGCTGACCGGCGCCGTCCTGCTGCCCCTCGGGGCGGTCTGGGTCGACGCCGCGCCGCCCTTCGCGCCACCCGCCCCGGCGGGGCTGCGGCTCTGGATGCTGGCCGTGCTGGCGATCGGGATCGCCGCGACCGGGTTGCTGCTCCCCCGTATCCGGCCGGAGACCGAGGAGCAGCCGCTCGGCGCGCACACCGACCTGGCCTGGGGTGGCCGCGGCGCCGCCCTGATCGCCGGATTCGGCTGGATGATGGCCATCTCCTACTGCGCCGGCCTGCTCTACTGGGTCACCGACCGGCTCGACAACGGGGGCACACCCAGCCGGTACTCCACGGTGGTGCCGCCCCTGGCCGTCTTCTGGGCCGGCCTGGCCTTCGCCGTCGCCGCACTCGCCCTCGCCGCCACCGGAGTACGCGCCGGCCTCCTCTTCCACCGGCTGCGCCGCCAGGAGTACATCGCCCAGATCACTCCCGGCACCGCTCTCTCCGCCCACGACCTGCGGCGCTGCCGCGAGGTCAGCACGTTCCGGGCGTTGCACCGGCTGGTCGGCGAGCACGCCGTCCGGCTGATCGGCTGCTTCGGCACCGTGTCGGCGGTGCTGGTGACCCTCTGCTGCGCCGCCGCCCTCTCCCGCAGCCGGCCCAGCCCGAGGAGCACGGGCGACTGGCGGGACGTGGTGCACACCGTCGCCGACGTCGGCGGCACCATGCTGGGCTGGTTGCCCGCGGTCGTCGCCGCCCTCGGCCTGCTGGTCTACCGCAACGACACCGTCCGGCGCTCGGCCGGCGTGATCTGGGACGTCGGCACCTTCTGGCCCCGCGCCGCGCACCCGCTCGCCCCACCGAGCTACGCCGAACGGGCGGTCCCCGAGCTGCAGACCCGCGTCGCCGGGCTGCTGTCGCTGGCCGGCGAGGACCTCCGCCGGGTGGACGGGGTGATCCTCTCCGGGCACAGCCAGGGAGCCGTCATCTGCGCCGCGATGCTGCTCCAACTGCCGTCCCGTTGGCGGCGCCGGATCTGGTTCTTCTCGTACGGCTGCCAGCTGACCCGGCTCTACGGGCGGATCTTCCCGGCGTACTTCGGGCCGGAGCGACTCCGGGCGTTCGCCACCGCCCTGGCCTGGCCCTCCGGCCCCGTCGCCTGGAGCAACTTCTGGCGGGACACCGACCCGCTCGGCTGGCCGGTCAGCGCCGGCGGACGGGACGTCCCGGTCGCCGACCCGGAGGCGCTGCACCCCAGCGGGGGCGAGGTCGCCGACCCGCCGATCCGCAACCACAGCGGCTACCCGGAGTCGCCGGAGTTCACCCGCGAGCGGGCGCTGGTGGCCCGGTTGCTGCGCCGGACCGCCCCGTCACCCCGGCAGCGGGTCGGATAGGCGGACCACCAGGTCGGCGCGGCCGGCGGAGCCCGCCACCACGGCGGCGTTGGCCTCGTCGCTGCCGTGCGCCCAGGCCACCGCCGCGTCCGGCGACCGGCCGTACGCCTCGTGCCGGGCCACCAGCCGGCGCAGCCGCAGCTGGGCGTCCAGGTCGAGGAACCAGGCCTCGTGCAGCAGCGACCGCACCTCGTCCCAGGGCGGGTCGGTGACCAGCAGGTAGTTGCCCTCGGTGACCACCAGCCGCACCGAGGGCGGCACCTCGATCGCGCCGGCGATCGGCTCCTCCAGGTCACGGCGGAACAGCGGCGCGTACACCGCGGTCGGCTCGAGCCGGCGCAGTCGGCGCAGCAGCGAGACGTACCCGTTGGCGTCGAAGGTGTCCACCGCGCCCTTGCGGTCGGCGCGGCCCAGCCGGACCAGCTCCGCCTGGGCCAGGTGGAAGCCGTCCATCGGCACCAGCCGGGCGGCCGGGCCGACCGCGGCGACGAGCCGTTCGGCCAGCGTGGACTTGCCCGCACCGGGTGGCCCGGTGATGCCGAGCAGTTGCCGGGGACCGGCGTCGGCCAGGGTCCTCGCCCGGGCCACCAGCTCGTCGAGCGAGACGCCAAGCACCTCGGGCATCAGCGCAGGACCGGCTCGCTGATGGCGAACCGGGCCCGCACCACGGCGTGCACGGTCTGCGGAGGCGGATCCAGCTCCAGCTCGGCCGGCTCACCCTTGGCGCGCCAGGCGGCGCCGCCGGCGGAGGCGATGCCGTACTCCTCGTTCGGGTCGGCCAGCTCCAGCAGGGCGGTGACCCGGGCGCCGAGCGCCTCGGCGTACTCCCGGGCCCGGTGCAGCGCGTCGGCGATCGCGGCGTGCCGGGCCTCCCGGTGGGCCGGGCTGTCCGGGCGCAGCGACCACTGCGGGCCGGCGACCTCCACCTGCTCCTGGTCGGCCAGGCGCAACATCAGCTCGGCGAGGGTGGTGAAGTCGGTGACCGTCACGATGGTGGTCACGCTGCCCCGGTAGCCGACCACCCGCTCGCTGGACCGGCTGGTCTCGGCACGTACCCACAGCTCGCCGGTCTCCCGGCGGTCGACCGGCGGCCGGTGCTCGTCGAGCAGCACCCGCACCGCGGCGGACCGCTCGGCGAGCCGGGTCAGGGTGGCCTCGCGGTCGCGTTCCCGGGCCCGCACGGTCACGTGGAAGCGGGCCAGCTCGGGCGGCACCTCCCGGTACGCCGCACCGCGCACCGCCACGACCGGTCCGTCCGTCACGCCCTCACCCTAGCGGCGGGGCCGCCGGGCCGCCCGCGCCCTCGGGCAACCGGCGGGCCGAGTACGTCACCCCGTCGGCGTCGACGCGGCACCCGTCCAGGTGCCCGCCGGCCGCACCCAACTCGAGCAGGAAGGCCAGCTCCTCGTCCCCGCCGGCCAGCGGGAAGCGACGGCGCAGCGACACCGTCGGGCGACCGGCCAGCGCGGCCCGGGCAGCCCGGCCCTCGGCGTGCCGGGCGGTGAGCGCCTCCCGGTCACCGGCGCGCAGGGCGGCGGCCAGCTCGTCCAGGACGGCGGTGACCGACCCCAGCGCGGCCAGCGTCTCCGCCCGGTTGGCCAGCAGCATGTTCGCCGTGCGCTCCGGCGGGCCGCCGGCGACCCGGGTGCCGTCGCGGAAGCTGCCGGCGGCCAGGCCCAGCACCGCGTCGCGCAGCGGCGACCGGTCGGCCGCCCCGGCCAGCGCCCCGGCGAGCAGGTGCGGGACGTGCGAGGCGAGCGCCACCACGGTGTCGTGCCGGTCGGCGGGCATCGGCACCACCCGGGCGGCGAAGACGTCGACGACCAGGGCGGTCAGCCACCGGAAGGCGGCCAGCGCCGGCCCGGGGGCGGGGCAGAGCACCCAGGCCGCCCCGGTGAGGAGGTCCGGCGCCGCCGCGGTGAGGCCCGCCCGGTCGGTGCCCGCCATCGGATGGCCGGGCACGAACCGGTCGGTCAGCCCACGCGCGGCGGCGAAGGCGGCGACCTCGCCCTTGGTGCTGCCGACGTCGGTCAGCACGCACCCGCCGCCGGTCGCCGCCGCCACCTCGACCAGCGTCTCCGGCAGGGTGGGCAGCGGTCCGCAGAGGAAGACCACGTCCCGGTCGGCCACCGCGTCGACCAGCCGGTCCAGGGCCGGTACGCCCGCTCGACGCGCCTGCTCCCGGGTGGCCTCGTCGGGATCCCAGCCGGCCACGTCGAGGCCGGCGGCGCGCAGCCGCAGCAGCACCGAGCCGCCGATCAGGCCGGTGCCCACCACCGCGGCCCGCACCGGCGCACCGACCCTGTCCACCATCGGCGCACCTCGCTGTTCCGGCTAGGGGGTGCGGGGCCCTCCGGCCCCCACCAGGTCCGGGCCGAGGATATCGGCCCGGCCGGTACGCCGGTCGGTCCTCGGCGGCCCGGGCGTCCTCGCGCCCGGCCGTGAACCGGTGCACCGGGTCGTCGCCGCTGATGTGGCACCAGGGCCAGGGGGTCACCTGGTCGCCGATGACCTCGAACTGGCCGGCGGCGGAGCGCAGGTCACCGGCGAGGTGACGACCTGGCAGATCGTAGAGGTGGACCGGGCGGACCGGAAGGGGGTTGTCCGGCGAAGATCCACGTCGTACGGTCCCCTCCGCCGCCCGTGAATCCGAGGCGGCCTCACAGCGGGGGAAGGAACCAAGATGTCCGCGACGTACCGGGCGCTCGCCTCGGTGGTCATGTTGATCGGCTTCTACGTCGTCGCGCTGTTGCAGCTCGCCGCCGTCGTCGCGCTCGGGGCCTGGCTGTACAGCCACACCAGCGGCGCCCTCACCGGCAAGCTGCTGCTGCCCCTGGTCATCGCGCTGGGAGCGGTGGCCGTCGGACTCTGGCGCGCGATCCGTACCAGGAACGAGCCGGCGCCCGGCCTGATCCTCTCCGAACGCGACGCGCCGGGACTGTGGAGCACCGTCCGGGAGCTGGCCGCCGCGGTGGGCACCCGCGCCCCGGACGAGATCCGGCTGGTGCCCGAGGTGAACGCGGCGGTCGGCGAGCAGAGCCGTCTGCTCGGCCTGATCGGCGGCCGGCGCACCCTCTACGTCGGACTGCCGCTGCTCCAGGCGATGCGGCTGGACCAGCTCCGCTCGGTGCTCGCCCACGAGCTCGGCCACTACTCCGGCAAGCACACCCGGCTCGGCGGGGTGGCGTACCGGGGCCGGCTGGCGATCGAGGAGACCGTCCAGCGGATCGGCCGGCACAACCCGATCGGCTGGGTCTTCCGGGGCTACTCGAAGCTCTACCTGATGGTGGACAACGCCGCGTCGCGTCGGCAGGAGCTGGAGGCCGACCGGTCCTCCGTGCTGCTGGCCGGGCACGAGGCCGCGACCTCGGCGCTGCGCACGCTGCCCGCGCTCGACGCCGCCTGGGGCTTCTACATGCGACGGTACGTGGAGCCGGGCTGGTCGGCCGGGCTGGCGCCGGACGACCTCTTCGGCGGCTTCGGCGAGCTGCTGCACGCCCGCCGGGACGAGATCGCCGAACTGCGGGAGCACGCCCCGGACGGGAAGCCGTCGCCGTGGGACACCCACCCGCCGATCGGCATCCGGGTCGCCGCGATGACGGCCCTGCCGGCGGGAGCGGTCGCACCGGACGACCGGCCGGCCGCGCTGCTGCTCGCCGACATCGCCACCGCCGGTCGGCAGCTCCAGGGTGCCGTGGTCGAGCACGGCAGCCGGCAGGTGCTGCCGTGGGCCCAGTTCACCGCCGCGGCGCTGGCCGCCTCGGTGCAGCAGCAGGCGGACGGCATCTACCGGGCGGCGGGCCGGTTCACCGGCGTGACCGGGCCCGGCCTGACGACGGTGCTGGACCTGGTGCGCTCGGGTCGGCTGGGCGAGTTCGCCGAGCAGTTCTTCGGCGACGCCACCCGCAAGGAGGCCGCGGTCCGGTTCGCCGGCCCGATGGAGACGCTGCTGGACAACGCGGCGATCCGCTCCGGCCGCGCGCACTGGCAGCTCTCCTGGTCCGGCCCGGCCCAGCTGGTCGGCGCGGACGGGGAGCCGTGGGACCTGGCCGAGGTCGCCAAGCTGGCCGTCGCGCCGCAGACCCTGGACGAGGCGCTGGCCCGCCTCGCCGCGCTGGGCATCGACCCGGGCGGCGCGACGGTGGTGGAGGACCGGGTCTCCGGGCGGGACGCCGACCTGATCGGCGCGCTGGCCAACATCAAGATCGAGGGCAAGGAGCACGACGTGCTCATCCTCGACCGGGGGCTGATCCTGATCGTCAACCCGGGCAAGGCGAGCCAGGGCGAGAAGCGGCTGCGCGCGCTGGTCGGCTCGGTGCCGATCGCGGAGCTGGCGACCCGGCACGCCTTCCTGCCGTACGAGGAGATCGTCTCGGTGGACGTGAAGCGGGAGGTGCCGCTGAAGGCGGAGCTGAGCCTGCACGACGGCCGGGTGGTCACCATGCAGGAGCTGATGGCCAGCGAACTGCTGGAGAAGCAGAGCCGGGACACCCTGCTGCGGGTCTTCCGCCGGATCAACGGCTGACGCCGTCCGGGCGGCCGGCCGGAGTGGGTCGGCCGCCCGGACCAGCGGTCAGGATCCGGCGAGGCGGGCCGCGACGGCGGCGACGTGCGCGTCGGACCCGGTCAGCGCCGCCCGGACGTGCCGCGCGCCACCGGGGCCGTAGAAGACCCCGGCGGCCACCAGGATGCCCCGGCGGGCCAGCCAGTCGACGGTGTCCCAGCAGTCTTCGCCCCGGGTCATCCAGAGGTAGAGACCGGCCTCGGAGTGTTCCACTGTGAAGCCCGCCCCGGTGAACGCGGCGAGCAGCGTCTCCCGCCGGGCCCGGTAGCGTTCGCGCTGCTCGTCGGCGTGCGCCTGGTCGCCCAGCGCGGCCACCATCGCCGCCTGCACCGGCGCCGGCACGATCATCCCGGCGTGCTTGCGGACCTTGAGCAGCTCGGCCACCAGGGCCGGGTCGCCGGCCACGAAGCCGGCCCGGTAACCGGCCAGGTTGGAGCGCTTGGAGAGCGAGTGCACCGCCAGCACCGAGTCGTACGACCCGCCGCAGACCTCGGGCGAGAGCACCGAGACCGGCTCGGCCTCGGCCGACCAGCCCAACGGCAGGTAGCACTCGTCGCTGGCCACCACCGCGCCCCGCTCCCGGGCCCAGTCCACCACCTTGCGCAGGTGGGCGGCGGGCAGCACCCGACCGGTCGGGTTGCCGGGCGAGTTGACCCAGACCAGGCGTACCCGGGAGGTCGGACCCACCGCGGTCAGCGAGTCGGCGCGGACGGTGGTGGCGCCGGCGAGCCGGGCCCCGTCCTCGTACGTCGGGTAGGCCACCGAGGGCACCACGACCACGTCGCCGGGGCCGACGCCGAGCAGGGTGGGCAACCAGGCGACCAGTTCCTTGGAGCCGATCGTGGGCAGCACCCCCAGCCCGTCGACGCCCGCGCCGCAGGCCCGGGCGACCCAGGCCGCGATGGCGTCACGCAGCGCCGGGGTGCCCGCGGTCAGCGGATAGCCGGGCGCGTCGGCCGCGTCCGCCAGCGCCTGCCGGATCACCGGGGGCACCGGGTCGACCGGGGTGCCCATCGAGAGGTTGATCAGACCGTCCGGATGCGCCGCGGCCAGGGCGGCCGCGGCGTCCAGCGTGTCCCAGGTGAACTCGGGCAGGCGCGACGAGACCGGCGCGGGCCGGTTCAGTGGCCCTCTCCGCGCGGCGGCTGGGCCGCGACGAACGTCGCGTCCTTCTCCACCTTGCCGATCTTCGACGCCCCACCCGGCGAGCCCAGGTCCTCGAAGAACTCGTAGTTGGCCCCGGTGTAGTTCTTCCACTGCTCCGGGACGTCGTCCTCGTAGAAGATGGCTTCGACCGGGCAGACCGGCTCACAGGCACCGCAGTCGACGCACTCGTCGGGGTGGATGTAGAGCATCCGATTGCCCTCGTAGATGCAGTCGACCGGGCACTCCTCGATGCATGCCTTGTCGAGCACATCCACGCACGGCTCGGCGATGATGTAGGTCACCGGTCTTCTCCTCCGCAAGACTCGTCGCGATCACCGCGACGCTAAGAGCCTAGTATCTCGCCGGGGAGGAGGTCGATCGTGCTCCGACAGCAGGACGTGGGACACCGGATCGTGGTCCGCCGCATTGTGGGGATTCGCGAGGGCCGGCCCCTCTTCACGGACGCCCTCGGCGAACTGGTCGAGCTGACCGAGACCCATCTCACTCTCGCCACCGCGCGCGGCCGGCTGCGGGTGCCGGTGGCGGAGGTGCACCGGGCCAAGCGGGTGCCGCCCACCCGGCGGCCCACCGCCGGCGCCGTGGTGGAGCTGGAACGCGCCTCCGACGAGGCGTGGCCCGCCCCGGTCCGGGGCCGGCTCGGTGACTGGTTGCTGCGCGCCGCCGCGGGCTGGTCGGGCCGGGCCAACTCGGCGCTGCCCGTGGGCGACCCCGACCGTCCCCTGCCCGCCGCGCTCGACGCGGTGGAACGCTGGTACGCCGACCACGGCCAGCAGGCGATGGTGAACACCCCGCTGCCGCTGGCCGCGCCGGTCGGCGCCGAACTGGACGCCCGGGGCTGGGGCGCCCGCCCGCCGGTGCTGGTGCAGACCGTGGCGTTGGCCGCGCTGCCGCCGGCGCCACCGGCCCCCGCCGACGCGCCGCCGGTGGAGCTGGCCGCCGCGCCGTCCGACGGCTGGCTGGCGATCGCCGCCGGCCGCAAGGGCGGCCTGCCGGACGCCGCCCGGCACGTGCTCACCGCCGTGGACCGGGTCCGCTTCGCCCACGTGTACGCCGACGGCCGGCTCGTCGCGATCGGCCGGGGCACGGTCACCGGGCAGGGCCGCTGGTTGGGGCTCAGCCTGATCGAGGTGGTGCCCGAGGCCCGGCGGCGCGGGCTGGCCAATCGGGTGGTCCGCGCCCTGGTCGACTGGGGTGTGGCGGAGGGGGCGACGCACGCCTTCCTCCAGGTGGAACAGCGCAACACCGCCGCGGTGACGCTCTACCAGGGAATCGGCTTCACCACCCACCACACCTACCTGACCCGCGTCGCCCCGGACTGAGGGGCGACCCGACGGGTCAGCGGCGGACGACGCGGGGCGGCCTGGCCGCCTTGCGCTCGGCGTACCGCTTGAGCTGCTGCGAACGGTGGTCCCGGCCGAGGGCGGTGAGCACCAGGTGGGCCAGGGCCACCCCGGCGCCGGCGGCGAGCAGGTAGAAGCCGAACTGGGCGAAGAAGAGACCGCCGTTGTCCGGGATCGGGCTCTCGCCCACCAGCAGCGGCCCCACCAGGATGGTGAGCAGCAGCGCCACCCCGATCGCCGCGCCGACGACGCCGCCCCACTCGGCGACCGGCTGGACCCGGCCCCGGACGAGGACCACCCCGGCGAGGATCGCCCCGATCACCAGGAACATGATGAGGGAGATCACGGACTGGGCGCTGTCGTTGCCGTCGAAGCCGAACCTGGTCGTCAACCGGGCCACCACGTTGACCGCGAACAGCGCTCCCGCGAGCACCCCGATCGCGCGCCGCCGCTGGCTCATCGCACGCCTCCCGCCGTACCGGCCGCCCCGTCGGCGGGCCTCCTGGCAGGAATATCTACCACCACCACCGGCGCCCCGTCATCACCCGTCACGGCGTCGCTGCGGCGGGCCCAGGATCTGCCGGAACGCCATCACCGCGAAGGTCATCGCCCCCGCGGTGATCATCCCCAGCCCGACCCAGTTGTCACCGGCGACGAGCAGGTCACCCTCGTCGGAGCGGACCGCCGCCACGGACATCAGCACGAACCAGGGCACCGCCGGCAGCGCCACGGCCCACTTGCGGCCGACCGTCGCGTACGCGAACCAGCTGAGCGCGATCGCGGCGGCGATGGTGACCGGCACCGACACCCCGACCAGCTGTCCCCCCACCCGGACGGTGGAGAAGAGCAGCCCGAGCAGGGCGGCGAGCACCCCGCCGAGCAGGGAGACCAGGCCGCCGGCCACCCGCAGGGCCGGGTCGAACAGCCGCGTGAACCGGCCGGGGGGCGGGGGCGGGGGGCTCTCCTCCTCGACGACCGGCATCGGCGGGGCGGGCAGGGTCACCGGAGGCCGGCCGCCGCGACGGGGGAGCGGTCCGCCCCGTCGGTGACGATCCCGGCGAAGAGGTCGTCCTCCCAGCCGTACGGGCCGCTGCCGGGCCCCTTCTCCCCCACCGCCAGGGTGAAGTACTCCACGCCCATGAACTCGGCGCCGAAGTTGCCGGCGATCGAGTAGAGCCAGGAGTTGTCCGGGATCTGGGTGGCGTGGGCCCGCATCGCCGCCTCCTTGGCGGCGTGCTGCTCGGTGGCGTCGAGCCGGGCGGCGATCTGCGGATCCGGGGTGCCGAAGGGCAGGTCCTCGACGCTGTCGATGCCGGCGAAGGGGTTGTCCGCCGACTCGGCGAAGTGCGTCATGCCCGCCTCGAGCACGCTGCTCGGCATCGCCGTCCAGTAGACCTTCGTCGGGGCCACGCCCTCGGCGGCGGCCAGCTCCACCGCCCGCATCGCCACCCGGTGGGCCTGGATGTGGTCGGGGTGGCCGTAGAAGCCGTTCGGGTCGTACGTGACGAGCACCTGCGGGCGTACCTCCCGCATGATCTCCATCAGGTGCCCGGCGGCCTCGTCGAGGTCGGCCTGCCAGAAGGCCCGGGGGTGCTGGTTGGTCGGCAGGCCCATCATCCCGGAGTCCCGGTAGCGGCCCGCGCCACCTAGGAACCGGTGGTCGGTGACACCGAGCGCGGCGCAGGCGGCGGCCAGCTCGCCGATCCGGTATCCGCCCAGCTGGTCGGCCTCGGCGGCGCAGAGCTGCGCCAGCTCCGGCACGTGGATCTCGCCCTCCTCGCCGAGGGTGCAGGTGACCAGCGTGACGTGGGCTCCGGTGGCGGCGTAGTGGGCCATCGTCGAGCCGGTGCCGATGGACTCGTCGTCGGGGTGCGCGTGGACCAGCAGGAGGCGGCGGTCGGGCAGCGTCGTCACGCCCGTCACTCTAACCGGCGGTCCCCGGCCGCCGGTCTCGACGCGTCCGCCCAGGTCGGCCACATCACGCCCGACGCCGCTCTACGATCCGGATTGTGGACTTTCCCGAGCTGGCCGCCCGCACCCGTCGGTTCAGCCACGGGGCCCCGCGCGCCGTCTCCGTGGCCGAGGACGGCTCCCGGGTGATCTTCCTCCGTTCCGGTGGACCGGAGGACCCGGCGGAGGCCCTCTGGTCGCTGGAGGTCGCCACCGGCGAGGAGCGGCTGGTGGCCGACCCGGCCGCGCTGCTCGGTGCCGAGGCCGACCCGGCGGCGCTCGCCCCGGGTGAGCGGGCGCTGCGCGAGCGGCAGCGGCTCAGCGCCGCCGGCATCGGCTCGTACGCCCTCGACGCGGCCGGTCGGGTGGCGGTGTTCCCGCTGGCCGGACGGCTGTTCCGGGCGGACCTGGTGCACGGTGACGTGGTCGAGGTGGCCACCGTCGGGCCGGTGATCGACCCGCGGCCCGACCCGACCGGGGAGCGGCTGGCGTACGTGACCGACGCCGCCGAGGGGGTACGCCGGGGCCAGCTGCGGGTGGTCGAGTCGGATGGCACCGACACCCTGCTGGCCGGCGAGGACTCCGGCGTGACGTGGGGGCTGGCCGAGCACGTGGCGGCCGAGGAGTTCCACCGGTTCCGCGGCTACTGGTGGGCGCCCGACGGCCGTTCGGTGCTGGCCGCCCGGGTCGACGAGTCCCGCCTGCCCCGCTGGCACCTGCACGACCCGGCCGACCCGGCGAGCCCGCCCACCTCGATCGCGTACCCGCTGGCCGGCGGCCCGAACGCGGAGGTCAGCCTGCACCTGCTCGACCTCGACGGCGGCTGGGTCGACGTGCACTGGGACCGGGAGACCTACCCCTACCTGGCGTCGGTCGGCTGGGCCGAGGGCGGGCCGCTGATCACCGTGCTGCGCCGCTCGCAGCAGCACGGCCTGGTGCTGGCGGTCGACCACCGCACCGGGGAGACCCAGGTGCACGCCGAACTGGCCGACCCGCGCTGGGTGGAGCCGATCCCGGGCACCCCGGCGCACCTGCCCGACGGGCGGGTGCTGGTCGGCGGCGAGCTGGCCCACGACGGGTACGACGCCCGCTGCCTCTTCGCCGACGGCACCCTGCTCACCCCGCCCTCGCTCTACGTACGCCGGGTGGTGGGGCGGCTGCCGGTCGGCAACGGCCCGGCCGACCTGCTGGTCGAGGCGAGCGAGGGCGAGCCGAGCCAGCGTCACCTGTACCGGGTGCGGACGGTGATCGGCGGCGGGGTGGAGGCCCGCCGGATGAGCAGCACCCCGGGCTGGCACACCGCCGCCGTCGGCGCGGACGTGCTGGTGGTGGGCACGGCGTCGCTGGACGACCCGGGGACCCGCTGGTCGGTCTGGCGCGGCGACCGCGAGGTGGCCCAACTCCGCTCGTTCGCCGCCAGCCCGCCGTACGCGCCGCGCCCGGTGCTGGTGCGGGTGACCGACCGGCGGCTGCCGACGGCGGTGCTCTACCCCGCCGACCACGTCAAGGGCACCCGGCTGCCGGTGCTGCTCGACATCTACGGCGGACCGGGGCACCAGGAGGTGGTGGCGGCCCGGTCGGCCTGGCTGGAGCGGCAGTGGTGGGCCGACTCCGGCTTCGCGGTGGTGACCATCGACAACCGGGGGACCCCCGGGGTGGCGCCCTCGTTCGAGAAGGCGATCCACCGGCGGATGGCCGACGTGATCCTGACCGACCAGGTGGACGCGCTCACCGCGCTGGCGGGCAAGCACCCGGACCTCGACCTCGACCGGGTGGCGGTGCGCGGCTGGTCGTTCGGGGGCTGGCTGGCCGGGCTGGCGGTGCTGCGCCACCCGGAGCTGTTCCGGTGCGGCATCGCCGGCGCCCCGGTCACCGACTGGCACCTGTACGACACCGCCTACACCGAGCGCTACCTGGGCCTGCCGGAGGACGGGATCGACGTCTACGGGCACCACTCGCTGGTGGAGCTGGCCGCCGAGCCGGTCCTCGCCACGGAGCAGGCCCGGCCGCTGCTGCTGGTGCACGGCATGGTCGACGACAACGTGGTGGCCGCGCACACGCTGCGGCTGTCGGCGGCGCTGCTGGCCACCGGCCGTCCGCACGCGGTGCTGCCGTTGACCGGCGCCACCCACCAGGCCGCCGACGGGCTGTCCGAGCGCCTGCTCCGGCTGGAGCTGGACTTCCTGCGCCGTCATCTCGGGTGAGCCGTCGGCGGGCCCGGCGTGATCACGCTCAGAGCACCCCGATTCCGATGGCGAGTTCGGTGATCGTGGCGGGGGCGTCCGGGTCGCGGGCGACTTGGGCGACCACCTCTCGTACCGCCGGCCGGTGTCGGACCTCGGCGGGCGCGATGCGGTGGGCGCGCAGCAGGGCCCGGGCCGCGCTGACGGGGTCGTCGGTCTGCAAATAGGCGCGAGCCGCGTCGATCAGGTGCGCGGCCCGGTGTTCGACCGGCAGCCACCGCCACCCGTCCCGTCCGATCGCCCCCTCGTGCCGGGCGACCGCCGCAGCGCCGTCGCCCAGCTCCACGGCGGCGGCGCCCCGCGCCACCTCGACGGCTGTCGGCCCGAACGCGGTCCAATGATGGTCCTGCCCGTCACCCACCCGGGCCGCCATCTCACCGGCCTCGTTCAGCAGGTCACCCGCCGAACGGTCATCACCCGCCCTGGCCGCGATCAGGGCGGCCTGCACCAGCAGCGACCCACACAACGACAACTCCTGCGGCGTACCGGCGTCCGGATCGGCCGGGGCGATCTCGTAGGCGGCGGCCAGCATCACAGACCTCGCCCGCGACGACGCCCGCAACACCTGGCCGAGCTGCACCGCCGCGCCCGCCAGCAACACCCGGTCACCGGCAGCGGCGGACATCGCCCGATCAGCGGCAAGCCACGCGAGGCTCCCCTCGCCCAGCTTCACCAGCAACGCCGCCGTCACCCGGTACGCCTCCACCACGGCCACCCGACCCGCCCCCGGGTTCCGCACGTGGGCACGGTGAGCCTCGGCCAGCAACGCCGGCAACAGCTCCGCCAGGCGCGGGTACCGGGCATGCTGATAGACCGTTCAGGCGTGTCGCACCTCCCGTGCCAGCCGATCGGCCGGCATCACCTCCCGGCCCGCCGCCGGCCGGCCAAGAGCTATTTCGTACGCCGACAATGCCGCCCGAATCCGTGCGACGCCCTCGCTGCGCTCGGCCACCTCGGCCGGCTGCGCGTCGCGACCGAGCAGGGCCGCGGTGTCAACCCGCAGCACCGCCGCGATGTCCCGAATGGTCGACACCCGCTCCAGGGAGCGGACGCCACGCTCGACCTTGTCCACCCAACTCTTCGACTTCCCCAACTGATCGGCGAACGACTGCTGCGACAACCTCCGCCGCACCCGCAGGTACGCGACGCGTCGACCAATCGGTACCGAATCACCGGTCACGACGCCACTGCCGGTCCGACACCGCCCGAGTCGTTTCCTCGACCGGTATCCGCTCCGCCTCGGCCTGCGCCAGGATCCGCTGTCTCGCCGCCTCCCGCTCGGCCGCCTCCTCCTGCTCACCCCGGCTCACCGCCGCCTCGCCGCCATCCTGCATCGCCACCTCCGTCGGGGACGCGGCGGCGAGTCAGCCGTCGCATGCCATCCACAGTGACGTCGAGGTGTCGCCGGGCGCGACGGCACAAGACGCGACAAGGCACCCACATGGGAAGCGACATTAAGACGACATCCCGCTATCGTGGCGAGCATGACCGCTCCGAACACCGTCCTGCGCGCCGTCCGCACCAGGATGCGCATGAGCCAGGACGACTTCGCCCGCGCGCTCCAGGCCGCCGGTCACCGCGCCGGCGAGCCCAACGACGCCAACAAGCGACTTGTTCAACGCTGGGAGTCAGGCGTGATCGCCGCGCCGCGACCCGTCTACGCCCGCGCGTTGGAAGTGGTCACCGGTCTGCCCATCTCGCTGCTCGGCTTCGCCGCGCTGCCTGACGGCCACGTCGTCGACGACCAGCAGGGTGGCCACGACCTGACCTCGCCCATGTCCGGCCTGGCCACCCCCACGCCCAGGCCGACCGCTGTCCACGGATCACACGAGGGCGTGTGGCTCAGCCGCTATCAGTACCATTCCAGCGGCCGGGGCGAGTCGTTCGCCGGGCAGCACTTCCTGGTCGTGCTTCAGCACGGCGACCGGCTGACCGCACGTAGCCTGCCCGGCTCGGCGGCATCGTCGTTGTCGTTGGATCTCACGGTGGACGGTGCCGTTGTCACCGGCACCTGGGTGGAGCAGACCGACCCCGGCGGCTACTACCGGGGAGCCCGGTACCACGGCGCGATCCAGCTACTGGTGGAGCCCACCGGTCGACGGATGGCCGGGAAGTGGGTCGGGTTCGGCAAGGACATGGACGTCAACACCGGCCCGTGGGAACTGACCTTCCAGGATGCCTCCACGTCCAAGGCGACGCTCGACCGGTACAACACGTCGCCGGCGTAGGCGTTCGTCAAGCTCACAGGCCGGTCGTGACGGCTTCATCCCAACATGAGGCTGACAGCGCCTCACGACACGCGTACACGCGACGCCGAGCCGATGACCGGCGTGCCGGCAGACCATCCCGGCTCGGCGATCATCGCGAAGCTCACCTCACCGCGACAACACGGTCGGCGCGGCGGCGCAGGAACCGGCGGGAACTGCTGCCATGCCGGGCGAGGACACGGCCAGTATCGTCCAGCCGCCAGGTGGCAGCGACCACACGGTCCCCGGCCAGCCACTCCTCCCGCACGACAGGTCGTTGCAACTGGCGCAGCAGCCAGGCGCCGGCCCACTCCGCGTAGTCCTCATGGCTGGCCCGCACCCCGATCACGGTCAGGTCCTCAGGATCGTTGCCGTCGTGGTCATCGAGGAGGTGGTCGTCGCCCCAGACACCTTGGAGTGCCTGTCCGAGCGGCCCGCCCGTCCAGTAGCCAACCTGCAGGGTGCTGCGCTGGGTGGTGAGCCCTGGCACATAAACGTCGATGTACAGCGGCACCAGGCACAGCTGCGACGAGGTGTGGTCCTCCGGCGAGAGCCCCTCGACGTCCCAGCCGGATGCTTCCCGCCGAAGCCGTTCCAGGAAAGCGGCCTCCCCCTCGTTACGACCGACCTCGTCCGGGAACCATCGAACGCCAACTGCCTCAACCACCGCTCGATCATGTCACCAACCGCGCGCGCCGACGCTTTGGCGATGGCTCAGCCAGCACAACCGGCCTGCTCACCGCTGATGGGTGGGTCGGTGCGAGCTTCGCGGACAAGAGGCCAGGTCAGCTTCTCCGTACCGTGGTCCCGGCTCGTCAAGCGAAAGGGTCCCCTCCCGACCACGTTGTCGGGAGAGGACCCTGGCCTGCGGTGCGCGTCGTCAGTGGCAGATCACGGCTTGACGTACGCGTTCACGAAGGACGGGTAGCCGAAGACGCTGGAGATGAAGACCCCGCCGACCTTGGACCCGTGCACGTTGTAGGCGACGTCGACGTAGAGCGGCACCACCGGGGCCAGCTCCTTCATGATCCGCTCATCGAGCTTGGCCCACTCAAGGCCCTGCTTCGCCGGCTCCAGGGCGAGGATCCGGTCGAACTCGGCGTTGATCGCCGGGTCGTTGACGTACGACTGGTTGCTGTTGCCCTCGGCCTTGATGGTGCGGCCGTCGTAGAGCACCGGCAGGATGGACGCGCCGCTCGGCCAGTCGGCCGCCCAGGACCCGAAGTACAGGTCCCACGGGTTGTCCTTCTTCTTGATCTCGTCGAGCTTCGCGTCGTCCGGGATGTTCCGGATGGTGATCTTGAAGCCGGCGCGCTCCAGGTTGGCCTTGACCTGAACGGCCTCCTGCTGCTCGCGGGTGCTGTCCGCCGCGCCCAGGACCAGCTCCGGGGTCTGGCCGCCGAGCAGCTCCTTGGCCTTGTCGACGTTGCCGTTGGCGCCCGCCGGGTAGGCGTCGTACGCCTGGTAGCCGATGGTGGCCGGCGGCATCAGGGTGGTCAGCGGGGCGGCGACGGTCTGGCCGCCGAGCGCCTTGATCAGCCCGTCCCGGTCGATGGCGTAGTTGAGCGCCTGGCGGACCTTCAGGTCCTTGACCCGCTGGGTGTTGATGACCAGCTGGTTGGCGCTGGGCGTCGGGGAGAGGATGGTGCGGCTCTTGAGCGAGGCGTCCCCCGCCACCTTGGCCACCAGCGAGGCCGGCACGAAGTTCCAGGCGAGTGCGCTCTGGTCGGCGCCGTTGTCGGCGATGACCCGGTTGTTGGCGGCGTCCTCGGTGGGGCCGAAGCTCCAGACGAACTGGTCCGGGTACTGGTGGCGCACCGGGTCGGTCTTCGGGTCCCAGTTCGGGTTGCGGTCCAGGGTGAGCTGCACGCCGACCTGGTTCTTCGCCACCTTGTACGGCCCGGACGAGAAGGGCTGGGTGTCCAGGTTGACCCCGGTGTCCTTCTCCGGCTTGAGCGGGGCGGTGGTCGGCAGCGAGACCGCGAACGGCAGGTCACAGCGGGGCTTGGCGAACTCGAAGCGCAGCGTCTTGTCGTCCGGGGTGGTCAGGCCCGGCGGCAGCGAGGTCTTGTTCTTCTTGAAGTCCCACTTGGTGTCGAACTGCGGGCTGTCGGCGAGCCACTCCTGCAGGTAGGTCGGGCCGCCGGAGAGGTCGGGGTCGAAGGAGCGGGCGATGCCGTACGCGATCTCCTTGGCGGTGATCGGGCTGCCGTCCTCGAACTTCACCCCGTCCTTGATCTTGTATTCCCAGACCTTGCAGTCGTTGTTGACGTTGGTGCCGGGCGTCTCGGCCAGGTCACCGACGAGCACCAGGCCGCCCTTGCCGTCGTCCTTCCACGTGGTCAGGTAGCGGGAGAAGAGCGGGTTGGCCATCAGCCCGGCGAAGGAGTACGTCCGCTGCGGGTCCAGGTGGGTGATGGGGGTCTCCCGGATGATGGTGAAGGTGCCGCCCTTCTGCGCGCCGCTCACCTCCGCGGCCGGCCCCATCGAGTCCTTCGGGTCCGTGGCGATGACCCCGGTCTGCTGCCGGTTGGTGTCCACCGTGGTGCCTTCGCCCGTGTTCTTCGAGCACGCACCCAGCGCCACCACCAGTGCGATCGCGCCGCCCGCGGCGGCCGTCACGCGTGGTCGCATCTTCTGCCTCCTCCACCTGTGCCCGTCCGGTCCGGCGGGTGTACCGCCGACGTCCCGAGGATCGTAAAGAAAAAAACCTACGAGTTGTGTAACAGTTGTCGATACTTTTCAACGCCGCCCGACCGGTCGACGTCCGACGGGGACGGACGACGGTCAGCCCAGCCGGACCCGCGGGTCGATCGCGGCGTACAGCAGGTCCACCAGCAGGTTGGCCAGCACCACGAAGACCGCCGCGATCAGCACGGTGGCCATGATGGTGGGCAGGTCGCCGGCGCGCACCGCCTCGACGGCGGTCCGGCCCATCCCGTTCAGGCCGAAGGTGGTCTCGGTGATCACCGTGCCGCCCAGCGCCCCGCCGACGTCGAGGCCGGCGATGGTCACCACCGGGGTGATCGCCGCGCGCAGCGCGTGCCGCCCGTACACCTTGGGCTTGGCCAGGCCCTTGGCCCGCGCGGTCCGGACGAAGTCCTCCGACAGCGTCTCCAGCATCTGCGCCCGGGACAACCGGGCGTAGATCGCGGAGAACAGGAACGCCAGCGCCAGCCAGGCCAGCACCAGCCCGGAGGCCCACTCCAACGGGTCCGTGAAGATCGAGGTGTAGCCGGGCACCGGCAGCCAGGCCAGGGTGTAGACGAAGACCAGCATCAGCACCGCGCCGACGAAGTAGATCTGCAACGAGGCGCCGGCCAGCGAGAAGCCGATCGCGGCCCGGTCCAGCCAGGTGCCCCGGCGCAGCGCGGAGACCATGCCGAGCCCCACCCCGAGCAGCAGCCAGAGCACGGCCGCCGGGATCACGATGCTCAGCGTCACCGGCAGCACCCGGGCGATGGTGTCCGAGACCGCCTCGTTGGTGACGTACGACCAGCCCAGGCAGGGGGCGTCGCACCGGCCGCCCTGGGCGCTGCCCAGGTCCCGGCCGGTGACGATGCCCTTCATGTAGCCGGCGTACTGGGTGACCAGGGGGTCGCGCAGACCCAGCTCCTGGCGGACCCGTTCCAGCCGCTCCGGGTTGCAGTTCTTCGGGCACATGCCGCTGACCGGGTCGCGGGGCAGCGCGAAGAACATCAGGAAGGTCAGCACGCTCACCACGAAGAGGGTGAGCACGGCGGAGAAGATCCGCTTGATCAGGAACCGGGCCATGGCGACACCCCTACCGCGACGACTTCGGGTCGAGCGCGTCGCGCAGCGCGTCCCCGAAGAGGTTGAAGGCCAGCACCAGCGCGAAGATCGTGATGCCCGGGAAGAAGACGTACGCCGGGTCGGTCTCCAGGTAGCTCAGGCTCCGGAAGATCATCTTTCCGAAGCTCGGCGTCTCCTCGCCGAGGCCGACGTTGAGGAAGGACAGCGCGGCCTCGCCGGTGACGTACTGCGGCACCGCCAGCGAGAACGCCACCAGGATCGGGGCCCAGATGTTCGGCAGCAACTGCCGGAAGAGCATGTGCCCCAGCCCGGCGCCGCTGGCCCGGGCCGCCTCCACGAACTCCCGCTCGCGCAAGGTGATCACCTGGCCCCGCACCAGCCGGGCGGTGCTGGTCCAGCCGAAGACCGCGAAGACCACGATCAGCACCACCACCCCGAAGACCGAGGAGACCTCCTCCCGCTCGCCGTAGAAGCGCAGCACCAGGGTCGGGGTCAGTGCCAGCGCGACGATCAGGAACGGCATGGCCAGCGCCAGGTCGGTGATCCAGCTGATCACCGCGTCGACCCGGCCACCCAGGTAGCCGGCGAGGACGCCGAGCGCGACGCCGATCGTGGTGGTGACCACCGCCGCGGTGAAGGCGATGAAGAGCGAGGTCCGCAGGCCGTGGACCATCCGGATGAAGATGTCCCGACCGAGCCCGGGTTCCAGGCCGAAGAAGTGGTCCGCCGACACACCCCCGGCGTAGCCGAGCGGCATCCCGAACCCGTCCAGCTTGCCTTGGAACTGGTCGCCCGGCCCGATCCCGTAGAGCAGCTCGATCAGCGGCGCGGCGAGCGCCACCAGCGCGAAGAAGACCAGCATCGACCCGCTGACGACGGCGGTACGGTCCCGGCGCAGCCGGAGCCAGGCGAGCTGCCCGGGCGAGCGGCCGACCACGGCCTTCTGCTTCGGGGCGGCACCGTCGCCGCCGGACTCGATCTCGGCCAGCGCCACGCCCTCGACCGGGGACAGGCTCACCTCGCCACCTCCTCGGCGCTCACGCCGCTCACGTCCACCGGGCCGGCCGGATCGGCGCCGCCGACCGGGCCGCTCTCCGGAAAGTGGCAGGCCGTCAACTGTCGGCCGCCGTCGCGGACGACCAGGGCGGGTTCCTCGGTGGCGCAGACGTCCCGCGCCTTCCAGCACCGGGTGCGGAACCGGCAACCCGAGGGCGGGTCCAGCGGCGTCGGCACGTCCCCGGTGAGCCGGATCCGGCCGCCCGGACCGAGCGCCGTCACGTCCGGGATCGCCGAGAGCAGCGCCCGGGTGTACGGGTGCTGCGGCCGTTCGTAGATGTCGGCCCGGTCGCCGATCTCCACGATCTTGCCGAGGTACATCACCGCGACCCGCTGGCAGAAGTGCCGGACCACGGCCAGGTCGTGGGCGATGAAGACGAACGCCAGGTCGAGTTCGCGTTGCAGGTCCCGCAGCAGGTTGACCACCTGCGCCTGGATCGAGACGTCCAGCGCCGAGACCGGCTCGTCGGCGACGATCAACCGGGGCCGCAGCGCCAGCGCGCGGGCGATGCCGATCCGCTGCCGCTGCCCGCCGGAGAACTCGTGCGGGTAGCGGTTGTAGTGCTCCGGGTTGAGCCCGACCAGTTCCAGCAGCTCCTGCACCCGCTTCTTCACCCCGCCGGGCGGGGTGATCCCGTTGACCTGCAACGGCATCGCCACGATCCGGCCCACGGTGTGGCGCGGGTTCAGCGAGGCGTACGGGTCCTGGAAGATGATCTGGAGGTCCTGGCGCAGCGGACGCAGCTCGCGCCGCCCGGCGTGGGTGATGTCCCGCCCGGCGAACTCGATCGAACCGGCGGTCGGCTCCAGCAGCCGCACCAGCATCCGGCCGGTGGTGGTCTTGCCGCAGCCGGACTCCCCGACCAGCCCCAGGGTCTCCCCCGGCCGCACCTCGAAGTCGAGCCCGTCGACGGCCCGCACCAGTCCCCTGCTCCGCAGGCCGCTGCGCACCGGGAAGTGCTTGGCCAGCCCGCGCACCCGCAGCAGCGGCTCGGTCTCGGTCATCGGCGCGGACCCTTCGTTCGAACCTGCGGGACTCCGCTCCGCCGCGTTCCTCACCGGGCCACCCCCACCTGCGCGACGTCCTCGGCGTACAGCACGGTCCGCTGGTCGGCGGAGAGGTGGCAGGCGACCAGATGACCGGGGGCGCCCGTCGGGCGCAGCTCGGGGACCTCGGTGGACGACCGGTCGCCGTTGCGGTCGGCGTAGCGGCAGCGCGGATGGAACGCGCACCCCGCCGGCAGGTTGATCAACGAGGGCGGGTTGCCGGGGATCGGCACCAGGTCCGCGTCCGCGTCGCCGTGCAACGACGGCACGCTGGAGAGCAAGCCCCAGGTGTACGGGTGCTGCGGACGTCGCAGCACCTGCTCCACGCTGCCCCGCTCGACGGCCCGGCCGCCATACATCACCAGCACGTCGTCGGCCACCTGGGAGACCACGCCCAGGTCGTGGGTGATCAGGATGATCGCCGAGCGGAACTCGGCCTGGAGGTCGGCGAGGAGGTCCAGGATCTGCGCCTGCACCGTCACGTCCAGCGCGGTGGTCGGCTCGTCGGCGATCACCAGGTCCGGGTCGTTGACCAGGGCCATCGCGATCATCGCCCGTTGCCGCATGCCGCCGGAGAACTCGTGCGGGTACTGGTCGAACCGCTTGGCCGGCTGCGGGATGCCGACCCGGCCCAGCATGTCCACCGCCCGCTGGCGGGCCTCCCGCTTGCCGGCCTTCGGGTGGTGCACCCGGTACGCCTCGGCGATCTGCCTGCCGACGGTGTAGTAGGGGTGCAGCGCGGAGAGCGGATCCTGGAAGATCATCGCCATGTCCCGGCCGCGCAGCCGGCGCACCTCCTCCTCGGGGAGACCGACCAGTTGCCGGCCGCCGAGGGAGATCTCCCCGGTGATGGTGGTCCGCCGGGGGTCGTGCAGGCCGAGGACGGCCAGCGAGGTGACGCTCTTGCCGGAGCCGGACTCGCCGACGATGCCGAGGGTGCGGCCACGCTCCACCGCGAAGGAGACCCCGTCGACCGCGCGTACCACGCCGTCCTCGGTCTCGAAGCGCACCCGCAGGTCCTCCACCCGCAGGTAGGGGCCCTCGGCGGCGCGCTGTTCCGGCACGCCGGATCGGCCGGACGGCACCGGTTCCGGACTGTCCACGACCGCCTCCCTCGGGTTGTAGAGAACCTACAACAAACTCACGAGGGCGAAAATAAGCTACAAAGGCGGAGCTGTCAGCGGGCCACAGCGTAACGAGTCGACAACGGGCGTGAACAGTCCTCACCAGGACATCCACCCCGGCGACTCGATGTCGTGCCCGCACGGTCGCACCTCGGGTGCGACCATGGGGGCGGCACCCACGGGAGGATTCCCGCCGGCACGAGGTGGAGGTGACCATGACCGCGGCGGTGTTCGACCACGAGGGACCGTGGACCGAAGAGGAGTACCTCGCCCTCGGCGAGACGCAACAGCGCGTCGAACTCTTCGACGGGAGCCTCCACGTGACCCCAGCCCCGACTCCACGTCACCAGCGCATTTCGCGCAAGCTGGGCAACATCCTCGAAGCCGCGGCGGAGACTGCCGGGCTGGAGCTCCTGGAGGCGGTGAACGTCCGGCTCCGAGCGGGCCGAATCCCCATTCCCGATCTCGTCATCACCGGGCCGGTCGACCTGGACGAACTCATGATCGAGGCGGCCGACGTCCGCCTCATCTGCGAGATCATCTCGCCGAGCAACGCGGCGACCGACAAGGTGCTCAAGATGCACTACTACGCCGCCGCCGGCATCGAGTGGTACCTGCTGGTCGAGCAGGAGACAGGAGGCCTGCGCCTCTTCCAGCGCCGCGGCCGCAACTACGTCGAACAGTCCATGGTCAAACGGGGCGAGACCCTGACGCTGACCGAGCCGGTGCACGCCACCATCCGGCCGGAGGATCTCGTCCCCTGACGGATGTCGGTCCGCTCGCCTAGGGTCGGGCACATGACCGAGTTCGATGCGGCGTCGGCCGCCGTGCAGGCCGCCCTCGACGCGGGCGCCCGGTACGCGGACGCCCGGGTGATGCACCGCCGCTACGAGTCCATGTCGGCCCGCAACGGCGAGATCGAGGAGCTCACCCAGGACGAGAGCATCGGGTTGGGCGTCCGGGCGCTGGTGGGATCGAGCTGGGGCTTCCACGCCGTACCCGAGCTGTCGGAGCGGATGGTCCGCGGCGCCGGCCGGCGCGCCGCGGAGACCGCCGCCGCGAGCGCGCGGGTTCCCGGGCCGCCGATCGACCTGGTCCCGAGCGAGCCGACCACCGCGACCTGGGCCTCGCAGTGCCGGGTCGACCCGCTCGGGGTGGCGCTGTCGGACAAGGGCGACCTGCTGGTCGGGGCGACCGCCACGATGCGGGCGCACGGCGCCGACCTGGCCGAGGGGCTCTACCAGATCTGGGACACCACCAAGTGGTTCGTCTCCAGCGAGGGGCACCGGATCGACCAGCGCATCCGGGAGTGCGGCGGCGGCATCTCCGCCACCTCGATCGGCGAGCGGGAGACCCAGCGCCGCTCCTGGCCCAGCTACCGCGGCCAGTACGGCACCACCGGCTGGGAGCTGGTCGAGTCGCTGGACCTGGCCGCGCACGCGGCGCGAATCGCCGAGGAGTCCCGGGAGCTGCTCACCGCGCCCGAGTGCCCGGCCGGCGAGACCGACCTGATCCTCGGCGGCGAGCAGCTCGCCCTCCAGATCCACGAGTCCGTCGGGCACGCCATCGAGCTGGACCGGATCCTCGGCTGGGAGGCCGCCTTCGCCGGCACCTCCTGGCTGGACCTGGCCCAGCTCGGCTCGCTGCGGTACGGCTCCGAGTTGATGAACGTCACCATCGACCCGACCATCCCGGGTGCGCTGGGCAGCTTCGGCTTCGACGACGAGGGCTCGCCCGCCGTACGGCGGGACGCGGTCCGCGAGGGGCGCTGGGTGGGCGTGCTCGCCGGGCGGGACTCGGCCGCCGTCGCCGGCCTCGACCACGGCGGCAGCGTACGGGCGGACGGCTGGGCCCGGCTGCCGATGGTGCGGATGACCAACGTGGGCCTGGAACCGGGCCCGCACACCCTCGACGAGATCATCGCGGCGACCGACGACGGGGTGCTGATGGACGTCAACCGGTCCTGGTCCATCGACGACCGGCGGCTCAACTTCCAGTTCGGCTGCGAGGTCGGCTGGGAGGTGAAGAAGGGGCGGCGCGGGCGGATGCTGCGCAACCCCACCTACACCGGCATCGGCCCGCTCTTCTGGCGCTCGATGGACATGCTCTCCTCCGAGATCGTGCCGTGGGGGACGCCCAACTGCGGCAAGGGCCAGCCGGGCCAGATCGGGCACACCGGCCACCCGTCGGCGCCGGCCCGGTTCCGCGACGTCCGGGTGGGGGTACGCGCATGACCGGGACCGGGTCGGACCACGCCGCCCGGGTGGTGGAGCTGGTCCGCCGTCTCGCCGGCCCCGGGGCGCAGGCCGAGGTCACCGTGGTCGAGCACCACCAGGCGCTGACCCGGTTCGCCAACTCGTTCATCCACCAGAACGTCTCCGACGTGGGCCGGGCGGTGCGGCTGCGGCTGCACGTCGACGGCCGGACGGCCGCCGGCAGCGGCAGCCTGGTCGACGCCGACGGGCTGACCGCGCTGGTCGAGCGGACCCTGGCGGCCGCCCGGCTCTGCCCGCCCGACCCGGCCTGGCCCGGGCTGACCCCACCCACCCCGGTGCCGTCCGCCCCACCGACCGACGGCCCGACGGAGCACGCCCAACCCGCCGACCTGGCCGAGCGGGTCCGCGCCTTCGTGGACGCGGTGGGCGGCCTGGAGGCGGCCGGCTACTGCCGCATATCGTCGCGCCGGGGAGCGTTCGCCAACTCCGCGGGCCACACGGCGATCGGCCACACGGCCGAGGCGGCGATGGACGGCATCGCCCGGGCCGGTGGCGCGGACGGGGTGGCCCGGCTCTGCGTCGACCGGCTCGCCGACCTCGACGGCGCCGCCCTCGGCGCCCGGGCCGCGGCGAAGGCCCGCGCCGCCGCCGACCCGGTCGAGCTGCCCCCGGGCCGGTACGAGGTGGTGCTCGAACCGGCCGCCGTCGCCGACCTGCTCCAGAATCTCGCCTGGTACGGCTTCAACGGCAAGCGGTACGCCGAGCGCCAGTCCTTCGCCCGGCCGGGATCGGCCCAGTTCGATCCGGCGGTGACCCTGGTCGACGACCCGCTGCACGGTTCCGCCCTCCCGTACGACCTGGAGGGCACCGCCCGCCGCGCGGTGACGCTGGTCGAGGCCGGGGTGACCCGCGCGGTGGCGCACGACCGGCGCAGCGGCGCGGAGGTGGGGGCGGAGTCCACCGGGCACGGGATGCCGGGCGGGGCCACCTTCGGTCCGCTCCCCCGCAACCTCCGCCTCCTCGGCGCCACCCACGACGACGCCGACCCGCCGGGTGAGCCGACCGGCGCCGCCGGGGCGGGACCGGTCGGGGTGGCCGGCGCGGTGGCCGACCCGGACACCGCCGCGCTGGTGGCCGGGATGGAGCGGGGGTTGCTGGTCAGCGACCTGTGGTACACCCGGGTGCTGGACCCGAAGACCCTGGTGATCACGGGCCTGACCCGCAACGGGGTGTGGCTGGTCGAGGACGGTGTGCCGACCCGGGCGGTCCGCGACCTCCGGTTCACCGAGGCGTACTCCCGGGCGTTGGCGCCGGGCGCGGTGCGCGGCCTGGGCCGCCGGCCGGTGCGCCAGCCGGACCGGCTCGACGGTTCGTGGTGGGAGTCCCCGGCGCTGCGGCTGGCGTCCTGGAACTTCACCGGCGGCGCCTCCGGCTGACCGGTCGCCGCCGGCGTCGGGGCGGACCCCCGGATGTCGAGCGGAGGCTATCTCTCCCCGCCTCCCGACATTGATCATGGTGTGGGTCTTTCCAACCCGCGGGACACACGGGACACTGCGTTGCGCGGCCGGCCCGCGAAGATCGGCGTAACGTGTGTCACTTAGCTGCGCCGATTCGTCGGAGCGGTCGTTGGTGTGCGCAAAGACGTGACAGTGGACCTCAGTCCCACCGGTCCGCTGACCGAATGGAACGTGATCCGCCGCCCGCGAGGGCGCCGTCAGGGAGACGACTCGAATGACATCAACGGCAACGAGGCCGCTGGCGCGGGCGCGCGCCGCCATCGCGGCGAAGACGTTGCGGACCGACCGCTGGTGGCTCGCCCCACTGCTCACCTTCCTCGGGCTCAGCGCCTGGGTCGCGTACGCGACGGTCCGGGTCTTCATGCACAAGTGGTACTGGGTCGACGACTACCACTACCTGACCCCGTTCTACTCCCCGTGCGTGACCGAACGCTGCCTCGAGGGCGCCTCGCACTTCGGCCGCTTCCTGCCCGGCTGGTGGATCATCCCGGACGCCGCGCTGACCCTGCCGTTCCTGCTGCTGTTCCGGCTGACCTGCTACTACTACCGCAAGGCGTACTACCGGTCGTTCTGGCTGTCGCCGCCGGCCTGCGCGGTGCCGGACGGGCACAAGGCGTACTCCGGCGAGACCCGGTTCCCGCTGCTCGGGCAGAACCTGCACCGCTACTTCTTCTACGCCGCCGCGATCATCTCGCTGATCAACACCTGGGACGCGATCCTGGCCTTCCACTCGCCGAAGGGCTTCGGCTTCGGGCTGGGGAACATCGTCCTGCTGGTCAACGTGGTGATGCTCTGGGCGTACACCATCTCCTGCCACTCCTGCCGGCACATCATCGGTGGCCGCCTCAAGCACTTCTCGAAGGCTCCGCTGCGCTACCGCGCCTGGACCGGCGTGTCCTGGCTGAACGTCCGGCACATGCAGCTCGCGTGGATCACCCTCGGCACCCTCGCCCTGACCGACTTCTACGTCATGGCGGTGGCCGCCAACTGGATCACCGACCTGCGGTTCATCAACTAAGGGCCCCTGGACATGACTGAGACGCGAATCGAACGACACCACTACGACGTCGTCGTGATCGGGGCCGGCGGCGCCGGCCTGCGCGCGGCGATCGAGGCCCGGCTGGCCGGCAAGAAGACCGCGATCATCTCCAAGTCGCTCTTCGGCAAGGCGCACACGGTGATGGCCGAGGGCGGCGCGGCGGCCGCCATGGGAAACGTGAACAGCCGGGACAACTGGCAGGTGCACTTCCGGGACACCATGCGCGGCGGCAAGTTCCTCAACAACTTCCGGATGGCCGAGCTGCACGCGAAGGAGTCGCCGCAGCGGATCTGGGAGCTGGAGACGTACGGGGCGCTCTTCGACCGCACCGCGGACGGGAAGATCTCCCAGCGCAACTTCGGCGGCCACGAGTACCCGCGGCTGGCGCACGTCGGCGACCGCACCGGCCTGGAGCTGATCCGCACCCTCCAGCAGAAGATCGTCTCCCTTCAGCAGGAGGACAAGCGGGACCTCGGCTCGTACGACGCCCGGATCAGGGTCTTCTCCGAGACCACCATCACCGAGCTGCTGCTCGACGGGGACCGGGTGGCCGGCGCGTTCGGCTACTACCGGGAATCCGGCGAGTTCGTCCTCTTCGAGGCGCCGGCCGTGGTGCTGGCCACCGGCGGGGTCGGCCGGTCGTACAAGGTCACCTCGAACTCCTGGGAGTACACCGGGGACGGTCACGCGCTGGCGCTGCGCGCCGGGGCGACGCTGATCAACATGGAGTTCCTCCAGTTCCACCCCACCGGCATGGTCTGGCCGCCCTCGGTGAAGGGCATCCTGGTCACCGAGTCGGTGCGCGGCGACGGCGGCGTGCTGAAGAACTCCGACGGCAAGCGGTTCATGTTCGACTACGTCCCCGACGTCTTCCGCAAGCAGTACGCGGAGACCGAGGAGGAGGCGGACCGCTGGTACACCGACCCGGACAACAACCGGCGCCCACCGGAGCTGCTCCCCCGCGACGAGGTCGCCCGCGCGATCAACAGCGAGGTCAAGGCCGGCCGGGGTACGCCCGCCGGCGGCGTCTACCTGGACATCGCCTCCCGGAAGCCGGCCGAGGAGATCCGCCGCCGCCTGCCGTCGATGTACCACCAGTTCAAGGAGCTGGCCGACGTCGACATCACGAAGGAGCCGATGGAGGTCGGCCCCACCTGCCACTACGTGATGGGCGGGGTGGAGGTCGACCCGGACTCCGGTGCCGCGTACGGCACGGTGCGCGGGCTCTTCGCCGCCGGTGAGGTCTCCGGCGGCATGCACGGCTCCAACCGGCTCGGCGGCAACTCCCTCTCCGACCTGCTGGTCTTCGGCAAGCGGGCGGGCGGGCACGCGGCGTCGTACGCCGACCAGCTGCCCTCGCGCCCGAAGGTGTCGATCGCCGCGGTCGAGACGGCGGTGGAGACGGCCCTCGCGCCGTTGCAGCGGGACACCGGCGAGAACCCGTACACCCTCCAGCAGGACCTCCAGGCGGTGATGGGGGATCTGGTCGGGATCATCCGGCGGGAGAACGAGCTGGTCGACGCGTTGAGCCGGCTGGCGGAGCTGCGCGAGCGGGTGGCCAAGGTCAGCGCGGCCGGCGGCCGGCGCTACAACCCCGGCTGGCACCTGGCGCTGGACCTGCGCAACATGCTGGTGGTCTCGGAGTGCACCGCGAAGGCGGCGCTGGAGCGGCAGGAGTCCCGCGGCGGGCACACCCGGGAGGACTTCCCGGCGATGGACCCGAAGTGGCGGCGGTTCAACCTGGTCTGCTCGCTGGACGGCGACACGGTCCGGCTGGACCAGAAGCCACTACCGAAGATGCGAGCGGAGCTGATCGGCCTCTTCGATCGCGCCGAGCTGTCCAAGTACCTGACCGACGAGGAGCTCGCGGACTTCGACGCCCTCGCTGAGGAGGCGGGCAAGTAATGGGAAACAAGCGACAGTTCAGGATCTGGCGGGGTGACGAGACCGGCGGCGACCTCCAGGACTACGCGGTCGAGGTGAACGAGGGCGAGGTCGTCCTCGACGTCATCCACCGGCTCCAGGCCACCGACGCGCCGGACCTCGCCTGCCGGTGGAACTGCAAGGCGGGCAAGTGCGGCTCCTGCTCGATGGAGATCAACGGCAAGCCGCGCCTGAGCTGCATGACCCGGATGTCCACCTTCGAGGAGGACGAGACGGTCACGGTCACCCCGCTGCGCACCTTCCCGGTGATCCGCGACCTGGTCACCGACGTCTCGTTCAACTACGAGAAGGCCCGGGAGACGCCCGCCTTCGCGCCGCCGGCCGACGTCGCCCCGGGTGACTACCGGATGCAGCAGGTCGACGTGGAGCGCTCGCAGGAGTTCCGCAAGTGCATCGAGTGCTTCCTGTGCCAGAACGTCTGCCACGTCATCCGCGACCACGAGGAGAACAAGCAGGCCTTCTCCGGGCCACGCTTCTTCATCCGCGCCGCAGAGCTGGACATGCACCCCCTGGACACCAAGACCGACCGCAAGGAGTACGCGCAGCGGGAGCAGGGCCTGGGCTTCTGCAACATCACCAAGTGCTGCACCGAGGTCTGCCCGGAGCACATCAAGATCACTGACAACGGGATCATCCCCATGAAGGAGCGGGTCGTCGACCGCAGGTACGATCCCCTTGTGTGGCTTGGTAGCAAGATCTTCCGGCGGGGCGAGACGCCCCGGCAGAGCACCGCGGGCAGCGCGGGAAAGGGGTCCGTGGTGCACAGCGGCGCTGGTCAGGCTGGGGTTCACTCGCACGCGGGAGGGTCGCATGACTCGCGCGCCGAGGTCCAGGCGCAGAAGGGCGTCAACTGGCACCGGGAGGTTCCGCACCCCACCGCTCCGGCGGTGGACGGCAGCGGCAAGCTGCCGCTGACGGAGCTGACCTTCGACCGGGCGGCGGCCCCGTCGCCGTTCGGTGACGACGTCACCTTCCCGCTGCCTCCGGAGCACCTCAACTTCGCGCACCCGAGCCAGGACGAGAAGCACTGACCGGGACTGCATCGACGGGGGCCGCGGCGACTGCCGCCGGCCCCCGTCCGTTTTCCCCCCGCCGGTCCCGGATCCCCGCCGCCGCCGTCGCGGCGGCCGGGGCCGACAGCGGTGGGTCAGTCGCGGGTGAGCAGGGGACGGAGGGCGGCGACGATGGGCGCGTCGGCGGGCAGCCAGGGCACCGTGTCCAACTCCTCGGCGGAGAGCCAGCGCATCGCGGAGTGTTCCAGCGCCCGCGGCTGGTCGCCGTGCAGCAGCCGGGCCGCGTACACCTTGAGCACCGAACGACCGTGGGCCATCCGGACGTCCCGACCGACCCGGTCACCGATCTCGACGCGTACGTCCAGCTCCTCGACGCACTCGCGGATCAGCGCGGCCGTCTCGCTCTCGCCCGGCTCGACCTTGCCGCCGGGGAACTCGTACCTGCCGGCCACCTCCGGTGGCGCGGCGCGGGCGCAGGCCAGCACCCGTCCGTCGGAGATGATCGCCGCCCCGACGACGACCTTCGGCTCACGCCGCTCGGCGTGTCCGTTACCGCTTACCTGTTCGGTCTGCACGGCCGTCCAGCGTGCCAGATCAATCGTCGGTTTGGGTACCGTCCCCGACCGGTAGGTCAGCAGAGTTCGGAAGTGTGGCCGTGGACACACTCTCCGAGTGCGGACAGACTGTGTAACACCACGAGGACACGGGACGGCGACGATTTGGCCACAAGCCGGCAACGACGCCTGGGAGGTGCGGTGATGCGCGCGCTGTTCAACAGCCGGGCGAAGCACGACTACCTCAGTGACGCGCTCACCCTCCTCACCGGGTGGACCCGGGACGGTGAGCAGATCCGACGGATCCTCGTCATGGACGACACCCAGCACGCGGCGCTGACCGAACGGATCAAGGTGGTCGCGGACGCGCTGCGGCTGCGTCCCGAGATCAGCCGCCGGGACGAGCAGACCCTGATCCGGGTCGGCCACGGCGACGGCGAGCCGTTGAGCGAGGGCGAGGTCCTGCTGGCCGCCCGCATCGAGGACGCGTACCGCGCGGTCACCGCACCCTGATCGGGCCCGGGTCGGTCCCGCCGCCCGTCGGCACCGGTGCGGCAGCCCTGCGACAGCGGGCGGACACCGCCCATCTCGGCCCCCGTTCCCGCCGACCGGCCGCCGGCGTGACCTCAGCCTAGAGCCGGGCACCCGTCGGCGTGCTCGGCGGAACGTCCTGTTTCACGCCGGCCGAGCGGCCGTCGACCACGCGGCGACACCCTGTGGACTTCCTGAAGATTGATGTTTCTGATAACCCGCCCAGGGTAGTTGTTTCGACGCGGGAAGGAACAACCATCCCGTAGAGGACGGACCCCCCGAAACAACATATTTTGGAGCTGATCATGACCACGCCCACGAGCACCACCCGCACCGCCGACCACCACGCCGACCACGTCGGGCACGACGTGCGGCCCGCACACCGGCACGGCGACGAGACCAAGCCCTCGTGGAAGACCACCGAGCTGGCCGTCTACCTGCTCTCCGTGATCGGCGTGCTGATCGCCTCGAACGCCGTCGGTGACCGTGCCGTGAACGACGGCGGCGACTACTTCGCCGCCGACAAGGCCTGGTGGTACATCACCCTGCTGACCATCGGTTACCTGGTGAGCCGCGGCCTGGCCAAGTCCGGCAGCCGCAGCCGCGACGCCGACCCGCGCGCCAACCACTGAACCAGCCGGTCCTGCCGACCCCGCCACCCGCACCAAGGGGGGCGGGGTCGCCGCGTCACCGGACCGGATCACCCTGCTGAACGGGCAGCCCCAGGGCCTGCCGCACGGCCGACTCGACCTCCGGAGCCGGGTGCCGCTGGATCTCCGCGACCACCTTGAGCAGGTCGTCGCGGCCGGCCGCCTTCTCGGCGTCCCGCCAGGCCGGCTCCGCCTGCTCCATCCCGGCGATCAGCGCCGCCACGGCCGCGCGCGTCGGCTCCGGCCAACTCCCGGCCCGCAACTGGAAACCCATCCGGGTGTGCGCGGCCTCGATTCGCCGCACCGCCTCGCGCAGCTCGGTGACCGGGGCGGTCGGCGCCCGGGCGACCAGGTCCGCCCGCAGCTCGGTGTAGTCCCGCGCCGCGGTCAGGTAGGCGAGCTGCTCGGGCCGCAGCACGGTGGCGTCCGCCCGCAGCGGCCGGGTCAACGACGCCGGGACGGCGAGGTAGCAGGTGAGCTTCGGCGCCGACGCCCACTGGACCCGGGAGGGGACGTACCAGCGCAGCCGCACGTCCGTCGGGAGCGAGAGCGGGTCGAGCACGTAGCTGCGCTGCCGCTGCCCGCAGGTCGCCTCCGCCCGCCGGGACAGCACGGCCGTGCCCGGGTACGGCTCGTCGGCGTACCGCTCGTAGGCCGGGAAGTCGCCGATCATCTCCGCGTCGTGCGGCTCCGTGCAGGGCACCTCGGTGATCGTGTCGGGCGCGGTCGGCGTACCCGTGGGGGTGTTCGGGGCGCGGAAGCACTCCCCCAGCCGCAACCCCCGGACGCCGGCCGCCGGGTCGACGCGCGGGCCGGCCTGGGTCCAGACCAGGACCAGGGCGAGCGCCCAGACCCCGGCGAACAGCAGGCCGGCGACGGCGAGGCCCCGGCCCCGCATGCCGGTGCGGGCGATCCGGCGCAGCGCGACGACCCCGGCGACCGGCGCGAGCACCCCGCCGAGCAGACCGAGGAGGAAGGTGGCGACCGCCCACCGGCTCAGCCGACCGCGCGGCTGCTCGGGCCGCGCCCAGGGCTCCCATTCGTCCCCGGTCGGCTCCGTCGTTCCGGGTGGGGCGGGGCGGTGCTCCTCCGTGGACGTCGGCCTGCTCCGTTCCCTGGTCACGCCTGTTTCCTCTCCCGTGTCCGCATTGGCGGGCAGTCGGAGAGTAGTCGACGCGGCTGAGTGCCCGCCGTCCTCCACGTTGGTCGAGGTGTCGCGAACCCCACGGCGGACCGACGCTTCGCTAGGGTGCCCGTCATGCGTAGATCGCCTCTGATCCTGGTCGGCCTCCTGACGGCCGCGCAGCTCTCCGCCTGCACTCCCGGCCAGACGCCGATCGAGGACCGCCCGGAGAACCTGACCGTCGCGGTGTTCCTGGACACCGAGGCCACCGCGGCGCAGACCAGCGCGGTCCAGACGCGGTTGCGGGCGGTCCCGGACATCAGGGACCTCACCTTCGTCGACCATCAGCAGGCGTACGAGTCGATGAGGAAGGACCTGGCGGACGAGCCGGATCTGCTCGACTCGGTCAAGCCGGAGAACCTGCCGGAGTCCTTCAGGTTCGGGCTGCCCGACCGGGCCGCATTCGAACGCACCTACTCCGGGCCGCTCCGCGCCGACCTGCGGGCCCTCGACGGGGTCGACTCGGTCGTCTTCCGGGGAAAGAAGACCCAGGAGTCCGTGAAGGACTGCGTGGTCGACTACGGCGGCCGGGTGGCGACCCACGTCGTCCTCGACGTCGACGTGTTCCTCACCGACGGCGCCTCCGCGCGGGAGAAGCAGGCGATCGAGGCCCGGCTGCGGGCGGTACCGGGGGCGAGCGGCGTCCGCCTGCGCAGCCGGGAGGAGGGGTACGAGCGGCTCAAGGAGATGTACCAGGACATCAAGCCGGAGATCGTCGCGTCCGCCAAGCCGGTGGACCTGCCGGAGGTGCTGGTGCTGACCCTGGCCGACCGTCCGGCGGTCGTACGGGCCAACGACGAGAAGCTCGCCGAGCAGGTCTGCCGGCTGCCCGGCGTCGACCACGTGCTCGTTCCGCCGAAGTCGCTGGCCCGCAGGGCGACATCGTGACCTGGCGCTGCTACCTGCTGGTCCGCCGCCCCGACGAGCGGCCCGCTCTGGCCTGACCGGGCGACTGGCCCCGGGACGGGCCTCGCCGAGGGGCACGTCCCGACGCCGGATTCGATGCACCGTGCCGCTGCGTCGGTCCACTGAGCGGTCCGGGGAGCGGTCGGGGAGCGTGATGTCTATGAGCGTGATGCCCCAGAGGCATATTGATGCCTGACAGGTATCGCGCTCATCCAGGTCGCCGGCTCAGAGCCGAGGTCACGCTCCGACACCGTCATCCGCTTCAGCCCGGCGGGCCGGCCGATCGCCGGGAGGACACGGGCGGGGCGGCCCGTCGGTCCGTCGGATGGGGACACCTATCGTCGGACCCGACACCTACACTCACCGCCCATGACCCATCGGGACGAACAGGGCCGCCCGAAGCCTCCGCTCGCGGCCGACGAGGCCGCCACGCTCCTGGGCTTCCTGGAGCGCCAGCGCGCGACCCTGGCGTGGAAGTGCGACGGACTGGACGGGGCCGGGTTGCGGGCGACTATCGGCCCCTCGTCGATGACCCTGGGCGGGCTGCTCAAGCACCTGGCCAACGTCGAGGACTCCACCCTGGCGCAGTGGCTCAAGGGCACGCAGCCGGGCCCCCCTTGGAACACGGTGGACTGGGACGCCGCCCCGGACTGGGACTGGCGCTCGGCCGCCGAGGACACCCCCGAGCAGCTCCGTACGCTCTGGCGGGACGCGGTGGCCCGCTCCCGCGTCACCATCGACGAGGCGTTGGCCGACGGCGGCCTGGACCAGCTGGGCCGGTTCGTCAACTCGCGCGGTGAGTCACCCAGCCTGCGCTACATCCTGATCACCCTGATCGAGGAGTACGCCCGGCACGTCGGCCACGCCGACCTCATCCGCGAGTCGGTGGACGGACTCACCGGGGAGTAGTGGGTCGATGCGCGCGTCGGCCCGGCCGTGCCGACGCGCGCCACCGCCCCTTATTCGGAGACGTACGCGGTGAGGCGTTCGGCCACCTCGTCAGCCGACGGCATGGCGGCGATCTCGTCACGGAGGCGCTGTGCTGCGACGGTGAACGCGGGCTCGGCGAGCAGCCGGGCGAGCGCGGCGGCGACGGCCTCCGGCTCCTGCTCCCCGATCGGCAGGGCAAGCCCGGCTCCGGCGGCCTGCACGCGTCTCGCCTGGCGCTCCTGCCCTTCCATTCCGGGCACGACGACGGCGGGGACGCCGCGGGCCGCCGTACCGAAGGTGGTGCCGGAGCCGCCGTGGTGCACCACGGCCGAGACGCCGTCCAGCAACTCCGCCGCCGGCAGGAAGGAGACCAGTTCGACCCGTCCCGGCTCCACTCCGAACTCCTCGGCCGGGCGACCGCCCGTCGTCGCCACCAGATCGATGTCGAGGGCGCTCAGCGACCGGAGGATCGGGCCGAGCGCGGACGGCGCCCCCGGGGCGGTGCTGAGGCTGACCAGTACCCGGGGCCGGCCGGTACCCGGAACCCGGGATGCTCGCGGTGTGCCTTCGGCGGCCTGATGCGGCTCCGGCCGCAGCGCGATGCGGTCGAGGGGCGGCAGGGCACCGCCGCGCTGCAGGCTCGTCGGGCAGAGGTCCAGCAGCCAACGGCCGGACGGCGCGTGGTCCGGCGCCTCCAGACCGCGCTCGAGATACCGGGCGTGCGCCGCCACGGCCAGGGCGGCCAGGGATTCCGGTTCGAGCGCCGGGTCGATGGCCAGCACCGCGGACGGCAGCTTGAGCATGGCCGCGACGAGCGGACCCACGAAGTCGAGGTGCTCGGAGATGACCAGATCTGGCGCCCAGACGCGCGCTCCGGCCAGGGCCTCGTCCACGGAGAGGTCGACGCGCACCCCGGCGAAGAACTCCCCGACGAGCTCGGGCGTCCTGTTGACCAGGATGTTGGTGCCGGTACGGCGGTTCAGCTCGCCGATCACCACGTCCGCCGTCGGACCGGCGGTGATCAGCTCGAAACCCTCGGGCTCGACGGCGGGGGCCATGCCGGCGGCGCTGACGAAGGCAACGGCATGCCCCTGCCTCCGCAGGGCACGGGCCAACGGGAGCAGGGGCAGGAAGTGCCCGGGCATCGGATTGTTGAAGAAGAGGACGCGCATCACGCCGAGATTAGCCGGTGGCGAAGACGTCCGCCGACCCCCCGGAGTCAGCGTCGGGCAAGTTGCCGGGAGCAGGGTCCATCGTGGTCGGCCCGGAGCAGGCACCGCCGGCCACCGGGCATCCGCAGATCGCAGAAGACCCGATGTCGTACACCCTGCTCGTCCTCGGCCGACACCGTGGTCTCCCCCGGGTCGGCCGGGGTGAGCACGCACGCCCACCGGGCCACCACCCGGGCGAGTCGGACCGCGCCGGCCAGGTCGGCCGCCCGCACCGGCAGGTGTACGACGAAGCGCCCCCGGTCGGCCATCAGCGCCGGCCCGCGTTGGCGCGCCGCGCCTGCTCGGACTGCCAGCGGCGCAGCGCGTCCTTGATCCGGGCGGTCTCCAGCCGGCTCTCCCGCAGTGCCCGGTGGGCGGCGTCGAGGTCGCCGGCAACCCGGTCGAGGAAGAGCTGCACCTCGTCCGGGTCGAGTCCACGCCGGCCGAAGCCGGTCAGCCGGAACCGTCGCTGCCGTACCTGCCAGGGCAGCAACGGGACGCACGACCAGGAGCGGTAGTTGCCGCCGGGCCGGCCGGCCCGCTCCGGTCGCTGGTTCCGGCCGCGCCGTCGGAACAGGACACGCACGCTCGTCCACCTCTCCGTCCTGGGATATGGATGGGGTGGCCGCACCCGCCCGCCGCGCACGGGCGGACCACCCCGCCCTGCCACCGCAGCCTGAGATCAGCGGTACGCCAGCAGGGCCGCTCGACGGCACCCTGGAGTTTCCACCCGAGCACCGACCGTCACTGCGACTATACAGTCAGGGGCTCAGGGGCACAACCAGTCCGGCCGACGGGGGGACAAGGCTTGACGCATGGCTATCGATCCGCGCTCGCACACGCCGGTCTACGTGCAGCTCGCCGACATCCTGCGCGAGCGCATCGATGCTGGCGAGTTGGCGCCCGGGTCGGCGTTGCCCAGCGAGGCGCGGATGACGCAGGAGTATGGCGTCGGCCGGGAAGCCGTTCGGATGTCCATCTCGCTGCTTCGGTCCGAGGGCCTCGTCAACACCGTCAGAGGGCATGGCAGCTACGTCCGCGACTTTCCGCAGCGCCGGCAGGTGGAGGTGCCGCCGGGCGCGTCGGTCGTCGCGCGGATGCCCAGCGGCAGGGAGCGCCGGGCGATGCAGCTCGACGAGGGCGTACCCGTGCTGGAGATCCGCGACGCGAAGGGCGACGTCGAGATCCTGCCTGCCGACGAGGTCGAACTGACCCGCCCGCCGGCCTGACGCGCCCGCGCGCCTGCTCGCCGGTCAGGGGGCGCCACCCTCAAACGCGAACTCGCCGTCGACCATCGACGCTGGAACAGCGAGGCCGACGCCCGACGCGACGGCTTCCGCTGGATCGCCTTCTACAACCACCGCCGTCGCCACTCCGCCCTCGGCTACCGCAGCCCCGCCGAGTACGAACGAACCCTCGACCCCACTACGCTGCTACCGATCGCGGCATAACCCGGTGTCCACATCCCGGGGGAAGCCCATCTCTGCCATCCACACAGCGTGAACGCCGACACGCCGCCCGGCCGACAAGCCGAACAGCGTGTCAACCAACACCGTGAACGTTTGTGGTCAGGGCACTAGATCATACGGCGCCGTACCCGCCACACCACCACACCGATCAGGACCGCCGCGACGGCGATGAACAGGGCCGCCTCGATGAGCTGGAACGTCCAGAACCGGTCGGCCGGGTGGTAGACCCCGAACTGCTGGATGCCCCGCGCGTGCAGGAACTGGTTGAGGTTGGTGCCGGCCCGGTTGGCGGCGCCCTCCAGCTCGTAGTACTCGGTCCAGCTCAGCCTGCGCCCGGTGGCGTCTGCGTAGCCGTGTTCGATCATCCAGTCAGCGAAGCTGGGCACGGGCCGGTGCCCCGCCTGGTCCTTCGAGCCGCCGACGGGGACCGGCTCCATGGTGGTGAGCGGCGTGGCGTACGCGGGACGGGCCAACAGCGCCACCGCCATCCGGGCGGCGAGGAACGCCCCGAACGCGACGCCGAACGCGGGCAGGCTGCGCCGCAGGATCGCCCCCGCGGCGGTGGCGACGCCGAACGCGAACAGCGCGTACGCCACCGGAACAAGTCCCTCCACGTCGAAGGCGTCGTACTGGAACCGCCCTTCCCACGCGTCGAATGGCTGACGGAACCAGGTGAGCACCGCGGTGAACATCCCGGTGAGCGTGACGGTGACGCCGGCCAGTGCCGCGAGCTTGGCCGCCAGCCAGCGCATCCGCGGCACGGCCTGCGTCCAGGCGAGCTGCCAGGTGCCGTCCTCCAGTTCGCGCGCGAGCAGCGGCGCACCGAGGAACGCACCGATGACGACGGGGACCAGATAGAAGCCCGCCAGGAGGTTCTCGACGTACCCGTACTCCTCGTCGAGCCGGCGGAAGGAGGCCGCGCAGGCCTCGTTGATACCGGCCTCTCCCGCACACCGGGCGGGACCGCCGGGGAACAGGTCGTGGGCCTGCGTCCCGAGCACGAGCAGGGCAATGCCGAACATGCCGACAAGCAAACCCAGGACGCAGACCTCGGTCCGGTGCTGGCGCCAGATCAACCACGTCATGCCGCCACCCCCGACGTGACCGCGGCGCTCGGCTCGGACGGCCGGCGCAGGTACGCCAGCACCAGGTCCTCCAGCGCGACCGGCTGGGCCTGCCACCCAGGCGCGGCCGGGATCGCGCCGTCGCGTACCAGCAGGGTCGTGTGCCGGTCGCTGTGGACGGCCTCCACGACGGCGCTGGCCCGGTCGAGGTCGGTGGCCGTGCGCGGGCCGACGAGCAGCCGGTGCTCGGCGAGGAGGGTGTCGATGTCACCGGTGAGCGTGACCCGGCCGTGGTTGAGCACGACCAGGTGGTCGCAGACGCGCTCCAGCTCGTGCACGACGTGGGAGGAGAACAGGACGGTCACCCCGTCTTCGGCCACCGCGCCCATGAGGACCTGCATGAACTCGTGCCGGGCCAGCGGGTCGAGGCTGGCCACCGGCTCGTCGAGGACAAGCAGGTCCGGCCGCTTCGCCAGGGCCAGAGCCAACGCGACCTGGGCCTGCTGCCCGCCGGAGAGCGTACCGGCCCTGCGGTCGAGCGGGATGCCCAGCTTCGCCAGCCGGCGCTCGGCCAGCCCCTGGTCGAACCGCAGGTTGCAGGCCCGGCCGAAGCGGAGCATCTCGGCGACGGTGAAGCGCTTGTACAGCGGGTGGTCCTGGGCCAGGAACCCGACCCGGGACAGAGTTTGCGGGGTGCTGGCGGTGACGTCGTGGCCGAGGACCTCCACCGTGCCGGTGCTCGGTGCCAGCAACCCGACGACCAGGCGCAGCAGCGTGGTCTTGCCCGCGCCGTTCGGCCCGACCAGGGCGATCACGCCGCCCGCCGGCAGGGCCAGGGTGCAGTCGCGCAGCGCCCAGCCCCTCCGGTACCGCTTGCCCACACCGTCGGTGCGCAGCGCGAACTCGGTCGCTGTCACGCCACGTCCTCATTCCTCGTCTGCTGGTGGACGGAAGTAAAGAGCGCGCTGACCGCCTGCTCGTCGAGGCCGGCCGCGTAGGCGCGGCGCAGCCAGGTCGCCAGGCCGCGGCGCAGCGACGTGTACGTCGATGCCGACATCGCGGCCGACTGCTGTTCATTGACGAACGTGCCCTGGCCGGGCCGGCCGGTGACCAGGTTCTCCTGTTCCATCTGCCGGTACGCCTTGGCAACGGTGTTCGGATTGATCGCCAGGTCCTCGACCACCTCGCGGATGAGCGGGAGGCGGTCACCGGGTTGGAGAAAGCCCAGCAGCACCGCCTGGCGGACCTGCTGGACGAGTTGCAGGTACGGCGGCACGCCGGAGTGGGTGTCGAGCCGGAAGACGAACACGGTAGCCCCTTACTGCTTTGCTAGGAACATAGTAAAGCAGTAAGTTGGCGGTCAAGAGAGCAGGAACGCGCCCGCCTGCGGGCCGCCGCCCGGGCGGGTGGCGCCGACCGGCTGCGCGGCCACATCGCCTGTGACGGGCTGGTCCGCATCTTCCAAGCCGAAGGGGTCGAGGTCGTCGCCCTACAGGGCTTGGACCTCGTGGTCGACCGGGGTGAGCTGATGGCCCTGGTCGGCGCCTCCGGATCGGGCAAGTCGAAGCTGCTCACGATCCTGTCCGGGCTCGACGTGCCCACCGCCGGCACGCCGACTACGAACAGACCCTCACACCGACTACGCCGCATCAGGTCGCGGCATAACCCGGTGTCCACATCCCGGAGGGAAGCCCAACAGATCAGTCTCAAGACGTGGGTGACACATCCGGCTGGATGCCCTCTTCTCTGCTGCTCGGTGGAGCAGTTGTAGACCCACCTGTCGAGCACGGTGGCACGGAAGCAGCGACGGCCGCTTCCGTTACTCCTGTCTCGGCCACGTATCCGGGAGATCGGACCGCTGGTCCAATCCAGCCCCTGACGGTGGCTGCCACTGCGGCCCGTGGCGGTTTGACCGGGACCATGTGGCGGCCCTTCGACCAGACCAGCAGCATTCCCTCAGTTGTGCTGATCCTGGTGGTGACCATGGTGATTCGTCGGCCCTTCTGATCCCAGGTATGCCACAACGCCCACCCCTGCGGCCGTGCCTCAACGCCCAGCCGCTCGCAGATGTGGACGTACTCCTGCTCGCTCAGGACGGTCGTGGGACGAACCAGGAGAGCCCCGGCCAGGCCGACGAGCGGGGCGTCCGGATCGACGCAGCCGTCATTCTCGAAGTGGTAATGCCGCAGCTGGCGTCCCAGCGCGTTGACGGCACGCTGCAGGGGCGTCGCGTCGTCAGGATCCGGATCAAAGCTCAGCCAGCCCTCGTCCACCGCCCGACCGACGACGTCATTGGCAAGGAGCTCTATCTCGCGGAGGTACTCCGCCTCAGTGGGGTCGATATCCGGCACCAGTTCACCCTGCCAGGCAGGCTTACGGTCGTCCTCTCCATTACGGGCAGACGCAGTGTCACGCACGTCTTGAGACTGATCTGTCTGTCGAAGGGGCTGACCTGTCCGCTTGTGTCGATGAGCGGATGGGTCATGGTGCGGGCGGCCCCTCGACGGCTACCGCGGTGATCTCGCTCAACCACTCGTCCTCAGGACGTTTGTATTGCTCGAGGTGCTTGCGACGCATGGCGGCGATGGGTCCGTCTGTCGGGAACCGGGCAGCGTCGAACTTGACGATCGTGGCCGGTCCGGACGCCAGCCAGGGGGACGGGTCGAGCCCGAAGAGCGCCATCGCGGCGAACACCCCGCCCCCACTGATGTCGGCGAGCGGGTGCTCATCCTCGCTCGACAGCGGTTCACCCATTGCCATACCCCGCGTCAAGCTCGCGTACGACGTGTAGGTGTACCTCAGCGGCTCGCCGTCGCGGGCGACAGTCAGCCAATATGTACCTGACACGGTTTCAGCACCAGTGCCCACAACAGTGCCCAGCTCAGCGGACATGGCAACGAGCATGTCGGGACTGTCGGACAGGAACATCGACGTGTCGACCAGGAATGCATGGCCGTCGCGTCCGCCGAGCAGCAGGTCGAACTGCCCCGGGTCGATCTCAGCGTCGGCAGTACGTTCCACGACCGCGTCGCTGGTGAACTCCCCCGCATGTCGCGACAGCTCCGCCAGCAGTCTGGTCGGTGAAGCGGTGGACACGAGGTACCCGCAGTGCAAGCCCATGCGCGAACCCTAGTCCGCCGCGCCGCTGCGCCCCCGGCGTGCCCCCGAGCCACGCCACAACCGCCTGAACTGCGGAAACGGACCGGACTCAGACGTTGAAGCGGAACTCCACCACGTCGCCGTCCTGCATCACGTACTCCTTGCCCTCGATCCGGACCTTGCCGGCGGCCTTCGCCGCCGCCATCGATCCGGCCTCGACCAGGTCGGCGTAGGAGACCACCTCGGCCTTGATGAAGCCGCGCTGGAAGTCGCTGTGGATGACGCCCGCGGCCTCCGGCGCGGTCGCGCCCACCGGGACGGTCCAGGCCCGCGCCTCCTTGGGCCCCGCCGTCAGGTACGTCTGGAGCCCGAGCGTACGGAAGCCGACCCGGACCAGCTGGTCCAGGCCCGGCTCGTGCTGCCCGATCGACTCCAGCAGCTCGCGGGCCTCCTCCTCGGGCAGGTCCACCAGCTCGGACTCGATCTTGGCGTCCATGAAGACCGCCTCGGCGGGGGCGACCAGCGCGCGCAGCTCGTCCAGGAACTCGTCGTTGGCCAGCTCGGCCTCGTCGACGTTGAAGACGTACAGGAAGGGCTTGGTGGTGAGCAGGTGCAGCTCGCGCAGGTGCTCCAGCTCGATGCCGGCGCGCGCCGCGCCGGCGTAGAGGGTGACCCCGGTGTCGAGCAGGTCGACGGCCTTCTTCGCGGCGGTGACGGCGGCGGCGCGGTCCTTGCGGAGCTTCGCCTCCTTCTCCAGCCGCGGCAGCGCCTTCTCCAGGGTCTGGAGGTCGGCGAGGATCAGCTCGGTGTTGATCGTCTCGATGTCGTCGGCCGGGGAGACCTTGCCGTCGACGTGCACCACGTTCGGGTCGGAGAAGGCGCGCACCACCTGGCAGATCGCCGAGGCGTCGCGGATGTTCGCCAGGAACGCGTTGCCCCGGCCCTGCCCCTTGCTGGCGCCGCGCACCAGGCCGGCGATGTCGACGAACGACACCGGCGCGGGCAGCACCTTCTGCGAGGAGAAGATCTCGGCGAGCTTTCCCAGCCGCTCGTCCGGCAGCCCGACGACGCCGACGTTGGGCTCGATGGTGGCGAACGGGTAGTTCGCCGCGAGCACGTCGTTCTTGGTCAGCGCGTTGAACAGGGTGCTCTTGCCGACGTTGGGCAGGCCGACGATGCCGATGGAGAGACTCACGACGGGCCAGCTTACGCCGGTCACCGCCGGCCGCGGGCAGGCAGGCCCGGCATCGGGCGGAAAAGGGCGACCGCGGACCCCCGGCGCGTTGCTAGCCTCCGCGGGTGACCGACAAGCTGCCCGAGTTGTACGTGGCCGTCGACGTCGAGGCGGACGGCCCGATCCCCGGCCCGTACAGCATGATCTCGCTCGGCATGGCGGTCGCCGGCCGGCCCGACCTGACCTTCTACACCGAGCTGAAGCCGATCTCCGACGAGTTCGTGCCGGCGGCGCTGGCCGTCTCCGGACTCGACCGGGACCGCCTGCTGCGGGAGGCGCCCACCGCGGAGGAGGCGATGAGCGCCGCCGCGCGGTGGGTGAACGGGCTGCGGCGGATCGGCCGCCCGGTCTTCCTGGCCGCGCCGGCCGTGTGGGACGGCATGTTCGTGCACTGGTACTTCGTCCGGTTCACCGGCCGCAGCCCGTTCGGCGCGACCGGTTCCGGCGTCGACCTGCGCAGCTTCTGGATGGGGCTGACCGGCGGCGAGTGGGTGGCCAGCCGCAAGGGGCACATCAAGCACCAGCTGGGGCTGACCGACGTGCCGCACACCCACCACGCCGGGGAGGACGCCGCGGAGCTGGCCCAGGTCTTCGACGCCGCCCGGCGCCGCCAGGCCGAGCGGGCCGAGCGGGCCGAGCGGGCCGGGACGACCTGACCGTCAGGCCGGACCGGTCAGCAGCCGGGGCTCGATCCGGGTCTCCCGGACGCCGCCGTCGCCGTCCGGCGCGACCTCGTACGCGGCGACCCCGGGACGGTCCGCGACCGCCTCGACCAGGCGGGTGCCGCGGTAGACGAGCCCGACCCCGTCGTCGGTGCAGTGGCTGACCGGCAGCGTGCCGTCGCCGACCAGCCGGTGCATCAGCGGGCGGCGCTCCGCCTCGCTGTCGTAGTGCACCCCGTTGCCGTACGGGAGGAAGCCCAGCCCGTCGGTGAAGCCGCGCAGCGTCGGGCCGAAGCTGTCGGTGGCGCCGCCGGCGTGCCAGCAGATCGAGCCGGCGGAGACCCCGCCGAGCACCACGCCGGCCGCCCAGCATTCGCGCAGGATCTCGGGCAGGCCGTGCGCCCGCCACACCGCGCAGAGGTTGGCCACGCTGCCGCCGCCGACCCAGACGACGTCCTGGGCGAGCAGGTGGGCGCGGACGTCGTCGACGTTCGGCATCGGGAAGAGCGCCAGGTGCGACGGCCGGAAGCGGGTGCCGGCGAAGGCGCCGTGGAAGACGGTGAACGAGGTGGGTTGGTCGCCGACCGCCTGGTTGAGGTAGCAGATCTTCGGCGCGTCGCCGGCCTGCGCCAACTCCGCCATCAGGTCGAAGACCGGTCCGGGCCGCGCGTCCCAGGGCCCGCGCCGGCGGCTGGAGAAGCCCATGCTGGTGGCGACGATGGTCGGTTCGCTGGCGGGCACGTCGATCCTTCCGGCGGGACGGGTGGCACCCCATCCTGCGCCATCGCCCGGCAGCGGACGCGGCCCGGTCGGGATGCGGCCCCGGCGGTGGCGGGCAGCAGCCGCCAGGGGCCGCTGATGACGCCGGCCTCGTCGCCGTCGAGGCCCCGCCGCCACCCGCCGCGACCGGCGAGCGGATCAGCCCGCCAGGCGCCAGCCGCTCCCGGTGGACCCGGCCTCGGGACCGGCCCCGGCGGGCAGGTCGACCCCCGCGGGCAGCTCGGCGGCGGCGGCGACCGGCAGGGTGAACCGCTGCGCGGCGGCCGGACCGGCCAGCTCCGACTCGCCGAGCATCCAGCGCACCTCGTCGACCGTCCAGCCCAGGCCGGGGCGGCCCGCTATCTCCCGCACCAGGCGCAGGCCGACCCGGGTGTCGTCGTCGTAGTGCCGCATGCACCAGTGGTGCGCCCACATGCCGAGCGCCCGCAGGCCGGGCGCGTCGAGGGACGCGGCGAGCCGCCCGCAGGCCGTGTCGGCGAAGGGCCGGGCCGGATCGTCCGCCCGGTCCCGCTCGATCGCACCGAAGGCCGCCGGGGCCACCACCCGCATCCGGTCATAGAGGCCCTGCGCCACCGACCGGTCGAGCCGCGCCCGCCCGGACCGGGAGGCTCCTCGCCCGGCCACGCTCGCCATCGCCGCACCCTTCTGGAGTTGGTGGCGGGACGCTACCGACCACTACCGACACTTTTCCGGGCCGGAATCCTTTGCCCCGCAATGGATAGCCGGGCTGGCCTGCGGCGTCTGTATCTGTGACAAACCACAATCGGGGAGGCCGGGTGGACGAGGACGACCGGGCCCGGCTGGCCGAGTTCGTGGCCAGCCGGACGCCGGCCCTGATGCGGGTCGCGTACCTGCTCACCGGGGACCGGCACGCCGCCGAGGACCTGTTCCAGTCGGCGCTGGCGCGGACGATTCCGCGCTGGCGCGCGCTGCGCAACGCCGACCCGGAGGGCTACCTGCGCACGGTCATGTACCGGGAGCAGGTGAGCTGGTGGCGGCGGCTGCGCCGGTACCGGGAGTCGCTGCTCACCGGGGCGCACGAGGTGCCCGCCGCCGATCCCAGCGGCGGCACCGACCTGCGGCTGGCCATGCGGGCGGCGCTGCGGCACCTACCGCCGGCGCAGCGGACCGTGGTGGTCCTGCGCTACTACGAGGACCTCACCGAGACCCAGGTCGCCCAGGCGCTGGGCTGCTCGGTCGGCACCGTCCGCAGCCGTACGCACCGGGCGGTGGCCCGACTGCGTCAGCTCCTGCCGGACGTCGAACTCCTGGAGGTACGGCGATGACGTCCCCCCTCGAAGTCCTGATCCGCACCACCCTGACCGACCTTGCCGAGGAGGCACCGACAGTGCAGGACCAGTTGCAGCCGGCGGAACGACGGGCCCGGACCCGACGCCGCGCCACGGTGACGATGGGCGCGGTGGGCACGCTCGCCGCCGTCCTGATCGCCGCCCCGCTCGCCGTCGCCCAGACCAGCTCGGACACGCCGCAGCCGGCCGCCCCCACCGCCCCACCGCCCCGCCCGGCCGAGCCGACCACGGACGCGACACCCGCACCACGGCCACCACTGCCCGGCCCGGCCACTCCGGCGCCACCCTCGCCGGCGGCGACACCCAGCCCCGCCGCGCCCGCGCCGGGTAGGCCGGCGGGTCCGGCACGTCCCGCCCCGACCACGGCGGTGCCGAGCCCGGTCGGCACCGAGGCGCCGCCCGGCAGGCCGTCGCCGGTACCGCCCGGCAGCCCGTCGCCGCGCTGATCGCCTGACGACGCCCCGGGCCGACCACGGCCCGGGGCGTCGGGCGTCACCACGCTCAGGTCCGATTCCCGCGAGCCACCCGCCCTGAGCTGCGGGCATCATCGGTGACGTGGAGTTGGACTTCGAACGGTGCTACCGGGCCGTGGACAGCCGCGACCAGCGCTTCGACGGCTGGTTCTACACCGGCGTCACGTCGACCGGGATCTACTGCCGGCCGTCCTGTCCGGCGATGACGCCGAAGCGGCAGAACGTCCGGTTCTTCCCGTCGGCCGCCGCCGCGCAGGGCGCCGGGCTGCGCGCCTGCCGCCGCTGCCGTCCCGACGCCGCTCCCGGCTCGCCCCAGTGGGACGTCCGCGCGGACGTGGTCGGCCGGGCCATGCGGCTGATCGCCGACGGGGTGGTGGACCGGGACGGCGTGCCGGGGCTCGCCGCCCGGCTCGGCTACACCGAGCGGCACCTGCACCGGATGCTGAGCGCGGAGCTGGGCGCCGGCCCGCTGGCGCTGGCCCGGGCGCAGCGCGCGCAGACCGCTCGGACGCTGATCGAGACGACCGGACTGGGCCTGGCGGAGATCGCCTTCGCGGCGGGTTTCGGCAGTGTGCGGCAGTTCAACGACACGGTCCGGGAGGTGTACGCGGCCTCCCCCTCCGAGCTGCGCACGGCGCGGGGGCGTCGACCGGCGGCCGGCGGCGCGGGGACGATCACGCTGCGGCTGGCGTACCGGCCACCGCTGCACGCCGAGGCGCTGCTGGACTTCCTGGCGCACCGGGCGCTGCCGGGCGTTGAAGAGGTGCGCGACGGGACGTACCGCCGGGGGTTGCGGCTGCCCCACGGCCCGGCGGAGGCGGCGCTGGCCCCCGCGGACGGCCACGTCTGGGCGACGCTGCGGCTGGCCGACATGCGCGACCTGGCGCCCGCGGTGGCCCGCTGCCGCCGCCTGTTCGACCTCGACGCGGATCCGCACGCCGTCGACGCCACCCTCGCCGCGGACCCGGCCCTGGCCCCCGCCGTGGCGGCGGAGCCCGGGGTTCGCCTCCCGCGCGCCGTGGACGGCTTCGAGATGGCGCTCCGCGCGATCATCGGCCAGCAGGTCTCCGTCCGCTCCGCCCGCACCACTCTCACCCGCCTCCTGACCGCCGCCCACCCCCCGACCACCCCCGCCGATCATGAAGTTGACGGTGATGTCGATCTCCCCGACCGCCGCCAACTTCATGATCGACAGGCGGAGGGGGGTGGGGGGTTGCGGGGGTTTCCCAGTGCCGGGGAGGTGGTGGGGTTGCCGGATGGGGCGTTCGGGATGCCGGGGGCGCGGCGGGAGACGGTTCGGGGGCTGGCGCGGGCCGTCGCGGCGGGCGAGATCGACCTGGAGCCGGGTGGGGACCGGGAGGAGACCGTGCGGCGGCTGACCGCGCTGCCCGGCATCGGGGCGTGGACCGCCGGCTACGTGGCCATGCGCGCGCTCGGCGACCCGGACGTCCTGCTCCCCACCGACCTGGCGGTACGTCGCGGCGCCGCCGCCCTCGGCCTGCCCACCGACCCGAAGACCCTCGACACGTACGCCGACCGCTGGCGCCCCTGGCGGTCGTACGCGGTGATCCGACTCTGGAGAGCAGCATGACCATCGACAGCACCCTCATCGACACCCCCACCGGTCCGCTGGCCGTGCTGGCCGGTCCGGACGGCGCCGTCCGCGCCGCCGGCTTCACCCCGGAACCGGAGAGCCTGCTCCCCCTGGTGCACCCCGGCCTGCGCGGGCCGCTGCGGCACCGGGCCGACCTCGGCGCGGTCACCGTCGCCGTCCGGTCGTACCTGGCCGGCGACCTGACCGCCATCGACGCGGTGCCGGTGGAGCAGCACACCGGCGGCGTCTTCATGGCGCACGCCTGGCAGGTGCTGCGCGAGGTGAAACCGGGCGAGCCGGTGACGTACACCGGTTTCGCCGGGCTGGCCGGGCGGCCCGCCGCGGTCCGCGCGGCCGCCGCCGCCTGCGCCCGCAACGCCGCCGCGCTCTTCGTCCCCTGCCACCGGGTGCTGCGCACCGACGGCAGCCTCGGCGGCTACCGCTGGGGGCTGGAGGTGAAGCGCTGGCTCCTCGCCCATGAGGGGCGGCTGACGGGAAGCTGACAGTGGCACCGCTCCCACTTGACGCTAACGTCGGGTAGTGCCCGCGCAGCGCGACGGCGACCCGACCCCCCGGGCGGCGGTCCGGTCGCGCCCGCTGCGCAACCTCTGGCGGCTGCGCCCCTACCTGCGCCCGTACGCGGGCCAGTTCTGCTGGCTGCTCCTCGCCGGCCTGGCGGCCACCGCCGCGAGCCTCGCCGTGCCGCTGGTGGTGCAGCGGGTGGTCGACGGGCCGATCGCCCGGCAGGACCCGGGGGGCCTGCTCCGGCTCGGCGCCCTCGCTCTGCTGCTGGGCCTCGCCGAGGCGGTGCTGATCTTCATCAGGCGGTGGACGCAGTCCTCCTCCTCGGTCGGCATGGAGGCGGCGATCCGCGCCGACATCTACGCCCACCTGCAACGCCTCCCGCCCGGCTTCCACGACCGGTGGCACTCCGGCCAGCTGCTCTCCCGCGCCATCAGCGACCTGTCGGTGATCCGCCGGTTCCTCTCCTTCGGGCTCTTCTTCCTGGTGCTCAACGTGGCCACCTACGTCGCCGTGGTGGTGCTGCTGCTCCGGCTGCACGCGCCGCTGGGCCTGCTGGTGGCGGCCAGCGCGGTGCCGCTGTTCCTGGTCAGCCGGCGGTTCGCCCGGCACTACCACGCGGCGTCGCGCCGGATGCAGGACCAGCAGGGCGACGTGGCCACCCTGGTCGAGGAGACCGCTCAGGGGCTGCGCACCATGAAGGCGTACGGGCGGGGGCCGGAGCTGGCCGAACGGTTCGCCGGGCGGGCCCGGGCGCTGCACGACACCGGCATCGCCAAGGCCCGGCTGCTGGCGCGCACCTCGGCGCTGTTCGACCTGGTACCCAACCTGACCCTCGGCGTGGTGCTGGTCTGCGGCGCGGCGCTGGCCGCCCGGGGCACCCTCAGCATCGGCGAGCTGGTCGCGTTCGTCAGCCTCCAGCTCATGCTGACCTGGCCGGTGCAGTCGCTCGGCTGGATCATCGCCAACGGTCAGGAGGCCGCCACCGCGGCCGACCGGATCCAGGAGGTGCTGGACGCCCCACCGACCATCGTGGACGCCCCGCACGCGGCGCTCCTGCCCCGCGCCGCGGTCCGCGGCCGGCTGCGCTTCGACGCGGTCTTCTTCCGCTACCCGGGCAGCGCCCACGAAGTACTGCGGGGAATCGAGCTGACCGTCGAGCCGGGCGAGACACTCGCCCTGGTCGGCGCGACCGGCGCCGGCAAGAGCACCCTGCTCTCCCTGGTCCCCCGGCTGCACGACGTCACCGGCGGGCGGATCACCCTGGACGGGCACGACCTGCGCGAGCTGCGGCTGGGCTCGCTGCGCCGGCTGGTCGGGGTGGCCTTCGAGGAGCCGACGCTCTTCTCCATGTCGGTCTGGGAGAACCTCACCCTGGGCCGCCCGGACGCCGACGAGGAGGAGGTCCGGGCGGCGCTCTCGCTGGCCCAGGCCGACTTCGCGTACGACCTGCCGTGGGGGTTGGCCACCCGGGTCGGCGAGCAGGGGCTCTCCCTCTCCGGCGGGCAGCGGCAACGGCTCGCGCTGGCCCGGGCGGTCCTCGGCCGCCCCGCCGTACTCGTCCTGGACGACCCGCTCTCCGCCCTGGACGTGCAGACCGAGGCGCTGGTCGAGGCGGCGCTGCGGCGGGTGCTGCGGGAGACTACCGCGCTGCTGGTCGTGCACCGCCCGTCGACCGTCGCGCTGGCCGACCGGGTGGCCCTGCTCGACGGCGGCCGGATCGTCGCGGTCGGACGGCACTCCGAACTGCTCGCCACCGTGCCCGCGTACCGGGCGGTGCTCTCCGCCGAACCGTCGGCCGGGGAACGCGGGCTGGTGTGCTCGTGAGCGCCCGGCCGCCCCGCCAACGCGCCCCCGCCGCGCCACCCGGCCCACCGGCGTCCGCCGGTCCACCGCCGCCCGCCGGGGCGGACCTGTCCCGGTGGCGTGGGATCGCCACCGACCCGGAGGCCGACCGCAGCCGCGCCGAGGACACCTCACCCGAGGCGGTGGCCCGGCTGCGCGGCCACAGCCGGGCCCTCCTCGCCGACCTGCTGCGCCCCCACCGACGGACGCTCGGGCTGGCCACCGCGCTGCTGCTCGCCCAGAACGCCGCCGCCATGTCCGGGCCGTACCTGGTCATGGTCGGCATCGACCGGGCCATCGCGCCGCTGCGGGCCGGCGACCCGCGACCGCTGACCGCCGTCGCCGCCGCGTTCGCCGTCGCGGCCGGCACCGAGTACGCCGCGCGGCGGGGCTTCCTCACCCTCTCCGCGCGGATCGGCCAGGCCGTCCTGCTGGAGCTGCGCCAGCGGGTGTACGGCCACTTCCTCACCCTCTCCGTCGCCTTCCACGAGCGCTACACCTCCGGGCGGGTGGTCTCCCGGCTCACCAGCGACCTCGACGCCATCGCCGAACTGGTCGACGGCGGGCTGGACAGTCTGGTGGTGGCGGCGCTGACGGTGCTGTCGGTGGCGGGCATCCTGCTCTGGCTGGACCTGCCGCTGGCCGCGGTGACCCTGCTGGCGTTCCCCTTCCTGTTCCTGCTGTCCCGCTGGTTCGCCCGCGCCTCCGCCGACGCCTGGCGGCGCAGCCGGGAGGCGGTCGCGCTGGTCATCGTCCACTTCGTCGAGTCGCTGCGCGGCATCCGCGCCGTGCAGGCGTTCCGGCGGGAGCGGCGCAACCAGCAGATCTTCGTGGCGGTGAACGACGAGCACCGGCGGGCCACGCTGCGCGCGTTCCGGCTGATCGCCACGTACGCGCCGGGGATCAAGGTGATCGGCAACGTCACCGTCGCGGTGGTGCTCGGGTACGGCGGCTGGCGGGTGCTCGGCGGCGGGATGGAGGTCGGGGTGCTCGCCGCGTTCCTGCTCTACCTGCGGCGCTTCTTCGAGCCGATGCAGGAGCTGAGCCAGTTCTACAACTCGTTGCAGTCGGCGACGGCGGCGTTGGAGAAGCTCGCCGGGGTGCTCGACGAGCCGCCCGGAGTGCCCGAGCCGGTGCGCCCGGTGCCGCTGCCGGCCGGCCCCGGCCGGGGCGCGGTGGCGTTCCGATCGGTCTCCTTCGGCTACCGGCCGCAGGCGCCGATCCTCGCCGCGCTCGACCTGGTGGTGCCGGCCGGACAGACGGTCGCGCTGATCGGGCCGACCGGCGCCGGCAAGTCCACCGTGGCCAAGCTGCTCGCCCGCTTCCACGACCCGGACGCCGGCGCGGTGCTGCTGGACGGGGTCGACCTGCGCGACGTCGCCGACCCGGAGCTGCGCCGCGCGGTGGTGCTGGTGACCCAGGAGAACCACCTGTTCGGCGGCACGGTCGCGGAGAACATCCGGTTCGGCCGCCCCGCCGCCGACGACGCGGCCGTGGAGGCCGCCGCGCGGGCGATCGGCGCGCACGACTTCATCGCCGCCCTTCCCGACGGGTACGCCACCGAGGTGCACCGGCGCGGCGGCCGGCTCTCCGCCGGCCAGCGGCAGCTGGTCGCGTTCGCACGGGCGTTCCTGGCCGACCCGCGGGTGCTGATCCTGGACGAGGCGACCTCGTCGCTGGACGTGCCCACCGAACGGCTGGTCCAGCGGGCGCTCGCCACCGTGCTGCGGGACCGGACCGCGCTGGTGATCGCGCACCGGCTCTCCACCGTCGAGACCGCCGACCGGGTGCTCGTCCTCGACGGCGGCCGGATCGTGGAGGACGGCCCGCCCGCCCTCCTCGCCACCGCCGGTGGCCGGTACGCCACCCTGCACCGGCAGTGGCGGGACTCGCTGGTCTGACCGCGCCCCGGCCGCTCGTCGGGGTCGACGCCGTCGGCGGCCCACCCCGTCGCGCGGTGTCCGCGAACGGTCACGGACACGGGACAAATTCGTGGCTGTCGGTCATCCGCGCTGCCTAGGATCGACGGATGACCGACACGGCGAGGACGGCCCGCACCGGCGTCCCCGAGCGTCCGACCCTGGACGGGCTCGAGGAGACCTGGGCGCGCCGCTGGCAGGAGGAGGGCACGTACACGTTCGACCGCGGGAAGCAGCGGTCCGACGTGTACGCGATCGACACGCCGCCGCCGACCGTATCGGGCGAGCTGCACATGGGACACGTCTTCTCGTACACGCACACCGACGTGGTGGCCCGGTTCCAGCGGATGCGCGGCCGGACGGTCTTCTACCCGATGGGCTGGGACGACAACGGCCTGCCCACCGAGCGCCGGGTGCAGAACGTGTACGGGGTGCGCTGCGACCCGACGCTGCCGTACGACCCGTCGTGGGTCCCGCCCGCCGCCGGGGTGGACGAGGCGGCCCGGAGGAACCCGACGCCGATCTCCCGGCGCAACTTCGTGGACCTCTGCGCGAAGCTGACCGCCGAGGACGAGCAGGTCTTCGAGACGGTGTGGCGGCGCGTCGGCCTCTCCGTCGACTGGTCCCTGACGTACACCACCATCGGGCGGGTCGCCCGGGCCACCAGTCAGCGGGCGTTCCTGCGGAACCTGGCCCGGGGCGAGGCGTACCAGGCGGAGGCGCCGACCCTCTGGGACGTCGGGTTCGCCACCGCGGTCGCCCAGGCCGAGCTGGAGGACCGGGAGCGGCCGGGGGCGTACCACCGGCTGCGCTTCGCCGGGCCGGGCGGGCGCGAGGTGCTGATCGACACCACCCGCCCGGAGCTGCTGCCGGCCTGCGTGGCGCTGGTCTGCCACCCCGACGACGAGCGCTACGCGGACCTGGTGGGCTCGACCGCGCGTACCCCGGTCTTCGGGGTGGAGGTGCCGGTGCGCGCGCACTCGCTGGCGGACCCGGCCAAGGGTACGGGCATCGCGATGGTCTGCACCTTCGGCGACCTGACCGACGTGACCTGGTGGCGGGACCTGGGCCTGGAGACCCGGGTGGTGATCGGCCGGGACGGCCGGCTGCTGCCCGAGCCGCCGGCCGGCGTGCCCGCGGAGCCCTACGCGGCGCTGGGCGGGCAGACCGTCAACGGCGCCCGGCGGACGCTGGTGCAGCTGCTGGCCGACGCGGGCGACCTGGTCGGCGAGCCGCGCGAGATCACCCACCCGGTGAAGTTCTACGAGCGCGGCGACCGGCCACTGGAGATCGTCTCCACCCGGCAGTGGTACCTGCGCAACGGCGGCCGGGACGAGCGCCTGCGGGCGGAGCTGCTGGCCCGCGGCGCGGAACTGCGCTGGCTGCCGGAGCACATGCGGCACCGGTACGACCACTGGGTGGGCGGGCTGACCGGCGACTGGCTGGTCAGCCGGCAACGCTTCTTCGGGGTGCCGGTGCCGGTGTGGTACCGGCTCGACGACGCTGGCGAGCCGGACTTCGCCCACCCTCTCACACCGGACGAGTCGATGCTGCCGATCGATCCGTCCAGTGACCCGCCGCCCGGATTCGACGAGTCGCAGCGTGGCCGGCCGGGTGGTTTCGTCGGCGACCCGGACGTGCTGGACACCTGGGCGACCTCGTCGCTCACCCCGCAGATCGTGGGCGGCTGGGAGACCGACCCGGACCTGTTCCGCCGGGTCTTCCCGATGGACCTGCGCCCGCAGGGCCACGACATCATCCGGACCTGGCTCTTCGCCACCGTGCTCCGCTCACACCTGGAATTCGGCGCGCTGCCCTGGCGGGACGTCGAACTCTCCGGCTGGATCCTCGACCCGGACCGCAAGAAGATGTCCAAGTCCAAGGGGAACGTGGTCACCCCGCTGGCCCTGCTGGAGCAGCACGGCTCCGACGCGGTCCGCTACTGGGCGGCCAACGGCCGGCCCGGCATGGACCTGGCCTTCGACACCGCGCAGCTCAAGGTGGGCCGCCGGCTCGCCACCAAGCTGCTCAACGCGTCGAAGTTCGCCCTCGGGCTGGGCGCCGCGGACGCCCTGCGCGCCCCGGCGATCACCCCGCTGGACACCGCCATGCTCGCCGAGCTCTCCGGCGTGGTCACCGCCGCCACCTCCGCCCTGGACTCCTACGACCACACGGCGGCGCTCCAGGCCACCGAGGCGTTCTTCTGGCGGTTCTGCGACGACTACATCGAACTGGTCAAGGAACGCGCCTACGGCACCGGGCCGGCGGCCGACTCGGCCCGGGCGGCCCTGGCCACCGCGCTCTCGGTGCAGCTGCGGCTCTTCGCCCCGGTCCTGCCGTACGTGACCGAGGAGGTCTGGTCCTGGTGGCGGTACGGCTCGGTGCACCGCGCGACGTGGCCCACCACCTACGAGGTGGGCCGGGCGATCCAGAGCCCCGGTGAGCCGGAGCTGCTGCGGCTGGCCGCCGACGCGCTGAGCCAGGTGCGCCGAGCCAAGTCGGAGCGGAAGCTCTCCATGAAGGCGGAGGTGCCGCTGGCCGAGGCGCTCGGCCCGGCGGAGCTGCTGGACCGGTTGACCCTGGTCGCCGACGACGTCAGGGCGGCCGGCCGGATCGCCAAGCTGGACCTGCTGCCCGACCGCACCCCGGAACTCGTCATCGCCTGCGCCTTCTGAGGAGTCAGCAGGCGCAGGCGGACGGGAGTACCCGTCGGCGACGACGGTCGCTGCGGGGTGGACGAGGGTATCGACGCGTGCGATGATCTCCGACCATCATTCACCACGTTGGATACGGGGATCATGCGCATTCGCACACTCATCGCCGGGCTCGCCGCCGGGCTGCTCGTCGTCCTCGGGGTGGCCGCCCCGGTCAGGGCGGCGACGGTCAACGCCAGCTACACCAATTGGACGTGGAACGTCGCCGGCTGGACCCTCCACCGAGGCGTCACCAACGACGGCCTCATCCCGGCCCTCGCCGACTCCATCCGGAACCGGGCCGCCGACTTCGCCGCACTCAACGAACTCTGCTGGGATCAGTACAAGGCCGTGCAGGCGAACCTGCTCGCTTCCGGCTGGCCCCAGGACGACAGCAACTTCGCCCGGTTCGAGACGCACAGCGACACCGCGTGCGGTGGCCAACCGTTCGGGCTCGCCATCTTCAGCCGGGCACCGCTCGGTGCCGCCAACCGCTACGCGCTGGCCGAGGACGGCACCACCGAGCGGCGCAAACTGCTCTGCGCGCCACTCGCCGCCCGCCCGCACCTGAGATTCTGCACGACACACATCACCCCGTCGAACGCGGTGATCAACGGCCGGAACATCAACGTGACCCAGCTGGACGAGGTGCGCAGCCGACTCGAGAGCTTCGCCGCCGCCGGTGACACCGTCCTCATCGCGGGTGACTTCAACGCGCAGCCGCACTACGGGCGGCTGAACCCCTGGTACTCGTCCAGCCTGAACACGCCGAACAACAGTGGCAACACCGGCAACTACCGGGAACTCGACGACACCGACGGCCGGTGCCCCGGATACGGCGAGACCACCGTCTACGACGGCAACACCGAGGGGCTCTGCAACCAGGGCAAGAAGATCGACCTGATCTTCGTCCGAGGTGACCGGATCGCCGGAACGTACAGCGGCGACTCTCTCGCCATTCCGACCACCTGTGGCGGTCCCTGCTCCGATCACCGGGTGGTCATCGGCACGGTCACCGTCTCCGTGACCACCTGACAGCCGCCTGACCGCGAGGCCCGGTGTGCCGGTGGCACACCGGGCCTCGCGGTGCCGGTCGCGGACCCGCCGCGCCCGACGGTCAGCTCGTCTCGCCGGCCATCGAGTAGGAGCGGAGCCGGTCGATCGCCAGCACGGTGAAGCCCACCGCCACCAGGCCGGTCAGCACGGCGGCGACCGGGACGGAGACGGTCGTCGACAGCAGCTCGGTGGGGGCCAGCCGGTCGGCGAGGGCGATCACCCACTGCTGGATCGACAGCACCCGGGTGCCGCTGACGAAGTTGCCGAGCAACCCCTCCCAGATCAGCACGTAGACCAGGCCGAGCAGGACCGGACGCCGGGTCACCAGGCTGAGCGCCAGGAACAGCGCCGAGTACGCCAGCGCGCCGAGCGCCGCGGCGGCGGCGAGCCCCAGGCCGAGGCGTACCGATTCGGCGAGCGCGCCCGCGACGAGCAGCGGCACGGCGACGGTGACCGCGGTGACCCCGGTCGCCACGGCGAGCTTCGGCAGCACGATCTGCCAGCGCGGCAGCGGCTTGGTCAGGATGTGCACCACGGTGCCGTCGTCGATCTCGGCGCCGAGCACGCCGGTGCCGATCACCAGCGCCACCACCGGCAGCACCACGGCCAGGCCGAGACCGACCAGTACCGGCGGCCCCCAGTCGGCCGCCGGCACCGCCAGCGCCCGGCAGAGCACGGCGAGCCCGACCAGCAGCAGCGGCAACGGGAGCAGCAGCAGGAACCGCCGGCGGCCGAAGAGCCCGCGTGCGGTGATCCAGGTAACGGTCGACATCAGGCCTCCACCAGGTAGGAGAAGACGCTCTCCAACGACTCGTCCTCGGGCAACAGTTGACGGACCCGGATGCCGTTGGTCAGCGCCAACTTCGGCAGCGCCCGGGTGAACGCCCCGTAGTCGCCGGCCTTCACGGTCAGGCCGGTCCGGTCCAGCTCGACGCCGGACACCGACGGCTCGGCCATCAGCGCCACGGCCAGCGCCCGGTCGTCGGTGGAGCGGACCAGGAAGACGTGCGGCCGGTTGGTCATCAACCGGCGGATGGTCCGGAAGTCGCCGGAGGCGGCGAGCCGGCCGGCGACCATCACCTGCACCGTGCCGGAGACCTGCTCGACCTCCTCCAGGATGTGCGAGCTGAACAGGATCGTCCGGCCGGCGTCGCCCAGGGAGTGCAGCAGCGCCATCATGTGCAGCCGCTGGCGCGGGTCCATCCCGTTGAACGGCTCGTCGAGCAGCAGCACCTGCGGGTCGTGCACCAGCGCCGCGGCGACCCGCGCACGCTGCCGCATGCCCTTGGAGTACGTCCCGATCCGCCGGTCCTGCGCGCCCTCCATCTCGACCAGGGCGATCGCCCGCCGGGCCGCCGCGGCCGGGTCGGGCAGCCGGTGCAGCTTCGCGCTGGCCAGCACGAACTCGTACGCGGTGAGGAAGGTGTGCACCGCCTCCCGCTCGCTGACCAGCCCGAGCCGCCGGTAGACCTCCGGGTTGCGCCAGGTCGACTCGCCGTCCAGGGTGACCGCGCCCCGGGACGGGGCGAGGAACCCGGCCATCATGTGCAGCAGGGTGGTCTTGCCGGCCCCGTTCGGGCCGAGCAGGCCGGTCACCCCGGGACCGAGCCGCATGGTGACGTCGTTGACCGCCACCACGTTGCCGTACCAGCGGGAGACGCCGGCGAGGTCGAGGGTGCTGGAGACGGCGACCGGCGGGGCGCCGGCGCTGAGCGTGGTCATCGGGCGGCCACCTTCCGGTATCGCAGCAGCAGCAGGGCGACGCAGCCGGCCACCAGCAGCACGGCGGCGAGGATGTAGACGGGGCCGAAGCCGCCGATCATCCGGTCGGCCTCCCCGGCGGGCACCAGCAGGTCGCCGAGGGTGAACATGCCGACGCCCTGCACCAGGGTGGACGGCGAGGCGAGCAGGGCCAGCTCGTTCACCGTCCGGGACGGCATGATCGACAGCGTGCCGACGATCGGGGTGGTCATCAGGAAGACCGCGACGATGCCACCGGCGGCGAACGCCCGCTTGCCGGTGAGGGAGGCGACCAGCAGGCCGATCGAGGCGAAGACCACCGCCCAGAGCCCGGCGTAGAGCAGCCCCGGCAGCAGGTCGAGCAGCTCGTCCCAGACGCCGCGCATCCCGTTGCCGGTGGTGAACGCGGCACCCAGGAACATCACCAGCTGCGGGCCGCCGAGCAGCAGCCAGAGCGCGGAGACCAGGGCCAGCAGCTTGGCCAGCGCGTAGTCGCCGCGCGGCAGCGGCCGGGAGAAGTACAGCGGCAGCACGCCGCTGCGCAGGTCACGGGAGACCAGCTCGGGGGCGGCCACCGCGACGAAGAAGATGACCAGCCAGCTCATCGCGTCGGCGAACTGGGCGTACGTCATCACCACCTGGCCGATCTGGGTGCGTACCGCGGTCACCCCGGCGGCCACCAGGGTGACGATCGCGACCACGAGCCAGGGGAAGATCTTCGCCTTGGCGCTGCGCCCGAACCCGAAGACGGTCCGCAGGCCGTGCAGGTAGAGCGCGCCGAAGACGTGCCGGCGGCCCAGCCGGGGGCCGGTGTAGCGCTGGTACCCGATGTCGTGGATGACGCCGGTCGGCTCAGACATGGCTGGGCTCCCTCGTGGCGAAGAGTTCGGCCACCCGGTGCCGGCGCTGGTCCAGCCGGTGCAGGGGCAGGTCCAGTTCGGCGACCGCGTTGAGGATCAGGTCGTACGTCGCCTCGTCGGCGAGCGGGACCAGCAGCATCCGGCCGTCCCGGGTCACCGGCAGGTGGAGCGCGCCGAGCCGGGTCGCCAGGTCGTCCGTACCCTCGCTGACCTCGATGGCGAGCACGTCGGTCGCGGAGGTCATCGCGTCGATCCGGTCGGCGCGCAGCAGCCGGCCGCCGTCGATGGCGACCAGCGTGTCGCAGATCCGCTCCACCTCGCCGAGCAGGTGCGAGCAGACCAGCACGGAGATGCCGAACTCGGTGCCGATCCGGTGGATCAGGGCGAGCATGGCGTCGCGTCCGGCCGGGTCGAGGCCGTTGGTGGGCTCGTCGAGCAGCAGCAGGTCCGGGTCGTGCACCAGGGCCTGGGCCAGCTTCACCCGCTGCTTCATGCCGGTGGAGTAGCCGCCGACGGCGCGGTGCCGCTCCTCGTGGAGGCCGACGTGGCGCAGCGCCTCGGAGGCCCGCTCGCGGGCCACCGTGCGGGGCAGGCCGCTGATCCGACCCAGGTGGGTGACGAGTTCGGCGGCGGAGAGGTCGGGCGGGAGCGCGTCGTGCTCGGGCATGTAGCCGACCCGGGCCCGGACCGCCCCCGGATCGGTGGTCGGGTCGAGGCCGAGCACGGAGACCCGTCCGCTGGTCGGCGCGAGCAGACCCAGCAGAATCTTGATCAGAGTGGACTTGCCGGCGCCGTTGGCGCCGACCAGGCCGATGATCCCCGGCTCGACCTCGACGGTGAGGTCGGCCAACGCGGTGACCCGGCCTCCGTACGTCTTGGTCAGCGACTCGGTCGCTATCAGTGTCACGAGTCACAGCGTAGGAAGTGGACGCACCCGTACGCATCAGGCACGCCCCTGATGTCGCCAGTAGGGGTAAGAAGTTCGTAAGGCCGCCGGTGCGGTGCCCCGAGCCGGCGGCCCGGGAGACTGGACGGGTGATCTCCCGTCTGCTTCGCACCCCGCTGACCTGGGCCGCCGTCGCCGTCCTCGGCGCCGGAGCGGCCCTCGGGCTCTACTGGTTCCAGCCGTGGAAGGCGGTGACGGACACCCGGGTCAGCGAGGAGCTGACCGAGGTGGACGGCGACCCCAGCCCGTCGACCGGCGTCCCGACGCCGACGGCGACGGCTGCGGCGCCGGCCGGACCCACGTTGGTCAGCCGGGGCGACTTCGTCACCCACGAGCACGACACCTCCGGCGCCGCCCGGATCGTCCGGGGCGCCGACGGCGGACACCGGCTGGAGCTGGTCGGGCTGGACACCTCCAACGGTCCCGACCTGCGGGTCTGGCTGACCGACCAGCCGGTCCGCACCGGCCGGGCCGGCTGGGGCGTCTTCGACGACGGCCGGTGGGTGGAGCTGGGCCGGCTGAAGGGCAACCGCGGCGACCAGGCGTACGCCGTCCCGGCCGGCACCGACCTGACCGGCCTGACCAGCGTCTCGATCTGGTGCAAGCGGTTCTCGGTGTCGTTCGGGGCCGCCCCGCTGACCCCGGTCGGCTGACCCCGCGCCAAGCTCGACCGACCGGAGTGGAGTGGCGCTCTCGACCGATCGCCGGTCGACTGAGAAACTGTGTGCCGGTCGGCGAGTGAGGGGTGCGGATGAGCAACGGCTGGGTGCTGCCCGACGAGGTGCTTCGGGACGCTCCGGCGTACCTGCCGCGCCTGGGGGAACTGGCCGATCTGGAGCTGCTGCTGACCGGGGCGTACGCCCCGTTGACCGGCTTCATGACCCGGGCCGACCTGGTTTCGCTGCAGCGCCGGGGCCGGCTGGCCGACGGCACGCCGTGGCCGGTGCCGGTGACCCTCCAGGTGCCGGCCGCGCTGGCCGAGAAGCTCGATCCGGCGGATCCGCTGCGCCGGGCCCTGGTGCTGACCGACGGCGAGGGCGCCCCGGTGGCCGCGCTGGAGGTCACCGACGTCTGGACGGCCCGCGAGGGCGTGGCCGGGGTGGGTGGCACGGTACGCCGGCTCGGTGACGGCGGGCACGGCCCGTTCCAGCGGCTGCGCCGCACCCCGGAGGAGGTCCGGGCGCTGCTGCCCCCGGGCCGGGTGCTCGGGGTGATCGCCGACCGGCCGCTGCACCGCCCGCAGCTGGCGCAGATCGCGCACGCCGCCCGTACCCTCGCCGCCCACCTGCTGGTGATGATCCCGGTCGGCGCGGACGGCGTCGGCGCGCTGCCGCCGGAGGCGCTGGTGCGCAGCGTCTTCGCGGCCCGCGACCGGATGCCCCCGGCCACCCTGATCGTGGTGCCGATGCCCCGCGGCCGGGACGACATCGGCGACGCGCTGCTGCGCGCCCGGATCTCCGCCGCGTACGGGGTGACCCACCTGCTCTCCACCGACGGCATGCTCTCCGGTGCCGGGCTGCGGGTGCTGGTGCCGCGCGAGCTGGCCTACGACAACCGGGACGGGCAGTGGCGCTGGCGGGAGGACATCCCGCCGCGCAACCGGCGGCTGGCGCTGAGCCAGGAGGAGATCGACGACCTGCTCGACCGGGGCTTCCCGCTGCCCGAGTGGCACACCCCACCGGCGGTGGCCAAGGAGCTGACCCGGGCCCGGCCGCCGCGCCGGTACCGGGGCCTGGTGGTCTTCCTGACCGGCCTCTCCGGCTCCGGCAAGTCCACCATCGCCCGGGGGCTGGCGGACGCGCTGCGTGAGCAGGGCGACCGGACGGTGACCCTGCTCGACGGCGACGTGGTGCGCCGGGAGCTCTCCGCCGGGCTGGGCTTCAGCCGGGCCGACCGGGACGCCAACGTCCGCCGGATCGGCTGGGTCGCGGCGGAGATCGCCCGGCACCGCGGGGTCGGCATCTGCTGCCCGATCGCGCCGTACGCCCAGGCGCGGGCGGCGGCCCGGGAGATGGCGCTGGCGGCGGGGGCCGGGTTCCTGCTGGTCCACGTGGCGACCCCGCTGGAGGTCTGCGAGCGGCGCGACCGCAAGGGCCTGTACGCGCGGGCCCGAGCCGGCCTGCTCACCGGGATGACCGGCATCGACGACCCGTACGAGGAGCCGACCGACGCCGAGCTGGTGATCGACACCTCGGAGCTGAGCGTCGACGAGGCGGTCCAGTCGGTGATGCACCACCTGACTGAGACCGGTTGGGTGGAGCCGCGGCTGCAGTCGGCCTGATCTCCCCTGCCAGGGGGTTCCTTCCGTTGATGACTCCTGCGCGCTAGTGTTCATTCTTGTTGGAACACGTTTGACCGCGTGAGAGTGCGCGGGGGCGGCCGGAGGGGTGGAGCGGATGCTGGCACGGCAACGGCAGGATGCCATCCTCGACCGGGTCCGCGCGGCCGGCGGCGTACGGGTCACCGACCTCGCCGCCGCGTTCGGCGTCTCCGACATGACCATCCGGCGTGACCTGGAGACGCTGCACGAGCAGGGCCTGCTGGCCAAGGTGCACGGCGGCGCGACGCTCGCCGGCCCGGGCTCCACCGACGAGCCGGGCTTCCACGCCAAGTCCGTCCGCCAGTCCGTTGAGAAGGCCGCCATCGCCGCCCGGGCCGCCGAACTGGTCCGCCCCGGCGCCGCGATCGCCCTCTCCGCCGGCACCACCACCGCCGAGCTGGCCCGCCGGCTGGTCGACGTGCCGGGCCTGACCGTGGTGACCAACTCCCTGCCGGTGGCCGAGATCCTGCACGCCGGCGGGCGCCCCGACCAGACCGTGGTGCTGACCGGCGGGGTGCGCACCCCGTCCGACGCGCTGGTCGGGCCGCTGGCGGTCGAGGCGATCCGCTCGCTCCACCTGGACCTGCTCTTCCTCGGCGTGCACGGCATCACCGAACGGGCCGGCTTCACCACGCCCAACCTGATGGAGGCGGAGACCGACCGGGCGCTGGTCGCCGCCGCCGACGGGCTGGTCGTGCTGGCCGACCACACCAAGTGGGGCACCGTCGGCATCTCCTCGATCGTCGGGCTCGCCGCGGCGGACGTGCTGATCACCGACGACCGGTTGGCACCCGAGGCGTGCCGGACACTCGACGAGAAGGTGGGCGAGCTGGTGATCGTGCCGAGCACGGGCCGGACGACCACGGAAGGGACGACGCAGTGAAGCGTACGGCGATGGAGCTGGCGGACGGCCGCGAGCTGATCTACTTCGACGAGCGGGACGACGCGGTCCGGGATCAGCCCGACCGCCGCGAGCTGCCCCCTCCCCCGCACGCCTCCCAGCTGCGGTACGACCCGCTGACCGACGAGTGGGTGGCGGTCGCCGTGCACCGGCAGACCCGCATCTTCCTCCCGCCGGCGGACCAGTGCCCGCTCTGCCCGTCGCGCGGCGACCGGCTCAGTGAGATCCCCGCGCCGGACTACGACGTGGCCGTCTTCGAGAACCGCTTCCCCTCGCTGAGCCAGCGGATCACCGAGGAGCCGGCCGAGATCACCCCGTTCACGCCGGTCCGGCCGGGGCAGGGACGCTGCGAGGTGGTCTGCTTCACCGACGACCACAACGCCGCGTTCGCCAGCCTCTCCCCGGCGCGGGTCCGGCTGGTGCTGGAGGCGCTCGCCGACCGCACCACGGCGCTCTCCGAGCTGCCCGGGGTCGAGCAGATCTTCCCGTTCGAGAACCGGGGCGTGGAGATCGGGGTGACCCTGCACCACCCGCACGGGCAGATCTACGCGTACCCGTTCGTCACGCCGCGGACCCGGTCGTTGCTGGCCGCGGCGCGCCGGCACGCCGAGCGCACCGGCGGCGGCAACCTCTACGCCGACGTGCTCGCCGCGGAGCGCGCCGCCGGGGAGCGCGTGGTCGCCTCGAACGAGCACTGGACGGCGTACGTCCCGGCGGCGGCCCGCTGGCCGTTCGAGGTGCACGTGGCGCCGCACCGGCCGGTGCCGGACATCCCGGCGCTCGACGACGCCGAGCGGGACGCCTTCGGCCCGCTCTACCTGGACGTGCTGCGCCGCTTCGACGCGCTCTTCGACATGCCCATGCCGTACATCGCGGCCTGGCACCAGGCGCCGGTGCGGATCGACCGGGAGCTGGGCCACCTGCACCTGCAGCTGTTCAGCATCCGGCGGGCGAAGGACAAGCTGAAGTACCTGGCCGGCTCGGAGTCCGGCATGGGCGTCTTCATCAACGACATCGCCCCGGAGCGGGCGGCGGAACTGCTCCGCGCCGCCTGACCCTGGGCGGAGGGCGGAACGTCGCGCCCGGAAACAGGGCGCGGGGGGCCCGGGACAGGGCCCCCCGCAGGGAAGGGACGGCTGGCTGTGCACGACAGCCGGGAAGGCTGGCTGGTCGGCACTCTTGCCGCGAGGCGACCGAAGTCAACCCTCCGGGACGCGACTGGCATCACGTCCACCCGCTTCAACGACCCACCTCCCCGGCGGTGACGCCGGGGGGATCCCCGCCCACCGTTCGCGGCGTGTCGCGCCATCCCCTCGCCCGGACACCGCGACCCGCCGGGTTCCGGGTACGACGGAGCCCGCCGGCGGACGCCGGCGGGCTCGGTCGGTGAAGCGGTACGGCGATCAGGCGCCGAGCTTGCGCGCCAGGTTCTCGTCCAGGGCGCCCATGAACTCGTCGGTGGTCAGCCACGGGGCGTCGCGCGAGATGAGCAGCGCGAGGTCCTTGGTCATCTGGCCGCCCTCGACGGTCTCGACGCAGACCCGCTCCAGGGTCTCGGCGAACTCGGTGACCGCCGGGGTGCCGTCCAGCTTGCCCCGGTGGGCCAGGCCACGGGTCCAGGCGAAGATCGACGCGATCGGGTTGGTCGACGTCTTCTCGCCCTTCTGCCACTGCCGGTAGTGCCGGGTGACGGTGCCGTGGGCGGCCTCGGCCTCGACGGTGCGGCCGTCCGGGGAGAGCAGCACCGAGGTCATCAGGCCGAGCGAGCCGAAGCCCTGCGCGACGGTGTCGGACTGCACGTCGCCGTCGTAGTTCTTGCAGGCCCAGACGTAGCCGCCCTCCCACTTGAGCGCGGCGGCGACCATGTCGTCGATCAGCCGGTGCTCGTAGGTGATGCCGGCGGCCTCGAACTCGGACTTGAACTCGTTCTCGAACACCTCGGCGAAGATGTCCTTGAACCGGCCGTCGTACGCCTTGAGGATGGTGTTCTTGGTCGACAGGTAGACCGGGTAGTTGCGGTCCAGGCCGTACCGGAACGAGGCGCGGGCGAAGTCCCGGATCGACTCGTCGAAGTTGTACATGCCCATGGCGATGCCGCCGCCGGAGAAGTTGGCGACCTCCATCTCCATCGGGGCGGAGCCGTCGGCCGGGGTGTAGGTGACGGTCACCTTGCCCGGGCCGGGGACGACGAAGTCGGTGGCCTTGTACTGGTCACCGTGGGCGTGCCGGCCGATGATGATCGGCTTGGTCCAACCGGGGACGAGCCGCGGCACGTTGGACATGATGATCGGCTCACGGAAGACGACGCCGCCGAGGATGTTGCGGATGGTGCCGTTCGGCGACCGCCACATCTTCTTCAGGCCGAACTCCTCGACCCGGGCCTCGTCCGGGGTGATGGTCGCGCATTTGACGCCGACGCCGTGCTGCTTGATGGCGTTGGCGGCGTCGACGGTGACCTGGTCGTCGGTCTCGTCGCGGTGCTGGATCGACAGGTCGTAGTAGTGGAGGTCGACGTCGAGGTAGGGCAGGATCAGCTGCTCCCGGATCTGCTTCCAGATGATCCGGGTCATCTCGTCGCCGTCGAGCTCCACGACCGGGTTGTTTACCTTGATCTTCGCCATCGGCCGGCGCTCCTCTCGGGGGACACGTGCTCAAGCAGTACGAGCGTACTGGAAACTCGCCGGCGGCCCCCAGCCGGCCTCGGTCGAGGCGGATAACCGGATGCCCGGCGCGGGGATCACTGGCACCATCGCCCGATGCCACTGAGCCGTAACCTCGGGTCTATCACGGTCACCGCACTCACCGACGGCGAGGGGCCGTTCTTCCAACCCCGCACCGAGGCGTTCCCGGACGCCACCGAGGCGCACTGGCGGGAGGCCGACCGGCGCGACCCGGCGTCGGTCACCGAGGACGGGCAGTGGTGGCTGCCGTTCCGCAGCTTCGCGCTCCGTGCCGGGAACGGGTTGGTGACCCTCGTCGACGCCGGCATCGGCCCGGCCGGCTCTCCCGCCGCGAGCTGGGCCCCGGTGCCGGGACGGCTCCCCGCCGAACTAGCCGCCGCCGGCATCGACCCGGCCGACGTCGGCACCGTGGTCCTCACCCACCTGCACAGCGACCACATCGGCTGGGCGGTGACCGGCACGCCCGGCCGGCCGTACTTCCCGAACGCCGACTACCTGGTGCAGCGCGCCGAACTGGACGCGATGGAGACCATCAACCCGGGACTACCGGCCGGCCTGGTCGCGCCGTTGCGCGCCGCCGGCCGGCTCCGGGTGGTCGACGGCGACACCCCGCTCACCCCGGGGGTACGCCTGCTGAGCACCCCGGGGCACACCCCCGGCCACCAGTCGGTGCTGGTCGACGCCGGCGACGAACGGCTCCTGCTCACCGGCGACCTGCTGGTGCACGCCGTGCAGCTGGTCGACCCCACCCTCGCCTACGCCCACGAGGAGGACCCGGTGACCGCCCGCACCTCCCCTACCACCCTCCTGCACACCCTCGCCACAACCCCCGGCCCCACCCACCTGGCCACCCCCCACCTGGGCACCCCCTTCACCCCCCTCTGACCCCCGCGCCCCCGCATGCCCTCCCCTCCCGCACCCCCTCCCGCACCCCCTCCCCTCGCGCACCCCCTCCCCTCGCGCACCCCGCGCCCTCGCGCACCCCGACACCCTCGCGCCCCCTGCCAGCGCGCGCACTGGGCGCACCGCGCACCTTCGGGTTGATCAAGAAGTTTGCGTCGCCCCAGGCGCCGTTTCCGACGCAAACTTCTTGATCAACGCTGGGAGCGGTCCGGGCATCCGCAAGATCGTGCTCGTTCCAGGAAGTAGTGGGCTCCCCGACGACAGGAGGCCACTACTTCCATGTTCGAGCGTGATCTTCGCGCCCCGCGCCGCGCCCCCGGCACCGCGCCCGCGCCCCCGCGACCGGGCCCCGCGCCCTCGCGCCCCCGCGACCGGGCCCCGCCCCCACGACCGGGCCCCGCCCCCACGACCGGGCCCGCGCCCTCGCGCCCCGCGACCGGGCCCGCGCGCCCGCGACCGGGCCCCCGCCCTCGCGCGCCCGCGACCGGGCCCCGCGCCCCCGCGCCGCGCGCCCGCGCCCCACGGGAAAGCGGAAGGGGGCACGCCGGGTGTGCCGGCGTGCCCCCTTCGGGTGGTGCTGGTGGATCACATGTTGGCGACGTCGGCCTGCTTGGCGCGGACCGCCTCGGCGGCCTCCTTCAGGCTGGCCAGCTCGTCGGCGTCCAGGTCGGTCTCGACCACGCGCTTGACGCCCTGGGCGCCGATCTCGGCCTCGACGCCCAGGTAGACGCCGGCGATGCCGTACTCGCCGTCGACCCAGGCGCAGACCGGCATGACCTCGCCGGAGTCCTCCGCGACGGCCTTGGCCATCCGGGCGGCGGCGGCGGACGGGGCGTAGTACGCCGAACCGGTCTTGAGCAGCGCGACGACCTCGGCGCCACCGTTGCGGGTCTTGACGACCAGCTCCTCGATCTGCTCGGCGGGCATCGCCTCACGCAGCGGCTTGCCGTTGACGGTGCTCTTGGACGGCACCGGGACCATGGTGTCGCCGTGCGAGCCCAGCGTCAGCGTCTTCACCGACTTCACCGGTACGCCGAGCGCCTCGGCGACGAAGTTGGTGAACCGCGCGGTGTCGAGCATGCCGGCCTGGCCGAGCACCCGGTTCTTGGGGAACTGGGTGGCGAGCTGGGCCAGCGCGGTCATCTCGTCCAGCGGGTTGGAGACGACGATGACGACGGCGTTCGGGGCGTACTTGGCGACGTTCTCGGAGACCTGCCGGACGATCTTGGCGTTGGTCTCCAGCAGGTCCATCCGGCTCATGCCCGGCTTGCGCGGCAGGCCGGCGGTGATGACGACGACGTCCGAGCCCTCGATGGCCTCGTAGCCCTCGCCGTTCGGGCCGGTGGTGACGCCGACGACCTTGGTCTCGAAGCCCTCGACCGCGCGGGACTGGTTGAGGTCCAGCGCGAGACCCGCCGGCTTGCCCTCCACGATGTCGGTGATCACGACGGTGTCGAAGACGTCGTACTCGGCCAGGCGCTGTGCGGTGGTGGAGCCGTAGAAGCCGGCCCCGACGACAGTGACCTTCTTACCCATGGTCGTCCCACTCCCTGATACCAGTCGGTTTTCCGGACCGTATCAGTCATCGTGGCACCGATCGGGCCAGGGGCGGCGCCATCGCCGGGATGGGGCGGATGTCACGCGCGCCCGGTCCGGCCCGGGTCAGCCGCGCTCGGCGCGCTCCACCACGTTGGTCAGCAGCATGGCGCGGGTCATCGGGCCGACGCCGCCGGGCATCGGCACCACCTTGCCGGCCACCTCGGCGACCTCCGGGTCCACGTCACCGGTGTAGCGGCCCTTGCCGTCCGGCCCGATCACCCGGGTGATGCCGACGTCGACGACGGTCGCACCGGGACTGATCATGTCGGCGGTGAGCAGGCCGGGGACACCGGCGGCGACGATGACGATGTCGGCGGCCCGGGTGTGCGCCACGAGGTCGAGGGTGCCGGTGTGGCAGAGGGTCACGGTGGCGTTCTCGCTGCGCCGGGTGAGCAGCAGGCCGAGCGGGCGGCCGACCGTGTTGCCCCGGCCCACCACGGCAACCGTGGCACCGCGCAGCGCGACGTCGTGCCGGCGGAGCAGCTCGACGATGCCGCGCGGGGTGCACGGCAGCGGGCCGTCGTAGCCGAGCACGAGCCGGCCGAGGTTGACCGGGTGCAGGCCGTCGGCGTCCTTGTCCGGGTCGATCATCTCCAGCGCCCGCTGGGTGTCCAGGTGGCCGGGGAGTGGCAGCTGGACGATGTAGCCGTGGCAGGCCTGGTCGGCGTTCAGCTCGGCGAGCACGTCGTCGACCTGCTGCTGGGTGGCGTCGGCGGGCAGTTCCCGGCGGATCGAGGCGATGCCCACCTCGGCGCAGTCCCGGTGCTTGCCGTTGACGTACGCCTGGGAGCCGGGGTCGGCGCCGACCAGGACGGTGCCCAGTCCCGGGGTGACGCCGTGTTCCGCGAGCGCCTTCACCCGGGTACGCAACTCGTCCTTGATCTCCGCCGCGGTGGCCTTGCCGTCCAGGATCGTCGCCGTCACGACCAGATCGTCTCATGTCGCGCGGTCGACGGTTCGCCGACGGCAAACGGTGACGTTCCCTTCGGGCTGCCGTACATCTTCATCGCGCACGACCTGTCGGTGGCCCGGCACATCCGGGTCGCCGTGATGCAGCTCGGCAAGATCATGCGTTGCTGTTCCTGACCTGCGAGGACCTGCGGGTTGGCGAACGGGTGAAGATCGCCCTCAGGATGACCGGGTCGGGCGAGCTGACGCTGCGCGCGGTTGGCCCGGCGGCGTCACCGTCACCCGGCGGACGGACCCGCCCGACACGACGGAAGCACCTGGGGCAGCCCCGGCGACGAGTGGGGCAGCTAGCGGGTCTTTCCGCCCCCGGCTGCTGGACCATCCGGGCCGACCGCACCGACGGCACCCGCTCCGCCCTGACCCTCCGCGCCGCCTGACCCTCCCCCTGCCGACAGGAAGGCGAGCTGCGGCGCCACGCGGGCGCCGATCCCGTGAAGAGTTGTTGTCGCTGGAGCGACCACAACTCTTCACGGTGCACGCTTTGGCGTGCGTCGAGCACAGAGGGGGCGGCCCCGCCGCCGCCCCTCGCGGCCGGGCGAGCCGCCGTTGACCGCTGCATACCTGGTATGCATACTCCGTATGCATGACCACATGGCTTGATCTCCACGCTCCGCTCGCCCGCCGACGGAACGCCCCGCGACCTCGCGAAGCCGCTCCACCGCCGACCACGCCGGGGCGTCCCGCGCCCGCCCCGGACCGGCGGAGGCCGGCCCGGTGAACGTGCTGGAGATCCGGGACGCGTACCGGAGGCACGGCGTCGGCGACGCGTCGGTGACCGCGCTGGGCGGGGTCAGCCTCGTCGTGCGCCCCGGCGAACTCGTCGGCGTCATGGGCCCCTCGGGTTCCGGCAAGTCGACCCTGCTCAACCTGGCCGGCGGGCTGGACCGGCCGACCCGGGGCGAGGTGTGGGTCGAGGGCGAACGGCTGGACACGCTCAACCGCGCGCGCCTCTCCGGGCTGCGCCGACGCTCGATCGGCTACGTGTTCCAACACCTCAACCTGCTGCCCGGCCTCACCACGGTGGAGAACGTCGCACTGCCGCTGGAGTTGGACGGCACCTCCGTACGGCAGGCCCGCCGCCGCGCCGCCGCCGCGCTCGACGAGGTGGGCATGGCCGACCTCGCCCAGCGCTTCCCCGACGAACTCTCCGGCGGCCAGCAGCAGCGGGTGGCGATCGCGCGGGCCCTGATCGGCCGGCGCCGGCTGGTCCTCGCCGACGAGCCGACCGGGGCGCTCGACTCGCAGGCCGGCGAGGCGGTGTTGCGGGTGCTGCGCTCCCGGGTGAACGCCGGGGCCGCCGCCATACTGGTCACCCACGAGGCACGACACGCGGCCTGGGCCGATCGGGTGGTGTTCATGCGGGACGGGGTGGTCACCGGCACCTCCGGGCCGCTGCACCGGCCCGAGCGACTGCTGGACGGGGAGATCCGATGACCCGGCGACGACACCGCATGTCGGACGCCCTGGTCTCCTGGCGTACCGCGCTGCGGATCTCGTGGCGCGAGACCCGCCGGGCCAAGGGGCGCAGCGCGCTGGTGGCGGCGATGATCGCGACGCCCGTCCTGGCGCTCAGCTTCGCCGCCGCGTCCTACGACATGTTCCAGCTCACCGACGACGAACGGCTGCGACGCACGCTCGGCGCCGCCGACGCCAGGGTGACCTGGGACTACGTCGGCGCCGTCGAGCAGAGTCCCGACGGTGACCTCGTCACCGCGACCGGCATCCACCGGAGGAGCGCCGCCGCCGACCACGAGCCGGCGACCTCCGCCGAGGTGACCGCCGCCCTGCCGTCCGGAAGCCGGGTCGTCCCGGTCTGGGACGAACAGCGGTGGGACTGGCGGACCGCCGACGGCGTCGGATCCGTCCCGTCGTACGGGCTGGACCTGGCGGACCCGGTCACCGAGGGGATGGCGCGCCTGCGGGCGGGGCGTGCGCCGACCGGCGCGACCGAGGTGACCGCCAGCGAGGCGGGGCTGCGCCGGCTCGGCGTGGACCTCGGCGGGACCGTCGAACTGGTCGAGGGGTCGCGGCGGTTCACGGTGGTCGGGATCGTCGAGATCCCGGACGCTCTCGGCGAGGTCGTCGTGCTGCCCCCGGCCGCCCGCACCGACCCGCCGAGCGCGTGGCTGGTCGACGCCCCGGCCCCGGTCGGCTGGGACCAGGTCGGACGGCTGAACGCCGAGGGCATCCTGGTGATCTCCCGGGCGGTGCTGCGCGACCCGCCACCGGTACGGCACACTCCCCCGTCGGAGGTGAACGCCCGGTCGGTCGGCATCGGCGTGCTGCTCGGCGGGCTCGGCGCCATGCAGATCGTGCTGTTGGCCGGGCCGGCGTTCGCCATCGGTGCGCGGCGTCGCCAGCGCGACCTCGCTCTGGTGGCCGCCAACGGCGGCAGCCCCGCCCACCTCCGCCGGATCGTGCTCGCAGACGGCGTGGTGCTGGGCCTGGTCGGGGCCGTCGTCGGGACCCTGCTGGGCGCCATCCTGGCGGTCGCCGGGCGCCCGTTCGTCGAGGAGCACCTGGCCCAGGCGCGGGCCGGCGGGTACCGCTTCTTCCCGCTCGCCCTGCTCGCCGGGGCCGGGCTGGCCGTACTCACCGGGATGGTGGCGGCGCTGGTGCCCGCGTTCGTGGCGGCGCGGCAGGACGTGGTCGTCGCGCTGACCGGGCGTCGGGGCGTGACGCGGTCCCGGCGGCGGTGGGTGGCCGTGGGCCTGGTGCTCGCCGCCGGCGGTACCGGTCTGACGGCGTACGCCGCCGTCCGGACGTCGACGAACCTGCTGCTGGCCGGGCTGGGGCTGACCCAGCTCGGCCTGGTGCTCTGCACCCCGGCCCTGGTCGGCCTGCTCGCCCGGCTCGGCCAGCACCTGCCGCTGACGCCGCGGATCGCGCTCCGCGACGCCGGCCGCAACCGGGCGGCGACCGCGCCGGCGATCTCCGCCGTGATGGCCGCCGTCGCCGGCACCATCTGCCTGGGCGTCTACCAGTACAGCAGCGACGCCCGGTCGGACGCGGCATACCGCCCGAGCACGCCGGCCGGTCACGTGACGCTGGTGAATCCCCTCAGCCCGGATCAGCGGTCGATCCCGGTCGACCGGCTCGCGGCGATCGCCGATCGCACCCTGCCCGCCGCCAAGGTGGCCGAGGTACGCGTCCCGGGCTGCCGTGGCTGGGACCCCGGCGACTGCCCCAACACCTCCGTCGACCTGGTACTCCCGCCGCGGCAGCGGTGCCCCTACTTCGACCTGCAACGGCCCCTCACCCCCGGGGAGCAGCGCCAGGCCCGCGCCGACGCCCGCTGCGACCCGCCCAACGAGACGTACTCGCGCGACTACGTCTGGCTCGTCGTCGACGACGGCAGCGCGGTGGCGCCCCTCACCGGGGCCCACGGCGACGACCTCGCCCGGGCCGTGGCCACCCTGCGGGCCGGCGGCGTGGTCGTCACCGATTCCCGCTATGTGGTGGACGGAACGGTGACGGTGCAGCCACCCGCGGTGCCGAAACGGGGAGGACCACTGAAAGGGGCCGAGAAGCCGGCCCCCCTCAAGCTGCCGGGGTACGCCCTCGCCACCGGGATCCGGTCGGACCGGACGGTCATCTCGCCGGCGGCGCTGGCCCGCGCCGGGCTCGTCGCACACCAGTGGGGCTTCGTGATCGCCACACCGGCTCCCGACACGGCGGCGGAGGACCGCTTCCGCGCCGAGGTCAGCGCCCTCGCCGCCGGCCTGCGCGTCAGCGTGGAGCGGGGCCCCGCGACGTCGGGCGATCCGGTCCTGCTCATCCTGACGGTGGCGGCCGGGCTGATCACCCTCGGCGCGGTCGGGATCGCGACCGGGCTCACCGCCGCCGACAGCCGACCGGACCTGTCGACCCTGGCTGCCGTCGGCGCCAGCCCCCTGGTGCGCCGGAAGCTGTCGCTGAGCCAGTCCGGCGTGATCGCCGGCCTCGGGTCGCTGCTCGGCATGACCGTCGGCCTCGTGGCGAGCGTCGCCCTCCTCACCGCCATCAACCAGCGATACCTGGGGACCTGGCCCGGCGGGGACCCGTACCCGATCGTCGTCCCGTGGTCCGTCCTCGGTGCGCTGGCCGTGGTGCCGCTGGTCGCCATGCTCGGCGCCGGACTGCTGACCCGGTCCCGTCTGCCGATCGAACGTCGGCTCGACTGACCAGGGTGGCGGCGTGACGGCCCCTCCGGGACACGCTGCGGCGCCGGCAGAAGCGGCCCCGTCCCCGGTCGGGGACGGGGCCGCTCGGAGCCGGGTGTCAGTGGAAGAAGTGGCGGGTGCCGGTGAGGTACATCGTGACCCCGGCCTCCTTGCAGGCGGCGATGGTCTCCTCGTCGCGGATGGAGCCGCCGGGCTGCACGATCGCCTTCACGCCCGCGTCGATGAGGATCTGCGGGCCGTCGGCGAACGGGAAGAACGCGTCCGAGGCCGCCACCGCGCCGCGGGCCCGGTCCGCGCCGGCCCGGCTGACCGCCAGCCGCGCCGAGTCCACCCGGTTGACCTGGCCCATCCCGACGCCGACGGAGGCGCCGTCCCGGGCCAGCAGGATCGCGTTGCTCTTCACCGCGCGGACCGCCCGCCAGGCCAGGACGAGGTCCCGCAGGGTCGCCTCGTCGGCCGCCTCGCCGGTCGCCAGCCGCCAGTTGGCCGGATCGTCGCCCTCGGCGTCGATCCGGTCGCGCAGCTGCACCAGCACGCCACCGGTGACCTGCCGCCACTCCGCCGGCAGCGGCCGGAACTCCGGCGCCCGCAGCAGCCGGATGTTCTTCTTGGCCTGGAGGATCTCCCGGGCACCGGTCTCGAACTCCGGCGCGACCAGCACCTCGGTGAAGATCTCCGCGACCTGCCGGGCCAGCTCGACGCTCACCGGCCGGTTCACCGCGATCACCCCGCCGAACGCGGAGACCGGGTCGCAGGCGTGCGCCCTGCGGTGCGCCTCGGCCACGTCGGCGCCGACCGCGATGCCGCAGGGGTTGGCGTGCTTGATGATCGCCACCGCCGGCTGGTCGGGGAAGTCGTTGGCCGCCCGCCACGCGGCGTCCGCGTCGACGTAGTTGTTGTAGGACATCTCCTTGCCGTGCAGCTGCTCGGCCTGGGCGAGCCCGGGCGGGCTGGACGGGTCGGCGTAGACGGCGGCGTCCTGGTGCGGGTTCTCCCCGTAGCGCAGCACCGCCTGCCGGCGCAGGGTCAGCCCGGCGAACCGCGGCCACCCGTCGGCCTCGGGGGCCAGCTCCCGGGCGCACCACTCGGCGACCGCCACGTCGTACTCGGCGATGTCGGCGAAGGCGCGCGCCGCCAGCGCCCGGCGCTGGGCGAGCGTGAAACCGCCCTCGGCGAGCGCGGCCAGCAGCGCCGGGTACGCCGCGGGGTCGGTCACCACCGCGACCGACGCGTGGTTCTTCGCCGCGGCCCGGACCATCGCCGGCCCGCCGATGTCGATCTGCTCGACGCACTCGTCCTGCGACGCGCCCGAGGCGACGGTGGCCTGGAACGGGTAGAGGTTGGAGACCAGCAGGTCGATCCCGGCGATGCCGTGCTCGTCGAGCTGGGCGGCGTGCGAGTCCTTGCGCAGGTCGGCGAGGAGGCCGCCGTGGATCTTCGGGTGCAGGGTCTTCACCCGGCCGTCGAGGATCTCCGGGAAGCCGGTCACCTGCTCCACCGGGGTCACCGGCACACCCGCGCCGGAGATAGTCGACGCGGTGCTACCGGTCGAGACGATCTCCACTCCGGCGTCGTGCAGGGCCCGGGCCAGCTCGACCAGACCGCTCTTGTCGTAGACGCTGACCAGTGCCCGCCTGATCGGGCGGCGCTCGTCCTGAGTGGAACTCACGGAACCGTGACCTTTCTTCCGGTGATGGTCCAACCTTCGCGGACCAGCCGACCGACCTGCTCGACGAGCTGGCGCCGCTCGGCTTCCTTGATGCGCTCGGTGAGCGCCTCCTCGTCGTCGTCGTCGAGCACCGGCACGGCGACCTGCGCGACGATCGGACCGGTGTCCATCCCGGCGTCGACGAAGAAGAGGGTGGCCCCGGTGACCTTGACGCCGTAGGCGAGCGCGTCCCGCGGGCCGTGGATGCCGGGGAACGCCGGCAGCAGGGTGTTGTGGGTGTTCAGGTAGCGGTCGCCGAAGGCGGCCAGGAAGTGCGGCCCGACCAGCTTGAGGAAGCCGGCGCTGATCACCAGGTCCGGCTTGTGCTCGGCGACGTGCGCGGTGAGCGCGGCGTCCCAGTCCTCCCGGCTCGGGTGGTCCTTCACCCGCTCGACGAAGGTCGGCACCCCGGCGGCGGTCGCCCGGTCCAGGCCGGCGATCCCCTCGCGGTCGGCGCCGACCGCCACCACCCGGGCCCCGTACGCGGGGTCGGCGGCGGCGTCGAGCAGGGCCTGGAGGTTGCTGCCGGACCCGGAGACGAGGACGACGAGGCGGGCGACGGACGCGGGCTCGGTCACGCGGCCAACCCTATCGGGCAGGTCGGCCCGCCCATCGGTCGGGCAGCGACGATTCGGGTGATCTCCCGGGTGGCCCCGGCGCGATACGCTGCCCGTCGCCCGGTGGCCGGCATCCGCCCGTCGCCGTGACCCTTCACCAGTGAACCGGTACGCCACACGTACCGATGTCGACGAGGAGCACCCCCGCGATGCAGCCCGGCTACCCGAACCCCCAGCAGCCGCAGCCGATCAACAACAACATGACGCCGTCGATCGTCGCCATCTTCTTGTTCTGGCCGCTGGCCATCCCGGCGATCATCAACGCCTCCAAGGTCAACCCGCTGCTCCAGCAGGGTGACTACGCCGGCGCGCAGGCTGCCGCCGCCGAGTCCAAGAAGTGGTCGAAGCTGGCCTTCATCATCGGCGGCATCTGGCTCGTCATCGTCCTGCTCTGCTGCATCTTCGGTGGCGCGATGGGCGCCATGGGCGGCAGCACCAGCAGCAGCTACTGACGATTCCGGACCGAGGGGCACCCGACATGCAGCCCGGACACCCCGGCCCGGACCCGTACGGTCAGCAGCCCGTTGCGGGGCAGCCGTACGGGCAGCCGCCGTACGGGCAGCAGCCGGACCCGTACGCGCCGCCGCAGGCGCCCTGGGGCCAGCAACCGTACGACCCGTACGCCGGCGCGCAGCCGCCGTACGGGCAGCAGCCGCCGTACGGGCAGCCGTCCTACCCGGACCCGTACGGTCAGCAGCCGTACGGCCTGCCGATCTATCCGGGTGCCGGGTACCCGCAGCAGGGCGACAACACCCTCGGCCTGCTGTCGATGATCCTGGGCATCGCCTCGATCCCGCTGGTCTGCTGCTATCTGGGCATTCCACTGGGCATCGCGGCGCTGGTCACCGGCGGGCTGGCGCGGCAGAAGGCCACCCGCGGGCTGGCGACCAACCCCGGTCAGGCCCTCACCGGCCTGATCTGCGGCGGCTTCGGCCTGCTGCTGGGCATCCTGCACATCGGGGTGATCGCCCTCGGCCTGGCCCTGCCGAACTCCTGAGTCGGCGCCACGCGAAGGGGCGTCCCGGGTCCTCCGGGGCGCCCCTTCGGCGTGCCGAGGTCGCACGACGCCCGGCCGGGCCGGGTCAGCCGCGGGTCGGCCGGTCGAGCACCTTGGCGGCGGCGGCGCCGAGCAGCGCGCCGGCCATCACCACGGCGGTCGCCACGGCCGCCACCTGCCAGGGCACCGGGCCGATCTCGGCCAACCGGCCACCGCCGAGCGGCCCACCGGAGGCGGCGGCGGCGAGACCGGCGAGCAGGCCGACCACCGGGCCGGCGAGCGCCGCCGGGCCGAGCAGCGCCGGCCAGCCGAGCTCCGTGCGGTCGGGCCGGGCGGCGGGGAGTTCCTGCCGGGCGGCCGGGCGGAGCAGCCGGCGCCCGAGCAGCCAGCCCGCCGCCATGCCGGCCAGCACCGGCACCGCGAGCAGCGCGGCGCCGAACCCGTCGGCCGGGCCGCTGGGCAGGCCGGCGAGCAACGGTACGGCCGGCAGCGCGCCCACCGAGACCTCGCTGGTGCGGACCGCGGTGCCGGCGCCGACGGCGAACCCGGGCCCGAGCAGGTAGGCGGTCGACCAGACCGTGGCGTTGGGCGCGTACGCCAGGCTGACCAGGGTGATGCCGGCCTGGCCGGCGACCCCCGTCCGGTAGGCGGCGATCATGTCGGCGGCGTCTCCCCCGCCGGTCGCCACGGCCAGTCCGGCCGCGCCGGCGCCCGCGCCGAGCAGCAGCAGCCCCGCCACCAGCCCGGTGCGCACCCCGTCGCGCAGCACGGTCGGCGTCCGCGCGGCGAGCACCCCGGCGACCCCGGTGGTGCGGGCCGCGCCGACCAGCGCCGCCAGGGCGCCGAAAATGGCGTACGTCCCGCCGGCCCGGATCGGGGACACGCTCAGGCCGGCCGTGCCGACCAGCACCGCGGCGAGGGCGCCGAGCAGCGCGTACCCGACACCGACCGCGCCCGCGGCGGTGAGCGCCTGGCGGGGTGAGCGGCCGCCGCGGGCGCCGATGGCCCGGCTGGTGTGCACGCCGGCCCGGGTCAGCCGCCAGAACGCGAGCCCGCTGAGCGCCAGCGGGACGAGGCCGAGCGGGCCGGCGCCGGTCTCCAGCGGCACCCCGTGGCCGAGCAGCCAGCCGGCGAGCCCCGCGCGCAGGGCGCCGGTCGCCGAGCCGGCGTCCTCGCTGAGCTGGACGAGCCCCAGCACCACGGCGACCGGCAGGTACGAGGTGAGCGCGGCCCAGCCGGCGGCGACCCCGGCGGCCACGGCGAGCGGCGCGCGGCCGCGCGACGGCTCCGGCCGGCGGGGGGCCGGCACCCGGGGGCCCGGCACGGCACGGTCGGCCGGTCGGGCGTCGGCGCGGACGACCGGGCCGGCGCGACGGGGCTGATCAGGGGTGACCGAGGACATCGGGTCTACTCTGGCACGCCGGGCGGCCGGCGGCTGCCCGGCGGCCCCGGGCGGCCCCGGCGAGTTCCGTGATCCACCGGTTTCAGGGCCCGGATCCGGTCTAGCCTCGGCGCAGGACGCGACCGAGGTCGCGGCACCGACCGCTGGGAGGAAGCCGTGAACGCTCCGTACCCGCCGCCACCGCCACCGCCGGCGGCCGGTCGCGACCGCACCACGCTCTGGGGCGTGCTCGGCATCGTCACCGGCCTGTTCTGCTGCGGCATCCTCGGCGTCGTCTTCGGTTACCTGTCGATCCGGGACGCGAAACGGTTCAACCAGTCACCGGTGCTGGGCTACCTGGCGATCGCCTTCGGCGTGATCAACATCATCGGTTCCGCGATCTGGCGGGCCACCGGCACCTACCCGCTCTGGGACGACAACTGAGGGGGCCGACCGTCGCCGGTCGACCCCCTCGGTAGCTCTGCCGGCCGCTCAGCGGCCCGTCCGCCCGCTCAGCGGCCGGACATGATCTCCCGCATCAGCTTGGCGGTCTCGGTCGGCGTCTTGCCGACCTTGACGCCGACGGCCTCCAGGGCCGCCTGCTTCGCCTCGGCGGTGCCCGCCGAGCCGGAGATGATCGCGCCGGCGTGCCCCATGGTCTTGCCGGGGGGCGCGGTGAAGCCGGCGATGTAGCCGACCACCGGCTTGGTGACGTTGGCCTTGATGAACTCGGCGGCCCGCTCCTCGGCGTCGCCGCCGATCTCGCCGATCATCACGATGGCGTCGGTCTCCGGGTCGGCCTCGAACGCGGCGAGGGCGTCGATGTGGGTGGTCCCGATGATCGGGTCACCGCCGATGCCCACGCAGGTCGAGAAGCCGATGTCGCGCAGCTCGTACATCATCTGGTAGGTCAGCGTGCCGCTCTTGCTGACCAGGCCGATCCGGCCGGAGCCGGTGATGTCGGCCGGGATGATGCCGGCGTTGGAGGCGCCCGGCGAGGCGATGCCGGGGCAGTTCGGCCCGATGATGCGGGTCTGCTCGCCCTTCGACACGTTGTACGCCCAGAAGGCGGCGGTGTCGTGCACCGGGACGCCCTCGGTGATCACCACGGCCAGCGGGATCGCGGCGTCGATCGCCTCGACCACGGCGCCCTTGGTGAACTGCGGCGGCACGAAGATGACGGTGACGTCGGCCCCGGTCTCCTTCATCGCGTCGGCGACGGAGGCGAAGACCGGCAGCTCGGTCCCGTCGAAGTCGACGGTCTGGCCCGCCTTGCGCGGGTTGACGCCGCCGACGACGTTGGTGCCGGCGGCGAGCATCCGCCGGGTGTGCTTCGAACCCTCGGAACCGGTCATCCCCTGAACGATGACCTTCGAGTCCTTGGTCAGCCAGATAGCCATGTTCAGACCCCCGCAGCTGCCAGCTCGGCGGCCCGCTCGGCCGCGCCGTCCATGGTGTCGACCCGCTGCACGAGCGGGTTGTTCGCGCCGTCGAGGATCGCCCGACCGGCCTCGGCGTTGTTGCCGTCGAGGCGGACGACGAGCGGCTTGGTGACCTTCTCGCCGCGCTGCTCGAGCAGGGCCAGCGCCTGGATGATGCCGTTGGCGACCTCGTCGCAGGCGGTGATGCCACCGAAGACGTTGACGAAGACGCTCTTCACCGACGGGTCGGAGAGCACGATCTCCAGACCGTTGGCCATCACCGCGGCGCTCGCGCCACCGCCGATGTCGAGGAAGTTGGCCGGCTTGACGTCGCCGTGCCGCTCGCCCGCGTAGGCCACCACGTCGAGGGTGGACATGACCAGGCCCGCGCCGTTGCCGATGATGCCGACCTCGCCGTCGAGCTTGACGTAGTTGAGGTCCTTCTCCTTGGCGGCCTGCTCCAGCGGGTCCACCGCGGCCTGGTCGACCAGGGCCTCGTGGTCCGGGTGCCGGAACGCGGCGTTCTCGTCCAGCGTGATCTTGGCGTCGAGCAGCAGCAGCTTGCCGTCGCCCGTCTTCGCCAGCGGGTTCACCTCGACCAGCGTGGCGTCCTCGGCGACGAACGCCTTCCACAGCCCGACCGCGACGTCGACCACCTGGTCGGCGACCTCGGCCGGGAAGCCGGCGGCCGTGACGATCTCGCGGGCCTTCGCCTCGTCGACGCCCTTGACGGCGTCGATCGGGGCCTTGACCACCTTGTCGGGGGTCTCGGCGGCGACCTGCTCGATGTCCATGCCGCCGGCGACGCTGGCGATGCAGAGGAAGGTGCGGTTCGCCCGGTCGAGCAGGTAGGAGAAGTAGTACTCCTCGGCCACGTCCGCGGTCACCGTGATCATGACCTTGTGGACGGTGTGACCCTTGATGTCCATGCCGAGGATGTCGGTGGCGCGGGCCACCGTCTCCTCCGCGCCCTCGGCCAGCTTGACGCCGCCGGCCTTGCCTCGGCCGCCGACCTTCACCTGCGCCTTGACGACCACCCGACCGCCGAGGCGTTCGGCGATCGCGCGGGCCTCCTCCGGGGTAGTGGCGACGCCGCCGGCGAGCACGGGCAACCCGTGCCGCTCGAACAGGTCCCGCCCCTGGTACTCGTACAGGTCCACGATTGCGCGTCCCGTCCCGTCTCCGCGGCGCGCCGTCGCGCCGCTCACCAGCGTTGTGGAAACTCTCTTGACGCCTGCCGTCAGTTCAAACAGGCCGTTGGCGGCAGCCTAGCGAGATGGGCACCGCAGGCAACCGAGCGGGTGCACGGTGTGCGGTAATGCACAGCGCGTCGGGCGCGACCCGCCGGGCCCGCGGGCCGCGGCGCAGGTTGTCGCGCAAGCCGCGTAACCCCACCGTGGGGGCGTCGTTGAGTCTGATGTCGGAGCGCTGAACAGCGCGAAGACGGGAGCGGCCGATGCCCTGTCGGTCGAGGGGTGGCGGCGGGGCATCGTGCATAGAAGGGCCGGGCGTGTGAGGGGTGCGTCCGGCCCTTCCCCCTGTCCGGGGTCCGGCCCACGCCGTGATCGACCCCGGAACAGCGAGATGGCGGTGTCCCGGTTCGGGACACCGCCATTTCGGTACGTCGGGGGTTGGGGTCAGGCGACGGCCTGGGCAACGTTCGCCCGGACCCACTCGACGATCGACCCGGTGGTCGCCCCCGGGGTGAAGATCTTGGCGACGCCGAGCTGCTCCAGCTCGGGAATGTCGGCGTCCGGGATGATGCCGCCGCCGAAGACGACGATGTCGCGGGCGTCCCGCTCGCCGAGCAGCTCCAGCACCCGGCGGAAGAGCGTCATGTGCGCGCCGGAGAGCACGGAGAGCCCGACCGCGTCGGCGTCCTCCTGGATGGCGGTCTCCACGATCTGCTCCGGCGTCTGGTGCAGGCCGGTGTAGATGACCTCCATGCCGGCGTCGCGGAGTGCGCGCGCCACCACCTTGGCGCCGCGGTCGTGGCCGTCCAGGCCCGGCTTCGCGACGACGACCCGGATACGAGAGCTCATCAGCACACCTTTCGCGGGCTCCGCGGCTATCACCTGAACGAACGGTAACCCGCCCGGCGCGGGGCGGGAAATCCGGCCCGCACCCTTACCCCCCGGCGAGCCCCACCGAAAGGCGGACACCTCCGCCGATCGGTCACTCTGGGCAACGAACGGGCAGTTGCAGGGACAGCCGTACGGTGCCCCAAGCTATGACAATGAAGGACGGAAACGGACAGAAAGACTCGGCGTTTCGGCGGTTGCGCTTGTGACGGGAGCGGGGGAGGGCTAACGTGTCCACGGTTGTCATCAGGTCCACCGACGGGTGACGACGCGGCCGACCGACGTTCACCGGGGCTTTCCCGGGACGCCGGCAGACCGCATCGGATCCCCGACAACGGAGGGTGTGCGTGCGCCAGCGCCTGTCGTCTGAGCCCGATAGATATCGCGGTCGCCGCCGCGTACCCACCCCCCCGCGGAGCCGTTACGCCGCGGTCGTCACCACCGCGTTCGTCGGCGCCGGCATCGTCGCGCTCGGCGCGGGTGCGATGCCCGACGCCAAGAGCGTCAGCCCGTCGGTCCTCGACGAGCTCAAGCAGGCGTCGATCACCAACCAGGACGTGGCGGCCCGCGCCGACGCGGCCGACCGCGCCACCCGTGACACCAACCGGGACGCGCAGGTCAGCTCCACCGAGCAGGACCCGTGGCTGCTGCCCCTGCAGGGCTACGACTTCAACTCCCCGTACGGCATGCGCTGGGGCAAGCTGCACACCGGCATCGACCTGGTCGCGCCAGAGGGCACCCCGTACGTCGCCATCCACTCGGGCACCGTCATGAAGGCCGGCTGGTTCGGCGGCTACGGCTACGCCGTGATCGTCCAGCACGCGGACGGCAGCGAGGCCATCTACGGCCACTCCCAGTCGGTCAGCGTCCAGGAGGGGCAGCAGGTCAAGGCCGGCGACCAGCTCGGACTGGTCGGCAACACCGGCCACTCGTACGGCTCCCACCTCCACCTGGAGATCCATGTCAAGGGCGAGCCGCTGGACCCGGTGCCGTGGCTCCAGGAACGCGGAGTGGACATCAAGCTGCAAGTCGAGGCATATTACAGCGAGGTAGCGGCTTCCTGACGCTACGTATCGCCCGTTGACCGCCCGGATCGAACGATCCGGGCGGTTCTTCTTTGCCGGAAGTCTGCTGGGTCACACCGGGCGATGTGAGCGGGGGCACAGGCCGACAGGAGGACGATCCGGGGCGTCCGGGCCGAGAGCGGCAGGATCCCGGACACCGGCCCCGGCGCCCGTCGGTCGCCCACCCGCACCCGTACCCGCCGACGACCCGGTCGACACCCAGGATGGGCAGGTCCCCGCCCCCCAGACTGAAGGTCCGTCGTGCAGGAAGACAGCAACACCCCGAACGAGAAGACCCTGTCCGTCCCGGCCCGGCACGGGCGGCGCCGGCCCGGAGGACGGAGCCTCGTCCTCGGCGCGGTCGCGCTGGTCGGCCTCGGCCTCGTCGGCGTCTCGACCGTCGTGCTCGACCGGGAGGACTCCCCCACCCCCACCGCCGTCGCCCTCGACGCCCGGACCCGCGCCGAGGCCGCCGACCGGGCCGACCGCTCCACCCGCGAGTCGGCCACCCCGGACAGCCCGTGGGCCAGGCCGAGCCCCACCACGGCGAGCCCGACCGCCAGCCCGTCGGCCACGCCCACCCGGAAGGCCACGCCGCGGCCGAGGCCGACCGCCACCAGGACGGCGAAGCCGAGACCGTCCTGGGTCATGCCGATGCGGGGTGCCGAGATCACTTCCTGCTACGGGCCGCGGTGGGGCACGCTGCACGCCGGCATCGACTTCGCGATGCCCGCCGGCACGCCGGTCCGCGCCGCCTTCGGTGGCACGGTGGAGAAGGCCGGCGACGTCGGCGACGGCTACGGCATCTCGGTCGTGGTCGACCACGGCAACGGCTACCTGACCCACTACGCGCACCTGAGCACCGCGAAGGTCAGCGTCGGTGAGAAGGTCGGCGCCGGGGAGACCCTCGGCCTGGAAGGCTCCACCGGCGACTCCACCGGCCCGCACCTGCACTTCGAGGTGCACCGGGGTCAGATGTGGAACCAGATCGACCCGGGGCCGTTCCTGCGCGCCCGGGGCATCAAAGTGGGCTGCTGAGCCACGGCGACGCGAGAAGGGGCCCGACCCGGGCGCTGTGCCGGGTCGGGCCCCTGCGTCGTCAGAGCTTGTCGATCGGGGCGTGCCGGAGCACCAGCCACATGGTCTGGTCACCGAAGTCGATCTGGGCCCGCGCGCCCGGCCCGTGCCCCTCCACCGCGAGCACCCGGCCCAACCCGTACCGCTGGTGGTTGACCCGGTCACCGGCGGACACCTTCGGGCCCTGCGGCAGCTCACTGGCGGTGGCCAACCGGCTGCCGTCGACGCCGAGCCGCTTGGCCAGTTGCGCCGCCTTCGGCGTACCCCCGGCGAAGCCGCCACGCCCGCCGGGCGCGCGGTCCGCGCGGCCACCGACGCCACCGCCCCCGCCGGCCCACGAGGTGTACGACCCCTCGGTGCGCTCCCAGCGGACCAGCTCGGGTGGCAACTCTTCGAGGAACCGCGACGGCGGGTTGTAGGCCGGCTGCCCCCAGGCCGAGCGGGTGACCGCCCGGGACAGGTAGAGCCGCTGCCGGGCCCGGGTGATGCCGACGTAGGCCAGCCGGCGCTCCTCCTCCAGCTCGCGGGTGTCGCCCAGCGAGCGCAGGTGCGGGAAGACGCCGTCCTCCAGGCCGGTCAGGAAGACCACCGGGAACTCCAGCCCCTTGGCGGTGTGCAGCGTCATCAGGGTGACCACGCCCTGGTGGTCCGGGTCGTCGGACGGGATCTGGTCGGCGTCGGCGACGAGCGCCACCTGCTCCAGGAAGCCGGCCAGGGTGGCCCGCTCCCCCTCGGCCCCGGTCGCCTCGACCCGCTCGGTGTATTCGCGGGCGACGCTGACCAGCTCCTGGAGGTTGTCCACCCGGCCGGCGTCCTGCGGGTCCAGGCTCTCCTCCAGCTCGGTCAGGTAGCCCGAGCGGGTCAGCAGCGCCTCCAGCACCTCCTCCGGGGTGCCGGTCTCGGCCAGCTCCCGCGCGCCGTCGAGGAGCGCGACGAAGTCGCCGATGCCGTTGGCCGCCCGGGTCGAGATGCCCGGCGCGTCCTTCGCCCGGCGCAGCGCGGCGCCGAAGGAGATGCGGTCCCGGCTGGAGAGCGCCTCGACGCAGGCCTCGGCCCGGTCGCCGATGCCGCGACGCGGGGTGTTGAGGATCCGGCGGAGGCTGACCGTGTCGTCGTCGTTGACCACCGCGCGCAGGTAGGCCAGCGCGTCGCGGACCTCCTTGCGCTCGTAGAAGCGCACCCCGCCGACGACCTTGTAGGGGAGGCCGACCCGGATGAAGACCTCTTCGAAGACCCGGGACTGGGCGTTGGTGCGGTAGAAGACGGCGACGTCCCCGGGGCGGGTCTCCCCGTCGTCGACCAGCCGGTCGATCTCCCGGCCCACCCAGTCCGCCTCGGCGTGCTCGGTGTCGGCGACGTAGCCGACGATCTGCTCGCCGGCCCCGGCGTCGCTCCACAGCCGCTTGGGCTTGCGCGAGGTGTTCCGGTCGATCACCGCGTTCGCCGCGTTGAGGATCGTCTGGGTGGAGCGGTAGTTCTGCTCCAGCAGGATCGTCCGGGCGTCGGTGAAGTCCCGCTCGAACTCCAGGATGTTGCGGATGGTCGCACCGCGGAACGCGTAGATCGACTGGTCGGCGTCACCGACCACGCAGAGCTCCGCCGGCTCGATCCCCTCGGTGCCGGAGACCAACTCCTTGATCAGCGTGTACTGGGCGTGGTTGGTGTCCTGGTACTCGTCGACGAGGACGTGCCGGAACCGGCGACGGTAGCTCTCCGCGACGTGCGGGTGCGACTGCAGCAGGTGCACCGTCGTCATGATCAGATCGTCGAAGTCCAGCGCGTGCGCCTCGCGCAGCCGCCGCTGGTAGAGCGTGTAGGCCTCCGACAGCGCCCGCTCGTTGGGCCCCTTGGCCCGGGTGGCGAACTCCTCCGGATCGACCAGCTCGTTCTTCAGGTTGGAGACCTGGGCGGCCAGGCCGCGCGCCGGGTAGCGCTTCGGGTCGAGGTCGAGCTCGCGGGCGACCATCTGCATCAGCCGGCGCGAATCGTCCGCGTCGTAGATCGAGAAGGTCGACTTCAGCCCGGCGTGCTCGTGCTCGGCGCGCAGGATGCGTACGCAGGCGGAGTGGAAGGTGGAGACCCACATCAGCCGGGCGCGCGGCCCGACCAGGTGGGCCACCCGCTCCTTCATCTCACCGGCGGCCTTGTTGGTGAAGGTGATCGCGATGATCTCGCCCGGGTGCACGTCCCGGGCGGCCAGCAGGTAGGCGATCCGGTGGGTGAGCACCCGGGTCTTGCCGGAGCCCGCACCGGCCACGATCAGCAGCGGCGAGCCGGCGTGGGTCACCGCGTCCCGCTGGGGGCCGTTGAGGCCCTCGACCAGGGCCTGCGGGTCGAGGTGCGCGGCGGCGGACCCCGGCCGGCGCGACGGGGCACGGGCCGGCTCGGGCGCGGGCGGGGACACGGGGATGTCGAAGAGAGGATGCATCGCACGGCGAGTCTATGCCGCCGGCCGGACACTTCCCGCCCGCGCACGCCCGGGCGAGGTCACCGTCACCGGCCCGGCGGGGGTGGGACGAAACCTGCCACGGTGCCACCCCTGGCGCGTTCGCCCCCGAACGGGAACGATGACGGTGAAATCCCCGCCCGCTCCCCCGCAACGGACCTGGGAGAACACCATGAGTCAACCGCGCTCGCGCGGTCGGGCCGTGCTGCGCCACCTCGCCGTACCGGCCCTCGCGCTGGCCGTCGTGGCCACCCTGCCCGCCACCGGCCGCCCCGGACCGCAACCCGTCGGCGCCGACCCGGCGACCGCCCTCACCCCGGTCGCCGTCTCCTACGCCGCCGCGACCGGCGGCGAGGTCAAGGGCAACTTCCTGAGCTACAACGACTTCCACGGCGCCATCGACCCGCCCGGCGGCAGCGGCGCCACGGTCAACGGCACCCCCGCCGGCGGCGTGGAATACCTCGCCACCTGGCTGAGGAAGCTGCGCGCCGAGGCCACCGCCGAGGGCCGCGGCACCACCACCGTCGGCGCCGGTGACCTCATCGGCGCCACCCCCCTGGTCAGCGCCGCCTTCCACGACGAGCCCACCATCGAGCTGATGGACGAGATCGGGCTGGAGATCAGCTCGGTCGGCAACCACGAGTTCGACGAGGGCGTCGAGGAGCTGATCCGGATCGACAAGGGCGGCTGCCACCCGGTCGACGGCTGCGCCGACGGCGACGGCTTCGCCGGCGCGAGGTTCACCTACCTGGCCGCCAACACGATCAGCAAGAAGACCGGGCTGCCGATCCTGCCGCCGGTCGACGTCCGCTTCGTCGACGGCGTACCGGTCGGCTTCGTCGGGGTCACCCTCGAGGGCACCCCCGGCATCGTCAACCCGGCCGGCATCACCTCGGTGGAGTTCCGGGACGAGGTGGCGACCGCCAACCGGTGGGGCGGCCTGCTCAAGCTCTTCGGCGTCCGGGCGATGGTGCTGCTGCTGCACGAGGGCGGCGCCCAGTCGCCGCCGCCGAACCCCCCGGGCGTCTCCGACTGCGCCAACTTCTCCGGCCCGGTGGTGGACATCGTGCGCGGCCTGCGGCCGGAGTTCGGGCTGGTCGTCTCCGGGCACACCCACCGCTTCTACTCCTGCTCGCTGCCGAACTCCTCGGGCGCGCCGAGCGTGGTCACCAGCGCCGGCAGCAACGGCCAGCTGGTCACCGACATCGACTACTCGCTGGACCGGGACACCGGCCGGTTCACCGGCATCTCCGCCCGCAACGTGGTCGTCGAGAACGGCGTCCGCAACGCCGACGGCAGCTGGCAGCAGAGCGCCCCCGGCGTCTACGTCCGCAACCCGGAGCTGGTCGACCCGGGCGCCAAGGCGCTCGCCGACAAGTACCGCGCCGCGGTCGCGCCGATCGCCAACCGGGTGGTCGGTCGGATCTCGGCGGACATCGTCCGGGACGCCCGCCCGAACGGCGAGAGCCCGCTCGGTGACGTGATCGCCGACGCGCAGCTGGCGTACACCCGGGGCGACGGCGCGCAGGTCGCGCTGATGAACCCGGGCGGCATCCGGGCCTCCCTGTCGTACGGGGCGTCGCCCGGCGGCGAGGCGCCGGGCGAGGTGACCTACGGCGAGGCGTTCACCGTCCAGCCCTTCAACAACCTGGTGGTCACCCAGACCCTCACCGGAGCCCAGCTCCGCAACGTGCTGGAGCAGCAGTTCGTCGGCTTCAACGGGCAGACCACCCAGCGGATCCTCCAGGTCTCCGCCGGGCTGACCTACTCGTACGACAGCACCGCCCCGGCCGGCTCCCGGGTCAGCGCGCTCGCGCTGAACGGCGCCCCGGTCGACCCGGCGGCCGACTACCGGGTCACCACGAACGACTTCCTCGCCAACGGCGGGGACGGCTTCACCGAGCTGACGGCGGGCACCGGCCGGAGCACGGCGCGGGGCTTCGACGTCGACGCGCTGATTGCGTACCTCGCCGCCGGACCGGTCGCCCCGGGCCCGGCCGACCGCATCACCCGACTCGGCTGAGCGGCCGGGGTCCTACCTGAACCTGACGGGTTTGCTTGCGGGGGTCGCGCCCCGCGCGGCATACTCAACGGCGTGTTCGGTCAGCGCTTCTACTTTTACTACGGCACCGGGAGTCCGGCAGCCGTAGGTCGCGCCTGATCGACAGACCTGCGAAAAGCCCCGGGCTCGGAGAGCCCGGGGCTTTTTCGTCCCGGGATCCGGGCACCGGGCCCGACACCCGAGGGGTACGGCGATGATGACAGACGTGGCGGAGCAGAGCGGCAGCGTGGCGCAGTCCCGGCCGGAGGGCGACTCCGACCCGCAGGCGGCGACGCCCGCCGCCCCGGCCCGTCCGGTGGAGGCCCGGACCGGCACCGAGGACACGGCCGCCGCCGAACGGATCGTGGCGATCCGGGAGCGGATCGACGAGATCGACCGCACCCTGATCGAGCTGTGGCAGGAGCGGGCCGGCCTCTCCCAGCAGGTCGGCGCGACCCGGATGGCCTCCGGCGGCACCCGGCTGGTGCTCTCCCGGGAGCGGGAGATCCTGGAACGGTTCCGCAGGGAGCTGGGGGCCGACGGCACCCAGCTGGCGCTGCTGCTGCTCCGCGCCGGGCGCGGACCGCTGTGAGGCGTACGCCGACCGGAGGCGGCCCCCGACGGGCCTGACCCGCCCGGCCACCGTCGTACGGGTCGGCGCCGGCGCGGGCGACCCGCCCGGATACGCCGAACCGCCTGCCGGCGTCGGGTCGACGACGGCAGGCGGTCCGGAGGGTGTCACGCGCCGTGGGTGGCGACGATCTCCCGCTTCTCCGCGAAGTGGCAGGCGCTCGTGTGGTCCGAGCCCGGCCGGATCTCCAGCAGCGGCACCTGCTCGGCGCAGACGTCCTGCGCCTTCCAGCAGCGGGTGCGGAACCGGCAGCCCGAGGGCGGGCTGACCGGGGAGGGGACGTCACCGGTGAGCCGGATGATCGCCTTGTTCTCCCGCAGCGTCGGGTCCGGCACCGGCACCGCCGAGAGCAGCGCCTGGGTGTACGGGTGGGTCGGCCGCTCGTAGATCTCGTCCTCGGTGCCGACCTCCACCATCTTACCCAGGTACATCACCGCGACCCGGTCGGAGAGGTGACGCACGACCGACAGGTCGTGGGCGATGAAGATGTACGACAGGCCGAACTCCGCCTGGAGCTTCTCCAGCAGGTTCATCACCTGCGCCTGGATCGAGACGTCCAGGGCCGAGACCGGCTCGTCGCAGACGATGATCTCGGGCCGCAGGGCGAGCGCCCGGGCGATGCCGATGCGCTGACGCTGGCCGCCGGAGAACTGGTGCGGATACCGGTTGATGTGCTCCGGGTTGAGGCCCACCAGGTCGAGCAGTTCCTTGACCTTGTCCCGGCGGCTGCCCTTCGGCGCCACCTCCGGGTGGATCTCGAACGGCTCGCCGATCAGGTCGCCGACCGTCATCCGCGGGTTCAGCGACGTGTACGGGTCCTGCATGACCAGCTGGATCTGCCGGCGCAGCCGACGCAGCGCACCGCCGGACAGCTTGGAGATGTCCTGGCCCTTGTAGAGCACGTTGCCGGCGGTCGGCTTCTCCAGGTTCATCAGCACCCGGGCCAGCGTCGACTTGCCGCAACCGGACTCGCCCACCACGCCCAGGGTCTCGCCGGCCTTCAGCTCGAACGAGACGCCGTCGACGGCCTTGACGTGACCGACGGTCTTCTTGAACACGATGCCCTGGGTGACCGGGTAGTGCTTGACCAGGTCACGGACCTCGAGGATGTTCTCAGTCACGGTTCACCAGCTCCTCGGCGAAGTGGCAGGCGCTGGCCCGACCGGCGCCGATCTGCAGCAGCGGGGGGACCTTCTCCCGGCACACCGGCTGCGCCATCGGGCAGCGCGGGTTGAACGGGCAGCCCGGCGGGATGTTCATCAGGTTCGGCGGGAGGCCCTTGATGGTCCGGAGCTCCTGCCCCTTCTCGTCCATCCGCGGGATCGAGTCGAGCAGGCCGAGGGTGTACGGGTGCGCCGGCTTGGCGTACAGGTCGTACACGTCGGCTTCCTCGACGATCCGGCCCGCGTACATGACCGCGATCCGGTCCGCGACGTCGGCGACCACGCCGAGGTCGTGGGTGATCAGGATCAGGCCCATCCGCCGCTCCCGCTGGAGCTCACCGAGCAGGTCCATGATCTGGGCCTGCACGGTCACGTCCAGCGCGGTGGTCGGCTCGTCCGCGATCAGCACCTCGGGGTCCAGCGCCAGCGACATCGCGATCATCGCGCGCTGCCGCATACCACCGGAGAACTGGTGCGGGTAGTTGCTGAACCGGCCCTTGGCGTTCGGGATCTTGACCTGGTCGAGCATCTCGATCGCGCGCTTCTTGGCGTCCGCGCGGCTCATGCCGCGGCGGACGCGGAACTGCTCGGCGATCTGGAACCCGACGGTGAAGACCGGGTTCAGCGCGGAGAGCGAGTCCTGGAAGATCATCGCGATGCCCTCGCCGCGGATGCGGCGGCGCTCCTCGTCGGACATGGTGAGCATGTCCTTGCCGTGGAAGCGCACCTGACCGCCGGTGACGAACCCGGGCGGCATGTCGAGGATGCCCATGATGGTCTGCGCGGTGACGCTCTTGCCGGAACCCGACTCGCCGAGCACGGCGAGGGTCTCCCCCGCGTCGACGTGGTACGTGACTCCGTTGATGACCTTGGCGACGCCGTCCCGGGTGCGGAACTCCACCCGCAGGTCGTCGACCTCCAGCAGCCGGCCGGACGGGCGGCCGGATCCGTCGGCGCCGGGCGCGGAATGCTCGGACACGAGAATGTCGGACAACTCAATCTCCCCTAGCGGAGTTTCGGATCGAGGGCCTCGCGGACGGCCTCACCGAGCATGACGAAGCTCAGCACGGCGGTGACGAGGAACGCGGCGGGGAAGAAGAGCAGGTTGGGCGCGACCCGGAGGTAGTTCTGCGCCTCGCTGATCATGATGCCCCACGAGACCACCGGGCTCTTCAGCCCGACCCCCAGGAACGACAGCGTCGCCTCGGCACCGATGAACGAACCCACCATGATCGTCGAGTACACCAGCAGCGGCGCCAGAGAGTTGGGCAGCAGGTGCTTCAGGATGATCCGGCCGGTGCCCGCGCCGAGCGCCCGGGCGGCGACGATGTAGTCCGCCTGCTTGGTGGCCAGCACCGAGGAGCGCATCAGCCGCATCACGACCGGCCAGCTCAGCACGACCAGGGACGCGATGACCAGCCCCTCGATCTGCCACACGCTGTTGCTGGTGCCCGACCCGTTGAAGGTGGTCAGGATCACGATGGCACCGAGCACGAACGGCAGGCCGAAGAAGACGTCGGCGATCCGGGAGAGCAGCGCGTCCACCCAGCCACCCCGGTAGCCGGAGATGATGCCCATCGTCCCGCCGACCAGCATGGTGCCGATGACGGAGAGCAACGCCACCAGAATCGAGGCGCGGGCGCCGTAGATCGTCCGGGCGAAGACGTCCCGGCCCTGCACGTCGTAGCCGAAGAGGGCCTCCGACGAGGGCTTTCCGAGGCTGCGCGAGAGCGAGCCGTTGACGGCGTCACCCGAGGTGAAGAGCGACGGGAAGGCGGCCATCACCACAAAAAGGACAATGAACGCGGAGGAGATCCAGAAGAGCGGCTTGCGGCGCAGATCGCGCCAGGCGTCGCCCAGCAGGCCGCGCGGCTTCTCCTTGCGGGCGCTCTCCGGCAGCCCGGCGTTGGTGGGGGCACCGATCTCGGTCGGCTGCTCCGGCCGGGGGGTGCTGACGATCGACGCGGCAGACGGGTCACTCATAACGGATCCTCGGGTCCAGGGCGGCGTAGAGCAGGTCGACCAGCAGGTTCATCAGCAGGTAGACCAGCACCAGCACGACCACGATGGAGACAACGGTAGCGCTCTCCTTGGTGACGATCGACCGGTAGACCTGTCGACCGATCCCGTTGATGCCGAAGATGCCCTCGGTGATGATCGCGCCACCCATCAGGGCGCCGAGGTCGGTGCCGAGCAGGGTGACCACCGGGATCAGCGAGTTGCGCAGCAGGTGCACCCCGACCACCCGGCGCATCGGCAGACCCTTGGCGATCGCGGTGCGCACGTAGTCGGCCCGCCGGTTCTCGGCGATGCTCGTCCGCGCCACCCGGGCGATGTACGCCATCGAGGCGCTGCCCAGCACGAAGCCGGGGATGATCAACTCGGAGAACGGCATCTCCGAAGAGACGGTCGCCCTGACGATGCCCCACTGCACGCCGAACGTCCACTGGAGCACGAAGCCCACGACGAAGACCGGCAGCGCGATCAGGAAGAGCGACGAGACCAGGACCAGGTTGTCCAGGAAGCCGTTGCGGCGCAGGCCGCTGAGCACACCCGCGGTGAGGCCGATGATCGCCTCGATCGCCAGGGCGACGAGGGCCAGCTTCAGCGTGTTCGGGTACGCCGTCGCGATGATGTCGTTGATCGACCGACCGCTGTACGTCGTACCGAAGTCCCCCTGGAGGAGGTTCTTCATGTACGCGAAGTACTGGACGAAGACGTTCTCGTCGAGGTTGTACTTCTCGGTCAGCACGGCGACGTACTCGGGCGGGCAGCGCCGCTCGCCGCACTTGCCGGCGAACGGGTCACCGGGCACGGACCAGACGAGCCAGTAGATCAGGAACGTCGTGCCGAGAAACACCGGCACGAGTTGGAGCAGCCGTCTCACCAGATAACGGCCCATGGGGTGGTCCTCCAGACAGGGGGCGCGTCGGACGGCCGACACGATGGAGACAAGTGCGAGGGAGGATGTTGTAGCACCCGCTCGCGGAACGGCCCCGGGTCGGGCCCACCGGATGTGGCGAGCCCGACCCGGGGTCAGATCGTACGGATCAGAGCTCGACCGAGGAGAGGTCCAGCTCGCCGACGTTGGTCAGCTCAAGCTTCTTGATCTTCTCCGAGAAGCCGGACTGCTGTCCGTAGAAGTAGACCGGAATGGTCGGCACGTCGGCGTCGACCTTCTTGAGGACCTCGGCGAACTGCTGGTGCGAGGCCTCGAGGCTCGGGGCGCCGCTGGCGGCCTTGGCCATGGCGTCGACCTCGGGGTTGCTGTACAGACCGTCGTTCGAGGAGCCGTTCTTGACGTAGAGCGGGTTCACCCAGTTCTCGACGTCCGGGTAGTCCTGCTGCCAGGCGGCACGGTACGGACCGGTCATCTTGTGGGCGTTGATGTTCTGGCGGAAGACCGCGAAGGTCGGCACGCCCTCGGCGCGAGCCTGGATGCCGAGGTTGGTCTTGACCTGCTGCGCGACGGCCTCCATCCAGTCCTTGTGGCTGGAGTCGGCGTTGTAGTAGAAGACCATCTCGCCCTGGAAGCCACCGGCCTCCTGGAGCAGCTGCTTGGCCTGCGTGGGGTCGAACTTGCAGACGGTGCAGTTGCCGGCCGGCGCGCCCGGGGTCAGCGGGTTGGCCCAGCTGTCAGCCGGCTTGCGGGTGCCGAAGAAGATCTTGTCCGAGATGTCCTGCCGGTTGATCGACAGCGACACGGCCTTGCGCAGCTTCGGGTTCTGGAAGCGCTTGTCGTAGATCGGGAAGGCGATGAAGGCCGTCGTCGGGGTGACCGTCGAGCGGGCGCGCTCGCCCAGGTCCGTCTTCCACTTGTCGCCGGCCAGCGCCGCGGTGGGGAGGACCTCCATGAAGTCCAGGTTGTTCGAGAGCAGGTCGGCGTAGGCCGCGTCCTCGCTCTGGTAGAGCTTGAAGGTGACGTCCTTGACCTTCACCTTGTCGCGCAGGCTGTAGTCCTCGAAGCGGGTGAGCTTGATCTGGACGTTGTCCTCCCAAGCCACGAACTTCACCGGGCCGTTGCCGATCGGCTTCTTGCCGAAGTCCGCGGGCGTCTGGGTGAAGAACGCGTCCGGCAGCGGCATGAAGGCGCTGTAGCCGAGCTTGGTCGGGAAGACCGCGGTCGGCGCGGAGAGGGTGACCTCGAAGGTCTGCTCGTCGACGACCTTCAGGCCGGACATCGTCTTGGCCTTCGGCTCCGGAGCCTTCTGCGGGCCGTCGGCGTCCGGGTCCTCGGAGGTGACGTCGGCGTAGCCGGCGATGTCGGAGAAGAAGCTGCCGTTCGCGGCGCCGCTCGGCGTGTAGGCGGCCCAGTTCCAGGCGTCGACGAAGTTCTTCGCCTTCACCTCGGTACCGTCGTGGAACTTGGTACCCTTCTTGATCTTGATGGTGAAGACCTTCGAGTCCTTGGTCTCGATGGACTCGGCCAGCGCGTTGCGCGGGGCCCCACCGTCGTTCGGGTACTCGACCAGACCGGTCCACAGGGTGTCGATGATCTTGCCGCCACCGGTCTCGGTGGTGTTCGCCGGCACCAGCGGGTTCTCCGGCTGGACACCGTGAACGGTGATCGCGCCGTCCTTGGTCGCGGCGGCGTCGCCGTCGCCACCCTCGCTGCTCGAGCAACCGGTGGCGACCAGCGCGGCGGCAACGCCGACCGCGAGGGCGCCGGTCGCCCGCTTCGAGACTCTCATTCCGAGGGGCCTCCTCTTTCTGAACCTGGAACCGTCGTGGGTTTCACGCACGTATGGGGGTGACGCCTCCGGTGCTCCTGTGACACGGATCACCGGTTTCACCGCAGAGAGATCGGGACACCCCTGGGGTGCCGATTCGCCGGGCGGCCGCACCCCTCGCGCGGGACGCCACGCAGGCTCGACCACCACGGGCCGCTCTCAGAAGCGACGTCGTGGTCGGCGGAACATGCGGGGTGCCTCGCGCCAAGGGTGAGGTGCTGCCACTGTGACACTGATCGGCCGGTTCCGTGAAGGTGCCGTTATCAAGACGTTAGTTGGTCGCCACGTCGCCGATACTTGAGAAAAGATCATGAAGTGCCCCGGTCGCACCGCTCTGAGCAGGTACGACAGTACATCGCCACATCGACTCGTCACCCCGGCGCGAGGTCCGGCGGGCTCACCCGCCGCCGTTCCGGGCACCCCGGGACGTCCACCGGGCGGCGGCCGTTTTCGCCCATCCGGAGGATGCCGGTCTCGGCTGCGCGGGCACCATCGCCGGCCGGGTGGAGGAGAGCGCCGAGGTCCGGTACCTGATTCTCACCAGGGACGACGCCGGCAACCCACGCGGATCCTCCGGGCGGGACGACCACCGGCCTGATCCGGGCCGGACACCCCGCTCCGATCCCACCGACGCAGCCGGCCCCGGCACCGCGCGGGTGCCGGGGCCGGAGCCGGGACGAACGGGTCAGGCGGTGAAGCGCACCCGACGGCGGCGGACCAGGAGCACGGCGACCGCGCCGAAGGCGAGCAGCGCCACCCCGGCCAGGGCGGCGGCGGCGATCGGCGAACCGGTCAGCGGCAGGCCACCGCCGCTGCTCGCCGGCGAGGTGGACGGCGCCGGGCTCTCGACCGGGGTCGACGGCGAGGCCGACTCGACCGGCGTGGCCGGCGACGGGGACGCCGACGGGGTCGACGGGGTGGCCGCCGGGGTGGTCGGGGCGGCGGCGAAGTCGGCGGCGGCCCTGGCGGTCACGGTGGACCCGGCGCTGCCACCGAGGATCAGCTTCTGCTTGGCGTCCTTGCCGCCGGAGAAGAGGAAGACCCGGCCGAAGGAGACCGAATCCTGGGCGGAAACAGTCACGGTGACCTTGCCGGCGTCGGCGGAGGTCAGCCAGAACCGCGCACCGTTGGTGGTCGTGGTGACCGGCTTGCCCTCGGCGTCGACGGCGCTGCCGCCGGAGACCCGCACCGCGATGTCGCCCGCCGGGCCCTTGACCGTGAAGGGGCCGGCCCGGCCGCCGGCGGTGGCGCTCGCGCCGGCCGCCGGGTCGAGGGTCAGCTCGGCCTTCGGCTCCGGCTGGTCGGTCGCGTTCTTCACCAGGTAGTCGTGGATCTTCTCGATCACCTCGTACTCGGCGGCCGTGGTCAGGCCCTGCTCCCAGTCGCCCAGCTCGACGCCGTCGCTGAAGTGCCAGACGGCGGTCTGGGTGCCGAAGTAGAGCAGGGTGTCCCGGCGCTTCTCCGCCAACCCGTCCGGCAGGGTGACCCCGGCCCGGGCCAGCAGCTCGGCGCGCTCGGCGTTCGGGTAGCCGTGGGTGAGCACCCACTGCACCCGGCCGAGGTTCTTCACCTCCGACTGGCCCCAGGTGCCCTCGGTGTACTCACCGTTGCGCGCCACCGGGGTGTGGAAGTCGATGCAGAAGACCGGCACGGTGCCGTCCTTCAGCTCCAGCGCCAGCGCGGAGGTGGGCAGCGTCTTCCCGGCCAGCTTCAACACCACGCCGGTGCCCTCCACCGCCCGCGCGACGCCCTTCGTCGGCTCCTCGGCGGCGGCCGGAGCGGCCGTCCCGAGCACCATCGCGCCACCGGCGACCAGCGCCGTGGCGATCCCCGCCCAGCGCCGTCCACGTTGTCCGAACATCAGATTCGTGCACCTCTCCCCAGGGGTGGGCCCGCTCCCGGCGGGCCGGCATCAGTCGCCGTTCCCGCGGGGTTTCGCACCACCCGCTCGCGGGAACGCGACGGGGCATTATGCGACACGAACTGATCTCTTGTCAGCCCCTGGGGTCTGTCAGGCCTTGCGTCCGGATTGCGGCGGACTCAGACCAGGCGCCGGTCCGCCGCCCAGCGGGACAACTCGTACCGATTGGACATCTGGAGCTTGCGCAGCACGTTCGACACGTGCGTCTCGACCGTCTTGATCGAGATGAACAGCTCCTTGGCGATTTCCTTGTACGCGTACCCGCGGGCCAGCAGGCGCAGCACCTCCCGCTCCCGGTTGGTGAGCTGGTCCAGCTCCGGGTCGGCGACCGGGGCGTCCGGGCGGGCCGCGAAGGCGTCCAGCACGAACCCGGCCAGCCGCGGGCTGAACACGGCGTCCCCGTCGGCGACCCGACGGATCGCGGCGGTCAGCTCGTCCGGGGAAATGGTCTTGGTGACGTACCCGCGGGCCCCGGCCCGGATCAGCCCGATCACGTCCTCGGCCGCGTCCGAGACGCTGAGCGCCAGGAACTTGACCTGCGGGTGGGTACGCCGCATCGCGTCCAGCACCGCCCGCCCACCGCCGTCGGGCATGTGCACGTCGAGCAGCACCACGTCCGGCCCGGTCGCGGCGATCCGGCTGACCGCCTCGGCCACCGTGCTGGCCTCCCCGACCACCTCGACGTGCGCGCCCAGCTCGGCCCGGACGCCGGCCCGGAACATGGCGTGGTCGTCGACGAGGAACACCCGCAGCTGCCCGCTCCGCGCGCCCGCCTCCGCCACCGGTTCCATCGACTGCTCCGCCATCATCTGTCCCTCTCCGCCGTGGAACCGTTGCCGGTGATCGGCAGGATCAGCCGGACCTCGGTCCCCTCCCCCGGCCCGGACCGGATCTCGGCCCGACCGCCGTGCCGCTTCATCCGCCCGACGATCGACCCGCGGACGCCGTGCCGGTGATCCTCCACCGTATCCGGGTCGAAGCCCTTGCCCCGGTCCCGGACGAAGACGCTCACCTGCTCCGGCTCCACCTCGGCGTAGAGCGACACGGTCTGCACCCCGGCGTGCCGGGCGGCGTTCACCAGGGCCTCCCGGGCCGCCGCCACCAGGGCCCCGACCCGCTCGTCGGTCTCCCGGTCTCCCACCACCACCGCCTCGACGGTGATCGCGAAGGTGTCCTCCACCTCGGCGGCGGCCTGCTCCAGCGCGGCGGCGAAGCGCTCGGTCGGCGAGGCGGTGGGCTTGTAGAGCCAGTTGCGCAGCGACCGCTCCTGCCCCCGCGCCAACCGCTGCACCGTCTTGACGTCGGTGGCGTTGCGCTGGATCAGGGCGAGGGTGTGCAGCACCTGGTCGTGCACCATCGCCGCCAGTTCGGCGCGCTCCTGCTCCCGGATCCGCCCCTCCCGCTCCGAGCGGAGCTGGTTGTACGTCCGCCACACCACCGGGGCGGCCACCACGCCGACCCCGGCCAGGCCGACCAGCGCGAAGATCACGCCGTTGACCACGGCGTCGAAGTTCTGCACCGGCGAGTAGACCGCCGCGACACCGATGATGCCGACCGCGACCAGCACCCCGCCGCCGACGAAGCGGAGCACGAACGCCCGGCGGTCGCTCTCCTCCACCACTGCGCCCAGCCACGGCACCGGCATCGAGTCGCCCCACTGCCGGCGGCGCTCCGGCGCGGACTGGTGCCAGATCACCCCGGCGCCCACCGCGATGATCGCCACCAGCCAGCCGGCGGTGCCCGCCGCGCCCACCGAGTCGAAGACCAGCACCTGGAGCAGCAGCACGCCCAGCCCTATCGCCACGAAGGGCAGCAGCTGGCCGAGGTCCCGCCGGGGCGGCACGGTGGTGTCACCGGGGCGCAGCGGGACCACCGCCCAGAAGGCGGCGTAGAGCAGCAGCCCCAACCCGCTGAGCCCGAGCAGGACCATGAAGGCGACCCGTACCCGCAGCACCGAGATGCCGAGGTGGTCCGCGATGCCGGCCGCCACGCCGGCGGCCAGCCGCCGCTCGGGCGCCCGGTAGAGGCGGGGCGGCTGGATCACGGTGCTGATGTCGGCTCCCCTGTCACGGAGGGTGGGGTGGACGGCACCGGTGCGTACCGGCGTCGGGTCCGATCGTCACACGCGGCCCGCGTCCCCGACCACGGGGACGCCCCCGACATTCGTCCCCGGCGGATCTCAGGGTGGGGTCAGGGTCGGGTCCTGAGGACGCTCGGGCGGACGACGCAGCAGGATCGAGGCATGACCGAGGAAGCTGCCCAGCCGCACCGCCCCGGCGCGGGCGGGTCGGCCGGGCCACCGCCCGCCCCCGCCGGCCCGGCCTGGTCGGCGTCGCCCGCCGGTGGCGACGCCGCGCCGCCGCCACCCGGGGGGTACGCCGCCCCAGCACCGTCCGGCGGGGCCAGCTTCACCTCACGGTACGGCCTGGTCCGTCCCCGCGACGGCCGCTACCTGGCCGGCGTCTGCGCCGCCATCGGCCGGGCCACCAACACCGACCCGGTGCTGTGGCGGGTGATCCTCGCCGTGCTCGGCTTCTTCGGCGGGGTGGGCATCCTGGTCTACGTCGCCGCCTGGCTGGTCATCCCGGGCGAGGGCGACAGCGCCTCACCGGTGGAGTCGATGCTCGGCCGGGGGCGGTCCAGCATGTCCCCGGTCACCGTGATCGTGCTGAGCATCCTGGTCGCGGTCAGCTTCGGCTACATCGTCACGGACGCGTTCCGGGCCGTCCTGCTCGGCACGGCGATCCTCATCGGCGGCGCGCTCCTGCTCAACCGGGACGGCCGGCCCGGCGGCGTGCCGGCCCCGGACGGCGGCCCGCCGGCCCCGGCGGCCACCCCGCCCGGCCCGGTGCCGCCGGTCAGCTACCCGGCACCCGGCCTCTTCGCGCCCGCGCCCGACCCGGTCCCGCCGGCCGTCGCCCCGCTGCCCGTCCCGGCGCCACTGGACCGCACCGCCGAGCTGCCCGCGTGGTCCCCGGCGCCGACCGGCCTCCCCGCCCCGGCGGACCGGCCGTCCGCCCCGGCGCCGGTCTGGCCGGCCACCGTCGGAGCGCAGGCGACGACGGGCGCACCGCTTTCCGTACCCTTGGTGCCGCCGGTCGCGGCGCCGGCGGCCGGCGGCTACCGGGCGCCGTTCGCGCCGCGCGGGCCGTACGCCGCCTCGCCTCCGCCGCCCCCGCCGCCACCGCCGCCGGTCAAGCGCCCGAAGCGGCCGCGCGAGCGGTCCGCGCTCGGCGCGGCGACCTTCTCCCTGATCTTCCTGGCCCTGGGCGTGGTGGCGATCCTCGACCTGCTGGACGTCTTCCCGGTCGGCGCGGCCGGCTACTTCGCGGCGGCGCTGGCCACCATCGGCCTCGGGCTGCTGGTCGGCACCTGGTTCGGCCGGGCCCGCTGGCTGATCGCGCTGGGCCTGGTGACCGCGGCCGCGCTCGGGATCGCCACACTGGACGAGTCCTACGACCGGATCCGCGGGGTGGACGGCAACGTCACCTGGGCGCCCACCGACCACCGGGAGGTCGCCGTCCGGTACGAGAACAGCTTCGGCGACGCCACGCTCGACCTGCGCGCGGTGAACTTCGACGGACGGGACACCCAGATCTCCGTGGTGATCAACTTTGGTGAGGCGACCGTGGTGGTGCCGCCGAACGTCGACGTCACGGCGGTCTCCGACGTCAACGCCGGGGACGCCACCGTCTTCGGCCGGCGCTCCGGCGGCCTGGACGGCCCCACCCGGGAGGTCACCGACCTCGGCCCGGACGGTGCCGGCGGCGGCAAGCTGCGCCTCTCCGTCCAGGTCAACGGCGGCAACCTGGAGGTGACCCGGTGAAGCCGCACCGCACGGATCTCGTCTCGCTCGCCTTCGGCCTGATCTTCGTCGGGCTCTCCGTCTGGTGGCTGCTCGCCCGGATGCTCGGGCTCGCCCTGCCGCCGGTCGGCTGGTTCCTGGCCGGGGGGCTGCTCCTGATCGGGCTGCTCGGCCTGGTGGGGGCGCTGCGCTGGGGCCGGCACGCCGACCCCACCGCCGGCCGCGGACCGGCCCCGGGTGGCCCGGACCGGGACGACCGCGGCTCCGCCGACGCCCCGGACCCCGCCGTCGGCTGGCCCGCCCCGCTGGACGACCAGCACCCGGACACCCACCGGTTCCACGCCCTGGACGCGCCCGAGGTCCACTTCGAGGGCCCGGAGAGCTCCCTCGCCCCCGTCTGGGGACCGGCCGAGGAGCGCCGGACCGACGACGAGCCCCAAACCGGCGAGGAGACCCCGTACCGGCCGACGGGTGAGGCGGACGAGTGCCCCCCGGAGGCGGTCGGCGACCGGCCGTCCGAGGCGGTCGAGGACCGTCCGGCGGACGCCCGCTACCGGTACCCGGAGGACGAGCCCGTGGCGGACCGCGGCGACCCCACCGGCCGGGCCGGTGACGTCCGGGGCAGCCGGTGACCGGCGAGCACCGGCGACCGGCGTGACCGCGGCGGTGCGCACCTCCGGCGCGGACTCGTATGCTGGCCGTGCAGATCCCGCCTCGGCCGGCCGGGCCGTCGGCACCGGTCACGGCCGCTCCGGTAGCCGGGCCCCGACCCGGGGCCGGCGGCCAGGTCGCCGTGGCGGTCCCGCCTCTACCCCGTCAGGAGCCCGCCCGACATGACCCAGTCCCCCGCCGTGCGCACCTCGGGCCGGTCCGGTCCGGTCCGCCTCGGCGAGCGCGCCGCCCGTACCCTCGTCGCCGAACTCGCCCGGCGCAACGACCCGAAGGGCGCCCTCCTGGTCGGCGCGTCGCCGGAGTCCGCGGTGCTGGCCGCGGCGATCGACGCGCTGCTCCCCGGTGACCGGCTCACCGTCGTGCCGGCCGGGACGGCCGACGCCGGCGTGCTGCGCGAGCACGTGGCGGCGCAGGGCCGCTGGGTCGCCGACCGGGTCCGCGTCGTCGACTCCCTCGCCGAGGCCGACACCGCCGAGGTGGTCATCGCCGCCGAGCCGTTCACCGGCACCGCCGAGGAGACCCGCACCGCCGTCGACGGCCTGGCCAAGTACCTCGGCGACGGTGCGGTGCTGAGCGTGGCCGCACCGGTCTTCCGCACCGACGGCGCCGCCGCCGAGCTGGACCGGCAGGGCATCCTGCACGGGGTCCGCAACGACCTGGTGCTGCGCAACCAGCCGCCGGTCCGGGTGCACCACCTCCGGTTCACCCCGGCCGACGCGGCGTCGGCCGCCCGGCTCGCCCCGGCCCACCGGCCGTCCAGCGTCCCGCTGACCCGCAGCATGCACATCGACTCCAACGGCGTGGCGGCGGCCGGCATCGCCCTCGGGCTGGCCGCGGTCGCCCGGGTGGCCCGGCCCAAGTCGAAGCTCTGGCTGCTGCCGGCGCTGGCCGCCGGCCCGGTGGCCGCGTTCTTCCGCGACCCGGAGCGGGACGTGCCGGAGGACCCGTCGGCCGTGGTCGCCGCCGCGGACGGCCGGGTGCTCTCCGTGCAGCGGCTGCACGACGAGCGCTTCGGCGCCGGCGAGTGGCTGCGGATCGCGGTCTTCCTGTCGGTGCTGGACGTGCACGTCAACCGGGCGCCGGTGGCCGGCAAGGTGGTCGACTACTTCGTCGCCGACGGTGGCTTCGTCAACGCGATGAAGCCGGACGCCGAGCACAACGTGGCCGCGTACACGGTGCTGGACACCGAGCACGGCACGGTCGTGGTGGCGCAGCGGACCGGCCTGATCGCCCGGCGGATCGTCCAGCGGGCGCCGATCGGGGCGCTGCTGGCCCGGGGCGAGCGCTTCGGCCTGATCCGGTTCGGCTCGCGCACCGACGTCTACCTGCCGGTCGACGCCGCCGAGCCGCTGGTCGGGCCGGGCGACAAGGTCGTCGGCGGGGCCACGGTCATCGCCCGCTGGCGCTGACCACCGACGCGAGAAGGGGCGCCGCGGTCGCGGCGCCCCTTCTGCGTACGTGCGGGTGGGTCAGGCGGTGCGGCGCTGGTGCAGCCAGAGCAGCGGACCGCTGACCAGGTAGCCCACCACCACCAGGGCGAAGGTGAGCCGGATGTCGACCAGCGCGCCGATCACCGGGGCCAACCACACCCACGGCGGCAGCTTGACCAGCCGGGCCAGCTTCGCGTACGGGAAGCTGGACACCATGGCGAAGGCCAGCAGGGCCACCCCGGCGATCTGCACGACGGCCGGTAGCGGCAGCCCGATGGCGACCGTCAGGGCGAGCACCGCCGCCGCCATCGTGGTCGGTACGCCGCAGAAGAACCGGCCGTCCTTCGGCGAGACGTTGAACCGGGCGAGCCGGATCGCGGCGCAGGCCGCGACGAGGGCGGCGGCCACGGCGGCGGCCCCGGTGGGTGCCGACCCGGCCAGCGAGGCGTAGACCACCACCGGCGCGGCCAGGCCGAACGAGCACATGTCGGCGAGCGAGTCCATCTGGGCGCCGAACGGGCTGGCCACCCCGAGCTTGCGGGCGAGCGCGCCGTCCAGGCCGTCGAAGACCACGCAGGCGATGAGCAGGATCGCGGCCAGCCGGGCATCGCCGGCCATGGCGATGAAGATGGCGTTGATGCCGAGCATCAGGCTGGCCAGGGTGCAGGCGTTGACCAGCGCGAACTTCATCCGGCGGGCGGCGGTGCGCTCGCCCGGCAGCAGCGGGATGGAGATCGCCTGCGGGTCGTCGACCGGCGAGCTCGGGGCCAGCGCCGGGCTGACCGGCATGACGGCCTCGAGGTCGGCCCGGCCGGCGCGGCCGGCCCGGTCGAAGCCGTAGTGGCGGCGCGGCGTGTCCTCCAGACGCTCGGGGAACACCAGGTCGGCGTCGGCACGCGGGTCGCCGTCGCGGCGTCCCACCCGGACCAGCAGTACCTGGCGGGCGAAGGTGCTGCTGCGGCGCAACCGGCCCGCCCAGCGACGCCCTGCGGGGCGCGGACTGTCAGTCGTACGACGCCGGCGCCATGGGGCTCTCGGCACGTTTCCTCCATCACCGGATCGGCTGGCCGCCCTCGGGGGCGGGTGTCCGGCTGTCTCGTGCCGGACCGCTCGTGGCCCGGCAGCCGTTTAAGCGGAGTACACCATTGCACAGCGGGGTGGTGGTTGGCGATAGCTGCCGGCGGTACTTCTATCTGCCTATAACCGCACGAAGCGCTCTCTTATTCCCATCCCGGGCATCATCGCCCGTTCTCTTCGCCAACCCCTATTTCCGACTGTACCGGAGGTCGCCAGTATCGGCCCGGCGTGCGTGTGCTATCTGACCGCACGTCCCGTTGCCAGGGCCGCGACCTCGGTCACGCGCAGCGCGCTGACCTGGGACGGTGTGAACCAGGCCGCCCGTTCGGTCGATCCCCCGGCCTGCTCGGTCACCATCGGGTCGCCCGGCCGGTCGACCAGCACCCGGTAGACCACCCGCACCGCGTGCCAGTCCAGCGGGCGGCCCTCCGGACCGAGGGCGGCGGGGTTGTGCAGATTGTCGACCATCAACAGCTCGCCCACCCGGCCGAGCTGCCCGGACTCCTCCACCAGCTCGCGGAGCAGGCCGCTGACCGGCTGTTCCCCGTGATCCGTGCCACCCCCGGGCAGGTGCCACCGGCCCGCTCCCGGATAGCCCCGCGCGATCAGGGTGAGCAGCACCCGGCCGTCCGGGTCGGTGACCAGGCCGTACGCGGCGAACCGCTGCCGGCGGTCGGCGACCGGCCCGACGGTCGACTCGGCCGGCAGCGGCCGGGGCAGGCCCGGCGGGAGTGGGACGACGGGCAGGCCGAGCAGTTCGGCGGTGAACGGCATCAGCGGCACCGCCGCCGCCTCGGCGGGCGGGAACCAGGCCAGCTCGTCGCTGCCGCCGTCGCGCTCCGGCCGCAACCGGCCACCGTCCGCGGCGAGGTCGAAGATCAGCCGGTCGGTGTGCACCGCGACGCCGGGGAAGGTGGCGACGTCGGCGAGCGCGGCCCGCACCCCGGTCACCCGCACGGCGAGGCCGGTCTCCTCGGCGAACTCGCGGACCACCGCGTGCGCCGGGTGCTCGGCGTGCGCCAGGCCGCCGCCGGGCAGCTGCCACACCCCCGGGTACGGACCGGACGGCCCACCCCGGGCCAGCAGCACCCGCCCGTCGGCGTCCCGCAGGATCCCGTACGCGCCGATCCGCCGCCGCTGTTCCACGTGTCCCGCTCCCCGCCCCGACCCCGGTCACCGTCGATCATGAGGTTAACGGGCCCCGGCACGGCGCGCCGGGCCGTCGACCTGATGGTCGGCGGAGTGGGGCGGGGGGATCAGGTGAGGCGGGCGGCCTGCACGGCCTCGGCGGTGACCTCGGTGAGGCGGTGGATGGGCAGCGCGGTGAGCTCGTCGCGGGCGAACCACCGCGCCTCGCAGGTGGAGCCGCCGACGTCGGCGACCGTGGGCGGCGCCGGCTGGTCGACGACCACCCGGTAGAAGGCGCGCACCCCGTGCCAGTCGATCGGATAGCCCTCCGGGCCGAGCGAGGCGGCGTCCCGGTGACTCGCCACGCCGAGCAGCTCGACCAGGCGGCCCGTCTGGCCGGTCTCCTCCACCAGCTCACGGATCAGCGCCGCGCCGGGCTGCTCACCGTAGTCGGTGCCCCCGCCGGGCAGGTGCCAGCAGCCCGCGCCCGGGTAGCCGTCGGAGACCCGGGTCAGCAGCACCCGGCCCTCGGGGTCGGTCACCACGGCGTACGCGGCGAACCGCTGGGCGCGGTGCAGGCCGTCCGGGCCGGGCACCGCGTAGAAGGAGGGGAACTCCGGGGCCTCGTCCGGGACGATGTCGGCCGAGGAGGCCGGCAGGCCCAGGGCGCGGGCGGTGAACGAGCGCAGCGGCAGCTCGCGAGCCTCGTCGAGGGTGTACCACCGGGCCAGGTCGGTCGGGCGGTCGACCCGGTCGGCGAGCGTGCCGCCCCGGACGGAGACCCGGTAGAGCAGGCGGTCGGTGTGGATGGTGATGCCCCGCTCGGGCAGCGCCCGCATGTCGGCGAGGACGTCCTCCAGCCCGGAGACGGCGACCGAGAGCCCCGTCTCGGCGGCGGTCTCCCGGACGACGGTGTGGTGCGGGTCCTCGCCGTGGTCGACCGCCCCACCGGGCAGCGACCACACTCCGGGGGTGCCGGAGCGCTCCGAGGCGCGGACCAGCAACACCCGGCCGGCCGGGTCAGCACAAACTGCGTATGCCGCGATTTTGCGAAGCGGCTCCAGCAAGGTGGTCACGGGGCCAAATTCTCCCCGGCCACGGTTGCCAACATCGAAAAGAGTCAGATTCCTGACTCTGCGCTGGCGCATCAGGGATCGGTCAGGGTAGGCATCCGGGCGGTCACCGAGGTCGGCCGGCCGTCGGAGGCGGACCGTGGAGACATGACCTCGACGAGCACCCCCCAGGCCCCGTACAAGCAGCTCCGCCGACCCACCACCGACCGGATGGTGGCCGGCGTCGCCAGCGGCCTCGGCCGCTACTTCGCCGTCGACCCCACCCTGGTCCGGGTGGTGTTCGCGGTGACGACCCTGCTCACCGGCGGACTCGCCGCGCTGGCGTACCCGATCATGTGGTTCCTGATGCCGGAGGAGCCGGCGGGCGCGCCCGCCTGGCCGCACCCGGCCGCCCCGGCCGCCTGGCCGGCACCGGCGGCGCCGCCGGCCGGCGCCACCTGGCCCACCACGACCGCGGCGCCGGCGCCCACCACGGCAGCGGACCCGACCGTGCCGCTGCGGCCGCAGCCGGAGACCCGGCCGCAGCCTCAGCCGCCGACGCCGCCCGCCGCGTGAGCCCGCGTCACTCCCACTCGATGGTGCCCGGCGGCTTGCTGGTCACGTCCAGGACCACCCGGTTGACCTCGGCGACCTCGTTGGTGATCCGGGTGGAGATCCGGGCGATCACCTCGTAGGGCAGCCGGGACCAGTCGGCGGTCATCGCGTCCTCGCTGGAGACCGGGCGCAGCACCACGGGATGCCCGTAGCTGCGCCCGTCACCCTGCACGCCGACGCTGCGCACGTCGGCCAGGAGCACCACCGGGAACTGCCAGACCCCCCGGTCCAGCCCGGCGGCGGTCAGCTCCTCCCGGGCGATCAGGTCGGCCCGACGGAGCAGGTCCAGCCGCTCCTGGTCGACCGCGCCGATGATCCGGATGGCCAGGCCGGGGCCGGGGAACGGGTGCCGCCAGACCATCGCCTCGGGCAGGCCCAGCTCCAGACCGAGCGCCCGGACCTCGTCCTTGAAGAGCGTGCGCAGCGGCTCGACCAGCGCGAACTTCAGGTCGTCCGGCAGGCCGCCGACGTTGTGGTGACTCTTGATGTTGGCGGTGCCGGTGCCGCCGCCGGACTCCACCACGTCCGGGTAGAGCGTGCCCTGTACCAGGAACTCGACGTCGCCGTGCGCGGCGACCTCCCGCGCGGCCGCCTCGAAGACCCGGATGAACTCCCGGCCGATGATCTTGCGCTTCTGCTCCGGGTCGGTGACCCCGGCCAGCGCGCCGAGGAACCGCTCCTGCGCGTCGACCACCTTCAGCTTGATGCCGGTGGCCGCGACGTAGTCCTTCTCCACCTGCTCGGCCTCGCCCGCCCGCAACAGGCCGTGGTCGACGAAGACGCAGGTCAGCTGGTCGCCGACCGCCTTGTGCACCAGCGCCGCGGCGACCGCGGAGTCCACCCCGCCGCTCAGGCCGCAGATGACCTCCTTGTCGCCCACCTGCGCCCGGATCCGGGCGACCTGCTCGTCGATGATGTTCTCCGCCGTCCAGGTCGGCTCGATGCCCGCGATGTCGTACAGGAAGCGGGTGAGCATCTCCTGGCCGTGCGCGGTGTGCCCGACCTCCGGGTGGAACTGCACGCCGGCGCGGCGACCGGCCAGATCCTCGAACGCGGCGACCGGCGCGCCCGCCGACTCGGCGGTCACCGTGAAGCCCTCCGGGGCCTCGGTCACGCAGTCGCCGTGGCTCATCCACACCGGCAGGTCGGCCGGCAGGTCACGCAGCAGGACGCCGGGGTCGAGCAGGCGGGGACGCAGCGGCGTGCCGCCGTACTCCCGGTTGCCGGTCCGCGCGACCGTGCCGCCGAGCGCCTGAGCCATCGCCTGGAAGCCGTAGCAGATACCGAAGACCGGCACGTCGGCGGTGAAGACGCCGGCGTCGATCTGCGGGGCGTCGGGAGCGTAGACGCTGGACGGGCCGCCGGACAGGATGATCGCGGCCGGGTCCTTCGCCAGCATCTCGGCGACCGGCATGGAGTGCGGGACGATCTCCGAGTAGACCCTCGCCTCGCGCACCCGGCGCGCGATGAGCTGGGCGTACTGGGCTCCGAAGTCCACCACGAGGACGGGGCGAGGCGTGCTCATGTGCAGAAAGCCTACCCACCGGCACGCCGACGCCGGGCACGGGCCACACTCCCCGCGCGCCGCGTCGCGCCCGGGTCGCCGGACCCACCGGTCCGGTCCCCGTCGCGACGCCCGCGGCCGCCCGCCGGGCAGCGGCCCGGACGAGTGCGACCTAGCATCGGCCCGACCCGTTGGTGGCGCGGAGAGGCGCGGCATGACCGAGGTGACGGTACGGCGGTTCCGCGACGCGGACGCCGAGAGCGTGGCGCTGCTGGTCGCGCGGTGCCTGCGCGAGGTCAACAGCCGCGACTACCCGGCCACGCTGATCGAGCGGATGTGCGACCACTTCAGCCCCGCCAGGTTCCGCGAACTCGCCGCCGTCCGGCAGGTGTTCGTCGCGCAGCACGGGCCGTCCGAGGTGGTGGGCACGGTGTCCCGGGACGGCGAGACCGAATTCGGGATCAACCACATCCTCCGCAAACCCCTGATCTAGGCGCGCAGCGCGCCCGGGGCGTCCGCCGGGACCGCCGGGTGGCGCGGGGGCACCGGCTGCAGCCGGGTGTACGGCGCGCCGAGCGGCGGCCGGGGATCCTCCTCGCCCTTGTTCGGCCAGAAGGACATCGCGCGCTCCGCCTGCGCGGTGATGGTCAGCGACGGGTTCACGCCGAGATTGGCCGAGACCGCCGCGCCGTCCACCACGTGCAGCCCCGGGTGGCCGTACACCCGGTGCCAGGGGTCGATCACCCCGTCGTCCGGGCCGGCGCCGATCACCGCCCCGCCGAGGATGTGCGCGGTCATCGGGATGTTGAACGGCTCGGTGAGCGCCCCGCCGGGCGTGCCGCCGATCTCCTCGGCGAGCAGCCGGACCGCCCGGTTGCCGGCCGGGATCCAGGTCGGGTTGGGCGCGCCGTGCCCCGGCCCGGAGACCAGCCGCCGGCCGAACGGGCCGCGCCGGAACCGGGTGGTCAACGAGTTGTCCACCGACTGCATCACCAGAGCGATCACCGTACGCTCCGACCAGCCGCGCACCGAGAGCATCCGCGCCGCCGTGCCCGGCTGCCGCAGCAGGCTGCCCAGCCAGCGCCGGACGCGGTGCGGTCCCCCGTCGACCAGCAGCGACTGGAGCAGCCCCATCGCGTTGGAGCCCCGGCCGTAGCGGACCGGCTCGATGTGGGTCTGCGGGTCCGGGTGGAACGAACTGGTGATCGCCACCCCCTCGGTGAAGTCCAACCGCGCGGCCCGGGCCCGCTGGCGGGGCACCGACGCCCCGAGGATCGCCTCCGAGTTGGTCCGGGTCAGCTCGCCGAGCCGTGCCGAGAGACCCGGCAGCGCCCCGCTCGCCCGCATCTCGTGCAGCAGCCGCTGGGTGCCGAGCGCCCCGGCGGCGAAGACGACCTGGTCGGCGTGGATCACCTGCCGTCGCCGGCGCAGCCACGCGCCGGTGCGGACGGTGCTCACCTCGTACCCGCCGCCGGCGGCGGGCCGCACGCCGGTCACCGTGGTCAGCGGACGCACCTCGACGCCGAGCCGCTCGGCCAGCCAGAGGTAGTTCTTGACCAGGGTGTTCTTCGCGCCGTGCCGGCAACCGGTCATGCACGAGCCGCAGTGCGTGCACCCGGTGCGCTCCGGCCCGGCGCCGCCGAAGTAGGGGTCGGGCACCCGCTGCCCCGGACGGCCGATGTGCACGCCCACCGGGGTGGCGTGGAAGGTGTGCGCCACCCCCATCCGCTCGGCCACCGCCCGCATCGCCCGGTCCGCCCCGGTGTGCACCGGGTACGAGGTGACCCCGAGCATCCGCTTCGCCTGGTCGTAGTGGCGGGCCAGCTCGTCGCGCCAGTCGGTGACACCCCGCCACTGCGGGTCGTCGTAGAAGGCGTCCAGCGGCTCGTAGAGGGTGTTGGCGTAGACCAGCGAGCCGCCACCCACCCCGGCGCCGGAGAGCACCATCACCCCGCCGCCGGCCTTCCGGTCGGCCGAGCGCAGCAGGGTGATCCGTTGCAGGCCGTAGCAGCCGAGCCGGGGCGCCCAGAGGAACCGTCGGGCGTCCCAGGAGGTCTTCGGGAACTCGTCGTCGGTGAACCGGCGGCCGGCCTCCAGCACACCGACGGTGTAGCCCTTCTCCGCCAGTCGGAGCGCGGTGACGCTGCCACCGAAGCCGGACCCGATGACGACCACGTCGTACCGCATGAACGCATCATTACCGTCGGGTAGCCGTCGCGCCAGTGCCGGTTTTCCGCAATCATGCTTGCGTCCACCGATCCGCCCGGCCCCGAACGCAACCCGGTGCCCCCGTCGGAGCGTTGTGCAGACGGGGGTGACGAGCATGACTGGCGGGTCAGGAACGCGGCGGCCGCGTCGAGCGCTGCTGCTGGCCGCCCTCGTGGCGGTCCTCCTGGTGGGCGGCGGCGCGCTGGTCGTCACCCGGCTGGTCGGCGACCCCGGGCCCGAGCGCCGGCCCGGACCGGCCGCCACCACCGGCCCGCCCGGCGGCACCGCCGCCCCGAGCCCGACCGCCCCGCCGGGCACCGGCGTCAAGGGTCCGCTCAACCTGCTGCTGGTCGGCATCGACACCCGGGTCAGCGTGCCGGGGTGGGAGCCGCACGCCGACTCGGTGCTGATGCTGCACGTGCCCGCCGGGCTGGACCGGGCGTACCTCTTCTCCCTCCCCCGCGACCTGCTCGTCGACATCCCGGCCTTCCCGAAGTCCGGCTACCGGGGCGGACGGACGAAGCTCACCCACGCGATGAGCTACGGCAGCCGGGTGCCGGGCAGCCCGAAGCAACCGAGCGCCACCCAGGGGTACGAACTGCTGCGCGGCACGGTCAGCGGCTACACCGGACTCCGCGTCGACGCCGGCGCGGTCATCACCTTCACCGGCTTCGACCGGCTGGTGGACACCCTCGGCGGGGTGGACCTCTACATCGACCAGCGGGTGGTCTCGCTGCACCGGCGGCCCGACGGCCGGCACCGGGACCCCGCACCGGGGGGCTACACCGGGCCGCAGATGGTCTACGAGCAGGGCGAGCGGCACCTCAACGGCTGGCAGGCGCTCGACTACGCGCGCCAGCGGTACATCACCGGGGGCGACTACGCCCGGCAGCGCCACCAGCAGCAACTGCTGAAGGCGATGGCGCGCAGCATCCTCGACGAGGGGCTGGCCCGACAGCCGGACCGGGTCGAGCAGATCACCGCGGCGCTCGGCGACACCCTGCTCTACGCCGGCGGACCCCGCATCGTGGACCTCGCGTACGCGCTGGGTGGGCTGCCGGCGGACCGGATCACCCTGGTCGGGCTGCCCGGCGCGGGTGTCGGCAGGGGCAGCGGCTACCGGGGCGAGCAGCTCAAGAAGGTCGGACGGGACTTCCTCACCGCGCTCAAGGCGGGCGACGCCGAGACGTACCTCGCCGCCCACCCCGAGCTGCGGGTCCGGAGGTGACGCGTCAGAGCTTCTTCGGCGCGGCCGGCTTCTTCGTGCCGTACAGCCAGGCGTCGAAGAGCTTGTCGAGCTGCTTGCCGGAGATCCGCTCGGCCAGCGCCACGAACTCCTCGGTGGTCGCGTTGGCGTTGCGCTTCTCCGTCGCCCAGGTCTTGAGGATCTCGAAGAACGCCTTGTCGCCGACCGCGACCCGCAGCGCGTGCACGGTCATCGCACCCCGCTGGTAGACCGACTCGCTGAACAGCTTCTTCGCCCCCGGCTTGCCCGGCGGGGTACGCCAGACCTCGGCGGGCACCCGCGCGTAGCGGATGTCGAACGCCTGCTTCGCGGTGTACTCGTCGGTGTGCTCCGCCCAGAGCCACTCGGCGTACGAGGCGAGACCCTCGTTGAGCCAGATGTCCTGCCACTTCGTCAGCGCCACGCTGTTGCCGAACCACTGGTGCGCCAGTTCGTGCGTCACCACCGCGGTGTTCTCACCCCGGCGGAAGAAGCCGGCGGAGTAGACCGGCCGGCTCTGCGTCTCCAGCGCGTAGCCGATGCGCTTGTCCGAGACGACCACCCCGCCGTACGTCGCGAACGGGTACGGGCCGAAGAGGCTCTCCAGGTAGTCCGCGATCTTGAGGGTCTGGAGGATCGAGTCGTCCGCGGCACCCTTCGGCACCTTCGTGCTGACCGCGTTGAAGACCGACCGTCCCTTGTGGAAGCCGGTGTTCGTCCGGAACTTCCCGATCACCACCGTGCTGAGGTAGCTGGCCATCGGCGCCGCCTCGCTCCACCTCCAGGTGGTCCAGCCGTCCTTGGCGGCCTTGCCACGCAGCAGCCCGTTGCTGACCGCGGTCAGGCCGTCGGGAACGGTGATCTCGAAGTCGTAGGTGGCCTTGTCCGAGGGGTGGTCGTTGACCGGCATCCAGGTGCTGGCCGACTCCGGCTGGCCCAGGGCGATCGCCCCGTCGGAGGTGTGGAACCAGCCCCCCTCGCCGAGCGCCTCGTTCTTCAGCGGCTTCGGCACCCCCTCGTAGCTGACCTCGGCGACGAAGGCGGCGCCCGTGGCGAGCCCCTTGGCCGGGGTCACCACCAGCTCGTTCTTCTCCCGCACGTGGGTGGCCGGGGCGCCGTCCACCGTCACCGCGGTCACGGTGAGACCGGCCAGGTCCAGGTTGAACGACTTCAGGTCCCCGGTCGCGGCGGCCTTCACCGTGGTGACGCCGGTGAGCTGGTCCTTGGCCGGGTCGTAGCGGACCTTGACGGTGTAGCCGCTCACGTCGTACCCGCCGTTGCCGTAGCTCGGGAAGTAGGCGTCGCCCACCCCCGCCGCCCCCGGCTGGAAGTTCCGCGACGGGGTCGCAGCGGCGCTCCCCGAAGGCGTCGACCCCGACCGGTCCGACTCGCAACCGGCCACCCCGACGGTCCCGGCCATCAGCACCGCGACACCCGTCGACAGACTTCGCCGTCCCACTCTCATCGTGCTTTCCTCCCCCGTGCCGGTGGAGACCCCGTGCCGCCACCGCCGACCGCCCATTGAGGCCGGTCGCGGAGGGCAGCCTACCGATCGACGGTCACGACACCGTCACGGCAGGGCGGGGGCGCTCGCGCCGACCAGCCAGGCGTCGAGGAACGGACCCAGCGACCGGCCGGCGGTCCGCTCGGCGTACCCGACGAAGTCGGCGGTGGTCACCGTGCCGTCGCGCCGCTCGGCGGTCCAGCCGCGCAGCAGGCGGAAGAAGGTCTCGTCGCCGAGGGCGCGCCGCAGCGCGTGGACGGCGAGCGCGCCGCGCTGGTAGACGGCGTCACCGAACATCGCCGCCCGGCCCGGGTCCACCGACGGCTTCGACCAGTCGGTCGCGGCGTACCGGAGCTCGAAGTTCCGCTGCGCGCTGCGGCCGCCGCCGTGCTCCTCCCAGAGCCACTCGGCGTACGTGGCGAAGCCCTCGCTGAGCCAGATGTCGCTCCACCGGGCCGGCGTGACGCTGTCACCGAACCACTGGTGGGCCAGCTCGTGCACGACCACCGACTCGTTCGGCCGGCCGCCGCGGAAGAAGCCGGGCCCGTAGACCGGCCGGGACTGCGTCTCCAACGCGTACCCGATCCGTTCGTCGGCGACCGCGATGCCGCCGTACGACCCGAACGGGTACGGCCCGAAGCGCTCGGCCAGGAAGTCGGCGATCGCGCCGGTGCGGGCGAGCGACCGGGCCTGCGGACCGTCCACCGGGAGGGCCGCCGCCACCGCGGTGACCATCGGCCTGCCGGCGTGGGTGCCGGTCCGGACCCGGTACCGCCCGATCACCAGGGTGCTCAGGTAGCTGGCCATCGGGGAGGACTCCGTCCACCGCCAGGTCGTCCAGCCGTCCCGGGCGGCCTTCGGCCCGGGCACCCCGTTGCCCAGCGCGGCGAGTCCGTCCGGGACGGTCACCTCGACGTCGTAGGTCGCCTTGTCGGAGGGGTGGTCGTTGACCGGGAACCAGGTGGCCGCCGAGTCGGGCTGGCCGAGGGCGATCGCGCCGTCGGCGGTGTGCAGCCAGCCACCGCTGCCCAGCATGGTGTCGGCCACCGAGGTGGGTGTCCCGCCGTAGTCGACGTCCACGGTGAACCCGGTGCCGCGCGGCAGGCCGCGCGGCGGGGTGACCACCAGCTCGTCGCCGTCGCGGCGGTGCTGAGCCGCCGCCCCGGAGACGGTGACCCGGGAGACGTCCAAGCCGACCAGGTCCAGGTTGAACCGGGACAGCGCGGCGGTGGCGGTGGCGGTGACGGAGGCCCGGCCGGCCAGCCGGTCGCTCGCCGGGTCGTAGCGCACCCGGAGCCGGTAGGCCGAGACGTCGTAGCCGCCGTTGCCCCGGCCGGGGACGTACGGGTCACCGGCGTCGGCCGCCCCGGGCCGGAAGCCGTCGCGGTCGTCGTCCGGCCCGGTGCAACCGACCAGGACCACCGCCGCCGCGACGGCCACGGCGAGCGCCGGCCGGAGCCGGGCGGGAGAACGACGCACCGGCCGAGCCTATCGGCCCGGCCGGTGCGTCGGAGCGGTTCGTCGAGGTCAGCGGTCCAGGACCAGGCCGACCTTCTGGAACTCCTTGAGGTCGCGGTAGCCGCACTTGGCCATCGCCCGGCGCAGCCCGCCGAAGAGGTTGAGCTGGCCGTCCGGCTCGTCGGCCGGGCCGAAGAGCAGCCGCTCCATCTCCCCGAGCGGCTCGCCGGCCACCTCGAACGCGCCGCGCGGCAGGGACGGGTGGCTGGCGGCCGAGTGCCACCAGGCGCCACCCGCGGGCGCCTCCTCGCAGAGCGACAGCGCCTCGCCGAGCATCACCGCGTCCGCGCCGCAGCCGAGCGCCTTGGCGATGTCGCCGGAGGTCTGTATGTCGCCGTCGGCGATCAGGTGCACGTACCGGCCGCCGGTCTCGTCCAGGTAGTCGCGGCGGGCCGCGGCGGCGTCGGCGATCGCGGTGGCCATCGGCACCCGGATGCCGAGCACCGACTCGGTGGTGGACCAGTCGTCGCCGCCGATGCCGACGATCACACCGGCCGCGCCGGTGCGCATCAGGTGCAGCGCCGTCTTGTAGTCGGTGCAGCCGCCGACGACCACCGGCAGGTCGAGGTCGGCGATGAACTCCTTGAGGTTCAGCGGCTCGTCGGTGGTCGAGACGTGCTCGGCCGAGACGATGGTGCCCTGGATGACGAGGATGTCCACGCCGGCGTCCAGGATCACCGGGGCCAGCGCCAGGGTGTGCTGCGGGGAGACCCGGACGGCGACCGTGCCGCCGCCGGCGCGCAGCTCGCGGACCCGCTCGGCGATCAGGTCGGGCCGGATCGGCTCGGCGTAGACCTCCTGGAGCCGCTTGGTGGCCCGGGCGTCCTCGTCGAGGCCGGCCAGCTCCTCCAGGATCTTGCTCGGGTTCTCGTACCGGGTCCAGAGCCCCTCGACGTTGAGTACGCCGAGGCCGCCGAGCTGGCCGAGCCGCACCGCCGAGGCCGGGCTCATGGTGGCGTCCGACGGGTGTCCGACGCAGGGGATGTCGAACTGGTACGCGTCGAGCTGCCAGCTGGTGGAGACGTCGTCGACGTCCCGGGTCCGGCGGCTCGGCACGATGGCGATGTCGTCCAGGTGGTAACCGCGCTGCGCGGTCTTGCCCAGCCCGATCTCGACCACGTCACGCATGGGGGACTCCAGGTGGTTGGGGGATGGTCAGCGGGAGTGGTAGTTGGGCGCCTCGACGGTCATCTGGATGTCGTGCGGGTGGCTCTCCTTGAGCCCGGCCGCGGTGATCCGGATGAGCTGGCCACGGCGGTGCAGCTCGGGGATGCTCTCCGCGCCGACGTACCCCATCGCGGCCCGCAGCCCGCCGATGAGCTGGTGGGCGACCGCGGAGAGCGGCCCCCGGTAGGGCACCTGGCCCTCGACGCCCTCGGGGACGAGCTTGTCCTCGGCGAGCACGTCCTGCTGGAAGTAGCGGTCCTTGGAGTAGGACTTGGCCTGGCCGCGGGACTGCATGGCGCCGAGCGAGCCCATGCCCCGGTAGGCCTTGTACTGCTTGCCGTTGATGAAGATCAGCTCGCCGGGGCTCTCCTCGCAGCCGGCCAGCAGGCTGCCGAGCATCACCGTGTCGGCGCCGGCGACCAGCGCCTTGGCGATGTCGCCGGAGTACTGGATGCCGCCGTCGCCGATGACCGGGACACCGGCTGGCCGGGCGGCCCGGGCCGCCTCCATGATCGCGGTGATCTGCGGTACGCCCACCCCGGCGACGATCCGGGTGGTGCAGATCGCGCCCGGGCCGACACCCACCTTGACGCCGTCGGCACCGGCGTCCACCAGCGCCTTCGCCCCGGCGTAGGTGGCGACGTTGCCGCCGACGATGTCGATGGTCACGTCCTTCTTGAGCCGGCGCACCATGTCCAGCACGGCCCGCTGGTGACCGTGCGCGGTGTCCACGATGATCACGTCGACGCCCGCGTCGACCAGGGTGCGGGCCCGCTTGTACGCGTCCTCGCCCACCCCGACCGCGGCGGCGACCCGGAGCCGGCCGGCGTCGTCCTTGGTGGCGTTCGGGTACTGCTCGCTCTTGGTGAAGTCCTTGACGGTGATCAGCCCGCGCAGCCGGCCCGAGTCGTCGACGATCGGCAGCTTCTCCACCTTGTGCCGGCGCAGCAGGTCGAGGGCGTCGTCCTTGCTCACCCCGACCGGCGCGGTGACCAGCGGCGTCCGGGTCATGATCTCGTGGACCGGGGTGTCCGGCTCGGAGACGAAGCGCATGTCGCGGTTGGTGACGATGCCGACCAGCTGGCCGTCGCCGTCCACCACCGGCACGCCGGAGATGCGGTAGCGGCCGCAGAGCTCGTCGACCTCGCGGAGGGTGTCGTCCGGGCTGGCGGTCACCGGGTTGGTGATCATGCCGGACTCGGAGCGCTTGACCAGGTCGACCTGGAGCGCCTGGTCCTCCAGGGAGAGGTTGCGGTGCAGCACGCCGATGCCGCCCTGGCGGGCCATCGCGATCGCCATCCGCGCCTCGGTGACGGTGTCCATCGCGCTGGAGAGCAGCGGCACGGTCAGCTCGACGTTGCGGGTGAGCTTCGTCCGGGTGTTGACCCGGCTGGGTACCACGTCCGACTCGCCCGGCTGGAGCAGCACGTCGTCGAAGGTCAGCCCGAGCGGCACGATCCGCGCCGAGCCGGCCGGCAGCTCCGGCAGGTGACCGCCGACCTCGCCGGGCACGGCTCCGGTCAGCTGGTCGGTGCTGGGCGAATTCTCCACGATTGCTCCCCTGAGCTGCTCGGACGGGCTTCAGCGAGGTGGCGCGCGGGCACCGGCGCACGCCGGGGTGACGCCGCGTCGGTCCATCGTACCCATTGAGCTGGGCGGGCTCCGGCGGCGGCGGCGCGGGTAGGCGGTGCCACAGCGACGCCCGGGGGCACGCGCCCCGACGGGGTTGGGTCTACGGTGAGGGGGTGCACGACGAGCCCATCGACCCGTTCAACGGCGACCCGGCCGATCCGGCCGCGGACCTGCACGACCCGGGCGAGGACGCCGCGCTCGACCCGCTGACCGAGGTCGAGCGCCAGGACGTGCTGGAGGATCTGGCCGACCTGGAGATCTACCAGGCCCTGCTGGCCCCGATCGGGGTCCGCGGGCTGGTCATCGAGTGCGAGGACTGCCGCGAGCCGCACTACTTCGACTGGGACCTGCTCCGGGGCAACCTGCGGCACCTGCTCAGCTCGGGCCGCCCCCGGGTGCACGAGCCGGCCTACGACCCCGACCCGGACCACTACGTCACCTGGGACTACGCCCGGGGATACGCCGACGGGGTGCACGACACGCTGACCGAGACCGCCGAGGACGACAGCTCCGCCGACGGCTGAGGCTGGTCGCACCCGGCAGCGGACGGTCAGGCCACCAGGCCGGCCCGGAAGCCGGCGGCCACCGCGTGCGCCCGGTCCCGGGCGCCGAGCTTGCGGAACAGCCGGCGGGCGTGCGTCTTGACCGTGTCCTCGGAGACGAACAACTCCCGCCCGATCTCCGCGTTGCTCTTCCCCTCGGCCATGCCGAGCAGCACCTGGAGTTCCCGCTCGGTCAGCCCGACCGGGGTCCGCCCGCCGCGCGCCCCGGGCGCGCCGCGCCGACCCGGCGGCGGCGGGGTCTCGGGCTCGGCGGCCTCCGGCTCCGCCTCGTCGTCACCGCGCTGCACCGGCACCACCGACGGCCCTCCGCCGGGCGTCTCGGCCGGGCCGGCGGACCAGGTGGTCGCCGGGCCGGCCGGGGGACGGCCGGCGACCGGCCGGGGTGGCGCGCCGACCGCGGCGGTGTCCCGCACCGGGTCGGTCACCCGGTGCCGGGCCGCCCTGCCGGGTGCCGAGAGCAGCAGCAGGGCCTTGGCCACCGCGCTGGTCAGGTCGTGGTCGGCGCCCTGGATCAGCCCCCGGGCGCCGGCGCTGATGCTCGCCGCCGCCGCCTCGGACTCCTCGGCGCCGAGCAGCAGCACGGCGGCCTGCGGCGCGCGCGCCAGCACCCGGCGGACGAAGCCGGCGCTGTCGGGGCGGGTGAGGGCCGTGTCGGCCAGCACCACGTCGACGGGACGCTCGGCGAGCCGCAGCATCACCTCGGGATCGGAGACGGCTGTCCGCACGACCGCCGCCAACCCGAGACGGGCCGCCGCGGAAGTCAACTGCTGCGCGGCGAGCGGTGTCCGAACGCATACGAGAACGGTACGCACTGTGGTCTCCTCTCCGGTCACGAGCAGACCACGACGGGCTCGGCCCGGGAGGGGGTTCCGGGCAATCCTCCGAACTTTTCCGACATCTGGGGCATATGCCGCGAGTTGTCCGAGGTTTTCGATCACAGACGTGTGAGTCGGGGAAAGCCCGGGTACCGAGGCGTTCAAGCCGGAACGGTGCGCCTGCGCGGACCGCCGCACGGACACCGGTTCACAGAGGATCTCCGCGGTTCCGCGCGGGAGGAGGGGTGCTGATGTCGAACGTACGCAGATTGCCCGGACCCATCGTCGACCTGTGGGACTGGCAGCGTCTCGGCGCCTGCCGGGGCCGGGACAGCGCCCAGTTCTTCCACCCCGACGGCGAGCGCGGGTCGTCCCGGCTGCGCCGCGAGATGGGCGCCAAGTCCGTCTGCCGCGCCTGCCCGGTCCGGGCCGAGTGCGCGGCACACGCCCTCGCCGTCCGCGAGCCGTACGGCGTCTGGGGCGGCTTCAGCGAGTCGGAGCGGCTGCGCCTGCTCGCCCTCGGCTGGGAGGACCTGGCCGACCGCCGGCAGACCCGGGTCGACATCGCCCGGCTGGAGGCCCGGCTGGGCCGCCCGCACAAGTCCGCCGTGCCGGACCAGCGCAAGATCGCCTGACCGACCCTCGCCGACGCCGCGCCCCACCTCCGGGGCGCGGCGTCGCGCTGTCCACCCCACCCGGCGACCACGTCCGCGGAGCGTCGGGGCCGGACCGGCGTGGCCGGTGCGATGCCTTTCGAGCCGATGACGTGGACGACTCGAGCCGGTTCAGCGGACCGTCACCTTCACCCTGTGCCAACCGGTGGCGCCGTCGGGCTCGACCGGCCGGCGTCGGCCCGTCTGGGTCTCCCCGGAGCTGTCCGTCGCCCGCACCTGGAGGGTGTGCTCCCCCGGGGTGGCGGTCCAGTGCCACGACCACTGCACCCAGGTGTCCACCGACACCGCCGGGGCGAGCGTCGCCTCCTGCCACGGGCCGTCGTCGACGCGTACCTCCACCCGGCTGACGCCGCGGTGCTGCGCCCAGGCCACCCCGGCGACCGTCACCGCGCCGGCCGTGATCCGGTTGCGCGGGCGGGGCGTGTCGATCCGGGACTGCGTCTTGATCGGCCCCTGCGCCGACCAGCCCCGGGGCACCCAGTACGCGTCGAAGTCGGCGAAGCTGGTCAGCTCCAGCTCGGTCACCCACTTGCAGGCGGACACGTAGCCGTAGAGGCCCGGCACGACCATCCGGACCGGGAAGCCGTGCGCGACCGGCAGCGGCTCGCCGTTCATGCCGACCGCCAGCAGCGCGTCCCGCCCGTCGCGCAGCACCGCGGTCGGGGTGCCGCAGGTCCAGCCGTCGACCGACCGGCCGACCACCTGGTCCGCGCCCTCGTCCGGCTCCGCCTCGTCCAGCAGCTCCTTGATGGGTACGCCCAGCCAGCGCGCGTTGCCGATCAGGTCCCCACCCACCTCGTTGGAGACGCAGGCCAGGGTGACGTACCGCTCCACCATCGGCCGGGCCAGCAGGTCGGCGAAGCTCAGCTCGATCGGGTTGCGTACCCGCCCGTGGATGCGCAGCCGCCACGTCTCCGGGTCCACCTGCGGCACCACCAGGGCCGTGTCGATCCGGTAGAAGCCGCTGGTCGGCGTCGTGTACGGGGCGAGCTGCGCCAGGGGCAGGTCCGCGCCCGCCGGCACGGCCGGCGCCAGCGAGGACGGCGTGGGCAGCGCCACCGCCTGCCGGGCCGCCGACACGCCGCGCCGCCCGGCGAGCCAGTGCCCGCCCAGCCCGGCCACGGTGGCGGCGCCGGCGAGCGCGCCCACGCCCCGCAGGAAGCGGCGCCGCGACTCCGGGTCGGGGGTCGTCGGCTCACCGCCCCGGGCCGGCTGGTCCGCGGGCGGAACGGCAGCGGCACCGGCCGGCTGGGCGACGGGCGGGACAGCGGCGGGCGTGGGCGGGCCGGTGGGCGGCGGAGTGTCGACAGTGGTGGCCGGCGGCGTGGGTGGGGTCCACGGCCACGGGTCGAGCTGCAACGGGCCGGCGAGGAAGGCCCGGAGCACCGCCGCGCCCAGGCCCGCCCCGACCAGCGAGGGCAGCGCGTCGGCGACGTCCGCGCCGGCCCGGGTCAGCGCGGCGGCCACCCCGAGGTCGGCGAAGGCGGCGATGCCGGCCAGCCCGATCCAGAGCCGGCGTACGGCGAGCACGCCCAGGAGCGCGGCGAACGCGGCGAGCAGCAGGGCCGTCCCGACCAGCAGGGCGACCTTGTCGTACGTCCCGAAGACGGCGATGGCGAACTGCTTGAGCGGCTCGGGTACGAGGTCGACGACCAGCCCGCCCACCGCGATCAGCGGCGCGGACCGGGGACCGGTGAGGACCGCCACCGGCTCCGCCGCGCCGATCGCGACGGCGGCGGCGGTGATACCGGCCAGCGCGGCGAGGCCGCGGGGGGTGCTGCTCATCGGACCAGTGTTGTCGATCAAACGGGCGGACCGCCAACACCGTCAGCGTTCCGTAATCCATCTGGCCGACGGCCCGGAGACGGGTCAGGGCGCGCCGTCGCGGAGACGGCGCGCCCTGACCTTGCCTGCGGCGTGGGTCAGAAACCCGGGCCGTGCTGGTGGCCGTGACCGTGGCCGTGGCCGTGGCCACCGGCGGCGGCCGGCTCGGCCTTCTCCGGCTTCTCCACCACGAGGCTCTCCGTGGTGAGCAGCAGGCCGGCGATCGAGGCGGCGTTGGTGACCGCGTTGCGGGTCACCTTCACCGGGTCGATGATGCCGGACTTGACCAGGTCGACGTACTGGCCGGTGGCGGCGTCGAGGCCCTTGCCCCACTCCTGGCCGGCGACCTTCTGCACCACCACGTAGCCGTCGTGGCCGGCGTTCTGGGCGATCCAACGCAGCGGCTCGACCAGCGCCTTGCGCACGATCGACACGCCCGTCTTGTCGTCACCGGTGAAGCCGAGGTGGTCGTCGAGCACCGGGAGGATCTGGGCCAGGGCGGCGCCGCCGCCGGGGACCGTACCCTCCTCGACCGCGGCCTTGGTCGCGGCGATGGCGTCCTCGATGCGGTGCTTGCGCTCCTTCATCTCGACCTCGGTCGCCGCGCCCACCTTGATGACCGCGATGCCGCCCGAGAGCTTGGCCAGCCGCTCGGCCAGCTTCTCCCGGTCCCACTCGGAGTCCGAGGCCTCGATCTCCTTGCGGATCTGCGCGACCCGGTCGGCGACCTCGGAGGCCTGGCCGCCACCGTCGACGACGGTGGTGTTCTCCTTGTCGACCACGACGCGGCGGGCGGTGCCGAGCACCTCCAGGCCGACCTGGTCGAGCTTGTAGCCCAGCTCCGGGGCGACCAGCTCGGCGCCGGTCAGGATCGCCATGTCCTGGAGCATCGCCTTGCGACGGTCGCCGAAGCCGGGGGCCTTCACCGCGCAGACCTTGAGGGTCTTGCGGATCGAGTTGACCACCAGCGTGGACAGCGCCTGGCCGTCGACGTCCTCGGCGATGATCAGCAGCGGCTTGCTGTTCTGGAGGACCTTCTCCAGCAGCGGCAGCAGCTCCTCGATCGACGAGATCTTCTGCGTGGTGATGAGGACGTACGCGTCCTCCAGGACCGACTCCTGCGACTCCACGTCGGTGACGAAGTTCGGCGAGATGAAGCCCTTGTCGAACTGGAGACCCTCGGTCACCTCCAGCTCGGTGGTGAGCGCGGAGCCCTCCTCGACGGTGATGACACCGTCGCGGCCGACCCGCTCCATCGCCTCGGCGATCAGCTCGCCGATGGTGGCGTCCTGCGCGGAGATCGTCGCCACGTGCGCGATCGACTCCTTGTCGGCCACCTCGACGGCCCGGTCGAGCAGCGCCTCGGAGACCTTGGCGGCCGCCGCGTCGATGCCGCGCTTGAGACCGGACGGGCTGGCCCCGGCGGTCACGTTGCGCAGGCCCTCGCGGACCATCGCCTGGGCCAGCACGGTCGCGGTGGTGGTCCCGTCGCCGGCGACGTCGTTGGTCTTGGTCGCCACCTCCTTGACCAGCTGCGCGCCGAGGTTCTCGTAGGGGTTGGTGAGCTCGATCTCCTTGGCGATGGTCACACCATCGTTGGTGATCGTGGGCGCACCGAATTTCTTGTCCAGGACGACGTTGCGCCCGCGCGGGCCGAGGGTGACCTTGACCGCGTCCGCGAGGGCGTTGACACCGTGCTCCAGCAGGTGTCGGGCGTCGTCCGAGAAGCTCAGGATCTTCGCCATGAATGTCCCTTCGAAGCGCCGCTGCCCCGGCCCGGCGAGCCGGACCGGGGCAGCGACACTGATCGGTTGCTTACTTCTCGATGACCGCGAGGACGTCGCGGGCGGAGAGCACCAGGTACTCCTCGCCGGCGTACTTGACCTCGGTGCCGCCGTACTTCGAGTAGAGGACGGTGTCGCCGACCTTGACGTCGATCGGCACGCGGTTGCCCTTGTCGTCGATCCGGCCCGGGCCGACAGCGAGGACGGTGCCCTCCTGCGGCTTCTCCTTGGCGGTGTCGGGAATCACGATGCCCGACGCCGTGGTGGTCTCAGCCTCGTTCGCCTGGACCACGATGCGGTCCTCGAGCGGCTTGATCGCAACCTTGGTCGCGGTAGTCACGGGCATACCCTCCTGGGGTACTGGTTTCGTTGCCGGCCAGCGAGGCCGGCCGGCGTCAATCTGCCACATGCCACCTGGCGGGGCCGTCGTCGCGGGTGCCGGTCCGCCTGGCGTGCGCGCCCGCGCCTCACGGCCCGGGAGCTGGCACCCTCAGGGCGAGAGTGCTAATCGCAGGTTATTCCTCGGCTAGCACTCCGTCAAGGAGAGTGCCAGCGCGTCGCGCCGCGCGGTCGTGGTCGACCGCCGTTCGCGGCATGTCGCGGGGACACCCACGGCGGGACACCGCGACCTGCCGCGAACCGCGCCGGGCGCCGCCGGAGGGGCCGGGGCGGTGACGCGGAACGGGGCGGGAGAATGGGCGGGTGGATCTCGACCAGTTCGGCGCGCTGCGTACCCCCGCGGGGTCGGCCGCGCTCGCGGCGGCGGCCGAGGTGGCCGGCGGCGACCCGCTGACCGCGGCGGCCGCGCTCCGCTCCGCCGGACTGCCGGCCGGGCTGGCCGCCGCCGCGCTCACCCAGGCCGAGCTGCGCCGCCGCGCGGTCGGCAAGTTCGGCCCGGCGGCGGCCGGCATGTTCTTCACCCGGGCCGGGCTGGAGCAGGCCACCCGGCGGGTGGTCGCGGACCGGCGCGCCGCCCGCCTGCGCGCCGCCGGGGTGCGCAGCCTCGCCGACCTGGGTTGCGGCCTCGGCGCGGACGCGCTCGCCGCCGCCCGCGCCGGCATCCGGGTGTACGGGGTGGAGGCCGACCCGGTGACCGCCGCGATGGCCGCGGCGAACGCCGAGGCCGCGGGGCTGGCCGAGCTGTTCACCGTGGAGTGCGGCGACGCGACGGCCTTCGACGTGGCCCGGGTGGACGGGGTCTTCTGCGACCCGGCCCGGCGCCGGGCCGGCACCGGGCGGCGGATCTTCGACCCGAAGTCCTACTCCCCGCCCTGGGACTTCGTCACCGGCCTCGCCGAGCGGGTGCCGCACACCGTGGTGAAGGTCGCTCCCGGCCTGGACCACGCGCTCATCCCGGCCGGCGCCGAGGCGGAATGGGTGAGCGTGGACGGTGACCTGGTCGAGGCGGCCCTCTGGTGCGGCCGCCTCGCCGAGACCCCCCGCCGCGCCACCCTGCTGAGGGAGGGCCCCCCGGTCGACGCCGCCGGCACCCGGGAGGTCTCCGGTCATCAGCTGACCGGCTCCGGCGACGCCGAGGCGCCGGTCGGGCCGGTCCGGCGCTACCTGCTGGATCCCGACTCCGCGGTGGTCCGGGCCCACCTGGTCGCGGAGCTCGCCGCCGACCTCGGCGGCACCCTCGCCGACCCGAGCATCGCCTACGTCTACACCGACGCTCCGGCCGCGACGCCGTTCGGCCGCTGCCTGGAGGTGACCGACGTGCTCCCCTTCTCGCTCAAGCGGCTGCGGGCCCTGCTGCGCGAGCGGGGCGTGGGCCGGGTGGAGATCCTCAAGCGGGGGTCGGCGCTGGAGCCGGAGAAGCTGCGCCGCGACCTGAGGCTGGCCGGCGGCGCCGGGGCGAGCCTGGTGCTGACCCGGGTCGCCGGGGCGCCGACGGTGCTGCTCTGCCGTCCGGTGGCGAGCTGAGTCGCCCACCGGGACGGTCCGGGTTAGCGTGGCCGTCATGGCGGGACGGGGCACTCCGGCGACGGCGCTGCTGACCAAGCGGAAGATCACCCACCGGACCCATCCGTACGACGTGTCCCCGGAGGCGCCGAACTACGGCGCGCTGGTCGCGGCGGCGCTCGGGGTGCCGCCGGAGCGGGTGTTCAAGTCGCTGGTCACCGAGGTCGACGGCGGGTTGACCGTGGCGGTCGTGCCGGTCACCGGCGAGCTGGACCTCAAGGCGTTGGCGGCGGCGACCGGCGGCAAGCGGGCCACCATGGCCGACCGCGCGGTCGCCGAGCGGGCCACCGGCTACGTCCGGGGTGGGATCAGCCCGCTGGGCCAGCGCAGGCGACTGCCGACGGTGCTCGACTCCTCCGCGCTGGCGTACGGGACCGTCTACGTCTCGGCCGGCCGGCGCGGGCTCCAGGTCGAGCTCTCCCCGACCGACCTGGTGGCGCTCACCGGGGCGGTCACGGCGAGGCTGGCCGCCGGCTCCTGACCCGGGCCCGCCCCGCTCGGTCGGCCGCGGAACGGGCGCGTCGCGGGTGCCGGTCGGCGCTCGGCGCAGGCGCTTCCGGTCGGGTCCGAGAGAGCGCTTCCTGGGTGGGTGTCCGGCGCGTGACAACCGCGTTGCTGAATTGTTACTGCCGCCAACAAACTTCTGACCTCGGCAGGCTTGCGCGCGGAACGTGAACGGGAATACGTTGCCGGGCACAACAAAAGCAACTACTCCCCCACCCCCGAAAGGACCCGTGCAGATGCGCAAGGGCTTCCTCACCTTCGCCGCCGTGGGCCTGCTGGCCACCGGCAGCATGGCCGCCTGCGGTGACGACTCCGGCACCGGCCAGGCCGGCGGCTCCACCGAAAAGAAGCCGAAGATCGGCGTGATCCTGCCGGACAGCAAGTCCTCCGCCCGCTGGGAGGGCGCGGACCGCAAGTTCCTGGAGGAGGCCTTCAAGGCCGCCAGCGTCGACTACGACATCCAGAACGCGCAGGGCGACAAGAACGCCTTCCAGACCATCGCCGACCAGATGATCACCAACGGCGTCACCGCCCTGATGATCGTCAACCTGGACTCCGGCACCGGCAAGGCCGTGCTCGACAAGGCCAAGTCGCAGGGCGTCGCCACCATCGACTACGACCGGCTCACGCTGGGCGGCTCGGCGCAGTACTACGTCAGCTTCGACAACGAGGCCGTCGGCAAGCTCCAGGGCGAGGGTCTGGCCAAGTGCCTGACCGACAAGGGCGTCAAGAACCCGGCGATCAGCTACCTCAACGGCTCGCCGACCGACAACAACGCCACCCTGTTCAAGAACGGCTACGACTCGATCCTCAAGCCGAAGGTCGACGCCAAGGAGTACACCAAGGTCGCCGACGACTCGGTGCCGGACTGGGACAACACCCAGGCCGCCACGATCTTCGAGCAGCAGCTGACCAAGGCCGGCGGCAAGATCGACGGTGTCCTGGCCGCCAACGACGGCCTCGGCAACGCGGCCATCTCGGTGCTCAAGAAGAACAAGCTCAACGGCAAGGTCCCGGTGACCGGGCAGGACGCCACCCCGCAGGGCCTGCAGAACATCCTCGCCGGTGACCAGTGCATGACCGTCTACAAGGCGATCAAGGAGGAGGCGAAGGCCGCCTCCGACCTGGCCATCGCGGTCGCCAAGGGCGAGAAGAAGGAGACCGGTCAGACGGTCAAGGACCCGGAGGGTGGCCGCGACGTCGCCGCCGTGCTGCTCACCCCGAAGGCCATCTACAAGGAGAACGTCAAGGACGTCGTGGCCGACGGCTTCGTGACCAAGGACGAGCTCTGCACCGGGACGTACGCCAAGCTCTGCGCCGACGCCGGCATCAGCTGACCCGTACCGTTCCCACCCCGCTCCACAGGCGACGCCGCCCGGCACGGTGACAACCGTGCCGGGCGGCGTCCCGCCACCGGACGGGTCCGAGATCTCCCCTCCGCGCAAAGGAGACCCCCGTGTCCGCGACCCCCCTGCTGGAACTACGCGGGATCGACAAGAGCTTCGGTCCCGTCCAGGTACTCCGCGACGTCGCCTTCGCCGCCCACCCCGGCGAGGTGACCGCGCTCGTCGGTGACAACGGCGCCGGCAAGTCGACCCTGGTCAAGTGCATCAGCGGCATCTACCCGACCGACGGCGGCGAGTTCCTCTTCGAGGGCAAGCCGGTGACCATCAACAGCCCCCGGGACGCCGCCGCGCTCGGCATCGAGGTCGTCTACCAGGACCTCGCGCTCTGCGACAACCTCGACATCGTGCAGAACATGTTCCTCGGCCGGGAGAAGCGCAGCGGACTCGTGCTCGACGAGCCGACCATGGAGCAGATGGCCGCCGAGACCCTCGCCGGGCTCAGCGTCCGCACCGTGAAGTCGCTGCGGCAGCACGTCTCCAGCCTCTCCGGCGGCCAGCGCCAGACCGTGGCGATCGCCAAGGCGGTGCTCTGGAACAGCAAGCTGGTCATCCTCGACGAACCGACCGCCGCCCTCGGCGTCGCGCAGACCGCCCAGGTGCTGGAGCTGGTCCGCCGGCTCGCCGACAAGGGCCTGGCCGTGGTGCTCATCTCGCACAACATGAACGACGTCTTCGCCGTCTCCGACCGGATCGCCGCGCTCTACCTCGGCCAGATGGTCGCCCAGGTGAAGACCACTGACATCACCCACTCGCAGGTGGTCGAGCTGATCACCGCCGGCCGCTCCGGCGCCCTCGGCCTCGCCGAGGCGGGTACCGGCAGCGCCGGTCACGCCGCGGGGTCCACCGACACCACCTCGGGAGCCGTCCGATGACCACCACCGCCGTCAAGAAGGAAGGCCCGGCCGCCGTCGCGCCCGCGGCCACGGTCGGCAGCCACGTCCGCAACTACGTGAGCCGGGTACGCGGCGGCGACATCGGCGCGCTCCCCGCGGTGCTCGGTCTGGCCGTGCTCTGCACGGTCTTCGCGATCATGCGGCCGTCGTTCCTCTCCGCCGGCAACTTCGCCAACCTGTTCACCCAGGGCGCGGCGGTCACCCTGATCGCGATGGGCCTGGTCTTCGTCCTGCTGCTCGGCGAGATCGACCTCTCCGCCGGCTTCGCCAGCGGGGTCTGCGCGGCCATCCTGGCCAACGTCGCCACCGTGCTCGGCTACCCCTGGTACGTGGCGGTGCTCGCCGCGATCGTCACCGGCGTGGTCATCGGCACGACGCTCGGCGTGCTGGTCGCCAAGGTCGGCATCCCGTCCTTCGTGGTCACCCTCGCCGGGTTCCTCGCCTTCCAGGGCATCGTGCTGATGCTGATGGACGACGGCGCGAACATCTCGATCCGGGACGACACCCTGGTCGCCATCGCCAACCGCAACCTCTCGCCGGTCCTCGGCTGGCTGCTGGTGGCCGTCGCGGTCGGCGGGTACGCCGCCGTGCAGCTGCTCCGGCACCGCAAGCGGGCCACCCGGGGGCTGCTCACCGACCCGATCGCGGTGGTCCTCGCCCGGATCGGCACCCTCGCGCTGATCCTCGGCGCCGCCGTCTACATCCTCAACCTCGAGCGCAGCCGCAACGTCCTGGTCACCTCGCTCAAGGGCGTGCCCATCGTGGTGCCCATCATCGCGCTCCTGCTGATCCTCTGGACCTTCGTGCTCCAGCGCACCAGCTACGGCCGGCACGTCTACGCGGTCGGCGGCAACAAGGAGGCGGCCCGCCGCGCCGGCATCAACGTCGACCGGATCCGCATCTCGGTCTTCGTGATCTGCTCCTCGATGGCCGCCATCGGCGGCATCGTCGCGGCCAGCCGGGCCAACTCGGTCGACCCGAACACCGGCGGCAGCAACGTGCTGCTCTACGCCGTGGGCGCGGCGGTGATCGGTGGCACCAGCCTCTTCGGTGGCAAGGGCCGCGTCCTCGACGCCGTGCTCGGTGGCGCGGTGGTCGCCGTCATCGACAACGGCATGGGCCTGATGGGGTACAGCTCGGGAGTCAAGTACGTGGTCACCGGTGTGGTGCTGCTCCTCGCGGCCAGCGTCGACGCGCTGTCCCGCCGCCGCTCCGCGGCCACCGGCACCCGTTGACCGACGGCACACGCCGACCAGCGGGGACGCGGGGTACCGGAACGATGCGGACAGGACCGAGCCAGGAGGAGATCCGGCGGCAGAACCTGGGGGCGCTGCTCCGTCACGTGCACGTGCACGGCGCCACCACCCGCGCGGAACTCACCACCACGCTCGGGCTCAACCGCAGCACCATCGGCGCGCTGACCGCCGACCTGGCCGGCGCCGGGCTGGTCAGCGAGGGGACGCCGAAGGAGACCGGCCGGGCCGGACGACCGTCACTGGTCGTCCGGCCCGAGTCGGCCCGGGTCTACGCGTACGCGTACTCGATCGAGGTGGACCGGCTGCGGGCCGCGCGGATCGGTCTCGGCGGTGAGGTGCTCGACCGCCGGGACCTGGACCGGCCGCGCGGCCTGGACGCCGGGGAGACCACGCCGCTGCTGGCCACGGCGCTGAAGGAGATGCGCCAGGCCGTACCGGCCGGCTCGATCTGCGTCGGCGCCGGGGTGGCCGTCTGCGGCATGGTCCGCCGCGACGACGGCCTTGTCCGGCTCGGTCCGACCACCGGCTGGGTGGACCAGCCGATCGGCGCGGCGCTCGCCGACGAACTCCGCATCGACGTACCGGTGACGGTGGGCAACGTGGCGGACGTGGCCGCTTTCGCCGAGCACGCCCGGGGGGTCGCCGCCGGCTGCGACAACGTGATCTACCTGTACGGCGACGTCGGCGTCGGGGCCGGCATCATCGCCGGCGGGCGCCGGCTGACCGGCCACGGCGGCTACAGCGGCGAGGTCGGGCACATGGTGGTGGTCCGCGACGGCGAGCCCTGCGAGTGCGGCTCGCGCGGCTGCTGGGAGACCGAGATCGGCGAGCACGCGCTGCTGCGGGCCGCCGGCCGGTCCCACGCCCGCGGCCGGGAGGCGCTGCTGGCCGTCTTCGACGCCGCCGACCGCGGCGACGCCCGGGCCCAGACCGCGGTACGCCAGGCCGGCGACTGGCTCGGCTTCGGCGTCGCCAACCTGGTCAACATCTTCAACCCGGAGATGGTCATCTTCGGCGGCACGATGCGCGACCTCTACCTGGCCGCCGCGGCGCAGGTCCGGAGCCGGCTCAACTCGGTCGGGCTGCCCGCCTGCCTGGAGCACGTCCGGCTGCGCACCCCCAAGCTCGGTGAGGACGCGGCGCTGATCGGCGCGGCCGAGCTGGCCTTCGAACGGCTCCTCGCCGACCCGCTCGACGTCGGCTGACCGGCCGGTCCCGCCGCCGCCGCCCGCTGCGTACGCTGTCGCACGTGGACGTCCAGCTGCGCGCCTCCGACGACGACCGGCACCAGATGGTCGCCGAGCTGCAACGGCACACCGCCGCGGGGCGGCTGAGCCTGGACGAGTTCTCCGAGCGGGTGGCCGGGGTCTGGACCGCGCGCACCCTCGGCGACCTGGCCGCGCTCACCCGGGACCTGCCGGCACCGGACCGACTGGACGGGGCGGACGTCGACGGGTCCGGGCGCCGGGAGCTGCTGCTGCTCTTCGCCGTCGCCGCGGCCACCCTGCTGCTGCTCGGCCTCTTCATGGCGCTGACCCGCTGATCGGCCGAGCCACCTCGCGCGCTGAGTCCTCGGTCAGTGGCTGGCCCGGATCGGTGAACTCTTTCGGCGGGTGATCCGTACCAGTGGACGGACGGGCAGCCGGCGGATCCGCTGCCCGGCGTCACGCGTACCGCCCGAGGCGAGGAGGCACCGCAGCATGGCACCGCTGGAATCCGCACGTCGTCGGCAGGGGCACCGGATCCACCGGATGGCGGTGCTCCTCATCGCGCTGGTGGCGGGGTTCACCGTCCTGCCCGGCGCCGCCGTCGCCGCCCCCGGAAATCAGATGAACGCCGCCGACATGACGCTGCTCAACGGGGTCCGGTTGGCCGGCCTGTGGGAGATGCCCGCCGGGCAGATGGCCGCCGAGCGGGGCCAGTCCGCCCGGGTACGGGAGATCGGCGCGGAGATCGCCCGGCAGCACGGCGTGCTGGACCAGCTGGTGGTCGACGCAGCCAACAAGCTGGGCGCCACCCTGCCCACCGACCCCACCAGCGAGCAGAAGGGGTGGCTCTCCGAGATGCAGGAGGCCACCGGCGCCCAGTTCGACCAGATCTTCGTGACCCGGCTGCGGGTGGCGCATGGCAAGATCTACCCGGTGATCGGGGCGGTCCGGGCCAGCACCCGGGACGCGACGGTCCGCAAGCTGGCCGACGAGGCCAACAAGTTCGTCAACGACCACATGTCGATGCTGGAGAGCACCGGGCTGGTCCGCTGGCAGCAGCTGCCGCCGGCCGCCATCCCGGCCGCCCAGAGCGACTCGCTGATCGCCGCCGCGAAGGCCGGCGCCCCGGCCCCCTCGGTCGCGATCAGCACCACCGTGGTCTGGGCGGTCTTCCTCCTCGCGCTCGGCACCGGCGGCGTCGCCACCTGGCGCATCATGCGCCGCAGCTGACCCCGACACCCCACGACGGGCCGGGAGCGGAGGCTCCCGGCCCGTCGTGGTCAGCGGTCGACCTGGGTGAAGTCCCAGGAGTGCGGAGGGCGGGCGACCAGCATGGCCGGCGGCTCGGGCAGCGGCCGGGGACTGCTCCGCCACTTGGAGATCACCACCACCCGGTGGTCGGTGGAGGAGAAGACCTCGCTGGACAGGTGCAACGGGTCGTGCTCGAACTCGGGCAGCGCCGTGTCACAGACCCAGGTGATCAGTTCGGCGAAGCCGTAGGGCTCGGCGCGCGCCTCCCACATCCGCACGATCACGTCGCTGGTCCCTTCCGCCGCCGTCACACGCTGACCGTGGTCAGCGGCATCGCCGAGTCGGCCGGCAGGTCCAGCCGGCTCGGCGCCACCCCGGCCGCGACCAGGTGCGCGCCGAGCGCGGCGACCATCGCGCCGTTGTCGGTGCAGAGCTTCGGCCGGGGCACCCGGACCCGGATGCCGTACTTCTCGGCGCGCTGCTCGGCCATCGCCCGCAACCGCGAGTTGGCCGCCACTCCCCCGCCGATGACCAGCGTCTCGATGCCGTTGGCGCGGCAGGCGGCGAGCGCCTTGGCGGTGAGCACGTCGCAGACCGCCTCCTGGAAGGACGCGGCGACGTCGGCCACCGGCACCGGCTCGCCGGCCCGCTGCCGGGCCTCCACCCACCGCGCCACCGCGGTCTTCAGGCCGGAGAACGAGAAGTCGTAGCGGTGCGCGGCGAGGTCCTTGGCGGCGGTGAGCCCGCGCGGGAAACCGATCGACGCCGGATCTCCGGCCCGGGCCTCCCGGTCGATGTACGGCCCGCCGGGGAAGGGCAGCCCGAGCAGCCGGGCCACCTTGTCGAACGCCTCGCCCGCGGCGTCGTCGATGGTGGCGCCGAGCGGGGTGACGCCGCGGGCCAGGTCGTCGACGAGCAGCAGCGAGGAGTGCCCGCCGGAGACCAGCATCGCGATCGCCGGTTCGGGCAGCGGGCCGTGTTCGAGGGTGTCCACGGCGACGTGCGCCGCGAGGTGGTTCACCCCGTACACCGGCTTCTCGGCGGCCAGCGCGTAGCCCTTGGCGGCGGCGACCCCGACCAGCAGGGCGCCGGCCAGGCCGGGGCCGGAGGTGACCGCGATGGCGTCGATGTCGGCGATCGTCACCCCGGCCTCGCGCAGCGCCCGTTGCATGGTCGGCACGATGGCTTCGAGGTGGGCGCGGCTGGCCACCTCGGGCACCACGCCGCCGAACCGGGCGTGCTGCTCGACGCTGGAGGCGAGCGCGTCGGCCAGCAGGGTGTGCCCGCGGACGATGCCGACGCCGGTCTCGTCGCAGGAGGTCTCGATGCCGAGGATCAGGGGTTCGTCAGCCATGGCTCCTCAGTCCTCGTCGCGCCGCATGACCAGCGCGTCGGTGTTGCTCGGTTGGTAGTAGCCGCGGCGTACGCCGATCGGCTCGAAGCCGTACGCCGCGTAGAGCTTCTGGGCGGGGACGTTGTCCGCCGCGACCTCCAGCAGGACGCTGCGGGCACCGCGCCGGGCCGCCTCGGCGAGCAGCTCCTCGAGCAGGGCACGACCGACACCGCGCCGCTGGGCGTCCCGGCGGACGGCGATGTTCTGCACCCACGCCTCGTCGGGTTGGACGGCCAGCCCGGCGTAGCCGAGCAGCGTCCCGTCGTCGTCGAGGGCCACCCGGTAGTGGTGTCCGTTCGCCAGTTCGTTCCAGAACATCGCCGGGGACCACTGCTCGACGCCGAAGAGGTCCGCCTCGATCGGCAGCACCTCGTCGATGTGCCACCAGCGGAACCGCGCCAACCGTGCCCCGCCGCTCACGGCAGGACCGGCTTGCGGGCCGTGGCGGCCACGGCGTCCGGCCGGCGCAGGTAGAGCGGGGTGAGCGCCTCGGAGGGGGCGCCGGACCGGATCCGCTCGGCGGCCAGCGCCGCCAGCGCGGTGGCGTCCGGGTAGCGCGGCTCGACCCGCACCGGCAGGCCGAGCACGTCGGCGTACTTCTGGGCGCCGTCGCCGACCGCCGTGGTGACCCGCAGGTCGCGGGCCCGCTCGGCGGCGATCGCCGGGCTGTCGACGTTCGGCCCGGCGATCCGCTCCCCGGCGCCGTCGTAGACGGCCCAGTAGACCTCCTTGCGGCGGGCGTCGCTGGCCACCAGGACCGGCTCGCCGGCCGCCACCGGATGGCCCAGGCCGTCGAGGGAGCAGACGCCGTACGTGGGGACGCCGAGCACCTGGCCCATCGTCGCGGCGGTGACCAGGCCGACCCGCAGCCCGGTGAACGGGCCGGGGCCGAGCCCGGCGACGATGGCGGCGAGGTCACGCGGCCGCGCGTCGACGTCGGCGAGCACCGCGTCCACCTGCGGGGCGAGCAATTCGCCGTGGGCGCGGGCGTCGACCGTGCACCGGAGCGCCCGTGCCGCGACCCCGTCCGCCGAGACCTCCACCAGCGCGGCGGTCACCGCCGGGGTCGAGGAGTCCACCACCAGTACGAGCACGGTATGCCAGCCTAGCCGCCCCTCCCGGTCACCTCCGGTCACACCCCGTCCACGCCCGGCGGGGCGGGGCCCGGCGGGGCGCGCGGGACGGGGATTACGCGGCGTTACACCGCTGGGAAGCATGACCTCCGCGACAGTGATACCTCTGAGTCATCAATATGCCTCTCAGGTATCGCGCTCACACAGAGATGGCCCACCATCCGGGGATGCCCTCCTCCCGCCTGGTCACCGTCCTCGGCACCGTCGTCCGGCGCGAGCGCGAGGCGCGCCGGCTGACCCAGCGGGAGCTGGCCCGTCTCGCCGGGGTGAGCCAGGCGATGGTGGCCCGGGTGGAGAGCGGTGACCGCAGCCCGAGCGTCGAGCTGCTGGAACAGCTGCTCGACGCCATGGGCGCCCAGCTCACCGTCGCCGTCGAGCCGCTGGACGCGCACCTCGACGCCCGGATCGAGGCGCTCGCCGGGCAGTCGCTGGCCGACCGGATCGACCAGGCCGGCATCGACGCGGTCGTGGCCCGGCTCGGCGACCTCCCCCACGTCCTGGCCGGCGGCTCGGCCGCGCTCCTGCAGGGCGCACCGGTGCCGGTGACCGAGGTGGAGATCGCTGTCCGGTGGGCGGACTCGGCGCGGTTCACCCAGTGGCTGACCGACGGCTACGCCCAGCGCTGGAACGCGCAGTGGCGCGAGTTCGGCTACCTGAGGCTGGAGCCGGAGGAACCGGGCGAGCACCTCTGGCGGACCGTGGCCGGTGACGTCCGGGCCCGGATGTGCGACGAGTTGCCGGAGGCGATCGAGGTGCGGCACGGGGAGCGGAGCTACCGGGTGGTGCCGCTGGTCGCGGTGGAGATCAGCGACCCGCGCGCCGCCGACCTGCTGCGCCGCCACCGACAACAGCAGGCCAGCAGCGGACCGGCGAGCTGAGCGCCCCGGGCCGGACGGACCAGCCGGGGCCAGCCGGAGCCAGCGGGCCAGCCGGGTCAGCCGGCGGAACGCTCCCAGTCGATCGTGGGCAGGCCGGCGTCGGCGAGAGCCTTGTTGGCGGCGCTGAACGGGCGGCTGCCGAGGAAGCCGCGCGGGTTCATCGGACTGGGGTGGCCGGCCTCCAGCACCACGTGCCGGGGGTTGGTGACCAGGGCCGCCTTCTTGCGGGCGTACCCACCCCAGAGCAGGAAGACGACCCGCTCCTCCATCGCGTCCAGGGCGCGGATGGTGGCGTCGGTGAACTCCTCCCACCCCTTGTTGCCGTGCGAGCCGGGGGTGGCCTGGCGGACGGTGAGCACCGCGTTGAGCAGCAGCACGCCCTGGGCCGCCCAGCCGTCGAGGTTGCCGCTGCGCGGCTTCGGCACGCCCAGGTCCTCGCCCAGCTCCTTGAAGACGTTGCGCAGCGACGGCGGCACCGTCACCCCCTCGCGCACGCTGAAGCTCAGCCCGTGCGCCTGCCCGGCCCGGTGGTACGGGTCCTGACCGAGGATCAGCACCCGGGTCTCCCGCGGCCCGCAGAGCCGGTAGGCGGAGAAGAGGTCCTCGACCGGCGGGAAGACGGTCTGGGTGGCGTACTCGTGGGCGACGAATTCGGCCAGCGCCGCGGTGCGGGCCGGATCGAGGTGCGGGGTGAGCACGGCACGCCAGGCCTCCGGCAGCAGCGCCAGCAGGTCGAGGGTGGGGGCGGCGTCGGACATCGGCAACCTTTCGCAGTCGGTCCCGGGCACTCTAGGCAGCCGGTACGACAGCGTTCAGCCCAGCCCCGCCAGGCGGTGCGCCCAGTCGCCCCCGACCGGCTCCAGCTCGACGGTCCGGCTGTCGTCGTCCCGCCGGTCGATGCGGACCCGCAGGTGGGCGTCGACGAGCTGCTCGACCAGCCCCTCGCCCCACTCGACCACGGTCACCGAGTCGTCCACCGAGGCGTCCAGGTCGAGGTCGTCGATCTCGGCGCGGGGGTCGGCCGCGTCCCCCAGCCGGTACGCGTCGGCGTGCACCAGCCCCACCGTGCCGCCCCGGGCCGGATCGGGCCGGTGCACCCGGGCGATCACGAAGGTCGGCGAGGTGATCTCGCCACGCACCCCGAGCCCGGCGCCGATGCCCTGGGTGAGCGCGGTCTTGCCGGCGCCCAGCGGGCCGGTGAGCAACAGCAGGTCACCGGCGCGCAGCACCCCGGCCAGCCGGCGGCCGAACGCGTGGGTCTCCTCGACCGTGGGCAGCGTGACGGTGACGTTCACAACGACTCCAGGAAGTGCTCCAGCGCCGCGTTGACCTCGTCGGCGTGCTCCAGCATCACCACGTGCCCACTGTCGTGGATCTTCACGTACTCGGCGTGCGGCAGCCGGCGGACGATCTCCTCCGAATGGGTGACCGGTGTGATCATGTCCTTGTCCCCCACGACCACCAGCACCGGCGTGCCGCTCAGCGCGGCCAGCGCCGGGAACCGGGAGTGGGTGGCGAGGGTACGCAGGTAACGGGTGACGGTGTCGGCAGAGGTCCGCGAGTTCATCTGCTCGACGTACGACACCAGGGCCGGGCTCGGCTTGGGGGTGCCGAAGCCGTACTTGCGGGTGAGCAGCCAGGCGACGTTCGTGGTGGACTTGCGAGCCTTGTCGATCACCGTGCCGCCGTACCGGGTGGCGTTGCTGACCATGTACAGCACCGGCGCGCCGACCCGACCCAGCAGTGCCGGGGCGACCAGCCTGGTCTCGGCCAGCAGCCCCCCCGAGGTGGCCATCAGCACCGTGCCGACCACGCGGTCGCCGAACATCTCCGGGTACAGCTCGGCGAAGGCCATGATGGTCATCCCGCCCATCGAGTGCCCGACCAGCACCAGCGGCCCCTCCGGGGCGGCCCGGTCGATCACCCGGCGCAGGGTCCGGCCCAGCGCCGCGAGGTCGTACTCGCCGGTCTCCAGGCGGCCCGACCGGCCGTGACCGGGCTGGTCGTACGCGACGACGCGGTGCTCGCCGCGCTCGGCGAGCAGCTTGCGCTGGAAGTGGAACGTCCCCATGTCCAGGCAGAAGCCGTGCACCAGCACCACGGTCGGGTTGCCCGGGACCGGGCGGGTCGGCTCCACCACCTCGACGTGGATGTCGGTGCCGTCCGGCATCTCCAGCCGGTACGACTCGTCGTACCGCTGCGCGCCGAAGACCTCGTGCGCGTACCGGTCGGTGGGGTCGGCCTTGAGCCGGCGCACCAGGGTGCGCTCGGTGGCGACGCCGGCGGCGAGCCCGGCGGCGGCGACGCCGACCGCGGCGCCGACCACCCCGGCGATCCGTCCGGCGGCGGTCCGCGGCCGGGGGATCCGGAAGCGCTGCGTCACGGCGTCAGCTCCGCTCGCCGTCGTAGACCCGGGGCACCCGCACCCCGCCGAACCGGGTGACGATCTCGTAGTTGATGGTGCCGACGGCCTCGGCCCAGTCGTCCGCGGTGGGCGCGCCGTCCGCACCGTCGCCGAAGAGGGTGGCCACGTCCCCGGCGGCCACCGGGTCGTCGCCGCAGTCCAGCACGAACTGGTCCATGCAGACCCGGCCGGAGATGGTCCGGCGCTTCCCGGCGAGCTGCACCGGGCCGACGTTCGAGGCGTGCCGGGGCACCCCGTCGGCGTAGCCGAGCGGGACCACGGCCAGGTTCGCCTCGCCGTCGGTGCGGTAGGTGTGCCCGTACGAGACGCCGGTGTCGGCCGGGACCCGCTTGGCCAGCATCACCCGGGCCCGGGCGGTCATCGCCGGGCGCAACCCGAACGTGTCACCGGCCACCGGCGAGAGGCCGTACGTGGCGATGCCCGGGCGGACCAGGTCGAAGTGGGTGTCGGGGCGGGTCAGCGTGGCGGCCGAGTTGGCCAGGTGCCGGTAGCGCGGACGCAGGCCGGCCCGCTCGGCCATGGCCAGGCCCTCGTGGAAGACCGCCAGCTGCCGGTCGGTGGTGGGGTGGCCGGGCAGGTCCGCGTACACGAAGTGGCTCCACACGCCGACCACCTCGACCAGGCCGTCGGCCTGGGCCTTCGCGGCGGCCTCCAGCAGGGTCGGCCAGTCCGCGACGGTGGCCCCGCCCCGCGACAACCCGGTGTCGATCTTGAGGTGCAGCCGGACCGGCCGGTCCGCGCGGCGGGCCGCCTCCACCATCTCGGCCAGCTGCGGCAGGCTGGCGGCGGCCAGGTCCACCCCGGCCGCGACGCCCTCGTGCAGCGGCAGCCCGGGGGCGAGCAGCCAGGCCAGCACGGGCGCGGTGATCCCGGCCCTCCGCAGGGTCAACGCCTCGTCCAGCGTGCAGACCCCGAGCCAGTCGGCACCGGCGTCCAGCGCGGCACGGGCCGACGGGACCATGCCGTGGCCGTACCCGTCGGCCTTCACCACCGCCATCAGTTCGGCGCTGGTGCCCGCCCGGAGCCGGGCCACGTTGTCACGGATCGCGTCCAGATCGACGCGCACCTCGGCCTGCCACATGCGCCCAGCCTACTTGCCGGGTGATCACAGGACGGCGCTCCGGCCTCAGCCGCCGGACACGGTCCCGTCGATCGCGTCGACGTCGACCTCACCGACCCGCGCCCCGCGCAACGTCATCTCCCAGATCGGCCGGCCGTTCTCCTCGTCCAGCTCGGCCCGGGTCACCTGGCCGCCGAACCGGGCGGTGACGATCTCCGCGGCCCGGACGGCGTTCACCGGCCGGGGGCCGAACCGGGCGTCCAGCTCCGGGTCGATCCGCAGCTCGAAGGCGGCCCCGCCGGGCGGGGTGGCCACCCGGTCCCGGCCGTCCTTCGCCGTGGCGACGGCGGTCCCGGCCAGCAGCATGCCGCCGACGGCGACGCTCAGCAGGAGCGCTCTGCGCATGGTTCCTCCTCGGTACGCGTGCGGCCGGCAGCGTCGCCCGACGCACCGCACGCCGGGGAGTACGGCCCCGGCCCCGCCCCGGTTCAACGGAACAGCGGGGCCACCACCGGGCGCAGCGCGGCCGCCACGTCGGACGCGGTCACCGGCCCGCCCCGGGCCGCCTCCCGCCCGGCCGACCCGTGCAGGTACGCGGCGGCCGCCGCCGCCCGCTCCGGCGCCAGGCCGGCGGCGAGCAGCGAGCCGAGCAGCCCGGCGAGCACGTCGCCGGTCCCCCCGGTGGCCAGCGCGGCGGTGCCGGTCGGGTTGACGTACGCCCGCCCGTCCGGCGTGCCGACCACCGTCCGGTCCCCCTTGAGCAGCACCGTCGCGTTCATCCAGGCGGCCAGCCGCAGCGCGGCGGAGACCCGGTCCGCGCCGGGCTGCTCCCCGCAGAGCCGGGCGAACTCCCGGTCGTGCGGGGTAATGACGATCGGCGCGTCCCGGTCGCGCAGCCGGCCGGCGAGGGAACCGTCCACCAGCAGGGTGAGGGCGTCCGCGTCGAGCACCACCGGCACCGGGGCGGCGAGCACCGCCCGCAGCTCGGCGGCGGCCTCCTCGCCGGTGCCGAGCCCGGAGCCGCAGACCCAGGCCTGCACCCGGCCGGCGTCGGCGACGCGGGAGGTGGCGATCGCCGACGGATGCTGGTGCAGCACCTCCGCGCGGGCCCCACCGGCGTAGCGGACCATGCCGGTCGGACCGGCCAGCGCGCCACCGACGGAGAGCACCGCCGCGCCCGGGTACGTCGCCGACCCGGTCGCCACCCCCACCACGCCCCGGGTGTACTTCTCCGAGGCGGCGCCGAGCCGCGGCCACCACTCGACGACGTCCGACCACTCGGTCACCCGCAGCGCCGGTGACCCGCGCAGCCACGGCGCCAACCCGATGTCGACCAGCTCGACGTGCCCGGCGAGGACGGCGGCCGGTCCGACCACCAGGGCGGGCTTGAGCGCGCCGAAGGCCACCGTCACGTCGGCGCGCACCGCGCTGGGGCGACCGGAGGCGGTCAGCGGCACGTGCCCGGTGTCCACCGCCACCCCGCTCGGCACGTCCACCGCCACCACCGTCGCCCGCGTGCCGTCGCGCCCGCAGTACCGCACCAGGCTGGCCGCGAGCTGCTCGGCGGTCTCCCGCAGCCCACCGGTGCCGCCGATCCCGACGATGCCGTCGAGCACCAGGTCCACCATGGCCGGGGGTCGGTCGACCAGCCGGCCGCCCGCGGCACGCAGGGCCGCCAGCCCCTCGGCGTGCGCCCGGCCGGGGGTCACCAGCAGCGCCGACACGGCGGCGCCGCGCCGGGCCAGCAGCGCCCCGGCGTACAGGGCGTCGCCGCCGTTGTCGCCGGTGCCGACCAGCAGCAGGACCCGGGAGCCGTACACCCCGCCCCGGTCGGCCAGCAGCAGCGCGCAGCGGCGGGCCAGCCCGGCGGCGGCCCGTTGCATCAGCGTGCCCGGCGGGAGCGTGGCCATCAGGCCGGCCTCCGCCGCGCGGACGTCCGCGACCCGCCACACCGGTTTCATGCCGACCCCGTCCTTCCCCTCACCTGCGGGCGGCGCCGGTCGACCCGCCCGGTGGGATCACCGTTCGGCGACCACCATGGCCGACGCGATCCCGCCGTCGTGGGACAGCGAGAGGTGCCAGCGGTTGATCCCGCGTTCGGCGGCGGCGGCGGCCACCGTGCCGGAGACGGTCAGCCAGGGCCGGCCGTCCGGGTCGGGCACGATCTCGCAGTCGTGCCAGCTCAACCCGGCCGGGGCGCCGAGCGCCTTGGCCACCGCCTCCTTCGCGGCGAACCGGGCGGCCATCGACTCCCGGGACCGGGGGTTGCCGGACCGGGTGTACCGCTCCGCCTCGGTGAAGAGCCGGTCGGCGAGCAGCGGCGTCCGGGCCAGGGCCCGGGCGAACCGGTCCACCAGCACGACGTCGATGCCGACCGCGACGATCACCAGCTCACCCTACCGGCGGCCGAGGCGGCAGATTAGCCGCCGGCCACGCTGTGGGCAATGCCTGTGGAAAACCCTCGGGTACGACCACCGCCGGCTGTCCACAGGGCCTGTCCGCCGCGGGTGGCGCCGCCTACCGTCGGCGGCGTCGAGGTGGCGGGCGGGAGGGGCGCGGGGATGTACGACGAACCGTTCGAGGTGCGACCGGGGGTGCTGCGCGGGGTCGCGGGCGGGCTCGCCGACGAGGCGTACCGGCTGGCGCACGGGGTGGCCGGCGTGCCGGGGCTGGTGGTGGCGGCGCCCGGGTGGCGGGCCGCCACCGCCCTGGTCCGGCTGGAGTCGGCGGTGCACGCCTGGCACGGCGCGCTGGGCGCCCGGGTCGCCGAGGCCGCCGCCGGGCTGCGCACGGCCGCCCAGGAGTACGAGGCGGTGGACGAGCGGGCCGCCGGCCGGCTGACCGCCGTGCCGCGATGACCGGGTACGCGCAGCTCTGGGGCGCCTCACCGGGCGCGTGGGCCGGGGCCGCGACGGCCTGGGGCGGGCTGACCGACCCGGTCGAGCGGCGCCGGGCCGGGTTGGGTGAGCGAGCGGCGGCCCTGCGCGACGGCTGGTCGGGTGGGGCCGCCACGGCCGCCGACGGGCGACTCGGCGCGTTCCGCGACGAGCTGGCCGGGCTGCTACCGGCCGTGCTGGAGACCGACCAGGTGCTCGCCGAGTTCGCCAGCCGGCTGCGGGTGGCGAAGGCCCGGCTCGCCGACGCGGTGGCGCTGGCCGACCGGAGCGGGGTGGAGATCGACCGGCGCGGCGGGGCGGCCGGCGCCGGTTCGGCGGCGGCGGACCAGGTGGCCGCGGCGCTGCGGGACGCGTTGGCGCTGGCCGACGCGGCCGACCGGGAGGCGGCCGCCCGGCTGGACGAGCTCTCCGCCGCCGCCCGGGCCGGCTGGTCGGAGCCACCGCCGCCCGGGCGGCCGGCCGCCGAGGCCGACCCGGCGACGGTCCGGGCCTGGTGGGCGGGGCTCACCCCGGCACAGCGGCGCTGGCTGACGGTGCACGAGTCGGGGCTGGTCGGCCGCCTCGACGGGGTGCCGGTCGCGGCCCGCGACCAGGCGAACCGGTTGCTGCTGGCCGGGCACCGGGAGTCGCTGCTCGCCGAGCGGCGGGAGCTGCTGGACCGCTCCCCGCGCGGGGCGTGGGAGCTGGCCGCCCTGCGCCGGGTCGAGGAGCACCTCGGCGGCGTGGACGCGCTCGCCGGGCGGCTGGCGGCGGAGCGGACGCCCCGGCCGTACCTGCTGGGGCTGGACCGGACGGGCGACGGGCGGGCGATCGTCGCGCTGGGCAACCCGGACCGGGCCGACCGGGTGCTGACGTACGTGCCGGGGATGACCGCCGACCTCGGCGACGCGCCGGGCGAGCTGAGCCGGGCCGGGCGGGTGCTCGCCCGGTGCGCCACGATAGCCCCCGGCGAGGAGACGGCGGCGGTCCTCTGGCTGGACTACGACGCGCCGGACTTCCTGCCCGAGGCGGCCCGCTCCACCCAGGCCACGGACGCCGCCCCGGCGCTGCACCGCTTTCAGGAGGGGCTGCGCGCCACCCACGAGGGCCCGCCGGCCCGGCAGACGGTGCTGGGGCACAGCTACGGGTCGGTGGTGGTGGGCGCCGCGGCCCGGGATCACGGGCTCGGCGCGGACGCGCTGGTCTTCGTCGGTTCACCCGGCGTCGGGGTGGACCGGGCCGAGGCTTTGCGCGTGCCGCCCGGGCAGGTCTGGTCCAGCACCGCACCGGACGACGTGATCCGGTTGGTCGAGCCGCTCGGGCAGCTGGCCGGCCGGGCGGTGCTCGCGGCGTCCCCGTTGGCCACGGCCGTCTCGCTGCTCCGCCCGTCCGACCATGAGCTGTGGTTCGGGCACGATCCGAGCGATCCGGGCTTCGGCGGCCGCACCTTCCCCAGCGGCCGGTACGGCCACACCGGCTACTGGGAGCCCGGCAACCCGGCGCTGGACGGGATGGCCCGGATCGTGCTGGGCCGGTGAGCTCCCGCCCGGAGACGGACGGGCCCCACCCGCCACCGACGCGGCGGGCGGAGCCCGGGGGAGCTGGGGCGCGACCTACTCGACGGTGACCGACTTCGCCAGGTTGCGGGGCTGGTCCACGTCGTGGCCCCGGGCGGCGGCGATCTCGGCGGCCAGCACCTGCAACGGCACGGTGGTGACCAGCGGGGCGAGCAGGGTCGGCGTCCGCGGCACGTAGATCAGGTGGTCGGCGTAGCGGACGACGGCCTGGTCGCCCTCCTCCGCGATCACGATGGTGCGGGCGCCCCGGGCCCGCACCTCCTGGATGTTGGAGACGACCTTGTCGTGCAGCATGCCGCGACCCACCGGCGAGGGCACCACGCAGATCACCGGGGTGCCCTTGTCGATCAGCGAGATCGGGCCGTGCTTCAGCTCCCCGGCGGCGAAGCCCTCGGCGTGCATGTACGCCAACTCCTTGAGCTTCAGCGCGCCCTCCAGGGCCACCGGATAGCCGACGTGCCGGCCGATGAAGAGCACGGTCGGCTCGGACTTCAGCTCGCGGGCCAGCTCGCGTACCGGCTCGATCCGGTCGAGCAGCTCGCGCAGCTTGCCCGGCATCTCCTGGAGCTGCGCGACCACCGCGCCGACCTCGTCGGCGAACTTGATCCCGCGCACCTGGGCCAGGTGCAGGCCGATCAGGTAGCAGGCGACCACCTGGGTGAGGAACGCCTTGGTGGAGGCGACCGCGATCTCCGGCCCGCCGTGGGTGTAGAGGACGGCGTCGGACTCACGCGGGATGGTCGAGCCGTTGGTGTTGCAGATGGCCAGCACGCGGGCCTTCTGCTCCTTGGCGTGCCGCAGCGCCATCAGGGTGTCCATGGTCTCGCCGGACTGCGAGATCACCACGATCAGCGTGGACCGGTCGAGGACCGGGTCGCGGTAGCGGAACTCGCTGGCCAGCTCCACCTCGCAGGGGATCCGGGTCCAGTGCTCGATGGCGTACTTGGCGACCAGGCCGGCGTGGTAGGAGGTGCCGCAGGCCACGATGAAGATCTTGTCGACGTCGCGCAGGTCCTGGTCGCTGAGGCGGACCTCGTCGAGGGCGATCTCACCGGTCTCGGTGAGCCGGCCGAGCAGCGTGTCGGCGATCGCCTGCGGCTGCTCCTCGATCTCCTTGAGCATGAACCAGTCGTAGCCGCCCTTCTCCGCGGCGGAGGAGTCCCAGTCGATGTGGAAGTCCTTGCCGGCGGCGGGGTGCCCGGCGAAGTCGGTGATCTCGATGCTCTCGCCGGTGATCAGCACGATCTGGTCCTGGCCGAGCTCGACGGCCTCGCGGGTGTGCTCGATGAACGCGGCCACGTCGCTGGCGAGGTAGTTCTCGCCGTCGCCCCGGCCGACCACCAGCGGCGAGTTGCGCCGGGCGCCGACCACCGCGCCGGGGATGCCGGCGTCGACGGCGAGCAGGGTGAAGGCCCCTTCCAGCCGCTGGCAGACCACCCGCATCGCGGAGGCGAGCAACTGCGGGCTGTCGACCTCGCCGGCGGAGCGCAGGTCGGCCAGCGCGGCGGAGAGCAGGTGGGCGGCGCACTCGGTGTCGGTGTCGCTGGTGAACTGGACGCCGTTCTCCTCCAGCTCGGTGCGGAGCTTGGCGAAGTTCTCGATGATGCCGTTGTGGATCACGGCGACCCGGCCGTCAGGGGCCAGGTGGGGGTGGGCGTTGCGGTCGGTCGGGCCGCCGTGGGTGGCCCAGCGGGTGTGCCCGATGCCGGTGGTGCCGTCGCCGATGCCGATCGGGCTGGCGGCGCAGTCCTCGGGGTTGCTGGCGGCGCGCTCGGAGAGGACCTTCTCCAGGTTGGCCAGCTTGCCGGCCTTCTTCTCGGTGAGCAGTTCGTCGTCGCAGACGATCGCCACGCCGGCCGAGTCGTAGCCGCGGTACTCCAGCCGCCGCAGTCCGTCGAGCACGATGCCGAGCGCCGGGCGCGAGCCGGCGTAACCCACGATTCCACACATGGCCAGCAGCCTAACCCAGTTCCGCTCATCTCGCGTGCGCAGAAGTCGGGTAAACAAGCACTGAATTTGAGCGATCAGCGCGGGAGGAGCGCCCCGAGGACGATCGGCGCGATCGGGTACGGGGCGGGCCGGGGCCGACGGGGTTGCGGGGGCGGACACCCGTGCGACACGCTCTCGACCGATCCGGCACGTCCCTGGGACGGCCCGCTCGTCCCATCCCTCCCGCCTCCCGGAGCCGCCATGTCCGACGCGTCCACCGGCCCGGAGCCGTCCCCGGCGGCTCCACCGCCGGACCCGACCGCCCCGCCGACCAGCTCGCCGTACGCCTGGACGCCCCCGGACCCGCTGGCCGCGCCGGATCCACTGGCGGGCGGCGCGCCCTGGGCCGCGCCCGTGCCGTGGATGCCGCCCCCGCCGACCGGCCCGACGGCCGCGCCGCCCCCCGCCGCCACGGGCGCCCCCGCCGGACCGCCCCTCGACCCGCCGCCGCTGAACCCGGGCACGCCGTGGGCACCGTCGAGCGGCCCCACCCCGGCCACCCCCGGCACGCCGTGGACACCCTCGTTGCCCGACCCGGCCACCGCCGGCACGCCGTGGACGGCGCCGTCGACGGACCCGGCCGCCCTCGGAACGCCCTGGACGCCGCCGTCGACCGGCCCGGCCCCCGCTCAAGGGAAGCCGTGGACGGCCGCTCCCGCGGCACCGGCCCCGACGGGGCCGTCGTCGCCCGCAGCGCGCCCGGTCCGACCGGCCCGGCCCCAGGACTGGATCGGCGTCGGGGCGCCGCCCGCGCCGGGCCGCCCGGGCTTGCCGCTACCGGGCGGCCCGGTCGGACCGGTGGCGGGACGCCCGGGCTGGCCACCACCGGGCTACCCGCCGCCGTACGCCTCGGGGCCCCCGGCGGGGGGCTCCGGCTCTTCCGGACGGGTGGTGGGCGTGGTGGTCGGCGTCGTCGTGGCGCTCACCCTTGCCGTCTGCGGCTGCCTCCCGGTGGGCGGCGTGCTGCTGGGCCGGTACGCCGATCCGGTCGCCGAGGAGCCCTACCCCGACCCGTACGACTACGAGGAGGAGGACGTCCCCGAGGCGACCTGGACCCCGCCCCCGCCCGTCCAACCCGCCCAGCCGGCCGTCACCCCGTCCAACGGCCGGGGCCGGTTCGGCGTGCGGTACGAGGTCACCGGGGCGACGCGGGCCGACATCCAGTACTACGACGCCAACGGCGACTTCATCCACCTGGAGGCGGTCCCGCTGCCCTGGCGCAGGTCGATCCGCACGGACGACCCGAACCGGGTGATCGTGATCGCGACGGCGGAGGACGACGGCCGGCGGGTGCGCTGCTCCACCACGGTGGCGGGTCGGCCGCCGGTGGTCGAGACGGCGGAGGGCTCGGGCTGGCGGGTCACCTGTGCGGGCTCGTGACCGGCGTGCTCGGACCGTAGGCTGGCGCAGGTGACGACGCCCACCGATGTCGACCCGCTCGTGGCCCGGATGCGTCCGTTCGGGACGACGATCTTCGCCGAGATGTCCGCGCTCGCCGTCCGCACCGGCGCGGTCAACCTGGGGCAGGGCTTCCCGGACAGCGACGGCCCGCCGGAGATGCTCGCCGCCGCGGCCGAGGCGCTGCGCACCGGGCAGAACCAGTACCCGCCCGGCCCGGGCATCCCCGCGCTCCGCGCGGCCGTCGCCGACCACCAGCGCCGCTTCCACGGCCTGACGTACGACCCGGACGGCGAGATCGTGGTCACCGCCGGCGCCACCGAGGCGGTCGCCGCCGCCATCCTCGCGCTCTGCGAGCCGGGCGACGAGGTGATCTGCTTCGAGCCGTACTACGACTCGTACGCCGCCTCGATCGCGCTGGCCGACGCGGTGCGGCGGCCGGTGACGCTGCGCCCGGGCGGCGACGGCCGGTACGCCTTCGACCCGGCGGCGCTGCGCGCCGCGTTCGGTCCCCGGACCCGGCTGGTGCTGCTCAACTCCCCGCACAACCCGACCGGCAAGGTGTTCACCGGCGAGGAGTTGGCGCTGGTCGCCGAGCTCTGCCGGGAGCACGACGCGTACGCGGTCACCGACGAGGTGTACGAGCACCTGGTCTTCACCGACGCCGCAGCGCCGCACGTGCCGCTGGCCACGCTGCCGGGGATGCGGGAGCGGACCCTGCGCATCTCCTCGGCCGGCAAGACCTTCTCCTGCACGGGTTGGAAGGTGGGCTGGGTGAGCGGGCCGGCGGCGCTGGTCTCGGCGGTGCTGCGGGTCAAGCAGTTCCTCACCTTCGTCAACGCGGCGCCGCTGCAACCGGCGGTCGCCGTCGCGCTGGCCCTGCCCGACGCCTACTTCACCGGCTTCCGGGACGACCTGCAACGACGTCGGGACCAGCTGGTGGCCGGTCTCACCGACGCCGGCTTCGAGGTCCTGACCCCGGAGGGGACGTACTTCGTCACCGCCGACGTGACCGCGCTGGGCGGTCGGGACGGGGTGGAGTTCTGCCGGTCGCTGCCGGAGCGGTGCGGGGTGGTCGCGGTGCCCACCCAGGTCTTCTACGACGACCCGGAGGCCGGCCGGCGGCTCATCCGCTTCGCGTTCTGCAAGCGCCCCGACGTGCTCACCGAGGCGGTCACCCGGCTGCGCGGCCTCGCGGGCGCCCGATGAGCGAACCGTCCACCGCGCGGCTGCGCCGGCTGAGCGCGCTGCGCGGCTGCGACCGGGCGCTGGCCGGGAAGCGGCCGGTGACGGTCGCCGAGCAGCTCGCCGTCCTGCGGGCCACCGCCGAGCCGGACGCCCTGCCGGACCTCTACGGCGAGGGCGGCGCGGTGCCGGCGGTGGAGCGTCGGGTCGCCGAACTGCTCGGCGCCGGGGCGGTGGCCTTCTTCCCCACCGGCACGATGGCCCAGCAGGTCGCGATGCGCTACGGCGCGGAGGTGACCGGCCGGGACGCGGTCGGCCTGCACCCGCTCAGCCATCCCCTGGTGCACGAGGGTGACGCGTACGCGGTGCTCGGCGGCCTGCGTGCGGTGCTGACCACCCGGGCGGCGCGCAACCCGGACGCCGGGGAGGTGGCGGCGCTCGCCGAGCCGATCGGCACGCTGCTGCTGGAGTTGCCGTTGCGCGACGCCGGTTTCGTGCTGCCGGACTGGGACGAGCTGGTCGCCACCGTGGCGGCGGCCCGGGCCCGAGGTGCCCGGGTGCACCTGGACGGCGCCCGGCTGTGGGAGTCCACCCCGCACCTGGGGCGGTCGCCGGCCGAGGTCGCGGCCTTGGCGGACAGCGTCTACGTCTCGTTCTACAAGTCCCTCGGCGGCATCTCCGGCGCGGCGCTGGCCGGCGACGACGAGTTGGTCCGCTACGCCCGCGTCTGGCGGCACCGGTACGGCGGGCAGCTGTTCCAGCAGTGGCCGGCCGCGCTGGCCGCGCTCGCCGGGCTGGAGCACGAGCTGCCTCGGCTGCCGGAATACGTGACGCACGCGCGAACCGTCGCCGCGGCCCTGGCGGAGCTGCCCGGCGCCCGGGTGTTCCCGACGCCTCCGCACACCCACCAGTTCCGGTTCTGGCTGCCGTACCCGGCCGAGCTGCTGGACGAGGTCAACCTCGCCCTGGCCGAGGAGGAGAAGACCTGGTTCGTCGGGGGCTGGCGGGACACCGAGGTGCCGGGCCTGGCGATGGCGGAGGTGACGGTCGCCGGCCCGGCCCTGGAGTTCGACGCCGGCCAGGTGGTCGAGCTGGGTGAGCGTTTCCTGCGCCGGGTGTCGACGACGGCCTGACCGTCGACACCCGGCCGCGCCGGTGGTGCCGGCGCGCGGAGGTCAGGCGGCCGGGCTGGCGGTGCGGACCTGCTCGGCGATCCGCTCGGCCACCGAACGGGCGGTCGACTCGGTCGCGGCCTCCACCATGACCCGCACCAGCGGCTCGGTGCCGGAGGGGCGCAGCAGCACCCGGCCGGTCTCGCCCAGCTCGGCCTCGGCCCGCTCGACCTCGGCCCGCACGGCGGGCGCGGCCGCGCCGGCGGTACGGTCACCGACCGGCACGTTGATCAGCACCTGCGGCAGCTTGGCCACGACGGCGCCCAGCTCGGCCAGGGACCTGCCGGTGGCCGCCATCCGCGCCATCAGGTGCAGGCCGGTGAGCACCCCGTCGCCGGTCGTGGCGTACGCCGGCATCACGATGTGCCCGCTCTGCTCGCCGCCCAGGGCGAGGCCGCCCGCGCGCAGCTCCTCCAGGACGTACCGGTCGCCGACCTTGGTCTCGACCAGCCGGATGCCCTCGGCGGACATCGCCAGGCGCAGGCCGAGGTTGCTCATCACGGTCGCGACCAGGGTGTCCTGGGTGAGCGTGCCGGCCTCCCGCATGGCGAGGGCGAGGATCGCCATCAGCTGGTCGCCGTCGATCTCCTCGCCGTCGGCGGTCACCGCGACGCAGCGGTCGGCGTCGCCGTCGTGGGCGATGCCCAGGTGGGCGCCGTGCTCGACCACGGCGGCGCGCAGCGCGTCGGTGTGGTTGGAGCCACAGTCGTCGTTGATGTTGAGGCCGTCGGGCTCGGCGTTGATGGCGATGACCTCGGCGCCCGCCTCGCGGTACGCCACCGGCGCCACCTCGGCGGCCGCGCCGTTGGCGCAGTCCACCACGACCTTGATCCCGTCGAGGCGGTGCGGCAGCGTGCTGGTCAGGTGCTGCACGTAGTGGTCGGCGCCGTCGAGCAGGTCGTGCACCCGGCCGACGCCCGCGCCGACCGGCCGCTCCCAGGCGGTGGTGGCGTTCGCCTCGACGGCGGCCTCGATCCGCATCTCGATCTCGTCCGGCAGCTTGTGCCCGCCGGCGGCGAAGAGCTTGATGCCGTTGTCCGGCATCGGGTTGTGTGACGCGGAGAGCATCACGCCCAGGTCGGCCTTGGCCTCGGCGGTGAGGAACGCCACCGCCGGGGTGGGCAGCACGCCGACCCGGACCACGTTGGCGCCGGCGCTGGTGAGCCCGGCCACCACCGCGGCCTCCAGCATCTCGCCGCTGGCCCGGGTGTCCCGCCCGACCACCGCCAGCGGGGGATGACTCCGGTCCGACTCGGCCAACGTGTGGGCGGCGGCCACCGCCACCGCGAGCGCCAACTCGGGGGTGAGATCCACGTTCGCCCGCCCGCGTACGCCGTCCGTGCCGAACAACCGCCCCATACCCGCCAACCTCCGGTGAAACTGCCGATGAGATGACAATGCCGATGTAACGGCGAAAGCGGAACGGCCGGGCCCACCTCCCGCGAAGGGAGGCGGACCCGGCCGTTCCGTCAGAAGTACAACGTGCCGCTGATGATCAGCGCTTCGAGTACTGAGGAGCCTTACGGGCCTTCTTGAGGCCGTACTTCTTGCTCTCCTTGACCCGGGCGTCACGGGTCAGGAAGCCGGCCTTCTTCAGGGCCGGACGGTCGTCCGGCTCGTTGACGATCAGCGCCCGGGCGATGGCCAGCCGCAGCGCACCGGCCTGGCCGGTGGTGCCGCCGCCACGCAGGTTGGCGATGACGTCGAACGCCTCGGGCTTCTCGGCGGTGACCAGCGGGTCCTTGATGAGCTGCTGGTGCACCTTGCTCGGGAAGTAGGCCTCGAGGTCACGTCCGTTGCAGGTGATCTTGCCACTGCCCGGGACGATGCGGACCCGGACGATGGCCTCCTTGCGCCGACCCACGGTCTGGATCGGGCGGTCACCACGCGGCGCGCGGGCGACGGGCGCCGGCGCCTCGGTGGCCTCGGGGGCAACCTCGGTCTCGGTGATGTCGGTCATGCTGCTTCCTTCGCCCGCGCTCACTGCGCGATCTGCTTGATCTCGAACGGCACCGGCTGCTGCGCGCCGTGCGGGTGCTCGGCACCGGCGTAGACCTTCAGCTTCTTGATCAGCTGACGGCCGAGCTTGTTGTGCGGGAGCATGCCCTTGACGGCCAGCTCGATGGCCCGCTCGGGGCGCTTGGTCAGCAGCTCGTCGTAGCCGACCTGCTTGAGACCACCCGGGTAACCGGAGTGGCGGTAGGCAACCTTGGTCTGACGCTTGTTGCCGGTCAACGCGACCTTGCCCGCGTTCACGATGACGACGAAGTCGCCCGTGTCGACGTGCGGCGCGAAAGTCGGCTTGTGCTTGCCGCGCAGCAGCGTGGCGGCGTGGGTGGCCAGGCGGCCCAGCACGACATCAGAGGCGTCGATAACGTGCCACTGACGCTCGATCTCACCCGGCTTCGGGCTGTACGTACGCACAGGTCTACCTTGTCTCGTCGTCGGTCTGGGGTCGCGCGCCGAGGTGACCAGGCGCGCACGAACGACCAAGCGTACCTGATGCGGCACGCCTCTGGATGTCGTACAACAGCAGGCAACGATACCCGCCGCCCCGTCGGCAGGTCAAAACGGGGGGTCACCCAGCGTGGCTTGCGTTGTGTCGATGGTACAGGTCACACCCCGGTCAGCCGACGCGGGCCCGGTCGCAGGTACACCGCCCAGGTCAGACCGAAGCAGAGCGCGTACCAGCCGATGAAGGCCAGGTAGGCCGCCTCGGCGTTGCCGGAGGTTAGGAAGGACTGCCGGAAGGCCACGTTGACCAGGACGCCACCGGAGGCCCCGACCGCGCCGGCGATGCCGATCAGCGCCCCGGAGAGCCGTCGGGCCCGCCGGGCGGCGGCCTCCGGGTCACCGGTCAGCTCCGCCTCGCCGGCCGCCCGGGCCCGGAAGATCGCCGGGATCATCTTGTACGTGGACCCGTTGCCCACCCCGGAGAAGACGAAGAGCGACAGGAACCCGGTCAGGTAGAGCGGGAAGGAGCGCTCGCGGGCGGCGTACAGCACCAGCCCGGCGCCGGCCGCCATCGCGACGAAGTTCCAGAAGGTGACCCGGGCGCCACCGAGGCGGTCGGCGAGCTGCCCACCCACCGGCCGGATGAGCGAGCCGATCAGCGGGCCGAGGAAGGTCAGCCAGGCGGCGTCGATCGGGGTGGGGAAGCGCTCGGCGAACTGGAGCTGGAGCACCTGCCCGAAGGCGAAGCCGAACCCGATGAACGAGCCGAAGGTGCCGATGTAGAGCAGCGACATCACCCAGGTGTGCGGCTCCCGGGCGGCCTCCCGCAGCGCGCCCGGCTCGTTGCGGGCGTTCGGCAGGTTGTCCAGCCAGCGGGCCGAGGCCAGCGCGGCCAGCACGATCAGCGGCAGGTAGACCGCGGGCACCAGCCGGGGGTACGCCGCCCCGGCGGTGGCCAGCACCGCCAGCCCGACCAGCTGCACCGCCGGCACGCCCAGGTTGCCGCCGCCGGCGTTGAGCCCGAGCGCCCGCCCCTTGAGCCGGTCCGGGAAGAAGAGGTTGATGTTGGCCATGGAGGAGGCGAAGTTGCCGCCGCCGACGCCGGTGAGGCAGGCCAGCACCATCAGGGTGGGATACGACACCCCCGGTTCCAGCAGGATCGTCATCGGCACCGCCGGCAGCAGCAGCATCAGGGCGCTGACGATCGTCCAGTTCCGCCCGCCGAAGCGCGCCACGGCCAGCGTGTAGGGCAGCCGCAGCACCGCCCCCAGCGCGGCCGGCACGGCGGTGAGCAGGAACTTCCCGGCCGGGTCGATGCCGTAGGCGGGGCCGAGGAAGAGGACCGTGACCGACCACAGGCTCCACACGGAGAACCCGACGTGCTCGGCGAAGATCGACACCCAGAGGTTGCGGCGGGCGATCCGGGCTCCGGTCGTACGCCAGAACGTGGGGTCCTCGGGGCGCCACTGCTCGATGCGGTGCGGGCGCCCGGCGGCGGGTGGGTCGGCGGTGACGATGGTCGTGGGGGCGAGCGTGCTCACGGCGGCTCCTCCTCGTCGGTGTGCCGAGGAGGCTAGGAACGCCGGATTACCCGGCCGTGCCCGTGACGGGTCGTTCCGGAAACGGGAATCGCACGACGGCCGGCGGGCGGTGGTGAGGGTCAGAGCTGCTGGAGGATGCGCAGCGCCCGGTCGACCCGCTGCATGGTCTCGGCGTCGGTGACGTCGACGCACTCGGTGAACCACTTCTTCATCGGCGAGGAGAGCCGGTCGGGCATCACCACCCACCGGCCCATCGGGACGGCCAGCGGGGAGTCGCGCAGCAACGACTCGTCGACCACCTCGACGACGATCACGATCGGCACGTCGGTGGAGTTGTAGACGTCGGAGCTGACCACCAGCCCGAGCCGTTCACGAGCGCCCTCGATGCGCCAGATCTCGCCCCTACGCAGCACGCGGCCGACCGCCGAAGAGGACGTCGTCGACCATGCCGACCTCGCGGGCGTCGGCGATCGCGGCGGACTCCAGGTCCAGTCCGGCCCGGGCGACCGCCGCGGCGTGCGCGGTGAAGACCTCGCGGAGCGCCTTCTCCCGGGCCGCCTGGTCCATCCAGGCGGAGAGGGACAGCCCCTCGCGCTTGGCGAACCGGCGTGCCTCCTCGATCGTCTCGTCGGAGAACGACAGTGTCACCTTGGCAGTCATGCCGGGAAGACTACCCATTGGTATGACCGCCAGTCATCCCGCTTCGCGCCGGTCGGCCAACGGCCCAAAACGCCCTCGCCCCCTGCCCCCTGCCCCCTGTCTCCGTTTGCGGCGTGTCGCGGTGTCCGGCCGCCGGGACACCGCGACACGCCGCAAACCGCGCTGAGGGGGCGCGAGGCGGCCGGGGGGCGAGGCAGGTGGCGGTCAGGGTCGCCGGCCGCCGAGGACGGCGAAGCGCCACGACTTGAAGAAGCAGTCGACGTCGACCAGCCCGGCCTCGGCGAGCCACCGGCACTGGTCGGCCACCGGCGCCGGCCGGTCGTGCCGCATCCGCTCCCGGGCGGCGGCCAGCTCGGCATCGTCGGAACCGAGGGCGGTGGCCCGGGCCACCCAGACCTCGTCGTACCGGCGGTCGAGGGCCGGGGTGGGACCGGCCACCTGCTCGGCGTTGACGAACACCCCGCCGGGCACGAGCGCGTCGACCGCCCGGCGGTGGAGCGCACGCTTGCCGGCGTCGTCGAGGTGGTGGATGGCGAGCGCGGAGACCACCGCGTCGTACCGGCCCTCGGGCAGCGGGTCCGTCAGGTCGGCCAGCACCGTGCGGTGCGCCACGCCCCGGGCGGTCAACCGGTCGGCGGCCGCCGCGAGCATCCGCGGCGCGGCGTCCACCAGGGTCACCCGCACTCCCGGCACCGCCGCCGTCAGCAGCAGCGAGAGCAGCCCGGTACCCGCGCCCAGGTCCAGCACCCACGGGGTACGCCCGGACTCCAGCGCCGCCCGCAGCGGCGGCGCGGCCACCTCGACCGCGGTGCCGTAGAAGTCGTCGAAGCAGGGCACGAGGCGCCGCCGTGCCTCGTCGTAGCTGCCCGCCACCGCGTCGAACGCCGCCGCCACGTCCATCCGAGCCTCCCAAGAAATGAGAAAGGTGTCTCAGATTTTAGGTGCTGCGGACCGGAACCGTGCCCCCGCACGGTGTGAGCCGCTCTTGACAGGACCGAAACAGCGGGGACCCGGAGCGGAAACCGCCCGGCGGCACGCTTCCCAGGCATGACAGAACGTGCCCGCTCCGCGACGCAGCCCGGGGCCGCACCCCGGGAGGCGGAGACGCACTGCCCGTACTGCGCGTTGCAGTGCGGGATGGTCCTGCGGGACACCGGTGAGCGGGTCGAGGTGCTCCCCCGGCAGTTCCCCACCAACCGGGGCGGGCTCTGCCAGAAGGGCTGGACCGCCGCCGAGCTGCTGGACCACCCCGAACGGCTGACCAGCCCGCTGCTGCGCGAGCCCGGCGGCGAGCTGCGCCCGGCCGGCTGGGACGAGGCGATGGCGCGGGTCGCCGAGGGCATCCGCACCGTCCAGACCGGACACGGGCGGGACGCCGTCGCCGTCTTCGGCGGCGGCGGGCTCACCAACGAGAAGGCGTACGCGCTCGGCAAGTTCGCCCGGGTCGCGCTCCGGACCCGGCACATCGACTACAACGGCCGGTGGTGCATGTCCTCGGCCGCCGCAGCCGGCATCCGCGCCTTCGGCGTCGACCGCGGCCTGCCGTTCCCGCTGGCCGACCTCGGCCGGGCGCGGACCCTCCTGCTGGTCGGGGCCAACCCGGCGGAGACCATGCCGCCGCTGATGCGCCACCTGGCCGACCAGCGGCAGCGCGGCGGACGGCTGATCGTGATCGACCCCCGGGTGACCGCCACCGCCCGCCAGGCCGACCTGCACCTGCAACCGCTGCCCGGCACCGACCTCGCGGTGGCCAACGCGCTGCTGCACATCGCGCTCACCGAAGGGCTGGTCGACCGGGCCTACGTCGCCGCCCGTACGGCGGGCTTCGCGGAGGTGCGGCGCACGGTGGCCGGGTACTGGCCGGCAGAGGTCGAGCGGCTCTCCGGGGTCCCGGTCGCCGACCTGGAGGCGACCGCCCGGGCGCTGGGCACCGCCGACAGCGCGATCATCCTGACCGCCCGGGGCGCGGAACAGCACGCCAAGGGCGTCGACACGGTCAGCGCCTTCGTCAACCTGGCGCTCGCCCTCGGCCTGCCCGGCCGCCCCGGCTCCGGGTACGGCTGCCTCACCGGTCAGGGCAACGGCCAGGGCGGCCGGGAGCACGGGCAGAAGTCCGACCAGCTCCCCGGCTACCGGAGGATCGACGACCCGGCGGCCCGCGCCCACGTGGCCGGGGTCTGGGGCGTCGAGCCCGACGAGCTGCCCGGCCCCGGCGTGCCGGCGTACCGGTTGCTGGACTCGCTCGGCACCCCGGACGGACCCCGGGCCCTGCTGGTCTTCGGCTCCAATCCGGTGGTCTCGGCGCCCCGCGCCGCCCGGATCACCGACCGGCTGCGCGGGCTGGATTTGCTGGTGGTCGCCGACTTCCTGCTCTCCGAGACGGCCGCGCTGGCCGACGTGGTGCTGCCGGTCGCCCAGTGGGCGGAGGAGGACGGCACGATGACCAACCTGGAGGGTCGGGTGCTGCGCCGCCGCGCGCTGCGCCCCCCGCCCCCCGGGGTCCGCACCGACCTGGCCGTCCTCGCCGACCTCGCCGCCCGCCTGCAAGCGGGAGCCCCCGGCGCTCCCCTCGCCCGGGGCGAGTCACCCCGCCCGGGCGGGACGGCAGCAGGCGGGCCGGCGGCGGAGCCGTTCCCGACCGACCCACGGGTGGTCTTCGCCGAGCTGCGGCGGGCCTCGGCCGGCGGCCCGGCCGACTACGCCGGGGTGAGCTGGGAGCGGATCGAGCGGGACGAGGGTGTCTTCTGGCCCTGCCCGGACCCGGACGGGCCGGACACGCCCCGGCTCTTCGCCGACACCTTCCCCACCCCGGACGGCCGGGCCCGGTTCCACCCGGTGACCCACCGGCCCGCCGCCGAGGAGGTCTGCGCGGAGTACCCGCTGCACTTCACCACCGGGCGGGTGCTGGCGCAGTACCAGTCCGGCACCCAGACCCGGCGGGTCGAGGCGCTGCGCCGGGCCGCCCCGGGCGCCTTCGTCGAGCTGCACCCCGACCTGGCCGACCGGCTCGGGGTGGCCGACGGCGACGAGGTGCGGGTCACCTCCCGCCGCGGCGAGCTGCGCGCGCCGGCCCGGCTCAGCACCGGGATCCGGTCGGACACCGTCTTCGCGCCGTTCCACTGGGCCGGCGCGGCCCGGGCGAACTCGGTGACCAACGACGCGGTCGACCCGGTCTCCGGGATGCCCGAATTCAAGATCTGCGCCGTCCGGGTGGAGAAGGCATGAGCGGAAACGTGGTCATCGTCGGGTACGGCATGGCCGGCTCCCGGCTCGCCGCGGAGCTGCACGCCCGCGACGGCGACCGGAAGGTCACCGTGCTCGGGGCGGAGCCGCACCGGGCGTACAACCGGATCATGCTCTCCACCCTGCTGGCCGGGAAGGTCGGCGAGCCGGACGTGGAGCTGGCCGAGGTCGCCGGGCAGGGCACCGACGTGCGGACCGGGATCACCGCCGTCGCGGTCGACCGGGCGGCCCGCGAGGTCCGCACCGACGACGGCGACCGGATCTCCTACGACCACCTGGTGCTCGCCACCGGCAGCCGGGCCGTGGTGCCACCGCTGCCCGGCCTGGACCCGGCCGACCTGCCGGAGCGGGTGGTCCCCTTCCGCACCCTGGCCGACTGCCGGCGGATCCTCGCCGCGGCCGACGGGGCACGCAGGGCGCTGGTGCTCGGCGGCGGACTGCTCGGGCTGGAGGCGGCCCGCGGGCTCGCCGCCCGGGGGCTCGACGTCGGCGTGGTGCACCCCCTGCCCTACCTGATGGAACGCCAGCTCGACCCGGCCGGCGCCGCCGTCCTGGCCGGCACCCTCGCCGGCCTCGGGGTGACCACCCACCTGGCGGTCGCGGCCACCGGGGTGGCCGCGGCCGGCAACCAGGTCCGCCTCGACCTGGCCGACGGCCGCTCGCTCACCGCCGACCTCCTGGTTATCTCCTGCGGGGTACGCCCCGAGACCGCCCTGGCCGCCGCCGCCGGACTGGCGGTGCAGCGGGGCGTGGTGGTCGACGACCGGCTGCGCACCAGCGACCCGCACATCTCGGCGATCGGCGACTGCGCCCAGCACGACGGCGCGGTGAGCGGGCTCGTAGCCCCGGCCTGGGCCCAGGCCCGGGTGGTGGCGCAACTGGTCACCGGGGAGGACCCGACGGCCCGGTACCGGCCCCGGCCGGTGGTGACCCGGCTCAAGGCGGCCGGCGTCGACCTGGCCGCGATGGGCGACCCGACCGGTGGGCCCGGCGAGGAGCTGACCTTCACCGACCCGGCCCGGGGCACGTACGCCCGGCTCCGCATCCACGACGAGCGGCTCACCGCCGCGATCCTGCTCGGCGACAACCCGTCGGTCGGCACGGTGGTGCAGCTCTTCGACCGGGGCGGGCCGGTCCCGACGGACCGCCGGGCGCTGCTGCTCGGCCGCTCCCTCGGCGCGACCGCGGCGGCCCCCGCGCAGTCCCCGGCGCTGATGCCGGACGCGGCGACCGTCTGCCAGTGCAACGACGTCAGCAAGGGAGCGCTGGTGGGCTGCTGGCGCGCCGGGGCCCGGACGGTCGACGACGTGGTCGCCTCGACCCGGGCCGGCACCGGCTGCGGCGGCTGCCGGGAGGCGGTCGCCGGCATCGTCGGCTGGCTGTCCGAGGTGGACTCGGTGGAGGTGACCGGATGACCGAACAGACACCCCGAGGAGGTGGCGCGATGACCGGCGGACGAGTGGTCGTCGTCGGCAACGGCATGGTCGGGCAGCGGTTCGTCGAGGCGCTGCGCGCCCGCGACCACCAGCGCCGCTGGCGGGTCACGGTGCTCGCCGAGGAGCGCCGGCCGGCGTACGACCGGGTGCGGCTCTCGGCGTTCTTCGACGGGGTCGGCGCCGACGAGTTGAACCTGCACACCCCCGACGACGGGGTGGAGCTGCGCCTGGGCGAGCCGGCCACCGGCATCGACCGGGCGCGGCGGGTGGTCACCACGGCGACCGGCGAGCACCGGTACGACGTGCTGGTGCTGGCGACCGGGTCGTACCCCTTCGTGCCACCGGTGCGGGGAGCGGACCTGCCCGGGGTCTTCGTCTACCGGACCCTGGACGACCTGGAGGCGATTCGGGAGCACGCCCGGGGCCGGCGGGTCGGGGCGGTGATCGGCGGTGGACTGCTCGGCCTGGAGGCGGCGAACGCGCTGCGGCTGCTCGGCCTGGGCACCCACGTGGTGGAGTTCGCGCCCCGGCTGATGCCGGTCCAGGTCGACGAGGCCGGCGGCGCGATGCTCCGCCGCTGGGTCGAGGAGCTGGGCGTCACCACCCACCTCGGGGTGGCGACCACGGCGCTGCGCCCCGGCCCGGACGGCGTGGTCGCCGCGCTGGAGCTCTCCGACGGCGGCACGGTCGACGCCGAGCTGGTCGTGGTGGCCGCCGGCATCCGCCCCCGCGACGAGCTGGCCCGGGCCGCCGGCCTGCCGCTCGGCCCGCGCGGCGGGGTGCTGGTCGACGCCGGCTGCCGCACCGGGGACGGGCGGATCTGGGCGGTGGGCGAGTGCGCGGCGGTCGAGGGCACCTGCCACGGCCTGGTCGCCCCCGGGTACGCGATGGCGGAGGTGGTGGCCGACCGGCTGCTGGGCGGCTCGGCGACCTTCCCCGGGGCGGACACCGCGACGAAGCTGAAGCTGCTCGGGGTGGACGTCGCCTCGTTCGGTGACGCGCACGGCGCCACCCCCGGCTGCCTGGACGTCACCTTCACCGACCCGGCCACCCGGTCGTACGCGAAGCTGGTCCTCTCCGACGACGCGCGGACGCTGCTCGGCGGGGTGCTGGTCGGGGACGCGAGCGCCTACCCGACGCTGCGGGCCAGCGTCGGCGGGCCGCTGCCCGCTCCCCCGCTGGCGCTGCTGGCGCCGGCCGGGGAGAGCGGCGGCGGGGTGGCCGCGCTGCCGGGCGCGGCGCAGGTCTGCTCCTGCAACGCGGTGACCCGGGACGACATCGACGCGGCGATCGCCGGTGGCGCCGCGGACGTGCCGGCGCTGAAGGCGTGCACCCGGGCCGGGACGAGCTGCGGCTCCTGCGTGCCGATGTTGAAGCAGCTGCTCGACGCGGCCGGGGTGCGGCAGTCCAGCGCGCTCTGCGAGCACTTCGACGTGGGTCGGCAGGAGCTGTTCGACATCGTCCGGGCGCGGGGCGTCCGCACCTTCTCCCAGCTCGTCGCCGAGCACGGGCGGGGGCGGGGCTGCGACGTCTGCAAGCCGGTGGTGGCCTCGATCCTCGCCACGCTCGGCACCGGGCACGTGCTCGACGGCGAGCGGGCGTCGTTGCAGGACACCAACGACCACTTCCTGGCCAACCTGCAACGCGACGGCAGCTACTCGGTGGTGCCCCGGATCCCCGGCGGGGAGATCACCCCGGAAAAGTTGATCGTGATCGGTGAGGTGGCCCGGGACTTCCGGCTCTACACCAAGATCACCGGCGGGCAGCGGATCGACCTGTTCGGGGCGCGGGTCGAGCAGTTGCCGCAGATCTGGCGCCGGCTGGTCGACGCCGGCTTCGAGTCCGGCCACGCGTACGGCAAGGCGCTGCGCACGGTGAAGTCCTGCGTCGGCGAGACCTGGTGCCGCTACGGCGTACAGGACTCGGTCGGCCTCGCCGTCGCCCTGGAGCTGCGCTACCGGGGCCTGCGCGCCCCCCACAAGATCAAGTCGGCGGTCTCCGGCTGCGCCCGGGAGTGCGCGGAGGCCCGCAGCAAGGACTTCGGCATCATCGCCACCGACACCGGCTGGAACCTCTACCTCGGTGGCAACGGCGGCTTCCGGCCCCGGCACGCCGACCTCTTCGCCACTGATCTGTCCACAGAAGCACTGATCACGCTGATCGACAGGTTCCTCATGTACTACATCCGCACCGCCGACCGGTTGCAACGCACCGCCGCCTGGATCGAGGCGCTCGACGGCGGCCTCGACCACCTGCGCGCGGTCATCGTGGACGACTCGCTCGGGCTCTGCGCCGAGCTCGACGCCGCGATGGCCGGGCACGTCTCGTCCTACTCCGACGAGTGGCGCGACGTGCTCGACGACCCGGAGCGGCTGCGCCGCTTCACCTCCTTCGTCAACGCCCCGGACGTGCCCGACCCGTCGATCACCTTCGCCGTCGAACGCGGTCAGCCGGTGCCCGCCGGTCGCGCCGCTGCCCCACCCGGCCCGGCCGCGCCGGTCGACCCGGCCGACTCGCCGCCCCGCCGCCGGCAACCGGTCACGCTGGGCCTGCCGGAGGTACGGCGATGACCGCGGCGATGACGCTGACCTGGACGCCGGTCTGCCCCCTGGACCGGCTGGAGCCCGACCGGGGCGTCGCCGCCCTCGTCGACGGGGTGCAGGTGGCGCTCTTCTCCACCGGCGACGAGCTGTTCGCGGTCGACAACCTCGACCCGGTCGGCGGCGCGTACGTGATGTCCCGGGGCATCGTCGGCAGCCGCGGCGGCGCGCCGACCGTCGCCTCCCCCCTGCACAAGCAGGTCTACGACCTGCGCACCGGGCGCTGCCTGGACCTCGCCGAGGTGACCCTGCGCCGGCACGAGGTCCGCTGCCGGGACGGCGTCGTCGAGGTGCGGCTACGACAGGAGGAGTGATGCGGGACGAACTGGCCGGGTTCACCGTCGGGGTGACCGCCGACCGGCGGCGCGACGAGCTGGCCGCGCTGCTGGAGCGGCGTGGCGCCCGGGTGGTGCTCGCCCCGGCCCTGCGGATCGTGCCGCTGGCCGACGACACCGACCTGCGCGAGGCCACCCGGGCCTGCCTGGACCGGCCGCCGGACATCCTGATGGCGAACACCGGCATCGGGATGCGCGGATGGCTGGAGGCGGCCGAGGGTTGGGGGCTGGCCGAGCCGCTGCGCGCCGTCCTCGCCCGGTCGTACGTGGTGGCGCGCGGGCCGAAGGCGCGCGGCGCGATCCGGGCGGCCGGCCTGCACGACCAGTGGTCCCCCTCCTCGGAGAGCTGCGAGGAGGTGGTCGACCACCTGTGCCGGCGCGGGGTGGCCGGGCAGGTGATCGCCATGCAGCTGCACGGCGACCGCCAGCCGGAGTGCACCGAGGCGCTGGAGGCGGCCGGGGCGACGGTGATCGAGGTGCCGGTCTACCGGTGGGCCCCGCCGACCGACCCGGCCCCGCTGCACCGGCTCATCGACCTGGTCGCCGGCCGGATGGTCGACGCCGTCACCTTCACCTCGGCGCCCGCGGCGGAGGCGCTGCTGCGGGCGGCCGGGGACCGCACCGAGACGGTGCTGGCGGCGCTGCGCGGGGACGTGCTGGCCAGCTGCGTCGGCGCGGTCACCGCGGAACCGCTGGTGCGGCGCGGCGTACCGGTCAGCGCGCCGGCCCGTGCCCGGCTCGGGGCACTGGTCCGGCAGATCGTCGACGAGCTGCCCCGGCGCACGGTGACCGTCAAGGCGGCCGGGTACCTGTTGACCCTGCGCGGGCACGCCGCCGTGGTCGACGGGGAGCTGCGCCCACTCGCCCCCGCGCCGATGGCGGTGCTGCGGGCGCTGGCCGCCACCCCCGGCCGGGTGCTGTCCCGCACCGCGCTGCTGCGTACCCTGCCGCGCGGCGCGGACGAGCACGCGGTGGAGATGGCGGTGGCCCGGCTGCGGGTGGGCCTGCAGGCCCCCCGCGTCGTGCAGACCGTCGTCAAGCGCGGCTACCGACTCCGGGTCGAGTAGGACGCCGGCCCGGCCCCGTCTCCGTGGTGCGGAGGCGGCGCCGGGCCGTCGACCGGTGCCCGGGGGCGTGGGGCCGTCAGCCCACCGGGGCCGGGAAGCCGCGCCCGTGCTCGGCCTGGAGGCGGAGCATGGCGTGCTCGACCACCGTCACCAGCACCTGCTTGACCGACTCCCGCTGCCGGGCGTCGCACATCACCAGCGGCACGTCCGGCGAGATCGCCAACGCCTCCCGGATCTCCTCCACCTCGTAGTGCGGCGCGTCGTCGAACCGGTTCAGCGCCACCACGTACGGCAGGTTGCGGTTCTCGAAGTAGTCCAGCGGCGCGAAGGCGTCGGTGATCCGCCGGGTGTCGACCAGCACCGCCGCACCGACCGCACCCCGGATGATCTCGTCCCACATGAACCAGAAACGGGTCTGGCCCGGTGTGCCGAAGAGGTACAGGATCAGGTCCTGCGCCATGGTGATCCGGCCGAAGTCCATGGCGACCGTGGTGGTCTCCTTGCCCGGCACCTTCGACGGATCGTCGATGCCCACCCCGGCCGCCGTCATCAGCGCCTCGGTGGTCAGCGGTGTGATCTCGGAGATCGCCCCGACCAGGGTCGTCTTGCCCACGCCGAAGCCACCCGCGATCACGATCTTCGCGGAGATGATCTCCCGGCTGCGGTGCGCCCCGGCGGGGTCATAGTTCGCGAAGTCCACTTAGCACCCTTCCCAGCAGGTTCATCCGCTCCTCGTAGCCTTCGGCGGGAGCGGCAGTGTGTAGCGTCAGCAGGCCCTCGGCCACCAGGTCGGCGACCAGCACCCGGGTGACGCCCAGCGGCATCCGGGTGTACGCGGCGATCTCCGCCAGCGACTGTGCCCGGCCCTCGCAGACCGTGGCGATGCGGTACTTGTCGTGCCCGGCGAACCGCGATTCGGCGACCTGAGTTGGAGTCGCCGACAGCACCGCTTCCAGGGCGATGTCCCGGCTGGGCTCGGTCCGGCCCCGGGTGACCGCGTACGGGCGCACCAACGCCCCGCGCGGGTCCCGCCGTGGCTCCATCCGCGATCACCTCCTCCCCACCCGGGGTCACCGGCCCCGGAATTCGTCTCCCGGCCGGGCGTGGTCACGCCCGGCCCCACCCCGTCGTGCGCTACGAGCGCACCGCGTCCCGCGGTAGCGGGACCAGCGCGGCGCCCACCCGCTCGACCAGCAGCGCCATCTCGTAGCCGACCTGGCCCACGTCGCAGCTGCGGGCCGCGAGCACGGCCATCGACGACCCGTCACTGATCGACATCAGGAACAGGTAGCCGCTGTCCATCTCGATCACGGTCTGCAACACCCCGCCGGCGCTGAACATCCGGGCAGCACCCTCGGTCAGGCTCACCACGCCGGACGTGATCGCGGCCAACTGGTCCGCCCGGTCCCCCGGGAGGTCCCGGGAGGAGGCGAGCAGCAGCCCGTCCGCGGACACCGCCACCACGTGGGCGATGCCCGCCACGCTGTCGGCGAAATTGGTGAGCAGCCAACCCATGTCCTGCATGGCCGCTGGCCTGTTCATCGGCTCGTCTCCTTGGTCGAGGTGCTGTTCTGGTCCGTACCGGCCGACCGACCGCGCTGCACGCCGCGGTGGTAGGCGGAGAGCAGGCCGCGTACTTCGTCGGGGGTGCGACGGCTGCGGTCCCGGCCGCCCTTCGGTTCGATGCCGCCGGGTACGAGTTGGGCCTGCGGCACCCGCTTGGGCAGGCCGGATCGGGTGGTGCCGCCGGTGGCGGGCTCGGCGGCCCGGGTGGCCCGGGTCCAGCCGTCGTCCGCCGCGGTCCGCCACGCCTGCGGGTCCGGCGCCGCCGCCGGGGGGGCGGTCGGGGCCGGCTGCTCCGGGGTCACCGGCGGCGCGGGCGGCGCCGCCGGCGGGACGTACGAGGGCGGCGGCGTGGCCGGCGCGGGCGTGGCCGGCGTCGTGCCGGCGGTCGCCGCCGCGGCCGGGACCCGGGTCGGCAGCGGCGCCCGGGTGGGCGTCGACGCGGCGGTGCTCTCCGGCTGGCGGGGCGCGGGGGCGGGCGGCTCGTCGAAGTTGGGCCGCTTGAAGATCGCGGTGGCGTCGTCGCCGTGGGACCGGAACCAGACCGCCTCCATCTCCCGGAAGATCGGCGAGTCGGCCGGCGGGCTCGGCCGGGAGACCACCGGGGCGGCCGGCGCCGAGTACGACGCCGCCGGTACGGCCGGCGCCGCGGCGAACGGCGCCGCCGGGACGGTCGGGGCGGTCGGGGCGGTCGGCGCCGCGGCGAAGGGCGCCGGCGGTGCGCTCGGCGCCGCGGCGAACGGCGTCGGGGCGGGTGCGGGCACCATCGGTTCGGCCGGCACGCCGGCGACCGGCCCGGCCGGGAGCACCCCGGCGGTGTCGCCGTTCGGGCTGCGCTTCGGCAACCGCGGCAGGGTGGGGTTAGCGGTGGTCGGCGCGTTCACCGAGAAGCCGTACCCGGACTCCGCCGGCCCGGAGGAGGTGGGCACGGACGACGCCGGTACCGCCGAGGTCGGGGTGGCCGACACGCCGGGAACCGCTCCACCGAGGTGCACCGCCGGGGCGGTGTCCCGGGCGTCGACCGGTGGCTGCCACGGCACCGGGGTCGGGGCGGGGGTACGCCACTGGTCGGTCAGGGTGGCCGCGCCGTTGCGCCCCCCGGTCAGCGGATCGCCGTGGCCGGCCGGGGCCAGCGGGCCCGGCTCCACCGGCAGGGGCTGGCGCGGCCGGGACGGCACCTGGTCGCGGCCCCGGTTGGCCGGCAGCACCACGGTGGTGTTGGGGAGGGTCACCTGGGCGACCGTGCCCCCGTCGACGTTGCGACGCAGCTCCACCCGGATGCCGTACCGGGAGGCGAGCCGGCTCACCACGGCCAGACCCATCAGCCGGAAGGCGGCGACGTCGACGCTCGGCGGCGCGGCCAGCCGGCGGTTGAGGGAGTCGAGCTGCTCCTCGGTCAGGCCGAGGCCACGGTCCTCGATCTGGATCAGCACGTAGTCGCGGATCCGGCGGCCGTCGGCGACCACGGCGGTGGTCGGGGGCGAGAACCGGGTGGCGTTGTCGAGCAGCTCGGCGACCAGCCGGACCACGTCGTTGACGGCGTGCGCGGCCACCGAGATGTCGGTGTCGACGGTGCCGAACTCGATCCGGTTGTAGAGCTCCACCTCGGACTGGGCGGCCCGCAGCACGTCCACCAGGAGCGCGTCCTCCCGCCGCGGCACCGCCGAGTCGGCGCCGGCCAGGACGAGCAGGTTCTCGTCGTTGCGGCGCATCCGGGTGGCGAGGTGGTCGAGTTCGAAGAGCTGGGCGAGGCGCTTCGGGTCCTCCTCGCCGCGTTCGATCGCGTCCAGCTCGCCGATCATCCGGTCGACCAGGGTCTGACTGCGCCGGGCCAGGTTGAGGAACATCGCCGAGACGCTGGTCCGCAGCGCCGCCTGCTCGGCGGCGACCCGGACGGCCTCCCGGTGCACCACGTTGAAGGCCAGGGCGACCTGCCCCACCTCGTCGCGGTTCTTCAGCCGGATCGGGTCCCGCACCTGGCGGACGATCTCCTCCACGCCGCCGTCGCCGAGGTTGCCCATGCTCTGCAACCGCTTGACCGCGTCCGGCAGGTCGTGGTTGGCCACCGAGAGGGCGCCCTCGCGCAGCCGGCGCAGCGAGTGGTTGAGGGAGCGGGCCAGCACCACCGCGAGGGTGACGGCGATGACCAGGGTGAGCAGCACCAGCAACGACTCGATGACGGCCTGCCGCACGACGTCGGCGCGGGCCTCCTCGGTCCGGGTGAGCAGGCGCTCCTGGAGCTGGAGCTCGGCCCACCGCATCAGGTCGTTGACGGCCCCGATCGAGGCGGTGGCGTCGGCCGCGCTGACCAGCGGACGCTGCCCGACCGACCGGGTGATGTCGGCGGACACCCGGTCGGCGAGCCCGACCGCGTCGCCGGAGACGGCGCTGTCCACCAGGGCCCGCTGGTCGGGCTCGGCGGTGAGGGTGAACGAGACCAGCGCCTCCTGCTGGCTGGTCAGGGTGGCGACGAACGAGGAGAACTGCTCCTCGTCGAGCCGGCCGGCGCTCAGGGCGGTGTAGGCGACCGCCTCCTCCTCGGCGACCGCCGCCTTGGCCCGGCTGAACGCGGCGACCGCGCGGCGGGCGTCGGCCAGGCTCTCCTGGCCGGCGAGCTGGGCCAGGGTGTCGCCGTACCCGACGAGGTCGGTGAGGATGATCCCGTACCGGAGGGTGGCCTCGGCGACGGGCATCTGCCGGCGGTCGAGGACCTCCTGGCGGGTGCCGTCGAGCGTCTCCAGGTGGTCGTCGATGACCGCGAGCTGGTCGCGGACGGCCGGGGGAACCTCCCCGATCCGGCCCCGCTCGGCCCGGTACTCGTCGATCCGCTGCCCGGTGGCCCGGACCCGCAGGTTGTAGTCGTCGGCCTTCTGCTGCGGGTTGGCCAGGTAGCCGGCCGCCGCCATCCGCTCCTTGTGCAGGTCCTGGGCGAGCGCGGAGACGTCGACGGAGAGTGCGGTCAGCGAGCGGATCCGGGTGGCGTCGTACGCCCCCTCGCCGGTGGAGACCAGTCGGATAGTTGCCAGAGCGATGACCGCGGCGACCGGGACGACCAGAATGAGGGCGAGCTTGGAGCGGATCCGGGCGTCCCGCAGCCGGGGCAGCCGTCGCCCCCGGTCACTCTCGGCGGCCTCACCGAATTCGGGCAGGGTCGTCGGTCCGGTGCTCACGACATCGCCTCCGTCGTTTCTTCCACGCCTGACCCGCCAACCCGTGCCTGGTGCAGCGGACACCGCCACGCGCGGCACGGCCGCGATTTCATCAGACGAGATCCTGTTTGGGAAGCCGCAGTGAGGCAGGAAACGGTCAACCGACGACCTGCACGCGATTTGCCCTCATTGCCGCGTACGCTCTGAACAGGCCATGTCACTCCAGAGTGGTCGCCCGCCTCTGCGGAGTGAGCGTTCGTAAACATCTGATGACCCCACGATGTGGGATCGCGATCCCGAAAACGCCGTGACCTTCCGCGCTTGACCGCAGCGGCCGGCATTGGCAAGGTTTTGCAGGCTTTCGCGCACACCGTACGGCAGACGATCCCGTTTCTCCACAGAGGACGGCTTAGCGGCGGTGACCGGGCAGCGCCCGCGCCGCACCTGGAGGAGAGAGTTGAGCCCCATCCGCTCCGCGACCATCGTGGCGCTCGCATCGGCCGTACTGGCCACCACGCTCACCGGCTGCTCGTTCGGCGCGGGACAGGAGGACACCAGCCCGATCGTCGTCGCGGTCGACCTCGAACTCTCCGGGGCCGCGGCTCCGATCGGCAAGGCGTACCAAAGGGCCCTGAAACTGAAGGTCGAGCAGCTCAACTCCTCCGGCGCGCTCGGCGAACGGAAGATGCGGCTGGAGATCAAGGACAATCGTTCCGACGCCAGTGAGTCGCTGCGCAACATCGGTGACTTCAGCAGCAATTCCAAGGTCAGCGCGATCATCATGGGCGGCTGCAACGAATGCGCGGTCGGCGCCGCCCGGACCATCAACGAGAAGCGCATTCCGACCATCGCGCTCGCCCCGTCCAGCGCGGTCTCCAACCCGGTCGCCGAGCGGCGGTACGTCTTCAAGCTGGCCCCGAACGCGGCCGACAGCGCCGGCGCGCTCACCTCGGAGCTGCGCCGTCGCAACATCCGCGAGGTGGGGGTGCTGCACAGCGACGACGACTACGGCCGGGAAGGGCTGAGCGCGCTCGACAAGGAGCTGGAGAAGGCCGGCATCAAGCTGCTGCGCAGCGAGTCCGTCCGGGGCACCGACACCGAGGTGAGCCAGCCGGTCCGCCTGCTGACCGCCCGCAAGCCCGACGCGCTGATCGTCTGGACCCCGCCGGAGCAGGCCTCGCTCGCCGCCACCAGCGCGCGGCAGGCCGGCTTCTCCGGGTCGCTCTTCCTCGACGCGGCCGCCGCCGGCGACCTGTTCCTCGGCTCCGCCGCCCGGTCCACCGAGAAGGCCACCCTGATCTTCACCCAGACCATGGTGATCGACGACGTGATCGCCACCACCCCGGCCAAGGCGGCCCGGCGGCAGTGGTTCCAGGACTACACCGCCCAGTTCGGTGGCTACAACGGGTTCTCGTCCTTCGCCGCCGACGCGGTGCAGTTGATCGCCGACGCGGCGCTGCGGGCCCGCCGCACGGAGGGCGCGGTCAACCGGGACGGCATCCGGGACGTGCTGGAGACGTCCCAGCTGGACGGCCTCTCCGGGCCGATCCGGATGACCCCGGACAACCACTCGGGCCTGATGCCCCAGGCGTTGACCACCCTGGTCGCCCGCGGCGGCCGCTGGCGCCTGGCCGGCTGAGCGGCGGTGTGGCCCCGCCGAGCGGCGGGGCCACACCGGTTCACCGGGCCGAGGTGGTCTCCCGGATCCACGGCAGCGCCAGCCGCTCGACCAGGGAGAGCGCCGAATAGAACAGGATGCTCATCACCGCGATCAGCACGATCGCGGCCCAGGCGGTCGGGTACTCCCCGATCCCGTTGTACTGAAGGATCTGATAGCCCAGCCCCGGCTTGTCGGAGTAGAACTCGCCGATCACCGCGCCGATCGCGGCCAGCGGCATCGCCACCTTGAGCCCGACGAAGATCTGCGGCAGCGCGGCGGGGAAGCGCACCTTGCGGAACGACTGCCACCAGGAGGCGTTCAGCGACCGGGCCAGCTCGGCCAGGTCGGCCGGGGTGGTGGAGAGTCCGGTCGCGGTGGAGAGCACGATCGGGAAGAAGCAGAGCAGGAAGACCATGGTCAGGATCGGTTTCTCACCGAAGCCGACCGAGACGACCAGCAGCGGCCCCAGGGCGATCTTCGGCACCGCGTTCACCGCCACCAGCAGCGGCGCGAACATCCGCTCCGCGGTCCGGGAGGCGGCCAGCGCCATCCCGATCAGGATCCCGGCGGCCGCCGAGAGCACGAAGCCGACAAGCGTCATGGTCGCGGTGATGCGCAGGGCCGGCAGCAGCACGTCGGCCGCGGCGGTCAGGGCCCGCCACACCTCCTGCGGGGGCGGCAGGGACGCCGGGTGCACCAGCCCCAGCCCCGAGGTGACCAGCCACCAGACCGTCACCGCGACCAGCAGGCCGAGCAGCGGCAGGCCGACGGTCGCCGGGCCCGGCCGGCGCCCGGCCGCGCCGGCCGGCGGCGTGGTCGGGGTCGCCACCGCCCCCGCGGCATCCGTCCCGGCGGCGGGCTCCGGGCGGGTACGGATCTCCGTCACGATCTCTCCTCTCTCGCCGGCCCCGGGGCCGGCACGCGACGGGGGTACGACCGCCGGTGGTCCCGGCCGGCCGCACCCCCGTGGCACTCCTCGCGCGTCGATCAGGCCTTCGGCGCGAGGCTGAAGTCGATGATCTGGTCCGGCGTCAGGTTCTGCTTGAGCGCGCCCGCGCCCTGCAGGATGGCGATGCTCTTGGCGACCCGGTCGCTGTCCAGGGTGCCCAGCGCGGTGCCGGAGTTGCTGGACCGGACGTACCCGGCCATCAGCTGGAGCTCGGCGGCGGCCGCCGCGGGAACGGTCGCCGGGACGTTCTTCTTCAGGATGTCGGCGGCTTCCTGCGGGTTGGCCAGGCTGTACTCCAGGCCCTTGAGCAGCGCGCCGGAGAAGCGCTTGACCATCTCCGGCTTCTCCTTGGCGATCTTGCTGGAGGTGATCAGCACGTTGCCGTAGAGGTCCTGCATCACGTTGCTGTACGGCAGCACGACCGGCTTCTTCTTGGTCACCGCCTCGACGGTGGGCTGGCCGACCACGAACTGCCCGATGCCGTCGACGGCGCCGGAGGCGAGCGTGCCGATCAGGGTCTGCGCCTCGCCGTTGACCCAGGTCACCTTGGTGGCGTCGACGCCGGCGAGCCGGGCGTACGTCGGGAAGAGCTGCCGGACCACGGAGGTCGGGGTGTCGGCGAGCTTCTTGCCCTCCAGGTCCTTCGGGGAGGCGATGTTCTTGCCCTCGACGGTGACGACGGCGGCCATGGTGCGCTGCTGGATGGCCGCCACCGCGACGAAGTCCTTCGCCACCCCGTTGCCGAGCTGGAGCAGGCCGCCGGTCAGGTCGATCGGGCCGAAGTCGGCCTGGCCGCCGACGATGGTCTGGATGACCGAGCCGGTGCCCTGGCCGGGCTTGATCTCGACCTCGAAGCCGGCCTCCTTGAAGAACCCCTTCTCCTTCGCCACCCAGGCGTACGAGTCACGGCCGAAGTTGCCGAACGAGGTGAGGTACGTCACCTTCTCCAGCGCCTTGCCGTCGCCGCCCTTGGCGTCGGAGCTGTCATCGCCGCCGCTGCACCCCGAGACCAGGGCGAGGGCGGTGGCCAGGGCGGCCGCGGCGACCGTGCGGGTCAGCCTTCTCATCAGTGCACCATGTCCTTTCCGACCGGGTCATGCCACCCGGAAGGGGTTGTCGGTCCGGAGCGCCGGCGTGAGGGGGGAGCCGGCGCCACCGTCGTAAGGGGACTCTTCGCGGGCACAGCGTACGAGAGCCGCACCGTGACGACGCCAGTCGCATCGTGTTGCGGAACGGCAACGCCGTAGTCCACCCCGGACTGTCGGCAAGTGACCCACGCCGGATAGCCTTTGTCGGATTCCTGATTGCCCACTCAGCGGAGGCCCGCCGGAGATGATCCGACTCGCGGATGTGTCGCGGACGTTCGACGGCCGCTCCGGTCGGGTCGAGGCGCTGCGGGGGATCGACCTGGAGGTCGCCGAGGGCGAGTTCGTGGCCGTGCTCGGCCGGTCCGGCTGCGGCAAGTCCACCCTGCTCCGCATGATCGCCGGACTGCTCCCGGTCACCAGCGGGGAGATCACCGTCGCCGGCACCCCGATCACCCGGCCCCGCCGGGACATCGCGATGCTCTTCCAGCGGCCCGCCCTGCTGCCCTGGCGCACGGTGCTGGACAACGTCCTGCTGCCGGCCGAGATCTTCGGCTGGAGCCGGGCCAAGCACCGCGAACGGGCCCACCAACTGCTGGAGATGACCGGCCTCGGCGGCTTCGAGAGGCGGCTGCCGCACGAGCTCTCCGGCGGCATGCAGCAGCGGGTGTCGCTGTGCCGGTCGCTGCTCGGCGAGCCCCGGGTGATGCTGATGGACGAGCCGTTCTCCGCCCTGGACGCGCTCACCCGCGAGGAGCTCTCCGGCGAGCTGCAACGGGTGCACATGGAGACCGGGGCGACCGTCGTCTTCGTCACCCACTCGATCGACGAGGCGGTGCTGCTGGCCGACCGGGTGGTGGTACTCAGCCCGCGCCCCGGCCGGATCCGCGAGATCGTCGAGGTGGCCGTGCCCCGGCCCCGCACCCTCGGCCGCCACGAGCACCTCGCCGACGTCGCCCGGATCAGCGCCGAGCTGCACGAACTGCTGATGGAGCGCGAGGCGCCGGCGCCCGCAGGTTCGGAAGGACGATGACCATGCGGGTGACCGTGTTCACCGAGCCGCACCGGGGCGCCGACTACTCCGACCAGCTCCGCTTCGCCCAGGCGGTCGAGACCGGCGGGTTCGACGGCTTCTTCCGGGCCGACCACTACCAGTCGATGGGGGATGCTGGGCTGCCCGGCCCGACCGACGCCTGGCTCACCCTGGCCGCGCTGGCCCGGGAGACCTCCCGGATCCGGCTCGGCACGCTGGTCACCTCGGCCACCTTCCGGCTGCCCGGACCGCTGGCCGTGATGGTGGCCCAGGTGGACCGGATGAGCGGCGGCCGGGTCGAGCTGGGCATCGGCGCCGGCTGGTACGAGCGCGAGCACACCTCGTACGGCATCCCGTTCCCCGCCGTCGGCGAACGCTTCGACCGGCTGGCCGAGCAGCTGGAGATCATCACCGGCCTCTGGCGCACCCCCGCCGGGCAGACCTACAGCCACGCCGGCGACCACTACCGGCTGGTCGACGCCCCCGCCCTGCCGAAGCCGGTGCAGGTGCCCGGCCCGCCGGTGATCGTCGGCGGGCGCGGCCCGAAGCGCACGCCCGAGCTGGCCGCCCGGTACGCCGACGAGTTCAACATGCCGTTCAAGTCGGTCGAGGAGACCGCCGCGGCGTACGAGCGGGTGCGCGAGGCGTGCGACCGGATCGGCCGGGCGGAGTCGGGGCGGGCGCCGCTGGTGCTCTCCGCCGGGGTGGTGGTGGCGATCGGCCGTACCGACGCCGAGGCCCGGCACCGGGCCGCGCCGCTGCACGTCAAGAGCGCCCTGCCGCCGGAGGACCCGGTGGTCGGCTCCCCCGCCCAGCTGGTCGACCGGCTCGGCGAGTTCGCCGCGATCGGCGCCACCCGGGTGCACCTGCGCCTGATCGACTTCTCCGACCTCGACCACCTGGAGCTCATCGCCGCCGAGGTGCTCCCCCAACTGGACGGAACCCGATGACCGACACCGACCTCGAACTCGGTCCCGTGGGCCAGGAGATCGTCTTCGAGAACGACCGGGTGCGGGTGTGGCACATCCGGCTGGAGCCGGGCGAGCGGCAGCCGCTGCACCGGCACGACCACCCGTATCTGGTGGTGGCCGTCCAGGGCGCGAAGAACGTGGTGCAGACCATCGACGGCACCCGGATCGACGCCGACGAACCCACCGGCGGTGTGGTCTACCGCGACCCCGGAGCCGTTCACATGTTGACCAATGTCGGCGACACGACCTACCTGGCGCGCCTGGTGGAGTTGAAGTAACCCCAGGCTGCCGCCCCGCCGCGCCACAGTGGCGATCGGGCGCACCGGGCCGTAACGTGCCCGACATGGCCTTTCGGACGTGGGGCAGACTGCTGCTCACGGCACTCGGGGTGAGCGTGCTGGCCGGGGCCGGCCAGCTCGGCATCGCGTACGGGTTCGGCATCGTCCGGCTCACCGGCGCCTTCACCGACGTCAACCGGTGGCCGGCCCAGCTGGCCTGGGTCGGCTGGTTCGCGGTGAGCGCGGCCGTGGCCGGCGCCGTCGTGACCGGACGGTTGGCCCGGCGGGAGGGGTTGCCGGACACCACCGGCGTGCAGCTCGCGATCTCCGGCGTCGCCGCGCTGGGCGCCTTCGTGGTCGCCCCGCTCTGCATGCAGCCCGCCCGGGCCGCCGAGCTGAGCACCATAGACCCGGTCTGGGCGGTGGGCATCTGCGCGGTCGTCGGCGCGGTCGTCGGCGCGGGCGCCGCGTCGGCCGTGCTGCTCCGACCGCCGCTGGGCTGGAACGTCGCGATGCTGACCGGCGTGGTCTGGCTGATCGCACTGGTCTCCGCCGCGCCGACGCTGCTCTCCACCGGCCCGCTGCGCACCGTACGCCTCGGCGTGCTGGAGCCGACCTGGCTGGACGCCGACACCGCCCAGCGGCTGGCGATGCTGCTGCTGCCCACGCTGGCGCTGCTGGCCGGCGCACTGACCGGTGGGCTGGCCCGGTGGCGGGGGCACGCGCCGCTGGTCGGTGGCGCCGCCGGGGCGACCGGTCCGGTGCTGCTCGCCTTCGCCTACCTCACCGCCGGTCCCGGTAACTCCGTCGACCGCTACCAACTGGCTCCGTACTACGGCGCGGTGATCGCGGTGGCGGCCGGTGTGCTCGGTTCGGCCGCCGCCACCCTGCTGCGGTGGCCGCTGCTGCCCGGCCGCGCCACCGGCGGCGACGCGCTCACCCCGACCGACATCCTGGCCCCGCTGCCCGCCGGGCCGGACGTGCCGGCCGCCGCGACCGGGAGCCGCGCCGGGGTGGACCCGACCGGTGTCGCGCCGGCCGACGACGCCGTCGCGACCCGGACCGGTCCGGCGACCCCGGCCCACTGGGACTGGCCGGTGGCGCCGGGCACCCCCGCGCCGGCGCCCGGTCCCGCCGCCACCCGGGAGTCCACCGTCGGCCCGTCCCGCGACGTCCGCCCGGCCGACCCGTTCGACCGCCTCTCCCCGGCGGGACGACACCTCTCGGTGGTCCCCCCGGTCCCGACCGGTGAGCCGACCGGGGTGCCGGCGGCGGGCGACGCACCGGCCCGGCTGGACGACGCCGCGCCGGCCCGACCGGTGGAGTCGGAAACGGACGACCTGCCGCGGGCCGACCGGCTACCGCCCCCGGCCACCGCCCCGGAACCCGGTGCGACGCCGACCGCCCCCGACCCGGCCACGGACGTTCCGGCGCCCGGCCCGGCGAGCCCCGTGGCGGCGTTCCCGGTCGCCGCCCCGGCCGCGTCGACCGACTCGGCACCCGAGCCGACCGGCCGCCCGGCGACGCGGGTCACCCCCGCTCCCTCGGCGGCCTCCGACGCGGATGTGGCGACCTCCGACGCGGATGTCGCGACCCCGGACGCGAATGCCGCGACCCCGGACGCGAATGCCGCGACCCCGGACGCGGCTGCCGCGGCCACGACGATCCCGGGTCCGGTGATCCCCGCCCCGGACCCGGCACCCCGCGCCGACGGCACCACCGCGCCGGACCCGACGACACAGCCCGACGCCGCAGGCCTTCCGGCGGATCGGGGCACCGCCGCGGCGGACACCACCGCAGCCGACACCATCCCGGCCGACACCACCGCCCCCGGCACCATCGCGGCGGACCCGGCGGCGCCGGCCGGCGGCGCGCCCGACGCGGTGGTGGAGGAGGGCGGCACGCCGGCGGCGCCGGCCGCCACGACGAGAGCGGCGGCCACCGCCCCGAAGCCGCGACCTAAGCGCACCCGCAAGCCCCGCTCCACCGGCCCCGACGATCCGGCCGGCCGCCCTGCCGGCACCCCGGGAGAGCCGGCGCCCGCCGCCGCGGACGGGACGGACGCCACCCCGGCGGCACCGCCGTCGCCGACCGCCGCGCCGGCCCAGCCGGCGCCGGCCAGCGGTGCGGGGGCACCCACCCCGCCGCTGTTCTTCCCCGAGGAGTCACGTCCGGACGCCGCCGTGCCGGCCGTGCTCACGCCACCGCCGGCCGCAGTCGCCGGGACGCCGGCCGCCCCGGAACCCCCGCCGGCCGTCGAGCCGGCGCCGCGCCCGCGGCACCGGGCACCCCTCCCCGACCTGAGCAGCGCGGGCAGTTGGCAGGCCTTCACCACCTCCCGGGCCACTCCGGCGCCGGACGGCGAGCAGCCCCTCCCGCCGACACCGCGGGAGGTCCCCACGCCCGTCAACTTCCGGTGGGACGAGCCGGCTCCGGCGGACGGCGGACCGGAGGCGGACGCCACCGGCGCGGCGAGCCGGTCGCCGGAAGGAGCCGAGCCGGCGTCCGGGAAGTCCCGGGGCCGGCGGAGCCTGTTCCGCCGCAAGGGTTCCCGGGATGGTGAACCGGTCGCCGAGACGCCGGACGGGTCGGAGCCGCTGGCCGCGCAGGACGAGGAGTTCGTGGACTGGGTGACCGGGCTGAGCCGGCCGCTGGCCGACAACGAACCGGAGACGGAGAGCGCCCGCCGCTCACTCCGCTCCTCCGGCCGCCACCACCGCGACTGACCGTCGGCGCCGCGCCGATCATGCAGTTGTGGTGGGCGATCGGTGCCGGATCGAGGCGTTCGTGGGGCACCACAAGGCACGATCGTCAGGCGAGCGGCAGGTAGACGCGGCTGCCGGAGGAGAGGAACTCCTCGGACTTGTCCTTCATGCCGCGTGCGGCGTACTCCTTGAGCTCCTGGGTGATCTTCATGGAGCAGAACTTCGGCCCGCACATCGAGCAGAAGTGCGCGGTCTTCGCCGGCTCGGCCGGCAGCGTCGCGTCGTGGTACGACCGCGCGGTCTCCGGGTCCAGCGAGAGGTTGAACTGGTCGGACCAGCGGAACTCGAACCGGGCCTTGGAGAGCGCGTCGTCCCAGGCCTGCGCGCCGGGGTGGCCCTTGGCCAGGTCGGCCGCGTGCGCCGCGATCTTGTACGCGATCACGCCCGCCTTCACGTCGTCCCGGTCGGGCAGCCCCAGGTGCTCCTTCGGGGTGACGTAGCAGAGCATCGCGGTGCCGAACATGCCGATCATCGCGGCGCCGATCGCCGAGGTGATGTGGTCGTACGCGGGCGCGATGTCCGTGGTCAGCGGGCCGAGCGTGTAGAACGGGGCCTCGTGGCACCACTCCTGCTGGAGGTCCACGTTCTCCTTGATCTTGTGCATCGGCACGTGGCCCGGGCCCTCGATCATCACCTGCACGTCGTACTCCCAGGCGATCTTCGTCAGCTCGCCGAGGGTGCGCAGCTCGGCGAACTGCGCCTCGTCGTTGGCGTCCGCGATCGAGCCGGGCCGCAGCCCGTCGCCGAGGGAGAACGTGACGTCGTACCGCGCGAGCAGCGCACACAGTTCGCGGAAGTTGGTGTAGAGGAAGTTCTCCTCGTGGTGGGCCAGGCACCAGGCCGCCATGATGGACCCGCCCCGGGAGACGATCCCGGTGACCCGGTCCACCGCCAGCGGCACGTACGGCAGCAGCACCCCGGCGTGCACGGTCATGTAGTCGACGCCCTGCTCGGCCTGCTCGACGACGGTCTCCCGGAACACCTCCCAGCTCAGCTTCACCGGGTCGCCGCCGACCTTCTCCAGCGCCTGGTAGATCGGCACGGTCCCGATCGGCACCGGCGAGTTGCGCACGATCGCCTCCCGGGTCTCGTGGATCCGCCTGCCCGTCGACAGGTCCATCACGGTGTCGGCGCCCCACCGGGTGGCCCAGGTCAGCTTCTCCACCTCCTCGGCGACCGAGGAGGTGACCGCCGAGGTGCCGATGTTGGCGTTCACCTTGACCAGGAACGCCTTGCCGATGATCGCCGGTTCGCACTCCGGGTGGTTGACGTTGAGCGGCAGCACCGCCCGCCCGGCAGCGATCTCGTCCCGGACGAACTCCGGCGCCATCCCCTCCCGGATCGCCACGAACTCCATCTCCGGGGTGACCACGCCGGCCCGGGCGTAGGCGAGCTGGGTGGGGCGCTTCCCGTCCGTGCCCGCGAGCGGGGTGCCCGCGCCCCGCACCGGGGCCACGTCCCCGCGCTCGGCGATCCACTCCCCGCGCAGCGGGGGCAGCCCGACCTCCGGGTCGGAGCCCGGCCCGGAGGTGTCGTAGCGGCGCAGCGGCGGGTTGTCCCCGGTCAGCTCGACCTCGGCGAACGGCACCCGGACGTCCGGCCGTGACCCCTCGACGTAGACCTTGCGACGTGCCTGCATGACAGCCTCCCTGGTGATCAACGGGACCAGCCGAAGTGGTCCAGCGGGCCGCGGCCCGCCCCCAGCTCCCAATCCCGCGCGCCGGTCAGCGCGCGGGTGACGTACTCCTTGGCGGCGGCGACCGCGACCGGCACCGGATCGCCCGCCGCCAGCCGGACGGCGACCGCCGCCGAGAACGAACAGCCGGTGCCGTGGTTGTGCCGGGTGTCGACCCGGGGCGCGCGCAGCAGGGTGGTCGTGCCGCCGCCGCTGAGCACGTCCACCGACTCGCAGTCGGCGTCCACGTCGCCGCCGGTCACCACCACGTGCGCCGCGCCGCCGGCCACCAGCGCCTCCGCCGCGGCGACCATCTCCTCGACCGTGGTAACCGGGCGTCCGGTGAGGGCCGCGGCCTCCGCGCAGTTCGGCGTCGCCACCTCCGCGTACGGCAGGAGCCGCTCGACCGCCTCCACCACACCGAGCCGGTGCCCGCTGGTGGCGACCAGCACCGGGTCGACGACGAGGTGCGGCAACCGGCCCGCCTTCGCCGCCTCGGCCACGGCGTCGGCGACCGCCGGGGTGCCGAGCATCCCGGTCTTGACCGCGCGGACGGCGAAGTCGTCGAGCACGCTGTCGAGCTGTTCGCTGACGGTGCGCGGGGGCAGCGGCAGGACGGCGTCCACACCCCGGGTGTTCTGCGCGGTCACCGCGGTGAGCACGCTGGTGCCGTACGCGCCGAGGGCGGCGAAGACCTTCAGGTCGGCCTGGATGCCGGCGCCCCCGCCGGAGTCGGAGCCGGCGATGGTGAGCACGGTCGTGGGTGTCATCGCGCGTCTCCCGTGGTCGCTGCGGGCGGCCGCGCCGCCTCGACGGCCTCGGTCAGGGTGGCGGCTGCCGCGGCGGGGTCCTCGGCCCGCATGACCGCGCCGAGCACGGCCACGCCGGCGGCTCCCGCCTCGACGCAGGCGTGCACCCGGTCGGGGGTGTCGATGCCGCCGAGGGCGAGGACCGGCACGGGGCTGACCCGGATCAGCTCGGCGAGCCCAGCCCGGTGCAGGGGTGGGCCGTAGCCGGGCTTCGTCCTGCTGGGGAAGACGGGCGAGACGGTGGCGTAGTCCTCGGTGGTGAGTCGGACCAGCTCGGCGCGGTCGTGGCAGGAGCGGCCGACCAGTCCGAGGGCCGGCGGCGGATAGGGGCCGGCCGAGGGCAGGTGGACGGCGTCGCCGTCGAGGGAATCGGGGCCGGCGACGATCAGGGTGCCGCCCGCCTCGGCGAGGAGGGGACGCAGCGCGGCGGCGAGGGCGGCGCGTTCGGCGCGGGGCAGGTCCTTCTCCCGCAGCACCACCCAGCGCGCTCCCCCGGCCACCGCCGCCGCCACCACCTCGGGCAGCGGTCGCCGCGCCTGCCAGCGGTCGGTGAGCACCACCAGCCCCGACGGTCCCGCCGGGCCGGGGCGCACCGGCGGGGCGTCGGGCGCGGCGAGCCGCCCCGAACCGGCTCGCCACGAGTCGGTCAGCGGCCCGCCCGGTTGTGGGGCCCCGGCCACCGGCCCGCCGGCGGTGCGCCGCTGCGCCCGCGTCGCCGTCACAGCTCGGGCCTTCCCTCGTCGGAGGTGGAGGGGAGGGCGTGGAAGCGGCGGGTGATCCGGCCGGCGGCGTGAGCGAGCCGGCCGGCCTCGACCGCGTACCGCATCGCGGTGGCCATCGCCACCGGGTCGGCGGCCCGGGTGACGGCGCTGGCCAGCAGCACCGCGTCGCAGCCGAGTTCCATGGCGAGCGCGGCGTCGGAGGCGGTGCCGATGCCGGCGTCGAGGATCACCGGCACGTCGACGCTCTGCCGGATCAGCCGGATGTGGTGCGGATTGTTCACGCCGAGCCCGGAGCCGATCGGCGCGCCGGCCGGCATCACGGCGGCGCAGCCCACGTCGGCCAGCCGGCGGGCCAGGATCGGGTCGTCCGAGGTGTACGGCAGCACGGTGAACCCGTCGGCGACCAGCTCCTCGGCGGCGCGCAGCAGCTCCACCCCGTCGGGCAGCAGGGTCCGCTCGTCGCCGATCACCTCCAGCTTCACCCAGTCGGTGTCGAACGCCTCCCGGGCCAGGTGGGCCACCTTGACCGCCTCGCCGGCCGTGTAGCAGCCGGCGGTGTTCGGCAGCAGCCGCACCCCGCACCGGTCCAGCAGGTCCAGCAGCCCGCCTGCGGTGGCGGCGGTGTCGACCCGGCGCAGGGCCAGGGTGACCAGCTCGGTGCCGGAGGCCCGGACGGCCTGCTCCAGCACGTGCAGGTTGGCCGCGCCGCCGGTGCCGAGGATCAGCCGCGACCCGAGGGTCACCCCGGCCAGCTCGAAGGCCATCCCGGTCACCCGCCCTGCGCGGCGCTGAGCACCTCGACCCGGTCGCCGTCGCGCACCGGGCTCGACGACCACCGGGACCGGGGCACCACCTCGCCGTTGACCGCGACGGCCACCCCGCGCTGCTGCGGGGTCACCTCCCGCACCACGTCCGCCACCGTCGCACCGCCGGGCAGCGTCCGCCCGGCGCCGTTCACCGTCAACTCCACGTGCGCTCCTCCTCGGATGCGGATCGGTCGGGACGCGGGCGGCGGGCCGCGACGGCGGGCGCCCGCCCGTCGCCGTCGCGCGCGGTGAACCGGGCCGGCGTGAAGGGCGCCAGCAACGGGTCCGCCGCGCCGGTCACGACCAGCTCGGTGATCAGGTCGGCGGTGGCCGGGGTGAGCACGATGCCGTGCCGGTGGTGCCCGGTGGCGGCGAGCACGCCGGGCCGGCCGGGCAGCGCCCCGAGGATCGGGGCGTTGTCGGGGGTGCCGGGGCGCAGCCCGGCGGACGCCTCGGCCAGCTCGTACTCGGCCAGGTCGGGCACGAGGTCGACGGCGGCGCGGAGCAGCCGCAGCACCGCCCCCGCGGTCACCTCGGTGTCGGCCCGCTCCTCGACGGTCGCCCCGACGACCACCTCGCCGTCGGTGCGGGGCACCAGGTAGACCGACTCGCCGTCGGCGTACCCCCGGATCACGTGCCGCAGGTCCGGCGTGCCGCGACCGGGGGCGCGCAGCCGCAGCACCTGCCCCTTCACCGGCCGGACCGGCAGGCCGGTGAGCGCGGCGGCGCCGCAGCCGGCGGCCACCACGGTGAGCCGGGCGTCGACCTCGGCGAGCCGGGTGACCGCGCCGGGCACCAGCACCGCGCCGGCCCGCTCGGCCGCCGTCCGCAGCGCGGCGACCAGCCGGCGCGGGTCGACCTGGTGGTCGTCCGGCGCGACCGCGCCGCCGCGCACCCGCGGCGCCAGCGCCGGCTCGCGCTCCCGCAGCTGCGAGGGGCGCAGCGGCGTGATCGGCAACCCCAACCCCTGCTGGTACGACCACAGCCGGCCCGCCTCGGCCAGGTCGTCACCGGTCAGCCCGACGACGAGGGTGCCCTCGGTCCGGTACCCGAGGTCGGTGCCGGCGGCCTCGGCCAGCTCGGCGGCGAAGCCGGGCCAGCGGGCGGCCGACTCGGCGAGCAGCCCGGTCAGCTCGTGCTCCCCGAAGTACGCCTCGGCGACCGGCGACAGCATCCCGGCGGCGACGTGGGACGCGCCGGAGCCGGGGGCGGGATCGTGCACGACGACGCGCAGCCCGCGCGCGGCGCAGCGCCACGCGATCGCCAGCCCGACCGGTCCCGCCCCCACCACGGCGACGTCCGGTCGGGTCAGCACGTCAGGGCCCCGAGCAGTTCAGCGGTGGCCCGCCCGGGATCGTCAGCTCCCGACAGCGCCCCGACCACCGCCACCCCGTACGCCCCGGCGGCGCGCAGCGCCGGCACCGACGCGGCGGTGACCCCGCCGATGGCGATCACCGGCACGGTGACGGCCGCGGCGACGGCGCGTACCCCGTCGGGGCCGATCGGCGCCGGCAGCCCGGCCTTGGTGGTGGTGGCGTGGCAGGGGCCCACGCCCAGGTAGCCGGCCCCGGCGGCGACGGCCCCGACGGCGGCGACCGGTTCCCGGGCGGTGGCGCCGAGCACGGCGGCCGGGCCGAGCACCCGGCGGGCCGCACCGACCGGCAGGTCGTCCGCGCCCACGTGGCCGCCGGCGGCGCCGACCGCGAGCGCCACGTGCAGCCGGTCGTTGACCAGGCACGTCGCCCCGTACGGCGCACAGAGCGCGACCACCCGGCGGGCCAGCTCGTACGCCTGCCGGTCGGTGGCGTCGTCGCCCACCCGGACCTGTACGACCAGCTCGGCGCGGGCCACCGGCAGGGCGGCCCGGAGCACGGTGAGCGGGTCGCGCCCCGGCCGGGTGTCGGTGATCAGATGCAGTCGTCCCAGGGACGGCACGGCAACACTCCTCCCTGCGCCGGCATTACCCGGATCAGGTTCGACGGTCGGGGGCTTCAGCCCCCCTCTCAGCCCGGTGCACCGGGCTCCCGTGGGTCACTTGCGGCCATACCGTACGACGGATCCGCCGTCCCGCCAAGAGCGCGGGTTCGCTTTTTCCACCCACCGTCCGGCGCCGACGGCGGGGGCAGCGGGTGACACTCCGCTCACCGCATGCTGTCCGGATGCCCTCGCCGCCCCGGGTTCCGCGCCGCCTCGCGTTCCTGCCCTTCCGGGGCAGCCGCGCCGTCGCGGAGGGGTCGGTCACCTGGGCGATGCTGCGCGGCCCGGCCTGGCACCGGCTGCTGCCCGACGTCTACGTGCACCGCGACAGCCTGCGCACGGCGGATCACCGGCTCTGGTGCGACGCGGTGGCACTGCTGCTGCCGCCGGACGCGGCGATCGCCGGGCACAGCGCGGCGTACCTCTGGGGTGTCGACCTGCTCCGGCGGGACGCGCCGGTGTCCGTGCTGCTGCCCCGGGCGGCGCGGCTGCGCGCCCACCCCCGGGTCCATGTGACCCGGTCGGCGCTGCCGCCGTCGGACCGCACCCGCTTCGCCGGCCTGCCCGTCACCACCGCCCTGCGCACCGCCTTCGACCTTGGCCGGCAGGTGCCCCGCGACGAGGCGCTGGTCGCCGTCGACGCGCTGCTGCACCGCCGGGTGGTGAAGCTGCCGGCACTGCGTGCGTACGCCGAGGCGCACACCCGCTGGCCCGGGCTCCCGCTGCTGCGGCAGGTGCTGGCGCTGGCGGAGCCGCTGAGCGAGTCCCCCATGGAGACCCGCCTGCGGCTGCTCCTGCTCGACGCCGGGCTGCCGCCGGCCACGGCGCAACACGACGTGCTCGATGCCCGGGGCCGCTTCGTGGGACGGGTCGACCTGGCCTGGCCGGCGCTCCGCGTAGCCGTCGAGTACGACGGCGACCACCACCGCGATCGCGTGCACTTCCGGCAGGACGTGGCCCGCCTCAACGCGCTACGCGCGGCCGGCTGGATCGTCCTCCGCTTCACCGCCGACGACGTCTTCCGCCAGCCGTCGCAGACGGTGGACATGGTCGCCGCCGCCCTCCGCGAGCGCCGGGACGAGTGGCACACCATGCACGCCAACAGCCCCCGTTGACGTCCATGGCGTACCACCCGCGCCCCGGACCACCGGCGCGGTACCAGGCGCCGCCGCACGCCCCCGTGCGAGTGCCGGCGCGCTGGCAGGACGGCGCCCGGGCGGCGCGCGGCGGGCGTCGTGAGGGCCGTCGGCTGCACGGGTGGAACGCCATTGCTGTCAAACGCCCGCCATGACGTCCATGGTGTTCCACTCGCGGGTGCGGGCCGCTCGCCGCCAGCCGCCCGGGGCGGCGGGTGGCGTGTCCGGCGGGCTGGCGGTCAGAGGACGGCGTCGAGGGCGTCCAGGTCCTCGTCGGTGGGCTGCCAGGTGCCGGCCTCGGCGTTCGCGCGCACCTGCTCCGGGGTGGTGGCACCGGCGATCACCGAGGTCACCGCCGGGCGGGCGGCCAGCCCGCCGATCGCCACCTGGAGCATGCTCAGCCCCCGGTCGGCGGCGTACGACCCGATCGCCTCGATGGTGTCCCAGTCCGCGGCGGCGAGGCGCTGGGCGTACCGGCCGCCGCCGGAGAGCCGGCTGCCTGCGGGCGGGGCCTGGTCGCGCCGGTACTTGCCGGTGAGCAGGCCGTTGGCGAGCGGGAAGAAGGGCAGCATGCCGAGGCCGAAGCGCTCGCAGGCGGGGATGACCTCGGTCTCGACGGAGCGTTCCAGCAGCGAGTAGTGGTTCTGCGCCGAGATGAAGCGGGCCCGCCCGGTGGAGGAGGCGACCCAGTCGGCGTCGGCGATCTGCCAGCCGGCGAAGTTGGAGTTGCCGAGATAGCGCACCTTGCCGGCGCGGACGAGGTCGTCCAGCGCGGAGAGCGTCTCGTCGATCGGGGTGCCGGGGTCGGGCTCGTGCATCTGGTACAGGTCGATGTGGTCGGTGCCGAGCCGGCGCAGCGACGCCTCGACGGCGCGGGCGATGTAGCGGCGGGCGCCCCGGGCGCCGTGGTCGGGCCCGTTGAGCCCGTGCATGTCCATGCCGAACTTGGTGGCCACCACCACGTCGTCCCGGCGTCCCTTGAGCGCCTGGCCGAGCAGTTCCTCGGAGGCGCCCTGCGGTTCGCCGTAGATGTCGGCGGTGTCGAAGAAGTTGATCCCGACGTCGAGCGCGGCGTCGACCACCGCCCGGGTCTCGTCGAGGTCGAGCTTGCGGCCGAAGTTGTTGCAGCCGATGCCGACCACGGACACCACGAGCCCGGAGTCGCCCAGTCGGCGGTAGGTCATCTCAGTCACGAGATCCACCCTATGCCGACGGGGACCCGCCGGACGGGCGACCGCCCCGCCCCGGTCGGCCGCCGCGCCGGGCGGGGAAGGTCAGCGCACGTCCCAGACCGGCTCCGGCGTCTCCACCACCTCGCCGTCGCCGCCGAACAGCACGAAGCGGTCGAAGGAGCGGGTGAACCAGCGGTCGTGGGTGACCGCGACCACCGTCCCGGAGAACGCGGCCAGCCCCGCCTCCAGCGCCTCGGCGGAAGCCAGGTCGAGGTTGTCGGTCGGCTCGTCCAGGAGCAGCAGCGTCGCCCCGGAGAGTTCCAGCAGCAGCACCAGGAAGCGCGCCTGCTGGCCGCCGGAGAGGGTGCCGAAGCGCTGGTCGCCCTGCGCGGCCAGTTCGTACCGGCTGAGCGCGGCCATCGCGGCGTGCCGGTCCATCCCGGCCCGGTGCTCGTCGCCCCGCCAGAGGATCTCGACGAGGGTCTTCGCCATCAGCTCCGGCCGGTCGTGGGTCTGCGAGAAGTGCCCGGGGCGGACCCGGGCGCCGAGCCGGGCCACCCCGCCGTGGGCGACGGGGGCCAGCGCCGCCGCGCCGACCGGGGTCTGCGCCGGGTCGGGGTCGGTGCCGCCGCGGGCCAGCAGCCGCAGGAAGTGCGACTTGCCCGTCCCGTTGGCGCCCAGCACGGCGACCCGGTCGCCGTACCAGAGTTCCAGGTCGAAGGGGTAGGTCAGGCCGTCGAGCTCGAGCTGGTCGCAGATCACCGCGCGCTTGCCGGTCCGCCCGCCGGCCAGGCGCATCCGGATGTCCTGGTCCTTCGGGGGTACGGGCGGCGGCCCGGCCTCCTCGAACTTGCGCAGCCGGGTCTGCGCGGCCTGGTACCGCGACGCCATCCCCGAGTTGTACGCGGCCTTCTGCTTGTACATCAGCATCAGCTCGCGCAGCTTCTCGTGTTCCTCGTCCCACCGCTTGCGCAGCTCGTCGAGGCGGTCGTGCCGGGCCACCCGGGCGCTGTGCCAGCTGGCGAAGCCGCCCGGGTGCACCCAGGCGCTGCCGCCCTCGACAGCGACGACCCGGTCGGCGGTCTGCGCCAGCAGTTCCCGGTCGTGCGAGACGTAGAGCACCGACTTGCCGGACTCCTTCAGCCGCGCCTCCAGCCAGCGCTTGCCCGGCACGTCGAGGAAGTTGTCCGGTTCGTCGAGGAGCAGCACCTCCTCGGGGCCGCGCAGCAGCAGCTCCAGGGCGAAGCGTTTCTGCTGGCCGCCGGAGAGGGTCCGGACGGGACGGTCCCGGGCGGCGTCCCAGGGCAGGTCGAGGACGATGGTGGTGACGGTGTCGAAGAGCACCTCGGCGTCGTACCCGCCGGTCTCGCCCCAGGCGGCGAGCGCGTCGGCGTACGCGAGCTGGGCCTTGCCCGCGGCGGTGCTGTACTTGCCGCGCACCTCGGCCGCCCGCATGGCGGCCTCGGTGTCGGCGAGCCGACGGCCGGCGTCGCGCAGCGCCGCCGGGGCCAGCGAGAGCGCCAGGTCGGCGAGCGTGGACTCGTCGCCGATCATGCCGATGAACTGCCGCATGACGCCGAGCCCGCCGAACCGGGCGATCGCCCCGGTCTTCACCGGCAGGTCGCCGGAGACCATCCGCAGCAGCGTGGTCTTCCCTGCGCCGTTCGGGCCGACCAGGGCGACCTTGGCGCCCTCACCGACCCGGAACGACACGTCGGCGAAGAGCTCCCGACCGTCGGGCAGCATGTGCCCGACCCCTGCCACGTCCACGTATCCCACGCCGGCATCCTGCCCGAGCGGGCGGGCCGGGCGACACTCGATTACCGGGTGACGCGCAGCACCCGGTAGCCCTTCTGGCTGGCGTGCCGCTCGACCTGCCAGCCGGCGTCGACCAGCCAGCGGTGCAGCGAGTCGCCGCCGAGGTGACGGGCGACCACCAGCCAGGCGACGCCGTCCGGGGCGAGCCGGGGCAGCCAGCGGCGCAGCAGCTCGTGCAGCTCGTCCTTGCCGATCCGGATCGGCGGGTTGGACCAGATCTGGGCGAACGTGACGTCCGTCGGCACCTCGTCCGGGGCGACCGCGTGGACCCGGTCGGCGGCGCCGACCCGGGCGGCGTTCGCGGCGGTGAGGGCGCGGGCGCGCTCGTTGACGTCGACCGCCCAGACGGTGGCGCCGGGTGCGAGATCGGCCAGCACGCAGCTGATCGGCCCGTAGCCGGAGCCGATGTCGAGCAGGTCACCGGTGGCGCCGGTGGGCAGCTCCGCCTTGCGCAGCAGCACGGCGGTGCCGGGGTCGAGTCGGGCGGCGGAGAAGACGCCGCCGGCGGAGGCGAGGGTGTAGTCGCGCCCGGCGACGGAGAACTCGACCTCCCGCGGGTGGGCCGCGGTGGTCGGTTCAGCGGTGAAGTAGTGGTCGCCGGTCACGTCCGGCATTCTCCCATCGGCGTTCGGGCCGGTCGCGGCCGCCTCGGCGGGCGCGACGACGCGCCACGCGCCGGAATTTCCCATTATTACCCCCTAAAGGGACAATGAGTCATACTCTGGCGACATGGTGTATCGGTACGAGTCCGATGAGGACGCTTTCGTGGAGTACCCGCGGTCCGGGTCGGACCTGCCGGAGATCACCCCGGTTTCGCCACCGCCCGCCGGGCCCTCCCCGTCCCGCTTCCCCACCCCGTCGCTGCCACGGGCCGTCCCACCGGCGCCACCGGCGCCCCCGGCGCCACCGGCGCCCCCGGCGGTCGAACCGGTCCCGGTTCCGGTCCGCGCGTCCGTCCAGCTCCCACCCGAGCCCACCACCCCGGGGGACGCCCCGACCGAACCGCCGGACCTGCCCCGGTCCCGCCGACCCGACTCCGGACGCGGCGGAGGCCGGTTCTGGCAGGTGCTCGTCGGCGGCGCCGCCGTGCTGGTGCTGCTCGCGCTCGGCGGGATCGGTGCGACCGCCCTGCTGGGCGACCGCACCGCTGACCCCGATGCCGAGCCGACCGCCCCGATCGCCCAGCAGCCCGGCGCCGCCGCCCCGACGACCGGGCCGCCCGGCCAGGACCTCGACTCCCGGGACACCGACCGGCAGCCGCTCACCGCCAAGGAGGTCTTCCCCGGCCGGAAGCTGGTGGTGGCCGACGGGGAGCCGGCGTACGACGTGCTGAGGACCCAGTCCAGCGGCAACTGCGCGGTGGCGGCCACCGGCGAGATCGCCGACCTGCTGGACCGGCTGGGGTGCAGTCAGGTGGTCCGCGGCACGCTGCGCTCCCCCGACGACGAGCACCTGGTCACCGCCGGTCTGTTCAACCTGACCGACCTGGCCGGCGCGCAGCGCGCCCGGGACCGGATCCGGGAATTGCTCGACGACCGGGAGGGCCGCTTCCGCGGCATGCCGGCCGGCGAGGACACCGAGTCGGTAGCCACCGCCGCCGCCCGGGTCGGCTGGCAGGTACGCGGCCACTACCTCGCCTACTCCGTGGTCACCCGGGCCGACGGCGGTGCCGTACCGGCCGGCGACAACGCGGTACGCGAGGTGATCTACGACATGATCGAGCTGCACCTGAACAAGGGCGTGCTGGACCGGCGGGCGGCGGCCGGCGTCGCGGTCCAGCCCGGCGCGGAGGCGTCGGAGCCCACCTCGACGCCGCGCGGCACCGACCCGACCAGCGACGGGGAGCTGCCCGGCAACTGAGCCGGCACGCGCGACGAGGGCCCGGTCCGGAGCACGGACCGGGCCCTCGTCACGTCGCCCACCCGACGTCGACCCCGGCCGAGCGCAAGGTCCGGGATTCCGCGGAGCCTCGGCCGGCGGCGGTCCGGACCCGACGGATCCGGGCCGGCGGCCGTTCAGGACTCGGCGGGCACCCGCAGCCGGCGGGTGAGGTCGGCGCGGCGGGCGTACTCCGCCGGGTCGTCCGGGTAGCCGACGGCGACCAGGGTGAGGCCGTGCGCGGGGGCGACGGTCACCTCGCTCGAGCGTTCCCGCCGGGTCAGCAGGCCGGCCGGCCAGTCGACCGGCCGTCGGCCGTCCCCGGCGACCAGCATCGCGCCCACCAGGCTGCGCACCATCGCCTGGCAGAACGCGTCGGCCTGGACGGTGGCGACCAGGATCCGGTCCGGGTCGCGCCGCCAGTCCAGCCGGGTCACCTCGCGCAGCGTGGTGGCGTTCTCCTTGCGCCGGCAGTACGCGGCGAAGTCGTGCTCCCCCACCAGGCCGGCGGCGGCGACGTTCAACGCCGCCAGGTCCAGCGGCCGGGGCCAGGCCAGGGTGTCGTGCCGGCGCAGCGGCTCGGCGCCCCAGGAGGCGTCGGTGACCCGGTACTCGTAGCGGCGGAAGGTCGCCGAGAACCGGGCGTCGAAGTCGGCCGGCACCTCGGTCATCGCCCGCACCCGGACGTCGGTGGGGAGCAGCCGGGCCAACCGGCGCAGCAGCCGGCCGTCGTGCTCCCGCCAGACCGTGGTGGGCAGGTCGAGGTGGCAGACCTGACCGGTGGCGTGCACCCCGGCGTCGGTCCGGCCGGCCACGGTCAGCCCGGTCGCGGTGCCCGCCCCGAGGACCAGGTCCAGCGTCTCGACGAGCACCCCGGCGACCGTACGCCGGGTCGGCTGGGCGGCCCAGCCGGAGAAGCCGGTGCCGTCGTAGGAGACGTCCAGCCGCAGCCGGGTCCGCTCGTCCACCTCGTACCTCCAGTTACGGGTCGGGCCCGGCACCCCCGTGGGGGTGCCGGGCCCGACGTTGCCCTTGATCAGGCCTTGTTCTCGTTGGCCTCGTCGCTGTCCTCGCGGGCAGCGTCGGTGTCACCGGAGGCCGAGATCGGCGGCTCGGCGTCCTGGTCGGCCGGGGCCGGGTTCTCCTCGGCCGGGGCGAGCGCCTCGACCTTGTCCTGCTGCGCGGCCTTGCGGGCGGCGGTCTTCTTGTTCACCTTCGGCTCGGCGACCTGAAGCTCCTCGACCAGCTCGATGACGACCATCGGCGCGTTGTCACCCTTGCGCGGACCGGTCTTCACGATCCGGGTGTAACCGCCGGGGCGGTTGGCGTACCGGGGCGCGATCTGGTCGAACAGGGCGTAGACCGTGTCCTTGTCCTTCACGACGCCCAGCACCCGCCGCCGCGCGGCCAGGTCACCGCGCTTGGCCTTGGTGATGAGCTGCTCGGCCAGCGGACGCAGCCGCCGGGCCTTCGTCTCGGTGGTCTTGATCTTGCCGTGCTGGAACAGCGCGGTGGCCAGGTTGGCCAGCATCAGCCGCTCGTGCGCGGGGCTGCCGCCGAGGCGGGGGCCCTTGGTGGGCGTGGGCATGCTTGGTGCTCCTCAGGTGTGGCGGCAGCGCGGACTAGAGCTGCTCGGTCTCGCGGTAGTCGTCGGTGTCGTAGTCGGCCTCGCCGAAGGCGTCCACGACGTGCGCCGGGTCGAAGTTCGGGGCCGAGTCCTTCAGCCCGAGTCCCATCCCGGCGAGCTTCATCTTGACCTCGTCGATCGACTTCTGACCGAAATTCCGGATGTCGAGGAGGTCGGCCTCGGTGCGCCCGATCAGCTCACCAACGGAGTTGATGCCCTCGCGCTTGAGGCAGTTGTAGGAGCGGACGGTGAGGTCCAGCTCCTCGATCGGCAGGGCCAGGTCCGCCGCGAGCTGGGCGTCCTGCGGGGACGGCCCGATGTCGATGCCCTCAGCGGTCTCGTCCAGCTCCCGGGCCAGGCCGAAGAGCTCCACCAGCGTCGAGCCGGCGGAGGCCAGCGCGGTACGCGGGCCCATCGACGGCTTGGTCTCGACGTCGATGATCAGCCGGTCGAAGTCGGTGCGCTGCTCGACACGGGTGGCCTCGACGCGGTACGTCACCTTCAGCACCGGCGAGTAGATCGAGTCGACCGGGATCCGGCCGATCTCGGCGCCGGCCTGCTTGTTCTGCGCCGCCGTCACGTAGCCGCGACCCCGCTCGACGGTCAGCTCCATGTCGAGCCGGCCCTTGCCGTTGAGGGTGGCGAGCTTCAGGTCCGGGTTGTGCACCGACACGCCGGCCGGGGGCTGGATGTCACCCGCGGTCACGTCGCCCGGGCCCTGCTTGCGCAGGTACATGCTGACCGGCTCGTCGTGCTCGGAGCTGACGCACAGCTCCTTGATGTTCATGACGAGCTCGACCACGTCCTCCTTGACCCCGGGGATCGTGGTGAACTCGTGCAGCACACCGTCGATCTTGATCGAGGTGACCGCGGCACCCGGGATGGACGACAGCAGCGTGCGCCGCAGCGAGTTGCCCAGGGTGTAGCCGAAGCCGGGCTCCAGCGGCTCGATGGTGAACCGGGAGCGGGTCTCGTTGATCGACTCTTCGGAGAGAGACGGTCGCTGGCTGATGAGCATTTCTTCTCTTCTCTTCCGGGGCGCCCGCTATTTGACGCCCGCCACACAAACTGTTCCGGTGGCCCGCCCCGGAAGGCGGGCCACCGCAACGAGCCCTGCTTACTTGGAGTAGAGCTCGACGATCAGCTGCTCCTGGACCTGCGTGTCGATGACCTGCCGGGCCGGGAGGGAGTGCACGAGGATCTTCATCTGGCTGGGGATAGCCTCCAGCCAGGCCGGCACGGACCGGGAACCGGCCTGGGCCTGCGCCACGACGAACGGGGTGAGCTCCTTGCTCTTGCCCCGGACCTCGATGATGTCGTGCTCCTTGACGCGGAACGACGGGATGTCGACCTTCTTGCCGTTCACGGTGAAGTGGCCGTGCTTGACCAGCTGGCGGGCCTGGTCGCGCGAGCTGGCGTAGCCAGCCCGGTAGACCACGTTGTCCAGCCGCGACTCGAGGATCTGCAGGAGAACCTCGCCGGTCTTGGCCTTCTTGCCCACGGCCTCCTCGTAGTAGCCGCGGAACTGCTTCTCCAGCACGCCGTAGACACGACGGGCCTTCTGCTTCTCACGGAGCTGGAGCAGGTACTCCGTCTCCTTGGTGCGGCCGCGGCCGTGCTGCCCGGGCGGGAACGGCCGGGACTCGAACGGGCACTTCGGACCATCGCACTTGCTGCCCTTGAGGAACAGCTTCATCTTCTCCCGCCGGCAACGGCGGCAGTCAGCACCGGTGTAACGAGCCATCTCTCTCTAACCTCTCAGACCCGGCGACGCTTCGGCGGACGGCAACCGTTGTGCGGCTGCGGGGTGACGTCGGAGATCTGACCGACCTCGAGCCCGGCTGCCTGCAGCGAACGGATGGCGGTCTCCCGGCCGGAGCCGGGTCCCTTGACGAACACGTCGACCTTGCGCATGCCGTGCTCCATCGCCCGACGCGCGGCGGCCTCGGCGGCCAGCTGCGCGGCGAACGGGGTCGACTTGCGCGAGCCCTTGAAGCCCACCTGGCCGGAAGAGGCCCAGGAGATGACCGCACCGGTCGGGTCCGTGATGGACACGATGGTGTTGTTGAAGGTGCTCTTGATGTGCGCCTGCCCGTGGGCGACGTTCTTGCGTTCCTTGCGCCGGACCTTCTTGACGGCGGCTCCGGCACGAGCCTTCGGTGGCATAAGTCTGTGCGCTCCTAGTTACTTCTTGCCGGGCTTCTTCTTGCCGGCGACGGTCCGCTTCGGGCCCTTGCGGGTCCGCGCGTTGGTCTTGGTCCGCTGGCCACGCACGGGCAGGCCCCGGCGGTGCCGGATGCCGGCGTAGCAGCCGATCTCGACCTTGCGGCGGATGTCAGCGGCGACCTCGCGGCGCAGGTCGCCTTCAACCTTGTAGTTGCCCTCGATGTGGTTGCGGAGCTGGACCAGCTCCTCATCCGTGAGGTCCCGAACGCGCTTGTCCGGCGAGATGCCGGTAGCGGTGAGCGTCTCCAGGGCGCGGGTACGACCGACCCCGAAGATGTAGGTGAGCGCGATCTCCATCCGCTTCTCGCGGGGGAGGTCGACGCCGACTAGACGTGCCATGTGCGGGCGTACTCCTCGTGATGTGTGGCGGAGGTGTGGACCCGTCCCACCCCGCTACCGGCCGTCCCGTCCTTCCGGCGCTGTCAGCGCCGGCGACCGGGAACGGTCGTGCCCGAGCGGGCCCCGGCCTCCGACCGGGGGTCAACCACGATGAAGTACGCGCTGCGTACCGCTCGCGGCTGGGACGAGTTGGTGATGTGTGTGTCGCGGGATCCGCGGCCCGGGCCTGTGCCGCCGTCCGCTCGTCGCGGTCGGCGGTACGGCTCAGCCCTGGCGCTGCTTGTGGCGCGGGTCGGCGCAGATGACCATGACCCGGCCGTGCCGGCGGATAACCCGGCACTTGTTGCAGATCCTCTTGACGCTCGGCTTGACCTTCACGGTTGCCTTACTTCCCATCTGGCCCGGCGGCGCGACGATGCGCGACACCGGACGTCGAAGACGGACACGGGGACGTCCCGGCCGCCGTCAGGATTACTTGTAGCGGTAGACGATGCGCCCGCGGGTCAGGTCGTACGGCGAGAGTTCGACGACGACCCGGTCCTCCGGCAGGATGCGGATGTAGTGCTGCCGCATCTTGCCACTGATGTGAGCCAGCACCTTGTGGCCGTTCGCGAGCTCCACCCGGAACATAGCGTTCGGCAGGGGCTCGATGACCCGACCCTCGATCTCAATGGCTCCGTCTTTTTTCGGCATGTCCTCCGCTGTCCTGACGTCGGTTACTCCGGACGGCCCACAACGTCTTACACGGATGACCGATCGAGATCGACCATCCGAGCCAGCCGCGGCTCCGGCTCCCACCGAAGCGCAGGGTGGGCATGCCGGAGTGGACGCTGTGCGCCGATCTGAAAGTGTACGCCCGCGTGCGGGCCGTCGCCAAACCGGCCGCCCGTCGCCGCGCCGGACCACCTGAAAGGCGACATTCCGGGTCCGACACCCCTTCCATCCTCGCCACGGCCCCCGGCCCTTCGGGCCGGCTGTGTCCGAAGACACCCCACGGCCCGCCCCGCCAGTCGGAGATCACGCTCGATCCCGGAAGGAGTGGCCTCCCACCGGACCCGAAGCCACTCTTTCCCGGATCGAGCACGATCTTGTCGCAGCTCCCGCCGGCGCCCGGGTCCGGGGGTCGGGGGCCGAGGCCGCCTTGGCCCCAGGGCTGCCGCGGTGGTCGGGACGGCCGGGACCCGCCAGGGCGACCAGGGAGCGCCGGACCCTCCGGGGCGAATGGGGCCACCGAGGCCACCGAGGCGACCGGGGTTGGTCAGATGGCCGGGGAGTCGGCGGGCTGGCGGGCGGTGACCAGGTCGCCGAGCCGCGCGCGACCGCCGTCCGCCGCGGTCAGCACCCACACGCCGTCGGGGAGCAGGGCCATGGTGTGCTCCACGTGCACTGCCATCGACCCGTCGCGGGTGACCACGGTCCAGCCGTCGGCCAGCTCGACCGTACGCGGCGAACCCATGGTGATCATCGGCTCGATGGCCAGCGCCATGCCCGGCACGAGGCGGGGGCCCTTGCCGGGGCGGCCGTGGTTGAGCACGTGCGGGTCCTGGTGCATCTCGGTGCCGATGCCGTGCCCGCCGTACCCGTCGACGATGCCGTACCGGCCGCCCTTGCGGACCGCGTTCTCCACCGCGTGCGAGATGTCCGTGAGCCGTCCCCGGCCGTTGGCCGCGCCGCGCGCCGCGGCGGCGATACCGGCCCACATCGAGTCCTCGGCGACCGCGGCCATCTTCAGCAGCGCCGGGTCCACCTCGCCCACCCCGACGGTGATCGCGGCGTCGCCGTGCCAGCCGTCGAGCACCGCGCCGCAGTCGATGGAGATCAGGTCCCCGTCGCGGAGCACCTGCTGCGCCGACGGGATGGCGTGCACCACCTGCTCGTTGACCGAGGAGCAGATCGAGGCGGGGAAGCCGTGGTAGCCCTTGAACGAGGGGACCGCCCCGGCCGCACGGATCGTCGACTCGGCGATCTCGTCCAGGTCGGCGGTGCTGACCCCGGGGGCGACGGCCTCGCGCATCCGGCGCAGGGCCTCGGCGACCACCAGGCCGGCGGCCCGCATCTTCTCGATCTGGTCAGGGGTCTTCAGCTGGATGTCCAGCTGGGGACGGCGCATGGAGCGATTACCTTTCGTTGCCGGACAGCGAACAGCGGGGCACGTCGCACGTACCCCGCTGTTGCCACTCTATCCGCCGGATCCCGGCGGGACGTCAGCCGCCGTACGAGCGCAGCGCGTCGATGGCGCGGACCGTGACGTCCTCCACCGGACCGGTCGCGTCGATGCCGACCAGCTTGCCCTGCGCGCCGTAGTAGTCCACCAGCGGCGCGGTCTTCTCGGCGTACTCCCGCAGCCGGGCCGCGATGGTCTCCGGCTTGTCGTCGTCGCGCTGGAACAGCTCGGCGCCGCAGCGGTCGCAGATGCCCTCGCGCGTCGTCGCGTCGAACTCGACGTGCCAGATCTTGCCGCAACCCCGGCAGGTGCGCCGGCCGGAGAGCCGCCGGATCACCTCGTCGTCGTCGACGACCAGCTCCAGCACCAGGTCCAGCGCGGTGCCCAGGTCGGCGAGGAGCTTGTCCAGCTCGGCGGCCTGCGGCGTGGTCCGCGGGAAACCGTCGAGGAGGAAGCCCTCACCGGCGTCCGGCTCGGCGAGCCGGTCCCGCACCATGTTGATGGTGACGTCGTCCGGGACCAGCTTGCCGGCGTCCATGTACCGCTTGGCCTCGACGCCCAGCGGCGTGCCCTGCGAGACGTTCGCCCGGAAGATGTCTCCGGTCGAGATCTTCGGCACCGAGAGGTGCGCGGCGATGAACTCCGCCTGTGTGCCCTTGCCCGCGCCCGGCGGGCCAACCAGAACGAGTCGCATCTACCGCAGGAACCCTTCGTAGTTCCGCTGCATCAGTTGGCTCTCGATCTGCTTCACGGTCTCCAGACCGACGCCGACCATGATGAGCACAGCGGTGCCGCCGAACGGGAAGTTCTGGAACTGCTCGCTGTTCAGCCAGATGAAGAAGAAGTTCGGCAGGATCGCCACGATGCCCAGGTAGAGCGCGCCCGGCAGGGTGATCCGGCTGAGGATGAAGTCCAGGTAGTCGGCGGTCGGCTTGCCGGGGCGGATGCCCGGCACGAAGCCGCCGTACTTCTTCATGTTGTCCGCGACCTCGGTCGGGTTGAACGTGATCGACACGTAGAAGTACGTGAAGAAGATGATCAACAGGAAGTAGAGCGCGATGTAGATCGGGCTGCTCGGGTCGACCAGGTTGTTCTGGATCCACGCCTGGGTCTTGCCCGGGTTGTTCTGGTCGAAGAACTGCAGCGCCAGCTGCGGCAGGTAGAGCAGCGACGAGCCGAAGATGACCGGGATGACACCCGCCTGGTTGACCTTCAGCGGGATGTAGGTCGAGGTGCCGCCGTACATCCGCCGGCCGATCATCCGCTTGGCGTACTGCACCGGGATGCGGCGCTGCGCCTGCTCGATGAAGCAGACCGCCGTGATGACCAGCAGGACCAGAACGAGCACCAGGGCGAACTTGGCCCAGCCCTCGTTGGCCTTGATCTTCCAGCCCTCGCTGGGGAGGCGGGCCGCGATCGAGGTGAAGATGAGGACGGACATGCCGTTGCCGACGCCGCGGTCGGTGATCAGCTCACCGAGCCACATCACCATGCCGGTGCCGGCGGTCATCGTCATGACCACGAGGGACAGGGTCAGCCAGTCCGGGATGCCGGTCCCCTGCGGGATGATCGGGAACTGGTCGCAGCGGTTCTGGAAGAGCTGCCCGGAGCGGGCCAGCGCCACGAACGCCGACGACTGGAGCACGCCCAGGCCGAGGGTGAGGTACCGGGTGTACTGGGTGATCTTCGCCTGGCCGGCCTGCCCCTCCTTGCGGAGGTGCTCCAGCCGGGGGATGACCACCGTCAGCAGCTGCAGGATGATCGACGCGGTGATGTAGGGCATGATGCCCAGCGCGAAGACCGAGAGCTGCAGCAGCGCGCCCCCGGAGAAGAGGTCCAGCAGGTTCAGCACCCCGGTGCTGCCACCGTCCTGGATGGTGTCGAGACACTTCTGCACGTTGCCGTACGAGACGCCGGGGCTGGGCAGTGCGGCGCCGAGCCGGTAGACCGCGATGATGCCTACTGTGAACAGCAGCTTCTTGCGCAGGTCAGGCGTACGGAACGCACTGAGAAAGGCGGACAGCAACTTCTTCCTCCTGCGCGAGGCGGGCCGCCGGTGAACCCTGGCGGGGCGGGGTGGGTGTCGGGCGAGTGCCCGATATCCATAGCTGGGATGGGACTCTAACAGCCCGATCCCGGTCCGGGCAGACGTGCCCGGCTACATAAACCGAATCCGATGTTACCCGGCGCACACGGGCCAGGTAGACCATGGCGCCCGCCCAGTTGGGGACAACTGAGCGGGCGCCATGGGTTCTGTCCTACAGCTCGGTGACGGAGCCACCGGCAGCGGTGATCTTCTCCTTGGCCGACGCGCTGAACGCGTGCGCCGACACCTGGAGAGCCACACCGTTGACGTCGCCGGTCCCGAGGACCTTGACCAGCTGGCCCTTGCGGACCGCGCCGGCCTCGACCATCTCCAGCGGGCCGACCTGGCCGCCGTTCGGGAAGAGCTCGGCGAGCCGGTCCAGGTTGACCACCTGGAAGACGACCTTGAACTTGTTCTTGAAGCCCTTCATCTTCGGCAGGCGCATGTGGATGGGCATCTGCCCACCCTCGAACGCCGGCGAGATGTTCTTGCGGGCCTTGGAACCCTTGGTACCGCGACCGGCGGTCTTGCCCTTGGAGCCCTCACCGCGACCCACCCGGGTCTTCGCGGTCTTGGCACCCGGGGCCGGGCGCAGGTGGTGAACCTTGATCGTCATTACTCGACCTCCTCGACCTTCACGAGGTGGTTGACCGCGAAGATCATGCCGCGAATTTCCGGCCGGTCCTCCTTGACCACCACGTCGTTGATCCGCTTCAGACCGAGCGAACGCAGCGAGTCACGCTGGTTCTGCTTGGTACCGATCTCGGACCGGACCTGGGTGACCTTCAGGCGCGCCATCAGGACGTCACCCCCGCCCGAGACGCCAGCATGGCGGCCGGCGCGACGTCCTCGACCGGCAGACCACGACGGGTCGCGACGGCCTCCGGGGACTCGAGCCCCTTCAGCGCCGCCACCGTGGCGTGCACGATGTTGATCGGGTTGGACGAGCCGAGGCTCTTGGAGAGCACGTCGTGGATGCCCGCGCACTCCAGCACGGCACGCACCGGACCACCGGCGATGACACCCGTACCGGCCGAGGCCGGCTTGAGCAGCACCACACCGGCGGCGGCCTCACCCGTGATCGGGTGCGGGATCGACTGGCCGATCCGCGGCACCTTGAAGAAGTGCTTCTTGGCCTCCTCGACACCCTTGGCGATCGCCGCGGGCACCTCCTTGGCCTTTCCGTAACCCACGCCGACGGTGCCGTCGCCGTCGCCCACGATCACGAGGGCGGTGAAGCTGAAGCGACGACCACCCTTCACGACCTTGGCGACGCGGTTGATCGCGACGACCCGCTCGAGGTGCGGGGTCTTCTCGACGGGCGCGTTTCCGCGGCCGCCCTCACGGCGGTTGTCGCGGCGACCACCCTCGTTGCCACCGGACCCGCCGCCACGGCGCTGTTGACCTGGCATCAGCAGCCTTCCTTATCTCTCGTGACGGGGTTTCTAGAACTCGAGCCCGGCTTCGCGGGCGGCGTCGGCAAGCGCGGCGACCCGCCCCGCGTACCGGTTGCCACCGCGGTCGAAGACGACCTTGGAGACGCCGGCGGCCTTCGCCCGCTCGGCGAGCAGGGCGCCGACCTTGCCGGCCAGGGCGCTCTTGTCGCCCTCCGTGCCGCGCAGCGAGGCGTCCAGGGTCGAGGCAGACGCAAGGGTGTGACCCTTGGTGTCGTCCACGATCTGGGCGACCATGTGCCGCAGGGAACGGGTGACGACCAGGCGGGGCCGCTCGGCGGTGCCGCTGACGTTCTTGCGGACCCGGAAGTGCCGGCGCGCACGCCCGACGGCACGCTTGGCGGCGACGCCGCGGCGGCGCTTGAGCAGCGTGGCGCTCACTTCTTACCTGCCTTTCCAGCCTTGCGGCGGATGACCTCGCCCTGGTACTTCACGCCCTTGCCCTTGTAGGGCTCCGGCGGGCGGATCTTCCGGATGTTGGCGGCGACCTCGCCGACCTGCTGCTTGTCGATGCCGGCCACGTGGAACAGGGTCGGCTTCTCCACCGTGAAGGTGATGCCCTCCGGCGCGGGGACCAGCACCGGGTGCGAGAACCCGAGCGCGAACTCCAGGTCCTTGCCCTTGGCGGTCACCCGGTAACCGGTGCCGGCGATCTCCAGGCTCTTGCGGTAGCCCTCGGTCACGCCGACGATCATGTTGGCGACCAGGGTACGGCTCAGGCCGTGCAGCTCCTTGGCCTTGCGCTCGTCGTTCGGCCGGTTCACGTGCAGCTGGCCGTCCTCGGCCCGCTCCGCGGTGATCGGCTCCGCGAGCGTGTGCTTGAGCTCGCCCTTCGGGCCCTTGACCTTGACGGTCTGGCCGTCGATCGTGATGTCGACGCCGGAAGGCACCGGGATCGACTTACGTCCAATACGCGACATTTCTACCTGTCTCCCGTTACCAGACGAAGGCGAGGACTTCCCCGCCAACGCTCCGCTTGCGGGCCTGCCGGTCGGTGAGCAGCCCCTGGGACGTCGAAATGATCGCCACGCCCAGCCCGCCGAGCACCCGCGGGAGCTCGTCCGACTTGGCGTAAACCCGGAGACCGGGCTTGGACACGCGCTTGATGCCGGCCAGGCTCCGCTCCCGGTTCTGGCCGTACTTCAGCTCGACGACCAGTCGCTTGCCGACGGCGCCCTCCTCGGGCTCCTCGGCCGCCCAGGTGGCGATGTAGCCCTCGGCCTTCAGGACCTCGGCGATGTTCGCCTTGATCTTGGAGTAGGGCATCGTCACCCGGTCGTGGTACGCCTGGTTGGCGTTACGCAGACGCGTGAGCATGTCTGCGATCGGGTCGGTCATCGTCATGGATTTCGTCAGCCTTTCTCGCCGGGGTTCCCGGGGCGATGCGCCCCGGGCCTACGGCGAAGAGCAATACATGATCGGTGCAACGGGGCCCCGGCCGTGAGCCGGGGCGTGGTCGCCCTTACCAGGAAGCCTTGGACACGCCCGGCAGCTCACCGCGGTGGGCCATCTCCCGGATGCACACCCGGCAGAGACCGAACTTGCGGTAGACCGCCTTCGGACGCCCGCACCGCTGGCAGCGGGTGTACGCGCGAACCGAGAACTTCGGCTTCGCGGCCGCCTTGATGATCAGCGCCTTCTTGGCCATCTCAGTTCTCCTTGAACGGGAAGCCCAGGAGCTTGAGCAGCGCCCGGCCCTCGTCGTCGGTCGTGGCGGTCGTGACCACCGTGATGTCCATGCCCCGCTGACGATCGATCCGGTCCTGGTCGATCTCGTGGAACACCGACTGCTCGGTCAGACCGAACGTGTAGTTGCCGTGACCGTCGAGCTTGCGCCCGTCGAGACCGCGGAAGTCGCGGATACGCGGCAACGCGATCGACAGCAGCCGGTCCAGGAACTCCCACATCCGGTCGCCGCGCAGGGTCACCTTCGCACCGATCGGCATGCCCTCACGCAGCTTGAACTGCGCGATGGACTTGGTCGCCCGCCGCACCTGCGGCTTCTGGCCGGTGATCGTGGCGAGGTCGCGGACCGCGCCGTCGATCAGCTTGGCGTCGCGAGCAGCCTCGCCGACACCCATGTTGACGACGATCTTGACCAGCCGCGGAACCTGCATGGGGTTCGCGAAGCTGTGCTGCTCGCGCAGCTGCGCCACGATCTCGTTACGGTACCGCTCCTTGAGGCGCGGCATGGTCTTGGTTTCGGTAGCCGTGGTCATCACAGGTCCTTACCGGTGCTACGCGCGATGCGGACCTTCTGGCCGTTGTCGTCGATCCGGTACCCGACGCGGGTCGGCTTACCGTCGGAGTCCAGGACCTGCACGTTGGAAACGTGGATCGGGGCCTCCTGGGTGACGATGCCACCGGTCTTGGCGCCACGCTGAGTGGTGCTGATGCGGGTGTGCTTCTTGACCCGGTTCACGCCCTCGACCAGGACCTTGTCCTGCCGCGGGTAGGCCGCGATGACCTTGCCCCTGGCACCCTTGTCCTTGCCGGCGATGACGACGACCGTGTCGCCCTTCTTGACCTTCACGGTCACAACACCTCCGGCGCGAGGGAAATGATCTTCATGAACCGCTTGTCCCGCAGCTCCCGGCCCACCGGGCCGAAGATGCGGGTACCGCGCGGGTCCCCACCGTCCTTGATGATGACGGCGGCGTTCTCGTCGAAGCGGATGTACGAGCCGTCCGGCCGCCGCTTCTCCTTGGCGGTGCGGACGACGACCGCCTTGACGACGTCGCCCTTCTTCACACCGGCACCCGGGATCGCGTCCTTGACCGTGGCCACGATGACGTCGCCGATGCTCGCGTAGCGCCGACCGGAGCCACCGAGAACCCGGATGCACAGGATCTCCCGGGCACCCGTGTTGTCGGCGACGCGCAGTCGCGACTCCTGCTGAATCACGTCTATCTCCTATGTCTGCCGGTTCTCCGGCCGCCCTCGCGGGCGGCCGGAGCCTGGCGGAACCTGCGCCCGACAGACGCCGGGCGAGCTCGAGCCTTCGCTACTTGGCCTTTTCCAGGATCTCCACGATCCGCCAACGCTTGGTGGCGGACAGCGGCCGGGTCTCCATGATCAGGACCCGGTCGCCGATGCCGGCGGCGTTCTGCTCGTCGTGGACCTTCAGCTTGCTGGTCCGGCGCATGATCTTGCCGTACAGCGCGTGCTTGACCCGGTCCTCGACCTCGACCACGACGGTCTTTTCCATCTTGTCGCTGACCACGAGGCCCTCACGCACCTTGCGGCGGGCCCGCGCGGTGGCGGTGGTGTTCTCGCTCATGATGCAGTCACCTCAGTCGGCGCGGCCGAGAGACCCAGCTCGCGCTCACGCATGATCGTGTAGATCCGGGCGATCTCCCGACGGATGACCTGCAGCCGCCGGTTGTTGTCCAGCTGCCCGGTTGCGGCCTGCACGCGGAGGTTGAACAGCTCCGCCTTGGCCTCGCGCAGCTTCGTGACCAGCTCCTCCTCGGAGAGCTCACGCAGCTCGGAAGGCTTGACGCCAGCTGCCATCAGGATTCACCCACTTCGCGCGTAACAATGCGGCACTTCATCGGGAGCTTGTGGATCGCGCGACGCATCGCCTCTCGCGCGATCTGCTCGTTGGGGAAGGACATCTCGAAGAGAACCCGCCCCGGCTTGACGTTGGCGACCCACCACTCGGGCGAACCCTTACCGGAACCCATCCGGGTCTCGGCCGGCTTCTTGGTCAGCGCCTGGTCCGGGAAGATCGTGATCCAGACCTTGCCACCACGCTTGATGTGGCGGGTCATCGCGATACGCGCCGACTCGATCTGGCGGTTCGTCACGTACGCCGGCTCGAGAGCCTGGATCCCGAACTCGCCGAACACCACCCGGTTACCACCCTTGGACGCGCCACTGCGGTCCGGGTGGTGCGGCTTGCGGAAGCCCTTCGGGGGCTTGCGCGGCATCAGCATCTGTCAGCCCTCCTGCTGCGTTTCTGCCGGAGCAGCCGCGGCCGAGGCGACAGCAGCGCTGTCGATCGGCTCGCCGCTCGGCGTCTCGGCCTGCTGAGCGATGGTGGTCGCAGCAGCCCGGCCGGCCTCGGTGCCGCCGGCGGTCGTGCCGGACGAACCCGACCGGCCACGGCGCGGCCGCTCGGGGCGGTCGCCGCGGTCACGGCGCGGGCGGGACGGACCGGCCTCGGCCGGAGCCTCCCGGCCCGGGACGGCGTCGCCCTTGTAGATCCAGACCTTCACGCCGATCCGGCCGAAGGTGGTACGGGCCTCGAAGAAGCCGTACTCGATGTTGGCCCGCAGCGTGTGCAGCGGGACCCGACCCTCGCGGTAGAACTCCGTGCGGCTCATCTCGGCGCCGCCGAGGCGACCCGAGACCTGGACGCGGATGCCCTTGCAGACCGGGTTCTTCATGGCCGACTGCATGGCCTTGCGCATCGCCCGACGGAAGCTGACCCGGCTGGAGAGCTGCTCGGCAACGCCCTGGGCGACCAGCTGCGCGTCCGACTCGGGGTTCTTCACCTCGATGATGTTCAGCTGCACCTGCTTGCCGGTGAGCTTCTCCAGCTCGCCGCGGATCCGGTCGGCCTCCGCACCCTTACGGCCGATGACGATGCCCGGCCGGGCGGTGTGGATGTCGACGCGGACCCGGTCCCGGGTGCGCTCGATGTCGACCTTGGAGATGCCGGCACGCTCGAGGCCCTTGGACATCATGCGGCGGATCTTGACATCCTCGCCGATGTAGTCCTTGTAGAGCTTGTCCGCGAACCAGCGGGACTTCCAGTCGGTCGAGATGCCGAGCCGGAATCCAGTGGGGTGAACCTTCTGACCCATTACTCGGCGCCCTCCGTCTTGCTCTCCGTCTCAGCGGCCTCGGCCTGCTTCGCCGGGGCGGCCTTCTTCGCCGCGGACTTCTTCGGCGCGGCCGGCGCGACCGCCTCGACCGCCACGGTGATGTGGCAGGTGCGCTTGCGGATCCGGTACGCCCGGCCCTGCGCCCGCGGCCGGAACCGCTTCATGGTCGGGCCCTCGTCGACGAACGCCTCGCTGACGAGCAGCGCATCGGGGTCCAGCCGCTCGTTGTTCTCCGCGTTGGCGATCGCGCTCGCGAGCACCTTGTACACCTGCTCGCTCGCAGCCTGCGGCGCGAACTGCAGCACCGTGAGCGCCTCCTTCGCGGGCAGGCCGCGGACGAGGTTGACCACCCGGCGCGCCTTCATCGGCGAGATGCGCACGTGCCGCGCAACCGCCCGCGCGCCCGGAAGCACCGGAGCGTCGCCCTTTCCTGGCATCGCTGTAACCCCTTGTTCCTCTATCCGTATGCCCGCGGCGTCAGCGCCGACGGCTCTTCCGGTCGTCCTTCTCGTGACCCTTGAACGTGCGGGTCAGCGCGAACTCGCCGAGCTTGTGCCCGACCATCGCCTCGGTCACGAACACCGGGACGTGCTTGCGTCCGTCGTGCACGGCGATCGTGTGACCCAGCATCTCCGGGATGATCGTCGAGCGCCGCGACCAGGTCTTGATGACGTTCTTCGAGCCCTTTTCGTTCTGCGTCTCCACCTTCTTGAGCAGGTGGTCGTCGATGAACGGGCCCTTCTTCAGGCTGCGAGGCATGTCTTATCTCCCTCAGCCGCGCTTACGCGTGGCGTAGCGGCGGCGGACGATCAGCCGGTCACTCGGCTGGCCCTTACGACGGGTGCGGCCCTCGGGCTTACCCTGCGGGTTGACCGGGTGGCGACCACCGGAGGTCTTGCCCTCACCACCACCGTGCGGGTGGTCGACCGGGTTCATCGCGACACCACGGACGGTCGGGCGCTTGCCCTTCCACCGCATCCGGCCGGCCTTGCCCCAGTTGATGTTCGACTGGTCGGCGTTGCCGATCTCGCCGACGCTCGCGCGGCAGCGCACGTCGACCCGCCGGATCTCGCCGGACGGCATGCGGAGGGTCGCGTACACGCCCTCCCGGCCGAGCAGCTGGATGCCGACGCCGGCCGAGCGGGCCAGCTTGGCGCCGCCACCCGGACGGAGCTCCACGTTGTGGATCGTGGTACCGACCGGGATGTTGCGCAGCGGCAGGTTGTTGCCCGGCTTGATGTCCGCGCCCGGACCCGACTCGACGCGGTCGCCCTGCTTCAGGTCCTTCGGCGCGAGGATGTAGCGCTTCTCGCCGTCGGCGTAGTGCAGCAGCGCGATGCGCGCGGTGCGGTTCGGGTCGTACTCGATGTGCGCGACCTTCGCCGGGATGCCGTCCTTGTCGACCCGCTTGAAGTCGATGAGGCGGTACTGGCGCTTGTGGCCGCCACCGTGGTGTCGGGTGGTGATCCGGCCGTGGGCGTTGCGTCCGCCCTTCTTCGGCAGCGGAGCCAGCAGCGACTTCTCCGGCGTCGACCGGGTGATCTCGGCGAAGTCGGCGACGCTGGAGCCACGCCGGCCCGGCGTCGTCGGCTTGTACTTACGGATAGCCATTGTCTACACCCCTCAGCTGACCGGGCCGCCGAAGGCCTCGATACGGTCACCGTCAGCCAGCTTGACGATCGCCCGCTTGGTCGCCTTGCGCTGACCGAAGCCGGTCTTGGTGCGCTTGCGCTTGCCCTCGCGGTTGAGCGTGTTGACCGTCAGGACGCGGACGTTGAAGATCTGCTGTACAGCGATCTTGATCTCGGTCTTGTTCGCGTCCGGGTGCACCAGGAAGGTGTACCAGTTCCGGTTCAGCTCGCTGTAGCTCTTCTCCGAGACGACCGGCGCGAAGATGATGTCGCGCGGATCGGCGATCGTGCTCACTTGCCACCCTCCTCGGTGGTCTCGGCGGGAACGCCCAGGAACTCGTCCAGGGCCTCCTTGGTGAAGACCACGTCGTCGGCCACCAGCACGTCGTACGTGTTGAGCTGGCCGGCCTCGATCAGGTGCACCCGCGGCTCGTTACGCAGCGACACCCAGTTCAGCTCGTCGGTGCTGCTCAGCACGACCAGGACCCGGCGGGCCTCGGTCAGCTTCGCCAGCGTGGCCAGCGCGGCCTTGGTCGACGGCTTCTCGCCCGAGACGAACGCCTCGACGACGTGCACCTGGCCGGCGCGCGCCCGGTCGGAGAGGGCGCCACGCAGGGCGGCGGCCTTCATCTTCTTCGGGGTGCGCTGGCTGTAGTCGCGCGGGACCGGGCCGTGCACCACGCCACCGCCGGCGAACTGCGGCGCGCGGATCGAGCCCTGCCGGGCACGACCGGTGCCCTTCTGCTTGTACGGCTTCTTGCCGCCACCGGCGACCTCGCCGCGGGTCTTGACCTTGTGGGTGCCCTGCCGGGCCGCCGCGAGCTGGGCCACCACGACCTGGTGCATCAGCGCGACGTTGGCCTGGACGTCGAAGATGTCAGCGGGCAGCTCGACCGAGCCGCTCTTGCCGCCTTCGACGGTGAGGACGTCAACGGTGGTCACTTGGCCGCACCGCCCTTCTTCGCCTTGGTCTTGGCCGCGGTACGGACCAGGACCAGCGCGCCCTTGGGGCCGGGAATGGCGCCACGGACGAGCAGGAGGTTGTTCTCGGTGTCGATCGCCTGGACGGTCAGGTTCTGGACGGTGTAGCGGACGCCACCCATCCGACCGGCCATCCGGACGCCCTTGAAGACGCGACCCGGGGTCGACGCTCCGCCGATGGAGCCGGGCGAGCGGTGCTTGCGCTCGACACCGTGGCTCGCGCGCAGACCGTGGAAGCCGTGCCGCTTCATGACGCCGGCGAAGCCCTTGCCCTTGGTCTTGCCGGTGACGTCGATGGTGACGCCGGCCGGGAACTCCTCGACCGTGACCTCCTGGCCCAGCGAGTAGTCCGCGGCGTCCGCGGTGCGCAGCTCGACGATGTGCCGGCGCGGCGCCACGTCCGCCTTCGCGTAGTGCCCGCTGATCGGCTTCTTGACCTTGCGCGGGTCGATCGTGCCGTAGGCGAGCTGGACCGCGGAGTAACCGTCCTTCTCGGCGCTACGAACCTGGCTGACGACGCACGGGCCGGCCTGAACCACGGTCACCGGGACAACACGGTTGTTGTCCCAGACCTGGGTCATGCCGAGCTTTGCGCCCAGGATCCCCTTGACTTGCCTGTCCATTTGTCCGGTCCCTACAGCTTGATCTCGATGTCGACGCCAGCCGGCAGGTCGAGGCGCATGAGCGAGTCGACCGTCTTCGGGGTCGGGTCGATGATGTCGATCAGCCGCTTGTGCGTGCGCATCTCGAAGTGCTCGCGCGAGTCCTTGTACTTGTGCGGCGAGCGGATAACGCAGAAACGGTTGATCTCCGTGGGCAGCGGCACCGGGCCCGCGACCTGCGCCCCGGTACGCGTCACCGTCTCGACGATCTTCCGAGCCGAGGAGTCGACGACCTCGTGGTCATAGGCCTTGAGCCGGATGCGGATCTTCTGTCCCGCCATGGTGGCTTCTGTTCCTTCTCTCGATGCCGCTGTGTTGCGGGCGCCTGTACCGGCTGGCACAGGCCCACTTCGCCGACCCCCGCGGTCGGGCGTGTCGCGCCCTCGGGTCAGGCTCCGCCCCGGGACTCCGGAGCGATTCTCAGACCTCGCGGTGGGTCTAGACGCCGATCGCATCACAGCGATCTGGACGCCGTGCGAGGGTGGTTGACCGCCAGGGGCGATCAACCACCCTACGCGCGACTGTTGGCCTCCCGGAGGTCCAGCATTTCACCGGACGCAGGTGACTAACCGTCGTTACGCAACCTGACTAGTATGCCGCACTACCGGCGGCAACGCTAATCGGGGTTACCTAGCTCACTTGATGATCTTGGTGACGCGACCAGCGCCGACCGTACGACCACCCTCGCGGATCGCGAACTTGAGGTTCTCCTCCATGGCGATGGGCTGGATCAGCTTCACCGTCATGGTGGTGTTGTCGCCCGGCATGACCATCTCGGTGCCCTCGGGCAGCGTGACGACGCCGGTGACGTCCGTGGTCCGGAAGTAGAACTGCGGACGGTAGTTCTGGAAGAACGGGGTGTGCCGGCCGCCCTCCTCCTTGGAGAGGATGTAGACGGTCGCCTCGAACTCCGTGTGCGGGGTCGTGGTGCCCGGCTTGACGACCACCATGCCGCGCTCGACGTCCTCGCGCTTGATGCCACGCAGCAGCAGACCGACGTTCTCGCCCGCGCGGGCCTCGTCGAGCAGCTTGCGGAACATCTCGATGCCGGTGCAGACCGTCTTCTGCGACTTCTCGCGGATACCGACGATCTCCACCTCCTCGTTCGGCTTGAGGATGCCGCGCTCGGCGCGACCGGTGACGACGGTGCCACGACCGGTGATCGTGAAGACGTCCTCGATCGGCATGAGGAACGGCTTCTCGGTCTCGCGCTCCGGCTGCGGGATCGCGGTGTCGACCGCGGTCATCAGGTCCAGGAGCTTGCCGGTCCACTCGGGGTCACCCTCGAGGGCCTTCAGCGCCGAGACCCGGACGACCGGCAGGTCGTCACCCGGGTACTCCTGCGAGGAGAGCAGCTCGCGCACCTCGAGCTCGACGAGCTCCAGGAGCTCCTCGTCGTCGACCATGTCGCTCTTGTTGAGCGCCACGACGATGTACGGCACACCGACCTGACGGGCCAGCAGCACGTGCTCGCGGGTCTGCGGCATCGGGCCGTCGGTCGCCGCCACCACCAGGATCGCGCCGTCCATCTGCGCGGCACCGGTGATCATGTTCTTGATGTAGTCGGCGTGACCGGGGCAGTCGACGTGCGCGTAGTGACGCGCCTCGGTCTGGTACTCGACGTGCGCGATCGAGATCGTGATGCCGCGGGCCTTCTCCTCCGGCGCCTTGTCGATCTCGTCGAACGGCGTGTACGGGTTCAGGTCCGGGAACTGGTCGTGCAGGACCTTGGTGATGGCCGCCGTCAGCGTCGTCTTACCGTGGTCGATGTGACCAATGGTGCCGATGTTGACGTGCGGCTTAGTCCGCTCGAACTTCGCCTTCGCCACTGGTGTCCTCCTGTGGACTTCTTGGTTCGTTCGCCCCGGCGCGCCGGACGGCGCTTAGGACTCTGTCGACAGCCTTTCCGGCCTGACGGCCGGAGAGCTTTGGTGGGTTCTGCGGCGATGAAGCCTACAGGCCCGGTCTCACACAACCCGACCGAGGTGGCCGCGGGCGGGGATTCCCTCCCGCGACCGGCCCCGGATCATCGGATCAAACTCAGATGAGCGTCACTCACCCGTCGCCTTGGCGATGATCTCCTTCGCCACGCTCTGCGGAACCTCGGCGTAGGAGTCGAACTGCATGCTGTAGCTAGCCCGGCCCTGGGTCTTCGACCGCAGGTCGCCGACGTAGCCGAACATCTCCGACAGCGGCACCAGGGCCCGGACGATGCGAGCGCCGCTGCGCTCCTCCATCGCCTGGATGATGCCCCGCCGGGAGTTGAGGTCGCCGATGACGTCACCCATGTTCTCCTCAGGAGTGGTGACTTCAACGGCCATCATCGGCTCGAGGAGCGCGGGGTCGGCCTTGCGGGCCGCCTCCTTCATCACCATCGAGCCGGCGATCTTGAATGCCATTTCCGACGAGTCGACCTCGTGGTACTGGCCGTCCAGCAGCGTCAGCTTGACACCCACCAGCGGGAAGCCGGCGAGAATGCCGTACTGCATCGCGTCCTGCGCACCCGCGTCCACCGACGGGATGAATTCCCGGGGGATACGACCACCGGTGACGGCGTTCGCGAACTCGTAGGTCGGCGACTCGTTGTCCAGCGGCAGCGGCTCGATGCTCACGATGACGCGGGCGTACTGGCCGGAACCACCGGTCTGCTTCTTGTGGGTGTACTCGATCTTCTCCACCTTGCGGCGGATCGTCTCGCGGTACGCCACCTGCGGCTTACCGATGTTCGCCTCGACGTTGAACTCGCGGCGCATCCGGTCGACCAGGATGTCCAGGTGCAGCTCGCCCATGCCGGAGATGACCGTCTGGCCGGTCTCCTCGTCCAGCTTGACGCGGAAGGTCGGGTCCTCCTCGGCCAGCCGCTGGATGGCGGTGCTGAGCTTCTCCTGGTCGGCCTTGGTCTTCGGCTCGATGGCGACCTCGATGACCGGCTCCGGGAAGGTCATCGACTCCAGGATGACCGGGTTCGCCGGGTCGCACAGGGTGTCACCGGTGGTGGTCTGCTTGAGACCCTGCACCGCGATGATGTCGCCAGCCTGGGCCGAGCTGCGCTCTTCCCGCTTGTTGGCGTGCATCTGGTAGATCTTGCCGATCCGCTCCTTGCGGTCCTTGGTGGAGTTGACCACCTGGGTACCGGTCTCGACCACGCCGGAGTAGACCCGGACGTAGGTGAGCTTGCCGAGGTGCTTGTCGGTCTGGATCTTGAAGGCCAGGCCGGAGAAGGGCTCCGACTTGGACGGCTTCCGCTGCATCGGGGTCTCGCCGTCGGTGGCCGTACCCTCGATCGCCGGAACGTCCAGCGGCGACGGCAGGAAGTCGACGACGGCGTCGAGCATGGGCTGCACGCCCTTGTTCTTGAACGCCGAGCCGCAGAGCACCGGGTTGGCCTTGCTGGCGATGGTGGCCCGACGGATGGCGGCCTTGATCTCCTCGACGGAGATCTCGTCGCCCTCCAGGTACTTCTCCATCACCGCGTCGTCGACGTCGGCCAGGGTCTCCATCAGCTTCTCGCGCCACTCGGCCGCGGAGTCGGCCAGCTCGGCCGGGATCTCCTCGATCGCGTAGTCCTCACCCTTCTGGGTCTCCCCGCGCCAGGTGAGGGCGCGCATGCCGATCAGGTCCACGACACCGATGTGGTCGCCCTCGAGGCCGATCGGGATCTGGAGCACCAGCGGGGTGGCGTTGAGCCGGTCGATCATCATCTGCACGCAGCGGAAGAAGTCGGCGCCGGTCCGGTCGAGCTTGTTGACGAAGCACATCCGCGGGACGTGGTACTTGTCGGCCTGACGCCAGACGTTCTCCGTCTGCGGCTCCACGCCGGCGACACCGTCGTAGACCGCGACCGCACCATCCAGCACCCGCAGCGACCGCTCGACCTCGACCGTGAAGTCGACGTGACCGGGCGTGTCGATGATCTGGATCGTGTGGCCCTTCCACTCACACTTGGTAGCAGCGGAGGTGATGGTGATACCACGCTCCTGCTCCTGCTCCATCCAGTCCATGACGGCAGCGCCCTCGTGGACCTCACCGATCTTGTACGTGATACCGGTGTAGAACAGGATCCGCTCGGTGGTCGTGGTCTTACCGGCATCGATGTGCGCCATGATGCCGATGTTGCGTACGTTGGCGAGCGCGTCTGCGGCGGCCACTTCAATCCCTACTTATCGTCGTCTCGACACAACTGGTGGCGGTTCCGGCGCCGGTCCGGCGCCGGAACCAGGGTGTTACCAGCGGTAGTGCGCGAAGGCCTTGTTGGACTCGGCCATCTTGTGCGTGTCCTCGCGCCGCTTGACGGCGGCACCCAGACCGTTGCTCGCGTCCAGCAGCTCGTTCATCAGCCGCTCGACCATGGTCTTCTCACGACGGGCCTTGGAGTAGGTCACCAGCCAGCGCAGACCGAGGGTGGTCGCGCGGGCCGGACGGACCTCGACCGGCACCTGGTAGGTCGCGCCACCGACGCGGCGGCTGCGGACCTCGAGGGTCGGCTTGACGTTGTCCATCGCGCGCTTGAGCGTGACGACCGGGTCGGTGCCGCTCTTCTCGCGGCAGCCCTCCAGGGCGGCGTACACGATGCGCTCGGCGAGCTGACGCTTGCCCCGCATCAGGATCTTGTTCACCAGCTGGGTGACCAACGGCGAGTTGTACACCGGGTCAGCGACCAGCGGCTTCCGCGGAGCGGGTCCCTTACGCGGCATGTCAGCTCTTCTCCTTCTTCGCGCCGTAACGGCTGCGCGCCTGCTTGCGGTTACGGACACCCTGGGTGTCCAGCGAACCGCGGACGATCTTGACGCCCGGGATGTAGGCGGTCACCTCGATCTGGCTGCTGAGCTTGACGCGAGCGACCTTGCGGAGCGCCGAGTTCGGCTTCTTGGGGGTGGTGGTGTACACGCGGGTGCACACACCGCGCCGCTGAGGACTGCCCTTCAGCGCCGGGGTCTTGGTCTTGGTCGTCTTGGCCTGGCGGCCCTTTCGGACCAGCTGCTGGATCGTGGGCACCGGGTTTCTCCGCTCCCTTCGGCCGCTTCCGCGGCCGCGCCGTCTGCTCGTTAGCCGCCCTGATGGTCGGCTCTCCTACATTCCGGCCAGGGCCACCTGGTGGAGGTCCCGGCACCCGCGGTCGGGCGTGTCGCCCGGCTCACGGTCCCGGCGCCATCGCTCGCGCGTGCACCGGATTTCTGTCACCGGCACGCGGTCGACCGCGCGCCGGGTCTTTGACTGTGTCGTGCTGTCGCGTGATCGTCGGTTGGCCGATCCCCGCGCACGCACGAGTTGCCCGGGCAGGCCCGGGCACAAGGGGAAAGAGTACCTACCACAACCTCACAGGTCAAAACGGAGTGGTCCGACGGATCTCACACCCGCCGGCCGACCGTGCCGTCCTGCCTGCTCACCCGCGATGGGCACCTACGGATCCAAGTGTACCGGCTGCTCCCCGGAGCGGCCCGTCGGCCCCGGTCGGACACCCTCAGGCCAGTTGCAGCGCCAGCGCCAACGCCAGCCCCAACAGGCTGAGCAGCAGCCCCGCCGCGCCGCAGCTCATCCCCGCGGTGGCCAGCCCCCGGCCGGTGAACCGGACCGCCGGCGGCGGGGCCGCCCGACGGATCTGCCGGCGGGCCAGGAGGCCGGCGACCATCGCCGCCGCCCCGGCCAGGGCCCCCGGCACGGTGAACGCACCCGCCGCCAGCGCTCCCCCGCCGTACTGCGCACCGCCGATGCCGAGGCAGATCACCAGCAGCGACACCAGGATGGAGACCACCCCGGCGACCAGCGCGCCCACGGCCGGGCCGGAGGTGACCGCCGGGACGTCCAGGTGGACCACGCCGAAGGGCGTACCCGGGACGGGGTCGACCCGCCGGGGCGGGCGGGGCGGCTCCTGCGGCGGCGGGGGCAGCGGGGCGTGCGGCCACCCGGCGGCCGGCGGGCGAACGGGGTACGCCGCCGGGGACGGACCGGGGTACGACGGCGCGGGGTGGCCCCAGCCGCCCGGGCCGGACGGGCCGCCCTCCGGCAGACCCGGGGAACGCCCGCCCGGTTCACCTCCCGACGGCGGCGCCGGCTCCGTCACGGGGTCCTCCTGTCGAGAAGTCGGTCCACCGCCGCGCGACGGACACCGGTCAGGCTACCGCCGGCGGGCACCGGCGGCGCACACGCGCACGATCACGGGACGCTCAGTCCACGTTCGGGGCGAAATCCCGCCCCAGCGGGGCCTCGGCGAGCCGGACCACACCGATCACCACGAGCGTCACCACGGCCACCGCGACGAGCCCCAGACCGGCCCAGGCCAGCCGCTCCCCCCGCTGCAGCCAGGCCGCGCCGGTGAGGAAACCACCCGAGGCGTACGCCTCACGCCGGGCCTGCCGGGCCAGCTGGAGCGCCACCGTCGCCGGCACCACCCCGCCGACGAAGATCCCGGTCAACGCCGCCATCAGGCCCAGGGCGAAGACGGCACGGGCCTTCGTCGCGCGGGCCGGATCGGGGTCGAGCGGGTGGCGTGGCGGCTGGTGCGCCACGGGCAGCGGCCCGGGAGCGGTCGTCATGCCCCCATCATGCCCGTCCACGGCCGTCCGGGTCCGGTCCCCGGACGCGACGAGGCCCCCGGCAGGACGCCGGGGGCCTCGTCGTTCGGCACTGCTTAGCGGTACGACCCGAAGTCGAAGTCGTCCAGCGGAACCGCCTGGCCGCTGGCCGGCCCGAAGCCGTAGTCCGTCTCCGGGTAGCCGGTCATCGAGTAGACCTTGGCCTTCGCCTCCTCGGTCGGCTCGACCCGGACGTTGCGGTACTTGCTGATGCCGGTACCGGCCGGGATGAGCTTACCGATGATCACGTTCTCCTTGAGGCCGACCAGCGAGTCGCTGCGCGAGTTGATCGCCGCGTCGGTCAGCACCCGGGTGGTCTCCTGGAAGGAGGCCGCCGAGAGCCAGGAGTCGGTGGCCAGCGAGGCCTTGGTGATACCCATCAGCACCGGGCGACCGGCGGCGGGCTCGCCACCCTCGCCGACGAGCCGGCGGTTCTCCGACTCGAACAGCGCCCGGTCGACCAGCACACCCGGCAGGAACTCGGTCGAGCCGGAGTCGATGACCGTCACCCGCTTGAGCATCTGGCGGATGATGATCTCGATGTGCTTGTCGTGGATGAGCACACCCTGCGAGCGGTAGACCTCCTGGACCTCCTGGGTCAGGTGGACCTGGACCGCGCGCGGGCCGAGGATGCGCAGCAGCTCGTGCGGGTCGATGGTGCCCTCGGTGAGCTTCTCGCCGACCTCGACGTGGTCCCCGTCGTGGGTCCGCAGCTTGACCCGCTTGGAGATCTTGTCGTAGACGATCTCGTCGCTGCCGTCGTCCGGCACCACGATGATCTTCCGGGACCGCTCGCCGTCCTCGATCCGGACCCGGCCCGGGGTGTCGGCGATGGGCGCCTTGCCCTTCGGGATCCGGGCCTCGAAGATCTCCTGGACACGGGGCAGACCCTGGGTGATGTCCTCACCCGCGACACCACCGGTGTGGAAGGTACGCATCGTCAGCTGCGTACCCGGCTCACCGATCGACTGGGCGGCGATGATGCCGACCGCCTCGCCGATGTCGACCGACTTGCCGGTCGGCAGCGAGCGGCCGTAGCAGGCCGCGCAGACGCCCAGCTTCGACTCGCAGGTGAGCACGCTGCGCACCCGGACCGTCTCCACCCCGGCGGCGACGATCTTGTCGACCAGGATCGAGTTGAGGTCCTGACCGCGCTGCGCCACCACGGTGCCGTCCGGCCCCTTGATGTCGTCGGCCAGGGTCCGGGCGTGCACGCTGGTCTCGGCGTGCGTGTGCACGACCAGCTTGCTGTCCAGCCGCTCGCCGATCTGCATCGGGATCGCCCGGTCGGTGCCGCAGTCCTCCTCGCGGATGATCACGTCCTGCGAGACGTCCACCAGACGACGGGTCAGGTAACCCGAGTCGGCGGTCCGCAGCGCGGTGTCGGCGAGACCCTTACGGGCACCGTGCGTGGAGATGAAGTACTCCAGCACGGACAGACCCTCCCGGTAGCTGGCCTTGATCGGCCGCGGGATGATCTCGCCCTTCGGGTTGGCCACCAGACCACGGATCGCCGCGATCTGCCGGAGCTGGAGCAGGTTACCGCGGGCACCCGAGTTGATCATCTTCCACAGCGGGTTCTCCTGCGGCAGCGCGGTGTCCATCTCCTTGGCGACCTCGTTGGTCGCCTTGGTCCAGATCTCGATGAGTTCGCCGCGACGTTCCTCGGCGGTCATCAGACCACGCTGGTACTGCTTGTCGATCTGGTCGGCGTCCTTCTCGTACTTCGCCAGGATCTCCCGCTTGCGCGGCGGCGCGATGACGTCCTCCATGCCGATGGTGACGCCGGACCAGGTGGCCCAGTGGAAGCCGGCCTCCTTGAGCCCGTCCAGGGTGGCCGCGAGGGCCACCTTCGGGAAGCGCTCGGCGAGGTCGTTGACGATCGCGGAGAGCTGGCCCTTGCGGATCTCGTAGTTCACGAAGCGGTAGCCCTGCGGCAGCGTCTCGTTGAACAGGACCCGGCCGAGCGTGGTCTCCACGGTCAGCGGCTCACCCTCGACCCAGCCCTCGGGCGCGACCCACGCCTCGGCGCCGGCGCCGTTGTCGACACCGACCACGCCGCGCAGCCGGATCTTGACCGGGGTCTGCAGGTGCAGCTCGCCGGCGTCGAACGCCATCCGCGCCTCGGCGTCCGAGCTGAACGCCCGGCCCTCGCCCTTGCCACCCGGGGTGAGGTGGGTGAGGTGGTAGAGGCCGATGACCATGTCCTGGGTGGGCATGGTGACCGGCTTGCCGTCGGCCGGCTTGAGGATGTTGTTCGACGACAGCATCAGGATCCGCGCCTCGGCCTGGGCCTCGGCGGAGAGCGGCACGTGCACCGCCATCTGGTCACCGTCGAAGTCCGCGTTGAACGCGGTGCAGACCAGCGGGTGGATCTGGATCGCCTTGCCCTCGACCAGCTGCGGCTCGAAGGCCTGGATGCCCAGGCGGTGCAGGGTCGGTGCCCGGTTGAGCAGCACCGGGTGCTCGCCGATGACCTCTTCCAGCACGTCCCACACGACCGGCCGCTGCCGCTCGACCATCCGCTTGGCGGACTTGATGTTCTGCGCGTGGTTGAGGTCGACCAGCCGCTTCATCACGAACGGCTTGAACAGCTCCAGCGCCATCTGCTTGGGCAGGCCGCACTGGTGCAGCTTCAGCTTCGGGCCGACCACGATGACCGAACGGCCGGAGTAGTCGACGCGCTTGCCGAGCAGGTTCTGACGGAACCGACCCTGCTTGCCCTTGAGCATGTCCGACAGCGACTTCAACGGGCGGTTGCCCGGACCGGTGACCGGCCGGCCGCGACGGCCGTTGTCGAACAGCGCGTCGACGGCCTCCTGGAGCATCCGCTTCTCGTTGTTGACGATGATCTCGGGCGCGCCGAGGTCGATCAGCCGCTTGAGGCGGTTGTTCCGGTTGATCACGCGGCGGTACAGGTCGTTCAGGTCGGAGGTCGCGAAGCGGCCACCGTCGAGCTGCACCATCGGGCGCAGGTCCGGCGGGATGACCGGGACGCAGTCCAGCACCATGCCGAGCGGCGAGTTGCGGGTGTTCAGGAACGCCGCAACGACCTTGAGCCGCTTGAGCGCCCGGATCTTCCGCTGGCCCTTGCCGGAGCGGATGGTCTCGCGCAGGCTCTCGGCCTCGGCGTCGAGGTCCATGTTCTGGACCAGCGCCTTGATGGCCTCGGCGCCCATGCCGCCGGTGAAGTACTCGCCGAACCGGTCGCGCAGCTCGCGGTAGAGCAGCTCGTCGGTGACCAGCTGCTTCGGCTCCAGCTTGCGGAAGGTGTCGAGCACCTCGTCCAAGCGGTCGATCTCGCGCTGGGCCCGGTCGCGGATCTGGCGCATCTCGCGCTCTCCGCCCTCCTTGACCTTGCGCCGGACGTCCGCCTTCGCGCCCTCGGCCTCCAGCTCGGCCAGGTCGGCCTCGAGCTTGGCGGCCCGCTTCTCGATCTCCGAGTCGCGGCTGTTCTCGGACTGCCGCTTCTCGGCCAGGATCTCGTTCTCGATGGTCGAGAGGTCACGGTGACGCGACTCGGCGTCCACGCTCGTCACGACGTACGAGGCGAAGTAGATGATCTTCTCGAGGTCCTTGGGGGCGAGGTCCAGCAGGTAGCCCAGCCGGCTCGGCACGCCCTTGAAGTACCAGATGTGGGTCACCGGAGCGGCGAGCTCGATGTGCCCCATCCGCTCACGACGGACCTTGGAACGGGTCACCTCGACGCCGCAGCGCTCGCAGATGATGCCCTTGAAGCGGACGCGCTTGTACTTACCGCAGTAGCACTCCCAGTCCCGCTGCGGACCGAAGATCTTCTCGCAGAAGAGCCCGTCCTTTTCCGGCTTCAGGGTGCGGTAGTTGATCGTTTCAGGCTTCTTGACCTCGCCGTGCGACCACTGACGGATGTCGTCGGCGGTGGCGAGACCAATGCGCAGCTCGTCGAAGAAGTTGACGTCGAGCACTATGTCCCCTATGTCGTCGTCTGTACTGCTTAGCTAGCGGGTGGGGTCGGAGGCCGGCGAGCCGGCCTCCGACCGCTCACCTCAGACCTCTTCGACCGAGCTCGGCTCGCGCCGGGACAGGTCGATGCCCAGCTCCTCCGCGGCCCGGAACACCTCGTCGTCGGTCTCGCGCATCTCCAGGGCCACACCGTCGCTGGAGAGCACCTCGACGTTGAGGCACAGCGACTGCAGCTCCTTGAGCAGCACCTTGAACGACTCCGGGATGCCCGGCTCGGGGATGTTCTCGCCCTTGACGATCGCCTCGTAGACCTTGACCCGGCCCAGGACGTCGTCGGACTTGATCGTCAGCAGCTCCTGCAGGGCGTAGGCGGCGCCGTACGCCTGCATCGCCCAGCACTCCATCTCACCGAAGCGCTGACCACCGAACTGCGCCTTACCACCCAGCGGCTGCTGCGTGATCATCGAGTACGGGCCGGTCGACCGGGCGTGGATCTTGTCGTCGACCAGGTGGTTGAGCTTCAGGATGTAGATGTAGCCGACCGCGATCGGGTCCGGCAGCGGCTCGCCGGAACGACCGTCGAACAGCTGCGCCTTGCCGGAGGCACCGATCAGCTGCTTGCCGTCCCGGTTGGGCAGGGTCGACGAGAGCAGACCGGAGATCTCCTCCTCGCGGGCACCGTCGAAGACCGGCGTGGCCACGTTGGTGTCCGGCTCGGACTCGTGCGCGTCGATCGAGCGGAGCTGACGCTTCCAGTCGGCGTCGTCACCGTCGACCTGCCAACCGGTCTTGGCCACCCACCCGAGGTGGGTCTCCAGCACCTGGCCGATGTTCATCCGGCTCGGCACACCCAGCGGGTTGAGCACGATGTCGACCGGGGTGCCGTCCTCCAGGAACGGCATGTCCTCGACCGGCAGGATCTTGGAGATGACGCCCTTGTTGCCGTGCCGGCCCGCGAGCTTGTCACCGTCCTGGATCTTGCGCTTCTGGGCGACGTAGACCCGGACCAGCTCGTTGACGCCCGGGGGCAGCTCGTCGCCGTCCTCGCGGGAGAAGGTACGCACGCCGATGACCGTGCCGGTCTCGCCGTGCGGCACCTTCAGCGAGGTGTCCCGGACCTCACGCGCCTTCTCACCGAAGATCGCGCGGAGCAGCCGCTCCTCCGGGGTCAGCTCGGTCTCGCCCTTCGGCGTGACCTTGCCGACCAGGATGTCGCCGGGGACGACCTCGGCGCCGATCCGGATGATGCCGCGCTCGTCGAGGTCGGCGAGCATCTCCTCGCTGACGTTCGGGATGTCGCGGGTGATCTCCTCCGGGCCGAGCTTGGTGTCCCGGGCGTCGACCTCGTGCTCCTCGATGTGGATCGAGGTGAGCACGTCCTGCTGCACGAGGCGCTGCGACAGGATGATCGCGTCCTCGTAGTTGTGGCCCTCCCAGCACATGAACGCCACGAGCAGGTTGCGCCCGAGCGCCATCTCGCCCTCGTCGGTGCACGGACCGTCGGCGATGACCTGACCGGCCTCGACGCGGTCGCCCTCGAAGACGACCGGCTTCTGGTTGACGCAGGAGCCGGCGTTGGAGCGGCGGAACTTGTGCAGCAGGTACGTCCGGCGGTGGCCGTCGTCCTGGTGGATGGTGATGTAGTCGGCGCAGAGGTCCTCGATGACACCGCCGACCTCGGCGACCACCACGTCACCGGCGTCGACCGCGGCGCGGTACTCCATGCCGGTACCCACCAGCGGCGCCTCGGCCTTGACCAGCGGCACCGCCTGGCGCTGCATGTTCGCGCCCATCAGCGCCCGGTTGGCGTCGTCGTGCTCGAGGAACGGGATCATCGCGGTCGCGACCGAGGTCATCTGCCGCGGCGAGACGTCCATGTAGTCGACGGCGCCGGGAACCACGTCCTCGGTCTCGCCGCCCTTACGCCGGCACAGGACCCGGTCCTCGGCGAACGTGCCGTCCGCCTTCAGCGGGGCGTTGGCCTGCGCCTTGACGAACCGGTCCTCCTCGTCCGCGGTCAGGTAGTCGATCTGGTCGGTGACCCGACCCTCGACGACCTTCCGGTACGGCGTCTCGATGAAGCCGAACGGGTTGACCCGGGCGAAGGTGGAGAGCGCGCCGATCAGGCCGATGTTCGGGCCTTCCGGCGTCTCGATCGGGCACATCCGGCCGTAGTGGGACGGGTGCACGTCGCGGACCTCGAAGCCGGCCCGCTCCCGGGACAGACCACCCGGGCCGAGCGCGCTCAGCCGGCGCCGGTGGGTCAGGCCCGCCAGCGGGTTGGTCTGGTCCATGAACTGGGACAGCTGCGAGGTGCCGAAGAACTCCTTGATCGCCGCCACCACCGGGCGGATGTTGATCAGGGTCTGCGGCGTGATCGCCTCGACGTCCTGCGTGGTCATCCGCTCACGGACGACCCGCTCCATCCGGGACAGGCCGACGCGGACCTGGTTCTGGATGAGCTCGCCGACCGTGCGCAGGCGCCGGTTGCCGAAGTGGTCGATGTCGTCGGCCTCGTAGCCGTCCTCGCCGGCGTGCAGCCGGCAGAGGTACTCCACGGTGGCGACGATGTCGTCCTCGGTGAGCGTGCCCGTGGTGATCGGGACGTCCACCTCGAGCTTCTTGTTGAACTTGTACCGACCGACCTTGGCGACGTCGTACCGCTTCGGGTTGAAGAAGAGGTTGTCGAGCAGGGTCTGGGCGTTCTCACGGGTCGGCGGCTCGCCAGGGCGGAGCTTGCGGTAGATGTCGAGGAGCGCCTCGTCCTGGCCGGCGATGTGGTCCTTCTCGAGCGTGGTCATCATCAGCTCGGACCAGCCGAACCGCTCACGGATCTGCTCGGCCGACCATCCGATGGCCTTGAGCAGGACCGTGACGGCCTGCCGACGCTTGCGGTCGATGCGGACACCGACCGTGTCGCGCTTGTCGATGTCGAACTCCAGCCAGGCACCCCGGCTGGGGATGACCTTGACGCTGGAAAGGTCGCGGTCGGAGGTCTTGTCCGGCTGCTTGTCGAAGTAGACGCCCGGGGACCGGACGAGCTGGCTGACCACGACGCGCTCGGTGCCGTTGATGATGAAGGTGCCCTTCGGCGTCATCATCGGGAAGTCACCCATGAACACCGTCTGGCTCTTGATCTCGCCGGTGGTGTTGTTGGTGAACTCCGCGGTCACGAAGAGCGGGGCGCAGTAGGTCAGGTCCTTCTCCTTGCACTCCTCGATCGAGGCCTTGACCTCGTCGAAGCGCGGAGCCGAGAAGGAGAGCGACATGGTGCCGGAGAAGTCCTCAATGGGACTGATCTCTTCGAGGATCTCCGCGAGACCCGAGCGTGCGTGCGGGTCGTCCGCCGACCGGCCCTGCCAAGCCTCGTTGCCGACGAGCCAGTCGAAGGACTCGTTCTGAATGGCGAGGAGGTTGGGGACCTCGAGGTGTTCGGTGATCCTGCCGAAAGAAACTCGGCGGGGAGCGAAAGCGCTCGACGTACGACTGGTCTTCGCAGGGCGGGAAGCTGCCAAGATGCGTCCTTCCGAGGACCGGTGCTGCAGAACGGCTGGTACGCGTGCACTCCAATGACCCCACCAGAAATATCCGTAAACGGACATTTCCGAGCAGGGGTCAAGTCGGAAGGCAGCGCAAACTAGCAGTGTAGCCGAGAGGCTAACCGCTGTCCAGCCCACCCCGCAGGTCGTCGCGGAACGTGCCTCGGGACCCCTGGAAACCGGGTCTACCGGGCCGCTCGGAACGCGTCGTTCCTGGCGGGCCGCTCGGGGGGGCCGCGACCGTTGGTGCTGCCGCTGCCATTACCCGAGAGGTGGCCGTCGCAAGCGCGGAAGGTCTTGCTGGTGTCAGCGTGCCTGGGAGGCCGGTGCCGCGTCAAGGGCCTCCTGCCGGGTCGCCGTCGTCTTTCCCACCGACGAGCTACCACCGGGCACCACTGTGGGCCGTACCGCGGGCGCGGGACGCCCTGCTCACGCCGCTGCCTTCGGAGCCCGTCAACCACAGCGGGCGGTGATCCGTTCCCGGATCACCGCCCGCCGCGATGCGGTGTGCCCCGGCTCACGTGAGCCGGACGCGCGCCTGGTCGAACCTCAATTACTTGAGGGTGACCTTGGCGCCCTCGCCCTCGAGCTTGGCCTTGGCCTTGTCGGCGGTCTCCTTGTTGACCTTCTCCAGGATGGCCTTCGGCGCGGACTCGACCACGTCCTTGGCCTCCTTGAGGCCCAGGCCGGTCAGCTCACGCACGACCTTGATGACCTGGATCTTCTTGCCGCCGTCGCTCTCGAGGACGACGTCGAACTCGTCCTTCTCGGCCTCCGGCTCGGCAGCGGCGCCGCCGCCACCCGGGCCGGCCATCATCATCGCGGCCGGGGCCGCGGCGGTGACCTCGAAGGTCTCCTCGAACTGCTTCACGAACTCGGAGAGCTCGATCAGCGTCATCTCCTTGAACGCGTCGAGGAGCTCGTCGGTGCTGAGCTTCGCCATGTCTGGCGTCCTTTCCTGAATCTGTTAAGTAAGAACTGGGTGCGCCGGGGGGCCTCAGGCCGCCTCGGCGCCCTCCTTCTCGCGCTTGTCCTGCAGGGCAGCCGCCAGACGGGCGGTCTTGGAGAGCGGAGCCTGGAACAGGGCCGCGGCCTTGCTCAGGTTGCCCTTCATGGCGCCGGCCAGCTTGGCCAGCAGCACCTCACGGGACTCCAGGTCGGCGAGCTTCGTGACCTCGGCCGCGGTAATGGCCTTGCCCTCGAAGACACCGCCCTTGATGACGAGCTTCGGGTTGGCCTTCGCGAAGTCACGAAGCCCCTTCGCCGCCTCGACGACGTCGCCCGAAACGAAAGTCAGCGCGGTAGGACCGGTGAACAGCTCGTCGAGGCCGGAGATGCCCGCCTCGGCCGCGGCACGCTTGGCCAGCGTGTTCTTCGCGACCGTGTAGGTGGTCTCCTTGCCGAGCGAGCGCCGCAGCTGGGTGAGCTGGGAAACCGTCAGACCACGGTACTCGGTGAGCACCGCAGCGCCCGCGTTGCGGAAGCTGTCGGTCAGCTCAGCGACGGCCGTGGCCTTGTCGGCCCGGATCGGCTTGTCCGCCATGTCCCTCCTCTCTCGTTACTCGAGGCTGGTCGCCATCGACGAGCGGAATGCTCCTCGACGGCGGCGGAGGCAACACGACAACGAAAAAGCCCCGGCGCAGGGCGCACGGGGCGAGGGCCGGCACGATCACCATGGTCGGCGGACCACAGGAGGAGCCGAGTTACGCTTGCCGCCCTACGCGGGTCGCCCGTCGTCGCGGGACCTTCGACCGTGCCGAAGCACGGTGACCAGCGGTCTCTGGGTGGAACTACTTGACGAGGTTACGGGACGTGTCCCCGTACCTCCAAATCGCCCCCGTGGTGGCCCCGGTCACGTCCCCTCAGGCGCGGCGTCGGCGCCACCACAGGTAGCCGGTCAGGGCCGCCGCGGCCCAGGCCGCCGCCCAGCCCGAGAGGAGCAGCGCGGTGGACACGGCCAGCGGCCCGGTGAGCGCGCGGGCGGTGGCCATCACCGGCGGCGCCAGCCAGGGGGCGACCGAGCCCGAGAGGCCGAGCACCAGGGCGCCGACCCCGCCGAGGGCCAGCACCGCCACGCCGTAGCCGGCGCTGCCGGTGACCGCCCTGCTGGCCAGGGCGCCCAGCGCCACCGCCGCCGGGAGGGCCAGCAGGTGGGCCCAGAGCCCCAGGGCCACCCCCGCCGCCACCGACCGGTCCCCCGGCGCGACCGGGCCGGTCACCCCGCCGAGCACCCAGGGCAGAACCAGCGCGACGGCCACCGTGCCGAGCCCGGCGAGCACGGCCGCGAGCAACCCCGCCGCCCACTCCCGCGCCGGGCCGACCAGCACCCGGGCCAACCGGCGCTGGGTGTCCGGCTCGACGTCCAGCAGGATCTTCGTCTGCCAGGCGAGCACCGGGAAGAGCACCACCGCGGAGACGCCGTACGCCTCCGCCGGCTGGGCCCGGCCGCCGCCGTACAGGACGCCGAGGGCGAGCAGGCCGGCCAGCACCGGCGCGAGCGCCCGTCCGGTACGCAGGAAGCCGGCCAGCCGCAGCCGGACCAGCGCGATCACCGGTCCACCCCGTCACCCTGCCCCGGCACCTCGCCGACCTCTCCCGGCACCCCGCCGGCGAGCCCGGCCCGGCCGTCGCCCCGCCCCGGCGCCCCGTCCGCCGGCCCGGACGTCCCGGCGGGGACGCGGCGGTCGTCGGGGCGTACCCCGAGGATCTGGTGGCCCTCGGCGCGCCACCGGGCGACGGTGCCCGCGACCCGCGCGGCGGGCACCGCGACCTCGACCACCGCCAGCGGTTCCGCCCCGGCGGCCGGCTCCTCGACCACGGCGCCCTCGGCGAGCCGCCAGTGCCGGGCGCCGGGAAGCCGCACGGTCTCCCCACGGTGATCGCTGACCAGGACCGCCCCGCTGGCGGCCAGCACCTCGTCGACCAGCTCCGGGACGAGTTCCCGGGCGGCGACGTCCAGCCCTTCCCAGGGCTCGTCCAGCACCAGCAGACCCGGCGTGCGGAGCATGGCCTGGGCGAGACCGACCTTCTGCGCGGTGCCCTTGGAGAGTTCGGGCAGCCGGATCGCGCGGAACCGGGCCAGGCCCAGCCGGTCGGTCCAGTGCGCGACGGCCCGGTCGGCCGCGGCCCGGCCCAGGCCGGCGGCGCGCCCCATGCCGGTCAGGTACCGCTCGACGGTGAAGGGCTGGTCGGCGGGGAAACGCTCCGGCACCCAGCCGACCCGCCGCGGCCGGTCGGCGACCCGACCGCGATCCGGCCGGAGCACCCCCGCCGCGAGCTGGAGCAGGGTGGACTTGCCGACCCCGTTGCGGCCGAGCACGACCGCCACCTCGCCCGGTTCGATCCGGGCCTGAGCCGCCCTCAGCACCCACGGGCCGCGCCGGTGGTACCGGAGCCAGACGTCCTCCAGCCGCATGCCCGCGAGCCTGCCACAGCCGGACGAACGGCAGGGGCCCCGCCACGAGTACGTGGCGGGGCCCCTGCGCGGGTCGTGCTCAGCTCTCGGCCGGAGCCTCGTTCAGGTTCTTCACCAGCTTCGGGTCGACGGGAACGCCCGGGCCCATGGTGGTGGTGAGGGTGACCTTCTTGAGGTACGTGCCCTTGGCCGCGGACGGCTTGGCGCGGAGCACCTCGTCGAGGACCGCGGCGTAGTTGTCGATCAGCTGGTTCTCGGAGAACGAGGACTTGCCGATGATCAGGTGCAGGTTGGAGTGCTTGTCCACCCGGAAGGTGATCTTGCCGCCCTTGATGTCCGAGACGGCCTTGGTGACGTCCATGGTCACCGTGCCGGTCTTCGGGTTCGGCATCAGGCCGCGCGGGCCCAGGATCCGCGCGATCCGGCCGATCTTGGCCATCTGGTCGGGGGTGGCGATCGCCGCGTCGAAGTCCAGCCAGCCGCCCTGGATCCGGGCGACGAGCTCGTCGGTGCCCACCTCGTCCGCACCCGCCGCGGCGGCCTCCTCGGCCTTCGCGCCGGCGGCGAAGACGATCACGCGGGCGGTCTTACCGGTGCCGTGCGGCAGGTTGACCGTGCCGCGGACCATCTGGTCCGCCTTGCGGGGGTCGACGCCGAGGCGCATCGCGACCTCGACCGTGGCGTCGAACTTGGCGGTGGTGGTGTCCTTGGCGATCTTGACCGCCTCGGCCGGGGTGTAGAGCTTCGACCGGTCGATGACCTCGGCGGCCTTGCGGTAGCTCTTGCTGCGCTGCATTTTCGGGTTACTCCTGTGGTCTATGGCGGGCCGCGACGAACGCGCGCCCTCCCACGAACTGATCTGGTGAGTGGTCGACGACGTCAGTCGTTGACGACGATGCCCATCGACCGGGCGGTGCCGGCGATGATCTTCTCGGCCTGGTCGAGGTCGTTGGCGTTGAGGTCGACCATCTTCTTCTCGGCGATCTCACGCACCTGGGCGCGGGTGACGGAGCCGACCTTCTGGCTCTGCGGCACACCGGAGCCCTTCTCGACGCCGGCGGCCTTGATCAGCAGCCGGGCGGCGGGCGGGGTCTTCAGCACGAAGGTGAAGCTGCGGTCCTCGTAGACGCTGATCTCGGCCGGGACGATGTCGCCCCGCTGAGCCTCGGTCTGCGCGTTGTAGGACTTGCAGAACTCCATGATGTTGACGCCGTGCTGGCCCAGCGCGGGGCCGACCGGCGGGGCCGGCGTGGCCTGGCCCGCCTTCAGCTGAAGCGTGAACGTCTTGACGAGCTTCTTCTTCGGAGGCATGTCTCTTCCTGGGGCTTGGAACTGGGAAAGGTGCTCACCGTCGCCGGCCGCGGGCGCGCACGGTCAGCGCGATCACGACAGCGGCGACGTTCTAGCGTAGCGCAGCGTCCTCCCACCCCTCCGTCGAGGTCCGACGGGCGGTGGAACGAGTACGCCGGCGGCGGGCTGCCTGCCCACCGCCGGCGACCGGTACGTCAGATCTTGGTGACCTGGTTGAAGTTCAGCTCGACCGGGGTCTCCCGGCCGAAGATCGACACCAGCACCTTGAGCTTCTGCTGGTCCGCGTTGATCTCGCTGATCGTCGCCGGCAGCGACGCGAACGCGCCGTCGGTGACGGTGACCGAGTCGCCGACCTCGAAGTCGAGGACCTTGATCTCGGGCTTGGCCTTCTTCTGCTCGGTCTCGACCGCCGGCGCCAGCCACTTGAGCACCTCGTCGAGGGAGAGCGGCGCCGGGCGGTCGGCCCGGTCGGTCGCCCCCACGAAGCCGGTGACCCCCGGCGTGTTGCGCACGCAGGAGTAGGACTCGGCCGTCAGCTCCATCCGGACCAGGATGTAGCCGGGGAAGACCTTGGCCTGGACCTGGGACCGCTTGCCGTTCTTGACCTCGACCTCTTCCCGGGTCGGCACCTCGACCTGGTAGATGAACTCCTCCATGTCGAGGGAGGTGATCCGGGTCTCGAGGTTGGTCTTGACCTTGTTCTCGTAGCCGGCGTAGGAGTGCACCACGTACCAGTCACCGGGCGCGTAGCGCAGCTTCTGCCGCAGCTCGGCGACCGGGTCGTAGTCCTCCTCCGGTGCGGGCTCCGTGGTCGGGAACTCCGGCTCGCTGGCGGCCTCGACCGACTCGTCACTGGCCGCCGTCGCCACCGTGGACTGCTCGTCCGTGGTCTCGGCGGTCTCGTCGTACTCAGGCACGCTTGCTCACTTCCGTCACTATCGGCTCAGCCGGCCGGTCAGTTGCCGAAGACCCACAGCACGCCCTTGGCGAAGCCGAAGTCGAGGAGGCCCACGATCGTCAGCATCACGGCGACGAAGGCGACCACCACGGCGGTGTAGGTCAGCAGTTCCTTGCGGGTCGGCCAGATGACCTTACGCAGTTCGGCGACCACCTCGCGGAAGAAACGCGCGATGCGGGCGAACAGCCCCACCCGATCGGTCTCGGTGCGGGTCTTCGGCTTGCTGTCGGCCGACTCGGCACGGGTCCGCGCGCGGGTCGCGGTGCCGCCCCGGGAAACCGGCTCGTCCGCGTCGGTGGCGTCGTCGGCGGCCACCTCGTCGACGTTCTCGTCGCGCGGAACGTCGTCGCCGGCGTCCTCGCCGCGCCGCTTGTTCTCGGCCACTTCGCCCTCCGTCGCGGGATGTCGGGTCGCACGCCGATCGGCGTGCGCGGCGCTGGTCACGCCGGCCGGACCAACCGTCCCGCGACGGGCCGCGGCCGGCGGACCGGACGAAGGGAACCCGAAGCCTCGGGACCACCCCGCCGATGCCACCACCACGGGCCGGACGCCGCCGTTCGGCGGCGCGACCCACGGGAACGGTCAGGCCTGAGGCGCAGGGGTGACAGGACTTGAACCTGCAGCCTGCGGTTTTGGAGACCGCTGCTCTGCCAATTGAGCTACACCCCTGTGCGGCAACGCTCGCCCCGCTCGACCACGAGTGGTCGCGCAGGGGTCACTTGCCCCACGGCGGACCAGTGTACGGGTAGTGCGGCGACTTTCCCAACCGGCACCACCCATCACGTCCGGACCGGACCTCAGCGGGCCGTCCGGATGGTCGCCCGAGCCTGCGAGAGGACCTTCTCCCCCAGGCAGGTGGCGGTCACGTCGAGCCTGGTCAGGCCCGCCTCGGTGACCTCCTTCACCACTGCGGCCACCTCGATCTCGGTGCCCTGGTCGTCGTCCGGGACGACCACCGGCCGGGTGAACCGGACGCCGAAGTCGACCACCGCGTCGGCCGCCCCGGCCCACGTCGTCACCGCCCGGCCGACCAGCGCCATGGTGAACATGCCGTGGGCGATCACCCCGGGCAGCCCCACCTTGGTGGCGGTCCGGTCGCTCCAGTGGATCGGGTTGAAGTCGCCCGAGGCGCCGGCGTAGCGGACCAGGTCCGCCCGGGTCACCCGGAACGTCTGAGTCGGCAGCTCCATCTCAGGCCTCCCCGCGTACGACGATCTTGGTCCAGACGGCGACCACCGGCTCGCCGGCGGTGGTGCTGACGTCGGTGCGGGTGGTCAGGAAGCCGTGCCCACCCCGGTTGGTGACCTCCTCGACGGTGTTCACGCAGACCAGCTCGTCCCCCGCCACCACCGGACGGGTGTACGCGAAGCGCTGGTCGCCGTGGACCACCCGGCTGTAGTCGACGCCCAGCGCCGGATCCTCGATGATCTGCCGGCTGGCGGCCATGGTGACCACCACGGGAAAGGTCGGCGGGGCGACCACGTCCGGGTGGCCGAGCGCGCGGGCCGCCTCCGGATCGTGGTGGGCGGGCTCGGTGGCGCCGATGGCGGCGGCGAACTCGCGGATCTTTTCTCGGCCCACCTGGTAGGGGGCGGTCGGCGGATACGTCCGGCCGACGAAGGACGGGTCCAGGGACATGCCGCCGAACCTACACGGAAACACGAACGCCGATCCGTACGGGACGGGCGGCGAAGAGCCGCGCCATCCGTGCGGATCGGCGTTCGGGAGTTGCTCAGGGGCGGGCCGGCTGATGCCGGCCGCCGGTCAGCGGGTCTCGCGGTGGACGGTGTGCCGACCGTCCCGGGGGCAGAACTTCTTCAGCTCGATGCGGTCCGGGTCGTTACGACGGTTCTTGCGCGTGATGTAGTTGCGCTCCTTGCACTCCACACACGCCAAAGTGATCTTCGGCCGGACATCGGTCGCCTTCGCCACGGCGGAGTGCCTTCCTCGCTACGGATAACAACTACGACGCATGAGCCTACGCGGTCAATGCGCGGACATGCAAAGCGGGCGCCTGTGGCGCCCGTCCCACCGACCGCCGGGACCGGGCCCGGAGGACGAGAGTAGCGGTGGCCGGACTTGAACCGGCGACACAGCGATTATGAGCCGCTTGCTCTGCCATCTGAGCTACACCGCCGCAGGCGGGTCCAGCCGGACCCTCTGAGCCCCCTTACGGAATCGAACCGTAGACCTTCTCCTTACCATGGAGACGCTCTGCCGACTGAGCTAAGGGGGCCTACCCGATCACCCCGGAGGGCGTCGCGCAGGGGATACATTACACGGCCCCGCGCGGTGGACGAAATCAGATCCCCCCTACCCGTGTCGGCGCAGGTCAGGGCACCACTCGCAGCCGCGGCAGCTCGCCGGCGGAGATCGTCTCCGGGTCCACCTGGGCCCCGAACCAGGCCTCCAGCCGCTCGTACGGCAGCGGGCGGCTGAAGAGGAATCCCTGGCCGATCTCGCAGCCGATGTCCTGGAGCAGCTCCAGGGTCAGCTCGCTCTCCACGCCCTCGGCCACCACCGCGAGGCCGAACTGCTGGGACAGGGTCACCACCGCGTTGACGATCGCCAGGTCACCCGGATCGGTCGCCATCCCCTGCACGAAGGAGCGGTCCACCTTCACCTCGTGCACCGGGAGCCGGCGCAGGTGGGCCAGGGAGGAGTCACCGGTGCCGAAGTCGTCCACCGAGAGCCGCACCCCGAGGTCACGCAGCCGGTGCAGGGTGGGGATCGGCCGGTCGGTGCCGTCCATCACCCCCGACTCCTTGATCTCCAGCGTGAGCCGCTGCGGCGGCACGCCGTACTCGTCGAGCAGTTCCTGGACGCGGGCCGGGAAGTGCTGGTCGGTGAGGGACCGGACGGAGATGTTGACCGCGACGGCGAGCGACTGGGCGCCGTCACCCCAGTCGCGGCTGCGCCGCAGGCCCTCCCGGAGCACGAGCTCGGTGAGCCGGTCCAGCTGGCCGGTGTGCTCCGCGACCGCGACGAAGTCCTCGGGAGCCACCGTGCCGTGCGTCGGGTGCTCCCAGCGCGCCAGACACTCGACCCCCACCAGTCGCCGGTCCCGGAGGGTGACCTTGGGCTGGAAGTAGACCTCCAGCCCACCCTCTTCGAGGGCGCGGCGCAGGTCACCGGCGAGGCCGAGCCGGCGCAGCGAACGGGACTCCAGCGCCGGGTTGAACAGCTGCACGGCGCCGGGCACCGACTTCGCGGCCGTCGCGGCCAGGTCCACCCGTTGCAGCAGGGCGGCCGCGTCGCTGCCGTGGTCCGGGTACACGGCCACTCCGACGGCGGTGTCCACGTCGAGGGTGAGCGCGTCGAAGATCATCTCGTCGCGGATCTGCTCGCGCAGCTCGGCGGCGAGCTCCAGCGCCGCCTCGGCGTTCTCCAGCCGGAGGGTGACCAGGAACTCGTCCCCGCCGGCCCGACCCACCAGCGCCGAGGAGGGGGCGCAGGCCCGCAGCCGCTCGGCCACCTCGACCAGGACCTTGTCGCCCGCGGCGTGGCCGAGGGACTCGTTGACCTGGCGCAGGCTGTCCACGTCGAAGAGGAGCAGCGCGACGACCTCGCCGGGCGCCCGGATCTTGACGGCTTCCCCGAGCGCCGCCGTAATCCGCCGGCGGTTGGGCAGCTTGGTGAGGGTGTCGTGGTACGCGTCGTGGCGGAGGCGGTCGACCAGCCGGGAGTTCTCCAGAGCGACGGCGGCGTGCGCGGCCACGGTCTCGAAGACCTCGATGTCACCCGGAGCGAACTGGGTGCCGTCCCCGAGCAGGTTGGTGATCTCCAGCGTGCCGATGATGAACTGTCCCGACCGCAGGGGCACGACCACGGCGTCCTTGATGCCGTGCTCGGCGAGTTCACCACGCAACTTGGGATCGCTGGTGACCCCTCGACCCACGGCGATGGTACGGCCGGTCTCCCGGGCACGGTGCCTGATGCTCGACGGGGTGCGAGCGATGTCGAGCAGGGCCGGATCGTCCACCCTCGCGGTCAGCAGCGTCTCGGGGTACGGCCCCTGGGCCGGGAGCCAGAGAGTGGCGTACTCCGACTGCATCAAGGCGCGGACCCGGCCGAGCAGGGCGTCGGCGATCGCCCCGCTCTGCCCGCTCTCCATCACCGCCCGGGTCAGGTCGTACAAATCGGCGAGGGTGCGGTGCTGGCGGAAGAATTGCGCGTACGAGCGGTAGACCAGGGCGAGCCCGGCGGCCAGTGCGACGAGCAGCACGAGCGACCACCAGGTGCTCTGCACCACGATCAACACGATCAGGGCGACCGAGGTGTTGATCGCCGCAGTCAGCACTCCCGGCCTTGCCGTCCGTAGCGCTCCACGACCGGTCTCCCAACCGCCCAGCAGAGTGTGCACCGCGGCAACGGCGGTGATGCTCACCACCAGCAGTAGGCTGATCGCGGCGAAGATGCTGCCCCAGGTGCGTGGGCCCACCCCCTCCAACGGCGGGAACGCCTGGAGGGCCAGGGTGGCCAGGGACGTACCGGCGGCGGACCGCGCGACGTTGAACCAGATTTTCGGCGCGGACATCCCGTGCCGGATGGACGTCGCGTAGGAGGCCACCGCGTAGATGGTCACGACCGTCAGCGGCGGGAGGTAGTAGAGGGCGAAGACGAGTGGCAACTCGGTCAATGTGACGGCGAGTGTCTGCCGGCGGACGACCAGGCTCAGCAGCGGGAGCCCCGCCGCGATCATCAGAACGAGCAGCAGAGCCGCCAACGGCCACTCACCGAACGGTCGGTCAGCGGTGATCCCTGTCACCGTGGCGCACACGACCGCCAGCAGGGCCAGTGGAGCCGTGATGATCCAGGCGTCCTCTGAGGACCTGCGTCGTGAGCGGTCACGCCCGGTCATCCAACTCCTTGGGTCTCGCGTCGTGACGCGGCGTCACCGACGCATGGTCGCCCTGACGCCCGAGGCAAGGGATGGGGCCGGAACCGGTCAGTTCCAGATGATGTCGAGCGTCTGCGGTTCCGCCGGAACGCCCAGGTCGACACCGCCGAAGCCGCCGACGAGGGCGGCCAGCACGAGAAGCGAGCCAAGCAGCCGGCCAAGCATTCGACCAGACATGGGTACTCCTGTCGACAAAAGGGGTGTCACGGCGAGGTGGAGATTCCACGATGGTGCCACAACCGGACTGACCCGCAAAGCGGACGGACGGCCCATCAGGACAGCCCCCACGGACCGAATCACACGGCGGGTGACAGGTCTCCAGACGGGCGGCCCTGTAGTACGACCAGCAGACAGATGCTGCGGGTTCGGCCTTTAGCCGCGATCCCCTCCCGGACCGGCGAGCCGGGCTATTGCCGCAGACACCTCGACGGCCAACGCAACGGGTCGGATCGGATTGATCTCCCCTCACCGGACGACGCCCTCTAGCAGGTCGGCGACACCGGACCGGAACAGCGCAGCCGGTCACGAACCGTCACCAGCGGCGGGCAGCCGGCGACAATCGCGGCCATCAGCATGCCTCGGGTGACGGCAAGAACGCCAGACCGCACCCGCGACACTTTCGCCGTGGGGTCACGGGTACGCCAGTGAGGCGGCGGCGCTGGTGCTGCGCCACGCTTTCGAGGCCGGGTTGCAGACGGTCCTCGCCGTGACCCACCCCGACAATGTCGCCTCGCAGGGCGTCTGCCGCCGGCTGGAGATGAGACACCACGAGGCGACCGACCGGTACTACAACATGACCTGCGAACTCTTCAGTCTCCCGAACCCTGAACCCCGACCCTCCCCGGAGACCGGCGCGAACCGCGGGCATCAGCGGTCGCGGCGTAGGTCGAACCCACCCCGACCAGCTTGGAGTGCCTCCATGGCCCGCCTGCCCGACACAGACCGCGTTCCGGTGATCCGTGCGGACTTCAGCGACGATGCGCTCTGGGCCCGACTTCAGGAGGACATCTCCGAGGAGACGGAGGAAGGCTTCGCCGCCAACGTCGAATTTGTCGAGGACCGGACGCTGGTCCGCCTCGACGTGCCGGCGCTGGTCCGCGCCTTCCCCCGCGCATACCCCCACGAGTACGAGCACCCGGTGGTGTTCGTCGTCGACGCGGTGACCGTCTCGTCACCGGAACATCCCATCCTCGCCATCGGCCTCAACGAGCGGGACGCCGCGGAACCGTTCCGGGTCGTGCCCGAGGAGCTGCACTCGATAGAGAACAACCTGTCGATCGCCAACATGGACTTCTTCGAGTTCGCGAGGGCAGCGCACCGCAGCGACGGTGTCTTCCGGGGCTTCAGGTGACCCCGCCGTGAGCCCCACCGCTCCTCACCGCCACGGGTCACCCCAGCGCATGGCCGATCGGTCGTTCATGCGGCGTCAACCATGCCATCTCCCGACCCGTGGAGATCATCGGCGATCAGGCGGAGTCTTCGACACCCTGGCCGGCCGGTACTTCGGCGCACCCGAGTTCAGCGAAGGGCAGGGGGCAGCAGGAGCTGCCGGCGCAGGTGGTCAGGTCGTCACAACCGGCCGAGATGGCGGCCCGCAGGGTGTCACGGATGACGGTCAGGTCGGCCAGCTTCCGCTCCACCTCGACGAGCTTTTCCCTGGCACTCGCCGGTAGGCCGCTGTCCGGCCGACCGCGATGCTGGTGCCGGCCGGCGTCGAGCAGGTCGGCGACCTCGTTGGCGGTGAAGCCGAGGCGTTGCGCGGTCTTGATGACCCGCAGCAGGGTGACCGACTCGGCCGGGTAGAGCCGGTGCCCACCCGGCGACCGCGGCGGTGGGTCGAGCAGGCCCCGGCGCTCGTAGTAGCGCAGCGTCTGCTGGTTGACCCCGGCGGCGTCGGCGAGCTGGCCGCTCCGCAGTCCCGACCCGGTCACCTCTGATTCCGAACAGACACCGCCCGCTCGGCGAGGGCGTCGAGCACGTCGACGTGGGCCGCCGGTACCCGGATGTCCAACGCCAGCGCATCCGGTCCGGACCGGGAGAGGTCAAAAGCGAAGAACGAGCAGCAGGACGACTCCCGCTCCGTCAGATCCCGGGCTGTCTTCTCGACCTGTTCCGCGCCGTCGAGCTGCAACCGCAGATGCCGCGCCGACAGCCGGTCGACGCCCCGTACCGCCTCGGTGAAGAACTGATCGAACTCGGCGAGCCGCAGCGGCCGTTCAGCCGTCGGCAGCGTGCAGGCATCCGGCGCCCAGGCGTCGTCCGTCGTGGTGTGGTGGTCACCCATACCCCGACGGTAAGCCTGTACCTGGGTACCAGCTGCAAGCCCGGGCTGCGACTTCTCGCCACTCGTGGGTGATTCCGCGTGGTCGGAGGCCTCTACGAAGGACTCAACAAAATCGGCCCCTGATCGCATTTCTGCTGATCAGGGGCCGCTTTCGCACCTGGTGGCGGGTAGAGGATTCGAACCTCTGTAGCTTTCGCGACGGATTTACAGTCCGCTCCCATTGGCCGCTCGGGCAACCCGCCAGGGCGTCACCACCGCGTCGCAACGCGGCAGCGGAAGCAAGGATAGCGGTCGCCCCCCGGGGCGTCGCAACCGGGTACCGTCAGGGGGTCGTGCCGCTGGTCAGCGCACGACGGAACAGCCTTGACCGCCGGACAGCAGGAGCATGAGCATGGCAGCGAACCCGTCGTTCGACATCGTGAGCAAGGTCGACCGCCAGGAGGTCGACAACGCCCTCCGCCAGGCGGAGAAGGAGCTCGCGCAGCGGTTCGACTTCCGCGGCACCGGCGCCGAGATCTCCTGGTCGGGCGAGGAGGCGATCAGCCTCCAGGCGGAGACCGAGGAGCGGGTCCTGGCCGCGCTGGACGTCTTCAAGGAGAAGCTGGTCAAGCGGAACATCTCGCTGAAGTCGCTGGACGCCGGCGACCCCCGCGCCTCCGGCAAGATCTTCAAGATCGACGCCAAGGTGATCCAGGGCATCGAGACGGACAAGGCGAAGGCGATCAGCAAGAAGATCCGCGACGAGGGCCCGAAGGGCGTCCAGGCGCAGATCCAGGGTGACCAGCTCCGGGTCACCGGCAAGAAGAAGGACGACCTCCAGGCCGTCATCACCCTGCTCAAGGGCGAGGACTTCGGGGTCGCCCTGCAGTTCACCAACTACAGGTAAGCAGGCCCCGGCCGGCCTGGTCATCGGCCGGCCACGCCTTGTCACCTAGGCAGACACCGTCGCCACTGGTCGTCATTGGTCGCTCTTGTTTGGCGCTCGACGGCCTGGCGACGGCCTGGCATGTTGGCCGTGACTGGATCGGGAGCTCAGCCCTTCGTCGTACGGAGGCTGCCCTGGGAACCGCAGCACCCTACCGGCGATCTCCTCAACGACCTCTTCACCGACTACCGTTGCGATGGCGTCCCACATGACCCCACGTGCCCGCGCAAGGCGCTGCGCAACTCGCCAATCCGTGAGAAAGCGGTCCACCGTCTCCGCGTCAGCCACGCCGCCTGCTTGGCGGGATCCGATTCTGTCGAGCGAGACGACGATGCACTCCAGGTCGCGGGCGATCTCGATGGCACGGTCGAGGGAGATCGTCACTTCGGGGTCATCATGGTGACGCTGGACCATTGCATGCCCTTTGGTCGATGGCGGTTGATTTATTTTTCCCCTAAGCAAACAGCGTCGCCCCTGCGACCATCGGGCGAGGCGTCACGCTACCTCTTGGCCTGCCCCGACCTAGCACCAGAGCCACCGACTCCTTGACCCCCAGGCAACCAACACAGCCCGTTGACCAGCGGGGGTGCCCCGCCCGAGCCGCTGCGATGGTCCCCGGCAGTGCATGCATGTCCACCGGCGTCCGTCGTGATCGTCACCCAGTTAGTCACTCAGCCCGCGTCAGGCGTGGGCCGCAATCGACTGAACTGAGGATCAAAGCAGATGAGTCCGTGCTCGGCTGCCAGCCGTGCGGCGTCAGCCGACACCTCATCAGCGCGGCTGTAGCTCATGGCGAAGTAGATGATCGGGCCGGAGGCTTCGTCCCGGACGGGGCCTGCAGCGAACGGGCTTGCGTCCTCTTCGTCGTCCTGGGTCAGATCCACCCAGCGTTCGAGCAACGCCTCTACGTAAGCGGCGATGCGGGGCGTGGGCGGCGTCTGCCACTCATCCTCAAGGTACTTGCTGTACAGCTACTCGAAGATCAGGGCCGCAGCTGCGTCTCAGGGCCGCAGCTGCGTCGTCCGTGGGCCGCTCACCCTCCCACACCGCCAAGTCGTAACTCACCCCGGGAGTATGGCGCGCAAGCATGAGCTAGGGCAGCCGGGTGTGTCTTGACCCGTTCTGTGTGAACGAACCACCACGGGCGGCAAACAGCATCCCAAGGCCGGATGACCTGCTGCAAGGGTCCGCTGTCGTCCAAGGTCGTCCGTCGTTGTTCGCACCGATCGTCACCCAGTTGGGCACCCACTGGTTCGCACGAACTCCTGCAAGATCCAGCACGCATGGTCCACCGATGACACGAAATGGCCGGTGAACTCGACGGGATCGTCCATGACGGGGACCTCGACAGCCTCATCGAAGGGCACCGAGTTATCCCCCTGAAGGAGCGACATTGACTCTGGCGCATCAGCAAGGTGGATCACTGCATGCTCCCCCCGGAAGCCCACGGTGAGCAGTGGGAAGTCTCGATCAGGCATCCGGACCTCCAGATACCCCTCCCCTCGGGACCTGAGTTCCCCGAAGCGGTCGAACAGCTCAGCCGCCGTCGACTTGATCTCGGCCAGGAGGAACCGCCCCGAGGTCGGCGACGTTCCCGCCCAGACCACGTTCACGTCCGCGTACGAGCTCATCTCCACACCCCCAGTATTAGTCCGGCCATGTCCCCATCCTGTCTGCCGCCGATCCGCCCTCCCATGGAGCGGGCCGCCGCCCGGCCTGCGACGTCAAGCGGACCTTGACGCACGTACGGACGCTGCCGGAACAGACTGAGTAGTCGGCTCTCGTGTCGCGGACCGCGCCCCCCGCGGACACCGCCACAGTGGCGCAGTTGACCTAACCTCGCCAGGCGCGGACCCGGCTCCTGGGGTCGGAGGTGGCCACCGGCGGCCACCCCTCCCCCTCCCAGGTGAGCAGTTGACCTGACCCTGAGCGGCTGTGGAGCCGGCTCCTGGGCGACCGGCATGCCGCCGCGCGGACACCGCCCCCATGCTTGGGGCTTGCCGCGCGGACCCGGCGCGCGCCCTCTGTGCGCCGCGCTGCTCGGGCGCGGCGCGGCCGGCTGCCGGCGACGGACCTCCACCACTCTCTGAGCCACTCCGTCTGCGGCGGCCCCTCCGGGCTTCCGCTCCCCGCGCCAGCCGCCGGGCGTGTTGCGTGGCCGGCGTGGAGCGACAGCGGAGCGTCGGACGCGCGCCCAGGCGGCGGCGCGTGCGGCCCGTTCAGGGCCGCCTTGAAGACGTACAGAAACTTTGAACAACTCCGCCGGCAGCCGGCTGTCGTCCACTAGATGCGTGACAGATTGGTTCCACTTGACGCGTTACGGGTTTCCGCTCGATGGACTGCCGCTGTTACATCGAGCTACTACTCAGCCGGGCGGACACGATGGCTCGTCAGAGGCGCGGTCAGCGGCACGTTAGGACGTCTTGTCACGGCGCCTCAATGGCGGTGAGTCGCACCTTGCCTTAGTGCTAGGTGACGCTGATCCTTGTCGGTCAGGACCAACATGGTCACGCCGCAAGGGCGCGGTATAAAAAGACAAAGCCTGATCAGCAAGCCGCCCATACGACGATTCCCGGAGCGGGTCACCTGAGCTAGTAGACCCAAAGATCAGGACCGTAATCTTGGTCCAGCACACCACCGTCAGGATCACGCAATTGAACGAATGTCCTGTACGCGCCCTTCACGCCTGGGTGACTAATTTTGAACGCCACGGTGCGGCTGTCATCGTCGCTCTTGGGCGTCACCTCTGCTCCCGGCAACTCTTTGAAGCCTTCGACTGGCACCCCTCCCATAGGATCTTTATAGAGGACCGAGTAGTGCAGCTTGCACTTCTCCCTGTGGAATCCCTTTATTTGAAGGCGAACGTGCATCGTCGCAGGATTTCCTCGTGCGACGGTGACCAGTCCTACCTCGCCGGACTTTGGTGGTGGGGAGTAGCCAGGTTTCCAAGCGGGCTTAAGGAGGAAGACCAGCCCAACGATGGCGGCCACGGCGGTCGCCAAACCACCAAGCGTCAAAATGATGGCGAAGGGACCGCGTTTACGCTTCGTGGCGTCTCCGCCGGATCCGGGCACTGCCTCCATCATCGATCTGCGGGTAGGGTCTCGATGTTGAGAATCTCCCGAGGAGTTGCCCCCACATCCCGTGACCGGCGCCACTCCATGCGTGCAGTAAATCACGACGCTGGTCTAGGCGAGTGCGATCTGCCGAACACCGCCCTCGACTAGAGGTAAGAGGTTCGCCGGCATGGCGACAAGGACGCGCCGTCGTGTCGGGAACCGACAGGACATAGATCAACGCGGGCGGGTGAGCGCGGTACGCTCGGCCCCTTGCGCCCAGCCGTGATTGGGCAGCATCCCAAGGCGGCTTGCCCAGTCGGTACAACGAACGCTAATCCCAGGGAACCGTCCGCGCCGCCAGCCTCTCCGGCCGCCCCGCGACAGCGGGGAGCCACCGAGCCCGCGCACCTACACCCACCTGATGCCCACCAGTGAGGACCGCACGCGACGGGCTGTGGACAAGATGCTCGGGTCATCCTCGGACGGCCTGGCGACGGCCTAGCGGCGATCATGGTGGCGATGTGGCTGCTAGTGGGCGGTATCCCTCCAGTTCACCAACTACAGGTAGCGCGGGACGGGCGGAGCGGAACACCCCTCCGCCCCGCAGCTCAGGTCGCGAAGATCAACAGCAGCACCACGGTCAGGATCACGCTGATCAGGATCGAGCCGAGGCATCCGACCCGGTTCGAGAAGAAGAGGAACATGACAGCGCTGTACCCACCCCGCCGCGGATGAGGCACCCGGTGGCGACGATCACCCGTCGAGCGGCCCTCCCCGGTCGGGGAGGGCCGCTCGACGCGTACCCGGGACGACGGTGACGGTCAGACGAGCGTGGGCTGTTCGGCGCGGACCGCGACGGCCTCCGCGCGGGTGATCGGGCCGCCGGGCAGCGCGGCGACCGCGGCGCCGACCGCGACCGCCGCACCGGCGAAGAGGAACGCCCACGGCACGCCACCGGCGTGGTCCACGATCAGGCCGGCCACCGCGCCGCCGGCGGCGCTGGCCGCCACCGACATGGTGACCACCCAGGTGTACGCCTCGTTCAGCATGCTGGTCGGGGCGATCCGCCCGACCAGGGTGTTCTCCAGGATCAGCGCGGGCGCGATGGTGGCCCCGCCGATCAGCAGCGCGACGCCCAGCCCCCACGCGTTGGGCATCACCGCGAAGACGGCGAAGCTGCCGGCCACCCCGCCGAGCAGCACCGCGAACTGACGGGTCATGTTCGCCGCCGGCTTCCGTACCCCGAACCAGACGCCCCCGGCGGCGCTGCCCACGCCCCAGACGGCCAGCAGCAGGCCGGCCAGGCTCTCCGGGTCGTCGGTGGGCTGGCCGCCGGCGAACGCCGGCACGATCACCCCGGCCGCGCCGAACGAGATACCGAGGCTGGCGACGCAGACCAGCAGCGCGGGGAAGCCACCCACCCGCAGCGGACCGAGACCCTTGGTGTGGTGCCCGTGCGGGTGCGGCCGCCAACCGCGCATCACCCGGCCGAGCGCCACCGCGCCGGTGCCGACGAGGGTGACCACGGCGGCGCCGACCAGCGCGGCCGCCGCGTCGGCGACCAGCACGAAGGCGGCCACCAGCAGCGGCCCGAGTACGAAGACGAGTTCGAAGAGCGAGGTCTCGGCGGCCAGCGCGGTGTTGCGCAGGTGGTACCGCCCGGAGGCCGGGCCGGTCAGGTCGTTCCAGGTGCCCCGGATCGCGGCGGTCAGCGGCGGGAAGGTGGCCCCGGCGACACCCGCGGCCAGGTAGATCAGGCCGAGGTTGCCCGCCTCGGCGCGGCTGGCCCAGAGCAGTCCGAGCAGGGCGAGGGGGTGGGCGACGGCGGTGGCGAGCAGCACCGGGCTGGGTCCGGCCCGGTCCGCGATCCGGCCGGCGACCGGGCTGAGCGCCGCGCCGCACAGCGCGTAGATGCCGCCGGCGACCGCGGCGAGCGAGTACCGGCCGGTCACCTGCTCGACCACCAGCAGCAGGGCCAGGGGGGTCATGCCGATGCCGAGCCGCCCGACCATGCCGAGGATCAGCAGCATCGGCGCGCCGGGGATCCGCCAGACCGTCAGGTACTGGCGCAGTGCGGCCACGGTCGACCTCCGGAGGATGTGACGGGTGGGAGACAATCCGACCCTAATGCCGCACGGGTACGCGCGGAAAACGGTTATGACGTCCACCCCGTACACAGGGATCCGCCCGTGTCCGGCGGACCGGACACGGGCGGACGGGTCGTGCGTGGGGCGTCAGCGCTGGAACTGCACGGGGCCGGTGTTGCCGGCCAACTGCTCCAGCCGGGCCACCCGCTCCTCCATTCGAGGGTGGGTGGAGAAGAGCGCGGCGACCCCGCCGCCCCGCTTGAACGGGTTGTCGATCATCAGGTGGGCGGTGCTGGTCAGCTGGCCCTGGGCGGGCAGCGGCCGGCTCTGGGTACCCATGTGGATCTTCCGCAGTGCGCTGGCCAGGGCCAGCGGGTCCCGGGTGAGCTGGGCGCCCGAGGCGTCGGCCTGGAACTCCCGACTCCGGCTGATCGCCAGCTGGATCACGGTGGCCGCGATCGGACCGAGGATCAGGGTGAGCAGCAGCACCGCCGGGTTCGGGGCGTCCTCGTCGTCCCCGCCGCCCAGCGGGATGAACCAGGCGATGTTCGCCAGGGCGGTGACGATGCCGGCCAGACCGGCCGCCACGCTGGAGATGAGGATGTCCCGGTTGTAGACGTGCGACAGCTCGTGACCGATCACCCCGCGCAGCTCGCGGTAGTCCAGAATCTCCGTGATGCCCTGGGTGACGCAGACCGCCGCGTGCGCCGGGTTACGCCCGGTCGCGAAGGCGTTGGGCTGCGCGGTCGGACTGACGTACAGGCGGGGCATCGGCTGCCGCGCCTCGGTGGCCAGCTCGCGGACCATCCGGTACAGCTCGGGGAATTCCGCCTCACTGACCGGTTGCGCCCGCATCGAGCGCAGCGCGAGCTTGTCGGAGAAGAAATAGGTCACACCGTTCATCAGCAACGAGACGACGACGGCGATGACGAGGCCGCCGCTCCCACCGAACCAGTAGCCGACCGCGATGATCAGCGAGGTCAGCAGGCCCAGCAGGGCTGCGGTCTTCAGACGGTTGTGATGCACGATCGCTCCTTCGGTGCGCGAACCACGCGGGGTCCGCTGACCGGTCCAACACTCCGGTACCCGGCAACCATCCTGCTCATGACTGTGAGTTGGCTGGAGGTCGCTGCGGGCGCGCTGCCAGCACCGCCCTGGCGCCAGGCGGGCGCGGCTGGCGGGCGCCATTTGCGGCGTGTCGGGGTATCCCTCCCCCGGGACACCGCGACACGCCGCAAACCGGGGCGGCGGGGCAGATCGGGTGGGGACGGGGTCAGCGGGCGGCGAGGTCCAGCACGAGCTGCGGAGCGAAGCCGACCACCACGGCCACCGCCGTCGCGGCGGCCAGGGCCACGGTGACCGTCCAGGCCGGGCGCGCGACGGCCGAACCGACGGCCGGGACCGGCGCACCGGCCGGGTCGGTCGCGGGAGCCCCGTCGGGGGCGGCGTAGAGGGTGGCGGTGAGGCGCAGGTAGTAGGCCAGGCCGATCACCGCGTTGACCGCCACCACCAGGGCCAGCCAGCCGGCACCGCCGTCCAGCAGCGAGCGGACCACGGTCACCTTGGCGAAGAGCCCCGCCAGGCCCGGCGGCAGCCCGGCCAACCCGATCAACGCCAGCGCGAGCGCCGCGCCCACCCACGGGTGCCGGCGGGCCGCGCCGCGCAGGTCGTCCACCGTGCCGCCGTCCGCGCCGGCCGGGCGCAGCGCCACCAGCGCCGCGAAGGCGGCCAGCTCCAGCAGGACGAAGAAGACCGCGTACGCCACCGCGGCCGCGTATGCCCCGGTGCGGGCCTCCTCGGTGCGTCCGGCGGTCAGCGCCAGCGCGCCGAGCGGGGCGAGGATGTAGCCGGCCTGCGCCACCGACGACCAGGCGAGCAGCCGGACCGTCCGCCGCTGGCGCAGCGCCACCAGGTTCCCGACGGTCATGGTCAGCACGGCGAGCAGGGCGAGCGCCGGACCGGTGATATCCGCCGGCAGCGCCCGCTGGACGACCGCCAGCAGGGCCACCACCCCGCCCAGCTTGGAGGCGGTGGAGAGGTACGCGGCCACCGGCAGCGGAGCGCCGTCGTAGGTGGCCGGGGCCCAGGCGTGGAACGGCACCGCGGCGACCTTGAAGGCCAGCCCGAGCACCACCAGCACCACTGCGGCGGTGACCAGCGGCAGGTCGGGCCGGGGCGCGAGAAGCACGCCGAGCCGGTCCAGGTGCAGCCCGCCGGTGGCCGCGTAGAGCAGCGCCGCCCCGAGCAGGGTCAGGGTGGTCGCCACCACACTCACCACGAAGAACGTCACCGCGGCCTCCGCGCTGGCCAGGCTGCCCCGACGCAGCCCGACCAGGACGTAGATCGGCAGGGTGAGCGTCTCCAGCGCGACGATCAGGGTGATCAGGTCCCCGGCCGCGCCGAGCACCACGCCGCCGGTCATCGAGCAGGCCAGCAGGAAGCAGTACTCCCCCACCGGCGTCGGTCCACGGCGCAGCAGCGGACCGGAGAGCCCCAGCACGCCGAGGGTGAGCAACGCGAAGACCACGGCGACGAGGGCCGCCCGGCCGTCGAACATCCACGAGCAGTCGCCCCCGACGCAGAACGTCCGCCGGGTCCCCCCCGCGCCCACCAGCGCCGACCCGATCGCGGTGGCGGTGGCGCCCGCGGCGGCCACCGCCACCGTCGCGCCGGCCCGCGCGACCAGCAGGTCGGCCAGGAGCACGAGTACGGCGGTGCCGGCGGCCAGGTACGCCGGCAGCAACGCCACGCTGTCCACGCTCTGCACGAGACTCACCGGAGCCCACCTTCGTTTGCGACTGCGGGGCTCGCAAGCTCACTCCTCGCGCTCACCGGAAGCCCACCTTCGTTCGCGACTGCGGGGCTCCGCTGCGCTGCACTCCTCGCGCTCACTGGAAGCCCACCTTCGTTCGCGACTGCGGGGCTCCGCTGCGCTGCACTCCTCGCGCTCACCGGAGCACCTCCACCAGGGCGTCCACCGGGCCGGTGGCGAAGCCGAGCACCAGGGTCGGCGCCAGGCCCACCGCCAGGGCGAGCAGCACCAGCGGGGCCCAGGCGGTCAGCTCGGCCCCGGCCAGGCCGGGGGTGAGCCGCCCCACCGCCGGGCTGGGCCGGCCGTGGGTGACCTGCCGCAGCAGCCGCAGGAAGTACGCGGCGGTGAGCGCTCCGCCGACCGCGGCCAGCACCGCCAGGGTGGTCCAGAGCGGTCCGCCCCGCCGGACGGCGGCGAACACGGCGAACGCCTCCCCCCAGAACCCGGCCAGCCCGGGCAGGCCGAGCGAGGCGACCGCGGCGAAGCCGAGCAGACCGGCCAGCCGGGGCGCGGTCTCCCGCAGCCCGGACAGCTCGGCCAGCGATCCGGTGTGGGTACGGTCCTTGACCGCCCCGGCGACGAAGAAGAGCAGACCGGTGATCACGCCATGCGCGATGTTGCCGATCAGCGCCGCCTGGATGCCGGTCGCGGTCAGGGTGGCCACTCCGAGCAGCACGAAGCCCATGTGCCCGACACTGGAGTAGGCGATCAGCCGTTTCAACTCGTCCTGCGCCAGGCAGACCAGCGAGCCGATCAGGATCGCCGCGACGGCGAGCACACCCAGCACCGGCGCGGCCCAGCGGGCGCCCTCGGGCGCGACCCCGACGGCGACCCGGATCAGGCCGTACGTGCCCATCTTGAGCAGTACCCCGGCGAGGATCACGCTGCCGACGGTGGGTGCCTGGGTGTGCGCGTCGGGCAGCCAGGAGTGCAGCGGCCAGAGCGGGGCCTTCACCGCGAAGGCGAGCCCCAGCAGGGTGAACGCGGCCAACTGGGTGCCCCGGGACAGCCCCGTCCCGCCGGTGAGCGCGACGATGTCGGCGGTGCCGGCGGCGGCCACCACCACGTATACGCCGACCAGCAGCAGCACCGAGCCGAGGAGCGTGTAGAGCGCGAACTTCCGGGCCGCCCGGCGCCGGTCCCCGCCGCCCCAGCCCGCGATGATCGCGTACATCGGCAGGAGGACGACCTCGAAGAAGAGGAAGAACAGCACCAGGTCGAGGGCGAGGAAGGTGCCGAGGATGCCCACCTCGACCACCAGCAGCAGCGCCACCAGGGTGCGCCCTCTCCCGCCGGCGGGCACCTTCCACACCGTGTAGCCGCAGCAGAGCAGCGTGAGCAGGGCGGTCAGCGCCACCAACGGCCAGGAGATCCCGTCGACGCCGAGGTGGAAGCGCAGGTCGAGGCCGGGTACCCAGGGCAGGTCGAGCCGGTGCCAGGGCCGCACCGCCGGGGCCGGGCCGTAGCCGAACCAGCCGTGCTCCCCGACCAGCAGCAGTACCGCCGCCACCAGGGTCAGCGCCGCCACCGCCGTGCCCACGATCCGGGCCGCCCGGTCCCGGGGCGTGGCGGCCACCAGCACCGCACCGACCGCCGGCAGCGCCAGGACCGCGACCAGCAGGAGTTCTCCGAGACTCACGGCGCCACCTTCGTTCGCGACTGCGGGGCTCGCAGACCCGGCTCACTCCTCGCGCTCACGGCGCCACCTTCGTTCGCGACTGCGGGGCTCGCAGACCCGGCTCACTCCTCGCGCTCACGGCTGCCCTCCGATCAGGACGGCGGCCAGGCCGACCAGCAGCGCGCCGGCCAGCACCGCCGCCGCCGCGCGGGGCAGCGCCGCGCGGTGCAGCGCGGCCAGGCCACCGCCGAGGCCGACAGCACCCCGACCGCTGCCCTCCACCGCGCCGTCCACCACCACCTCGTCACCGGTACGGGTGACCCGGGCCAGCGCCGTCGCCGGGCGTACGACCAGGGCGTGCTGGACGTCGTCGAGCCGGAACGCGGCCGCGAGGACCGGCCGCAGCGGGCCCAGCGCGCGGGCCGGGTCGGCGGCCGGGTCGCGCCGCCAGCCGGCCCACGCCAGCCCCGCCCCGACCAGCAGCAGCAGGGTCGGCAGCAGCAGCGCGAGCCCCAGGTGCACCAGCTCGACGTCGCTCTCCGTCCCGGTCGCCGGGGCGCGAAGCCGATCGGCGAACGCGGGCAGGAAGGCGGCCAGCCCCAGCAGCGCGGCCGGAACCGCCAGCAGCAGCACCGGCCAGCGCATCGCCGCCGGCGGGTCGTGCGGCGCGAGCAGCGGTGTCCGGGCCTCGCCGAGGAACGTGCGCAGCAGCAGCCGGGTGGCGTACCAGGCGGTGACGGCGACGCCGACCAGCCCGGCCAGCCAGACCAGCCAGCCCACCCAGGCCGGGGCCGGGCCGGCGCCATCCAGCGCGGCGGCCTCCGCGACGGCGAGCACACCGTCCTTGCTCCAGAAGCCGGACAGCGGCGGCACCCCGGCCAGCGCCCCGAGACCGACCAGCGTGCACCAGAAGGTGACCGGCATGTCGCGGCGCAGCCCACCCATCCGGGACATCAGCGTGGTGCCGACGGCGTGGATGACCGCGCCGGCGGCGAGGAAGAGCAGCGCCTTGAAGGCCGCGTGGGTGAGCAGGTGGAACAGTGCGGCGGCGGGCGCGCCCACCGCGAGCGCCCCGGTCATGTAGCCGATCTGGGAGACCGTCGACCAGGCCAGCACCCGCTTGAGGTCGTCCTGGGCGGTGGCCGCGAACGCCCCGAGCAGCAGGGTGACCGAGGCCATCACCCCGAGCACGGCCAGCGCGGTCGGGGCGGCCGCGAAGAGCGGGAAGAGCCGGGCCACCGCGTACACGCCGGCGGCGACCATGGTGGCGGCGTGGATCAGCGCGGAGATCGGGGTGGGACCGGCCATCGCGTCCGGCAGCCAGGTGTGCAGCGGGAACTGGGCGCTCTTGCCGGCCACCCCGGCGAGCAGCAGCAGGCAGGCGGCGGTGAGGGTGCCGGCGGCGTGGTCGTGGGCGAGCACGTCGGCGATCCGGAAACTGCCCGCCGAGACGCCGAGCAGCGCGATGCCGAGCAGGAAACCGACGTCACCCACCCGGGTGACCAGGAACGCCTTCATCGCGGCGGCCGGCGCCTCGGGCAGCCGGCGGTCGTGCGCGATGAGCAGGTAGGAGCAGAGACCCATCACCTCCCAGCCCACCAGCAGCAGCACCAGGTCACCGGCGACCACCACCAGCAGCATCGCCGCGGTGAAGAGGCTGATCTGCGCCGCGTACGGCGGGTAGCGGTGGTCGACCTCGACGTCGTCGTGCGGGCCGCGCCTGAGGTAGGCGGTCGAGTAGACCTGCACGGCCAGGGCCACCGTGGTCACGGCGACCGCGACCAGGGCGGTGGCGCCGTCCAGCCGCACCCCGAGGGTGACCCGCAGCCCGCCCAGGTCGACCCAGGTGGTGGCGGTGTCGACCGGGTCGCCGACCCGGGCCAGCAGGGCGAGCGCGATCAGCAGCGCGCCGGCCGCGCCGGTCACGCCGAGCGCGATCGCCGCCCGCCGGGCCCGGTCCTCACCGGTGGTCGCGCCGCGCGGTGACGGCGGCAGCAGCAGGCCGATCAGGCCGGCGAGCAGGGGTACGACCGGCAGCGCGGCCCCGAGCAGCCCGGTCACCGCTCCCCCTCCGCCCGGTCGGCGTCCCCGGCCGCCGCCAGCGCCGGGGTCGGCGCCTCGGTCAGCGGCACCTCGTCCACCGCCACGCTCGCCTTGAGCCGGTAGAGCTGGAGCACGATGGCGAGGCCGACGCCGATCTCGGCGGCGGCCAGCACGATCACGAAGAGCGCGAAGACCTGCCCGCCGTGCGGCAACTGGGCCCGGACGGTGGTGTCGGCGGTGACCAGGATCAGGTTGACCGCGTTGAGCATCAACTCCACGGCCATCAGCACCAGCACGGCGTTGCGGCGGCGCAGCACGCCGTACCCGCCGAGGCCGAAGAGCAGCGCGGCGGTGACGTACGGGATGACCGGTCTCACCGGCGACCGCCCTGCTCGGTGGCGGCCCGGTCGGGGCGGCGGCCGATGTCGGGGCGGGACAGGATGATCGCCCCGACCAGGGCGGCCAGCAGCAGCACGGAGAGCACCTCGAAGGGAAGCACCCAGGAGCGGAAGACCTGCTCGCCCAGGCGCTCGGCGGTGCCCGCGGCCGGCAGCTCCACCCGGGACCAGCGGAACGCGTCGACCAGCAGCACCGCCAGGCCGAGCCCGCTGCCCCCACCGATCAGCGCGGCCGGCCAGCCGGGGCGGTCCAGGTCGTCGGAGGCGCCGATCGGGGCGCGGGTGAGCATCACCGCGAAGAGCAGCAGCACCACCACCGCGCCGACGTAGATCAGCACCTGCACCCAGGCCACCAGCTCGGCGGTGAGCACCAGGTAGTCGCCGGCCAGCGCGCCGAGGCAGACCACCAGGTAGAGGCCCGCCCGGACCAGGTGTTTCGTGCTCACCACGAGCACGCCCGCCCCGACCGCCACCACGCCGAGCGCGAGCAGCAGCACGTCCGCACCCGTCATGGGGTCGTACCTCCGTCGGCGGCGGGGCCGGGCTCGGGGCGTACCACGGTGGGACGGGCGGCGGAGCTGGTCGGGGCCCCGGCCTTGCGCGCGGCGGTCGCCTCCTCCTTGGCCGGCTCGCCGTTACGGTCGTGCGCCGGCGGCGGCGGAACGGTCCCCATCCACTGGCCGAGGTGGTCCTTGTCGTGCAGGAGGTTCTTGATGTCGTACTCGGCGTACTCGAACTCCGGGGACCAGTAGAGCGCGTCGAAGGGGCAGACCTCGACGCAGATGCCGCAGTACATGCAGAGCGAGAAGTCGATGTCGAACTTGTCGAGCACGTTGCGCTGGCGGGGGCGGGCGGCGCCGGGCACCGCCACCTCCTCCTTGTGGGAGTCGATGTAGATGCACCAGTCCGGGCACTCCCGGGCGCAGAGCATGCAGACCGTGCAGTTCTCCGCCAACAGCGCGATCACGCCGCGCGACCGGGGCGGCAGCTCGGGGGCGACGTCCGGATACTGCTGGGTGGTCGACCGGCTGGTCATCGTCTTCAACGTGACCGCCAGCCCCTTCACCAGCCCCTCGCCGGGGAAGCCGCTGCGCTCAGTCATGCCGCTCATCCTGCCCTGTGACCCCGGCGCGCGCGAGCGCCACCCACCTCTTGGCGGCGGTACCCTACGGACGGGGAGAACGACCGACCGGGAAGGGCCCGTCGATGACCGCCGCGCTGCACGACGACTTTCCGCCGTCGGGCGAGTGGACGACCGACGACCTCGACCGCCTGCCCGTCGACGGCCGCCGTCACGAACTCCTGGACGCAACCCTGCTCATGTCGCGCTCCCCCACGCGACTCCACCAGTCCATCGCGCTGCAGCTTGGCGCAGCCCTGCAAGAGAGCTGCCCCGCCGACCTCGACGTCACCCAGGCCGTCGAGGTGCGGCTCTCCCGGACCCGGTCCTTCATCCCGGACGTGCTGGTCACCGAGCTCGACGCCGCCGCGCGGAATCCGTCGCACTACCGCCCGCACGAGGTGCTGCTGGTGGTCGAGATCGTGTCGGAGGGCTCCCGCAGTGTCGACCGGGTCCTCAAGCCCGCCCTGTACGCCGAGGCGGACATCCCGTACTTCTGGCGGATCGAGACCGAGAACGGCATCGTCGTACACGCGCACAAGCTCGATCCGATGAAGCGGGTCTACGTCGAGCGGGCCCGGATGACCGACGGCATCCTGCTGCCCGAGCCGTGGGAGATGGACATCCCGTTGAGTCGGCTCACTCCGCGCGGCCGCTGAGCGGAGGAAGCAGCTCGACGCCGAGCTGCTGGAGGAGCTGGAACAGCTCGTTGGCGCTCCACACGTCCACGATCCGCCCCCGCCCGTCGAAGCGCAGGAACGTCGCGCCCGAGTAGCTGACCACCTGGCCGGTCGGCGGCACCGGCCCGAACCGGCCGACCTGGGTGCCGGCGGCCCGCCAGCGCAGCGCCACCCGGTCCCCGGCGGCCACCACGTCCACCAGCTTGTAGCGCAGGTCGGGGAAGGCCGCCCGGCGGTCCCGGTGCCAGGCCAGCGTCGCCTCCGGGCCGGTCCCGCCCAGCCCCGGGCACTCCTCGCCGACCAGCTCGTACGCGGACTCCTCCCGCCCGCCGTTCCACACGTCGGCGACGAACCGCCGCGCCGCCGCCTCCACGTCCGCCATCCGCGCAGCCTAGTCGGCACTCCCCGGACCAAGCGGCCGGTGATCCGCGAAGATGGGCGGGAGAGACCGGCACAACAAGGGGGCGACGTGGGCGAGGAAACAGGTACGACGACCGGCGGCAAGTACGTCGAGCCGGGTAAGGAGTTCACCCGCGACCAGCGCTACATCGCCACCCGGGTCACCGCCGACGGCCGGGACGGCTGGCCGGTGGAGACCGGGCGGTACCGGCTCGTGGTCAGCCGCGCCTGCCCGTGGGCCAACCGGCTGATCATCGTCCGGCGGCTGCTCGGGCTGGAGGACGCGATGTCGATGGCGGTGGCCGGGCCCACGCACGACGCCCGGAGCTGGACGTTCGACCTCGACCCGGGCGGGCGCGACCCGGTGCTCGGCATCGAACGCCTCCAGGAGGCGTACTTCAAACGCTTCCCGGGCTACGAGCGGGGCATCACCGTGCCGGCGATCGTGGACGTGCCGAGTGGGCAGGTGGTCACCAACGACTACGCCCAGATGAGTCTCGACCTGTCCACCGAGTGGACCGAGCACCACCGGCAGGGCTCGCCGCAGCTCTACCCGGAGCCGCTACGCGCCGAGATCGACGAGGTCAACGACGTGGTGTTCCGGGACGTCAACAACGGCGTGTACCGGTGCGGCTTCGCCGGCAGCCAGGAGGCGTACGAGAAGTCGTACCACCGGCTCTTCGACCGGTTGGACTGGCTGACCGAGCGGCTGGCCGGGCAGCGGTACCTGGTCGGCGACACGATCACCGAGGCGGACGTACGGCTCTTCCCCACGCTGGTCCGCTTCGACGCGGTCTACCACGGCCACTTCAAGTGCAACCGGCAGAAGCTCAGCGAGATGCCGGTGCTCTGGGCGTACGCGAGGGACCTGTTCCAGACCCCGGGGTTCGGTGACACGGTCGACTTCGACCACATCAAGCGGCACTACTACGAGGTGCACCGGGACGTCAACCCGACGGGCGTGGTGCCGCTCGGCCCCGACCTGTCGAACTGGCTCACCCCGCACGGCCGGGAGACCCTCGGCGGCCGCCCCTTCGGCGACGGCACTCCCCCGCCGCCCCCGCCGCCCGCCGAACGGGTCGACCCCGCCCACACCCCGCTGCGCTGACGGCGGCGCGGGGCGCGTTGCCGGCACGCACGCTCTGCGGCGGGTCGGGGTGTCCGGGCGCTCGGACACCCCGACCCGCCGCAAGGCGAGTGGATCTCGGGCGCGGTGCGGCGGGCCGCCGGCCGGGCCAGCGGGCGGGGCGGGACCGGTCAGAGGGCCACGCGGACGGCGGCGGTGAGGACCAGCTGGGCGAGGGAGAGCGGCACCAGCACCAGCCAGCAGAGGCGTTGCAGCTGGTCCTCGCGCAGCCGCGGGTACGACACCCGCAGCCAGATGATCACGAAGGAGACCGCGAACACCTTCAGCAGCGTCCAGAGCCAGCCGAGCTGGCCGTCGGCGAACGGACCCTGCCAGCCACCGAGGAAGAGCACCGTGGTCAGCGCGGCGATCACCACGATGCCGACGTACTCGGCGAGCAGGAAGAACGCGAAGCGCAGGCCGGTGTACTCGGTCATGTAGCCGAAGACCAGCTCACTGTCGGCGACCGGCATGTCGAACGGGGGTCGCCGGATCTCCGCCAGCCCGGCCACGAAGAAGACGAACATCGCCGGCGCCTGCCAGATCAGCCACCACGGCTGCCACGCCTCGACGATGCCCGAGAGGCTGAGCGTGCCCGCCGCCATCGCCACCGAGGCGGCGGCCAGCACCAGCGGCAGCTCGTAACCGAGCAGCTGAGCCGCCCCGCGCAGGCCACCGAGCAGGCTGTACTTGTTGGCCGACGCCCAGGCCGACATCAGCACCGCCACCACGCCCACGCCCACCACGGCGAGCACGAAGAACAGGCCGATGTCCAGCGGCTGCCCGACCAGGTCGTCCGGGCCGAGCGGGATCACCAGCAGCACCAGCAGGTAGGGCACCAGGGCCACCACCGGGGCGAGCCGGAACACCGCCCGGTCCGCCTCGCGCGGGGTGACGTCCTCCTTCTGCACGAACTTCACCCCGTCGGCGATGAGCTGCGCCCAGCCGTGGAAGCCGCCGGCGTACATCGGACCGAGCCGGCCCTGCATGTGCGCCATCACCTTGTGCTCGGCCTGGCCGACCAGCAGCGGCAGGGTGAGGAAGGCGACCAGCACGCCGCCGACCCGGATCACCAGCTCCAACCACAGCGGCATCAGGCCGCACCCCCCTCGTCGCCCGCCGGCCGTTCCCCGGCCGGGCCGCCGTCGGGAGCCGGGCCGTCGCCGGTCGCCGCGGGGCGCGGGGTACGCGCCGCCCCCGGGGCGGGCCGAGCGGGCCGCTCCCGGGCCGGGCGGGCCGGGGCGCCGCCGCGCGGCCCCTCGCCCACCCCCGCCGCGCCGGCCGGGGTGGGCGTGCCACCCCACTCACCGGGTGCGGGCACGCCCGGCGGCCGGATCTGGCGGCGACCGCCGCCCGCCTCCGACTCGCCCGGCTCCTTCGCGCCCGGCCACGGCTTGGCCACCCGGGAGGCGAGGACGAACTCCTTGCGCAGCGGATGCCCCTCGAACTCCGGCGGCAGCAGCAGCGGCGCCAGGTCGCCGTGGCCGGCGAAGTCGATGCCGAACATCTCGTACGTCTCCCGCTCGTGCCAGGCGGCGCCGGGGTAGACGTCGACCACCGACGCCACGGTCGGCGACTCGCGGGGCACCCGGGTGCGCAGCAGCACCCCGTGCCGGCGGGTGGTCGACCAGAGGTGCGCCACCACGTCGAAGCCGGCGGCCAGCTCGTCGACGGCGGAGAGCCAGTCGAAGAAGTCGCAGCCCAGCTCGGCGTCGTCGCGCGCCGCGCGCAGCGCGTCCGCCCAGGCGGCGGGGGGTACGTCGACGGTGGCGCGGGCGTACCCCTGGCCGCCGGAGACCGACGCGGTGGCCTCCACCGGCGCGAGCAGCGCGACCATCCGCTGGCCGACCTCTTCCGGAGTCATGCCGCTGATCCTAGGGCCGACGGCCCGGGACCGGGTCGGGCCGCCCGGCGGGAGCATCTGCCGCTTTGCCCGGCGGGCGACCGCCCGACCGGGAAGGATGAGGGCGTGCGAGCTGTGACTGTCTCTCCCGGCATGCCCGATTCGCTGCGGCTGGTCGAGGACTGGCCGGAACCGCCCACCGAGGAGGGCGAGATCCTGGTCGAAGCCCTGGCGGTGGGGATCTGCGGCACCGACCTCGAGATCGTCTCCGGCGCCTACGGGGAGGCCCCGCCCGACCAGGACCGCCTCGTGCTGGGGCACGAGGCGTTGGGCCGCGTGCTGGAGGACCCGACCGGCACCCTGCAACCCGGCGACCTGGTCGCCGGCGTGGTGCGGCGCCCCGACCCGGTCCCCTGCCCGAACTGCGCGGTCGACGAGTGGGACATGTGCCGCAACGGGCAGTACACCGAGCACGGCATCAAGGGCCTCCACGGCTTCGTCCGGGACCGGTGGCGGATCCAGCCGAAGTACGCCATTCCACTGGACCCGGCCCTCGCCTCCGTCGGGATGCTGCTGGAACCGACCAGCGTGGTGGCGAAGGCGTGGGACCACATCGATCAGATCGGCGCCCGCGCCCTGTGGCAGCCGCAGACCGCGCTGATCACCGGGGCAGGACCGATCGGCCTGCTCGCCGCGCTGCTCGCCACCCAGCGCGGGCTGACCGTGCACGTGCTCGACCGGAACACCACCGGGCCGAAGCCGGACCTGGTGCGGGGGCTCGGCGCGACGTACCACACGGTGCCGGTGGCCGAGTTGGATCTCCAACCGGACGTGGTGGTGGAGTGCACCGGCGCCCCCGTCGTGGTGCTGGACGCGATGTGCAAGGTCGGGCCGACCGGCATCGTCTGCCTGACCGGCGTCTCCAGCGGCGGCCGGGCCATCGACTTCGACGCCGGTGCGTTCAGCCGCTCGATGGTGTTGGAGAACAGCGTCGTCTTCGGCTCGGTCAACGCCAACCGCCGGCACTGGGAGCTGGCCGCCCAGGCGCTAGCCCAGGGCGACCAGTCCTGGCTGAACGCGCTGGTCACCCGCCGGGTGCCGGTGTCGGGGTACCTGGACGCGTACACCCACGCCAGCGACGACATCAAGGTGGTGCTGGACTTCACCGCCTGAGCCGCCGCGTCGGGCCGCTCAGATGCCGGGGAGCCGGCCGTTGCGGAACAGGTCCACGAAGAGCTGGTGGTCCTCCCGGGTCCGGACGCCGTACGCGTGCGCGAAGTCGACCAGGTGCGCGACGAAGCCGTCGCTGTCGGCGTCGACCGCCGCGACGATCGCCTCCTCCGTGGAGTAGTCGACCAGGTCGTGGCTGGACTCGTCGTCGGCGACCGAGTGCATCCGGGCCACCGCCCGACCCAGGTGCGACAGCACGCCGCTGAGCTCCTCCGCCTCGTTGACGTCGGCCCACTCCAGGTCGGCCGCGTACGGGGAGATCTCGGCGACCAGTTGGCCGACCCCGTCCAGCTCGGTGAAGCCCAGCCACGGGTCGGCGTACGCCTGGAGGGCCCGCTGGGACTCGGCCGTGCGGTGCCCCTGGTGCCGGAAGTAGCCGCGGACCCGTTCGTCGTCGATGTGCCGCGCCACCGCGGGTACCTGCGCCTGCTTCATGTAGAGCACGACGTCGTTCTCCAAGGCCTGGGTGTGCCCCTCCAGCAGCAGGTTGTACGAGGGCAGCCCGGCCGAGCCGATGCCCACCCCCTTGCGCAGCACCACGTCCTTGATGACGGCGGCGACCGGGCGCAGCCGCCGGGCGGACTCCGGCCGGGTGGCGAGGTAGTCCCGGTAGGCGGCGCAGACCCGCTCCCGGGTCTCGGAGTCGATCTCGAATACGCCCTCGACCAGAGAGAACCGGCGTTCGTAGTTGTCGATCGTGGTCTGCGTGGCGAGCAGCTCGACCCGGGTGTTCAGCCGGGCCTGCTGGAGCACCCGGAGCAGCACGCCGTCGGCGGTGTCCAGCGTGATCGAGCCGATCGCGTCGTCCCCACCGGTGGCGATCCCCCGCAGCTCCGCCAGGTACGACCGGGCGAAGACGTCGACCAGGTCGCTGATCGCCCGGTCGGAGAGAGCCTTCGCGTAGCCGAGCAGCGCCACGCTGGCGGCGAAGCGTTTCAGGTCCCAGGAGAACGGCCCGACGTACGCCTCGTCGAAGTCGTTGACGTTGAAGACGAGCTGCCCGGAGGCGTTCATGTAGGTGCCGAAGTTCTCCGCGTGCAGGTCGCCGTGGATCCACACCCGGCTGGTCCGCTCGTCGAGGAACGCGTCGTCGGCGAAGTCGCCGCGCTGGTCGGCGTAGAAGAGCGCCGCGCTGCCCCGGTAGAAGGCGAACGGGGAGGCCGCCATCTTGCGGAACTTGCGGCGGAACGCCGCCGGGTCGAGCGCCATCGACTCACCGAACTCCTCGGTGAGCACGTCGACGATGTGGGCGGACCGCCGGTCCGCGGGCTGGGTCATGGAGCGCAGGCTAACCCCCGCCCGCCACCGTGGCGCTCCGCCGAGCGGGCAGGTCGGCAGGCAGGTCGGGTACGGCGGTTCAGCCAGCGGGTGGGCGTACCGGCGGGGCGGTCAGCGACTCCACCGGGCGCGGCGCGCCGTCGGCCGGGGCGACGTCCGCCGGCGCGGCGAGCGGGTCGGGGCGGGGCACCCCACCGACGCCCGACTGCTCGGCGGCGATCTTCTCCTGGAGGCTGAGGATGCCGTGCAGCAGCGCCTCCGGCCGGGGCGGGCAGCCGGGCACGTAGACGTCGACCGGGATGAGCTGGTCGACCCCCTTGGTCACCGAGTACGAGTCCCAGTACGGGCCGCCGCAGTTGGAGCAGGAGCCGAAGGAGATCACGTACTTCGGCTCGGGCATCTGGTCGTAGAGCCGCTTGATCGCCGGCGCCATCTTGTCGGTCACCGTGCCGGAGACCACCATCAGGTCGGCCTGCCGGGGGCCGTGCGCGAACGGGATCACGCCGAGCCGGATGAAGTCGTGCCGGCCCATGCTGGTCGCGATGAACTCGATCGCGCAGCACGCCAGGCCGAAGTTGAACACCCAGAGCGAGTAGCGACGGCCCCAGTTCAGCACGAACCGGATCGGCTCGCCGAGCACTCCCGGCACCTGCACGACCGCCCCCTTCCTGACCCTCACGGACAGTCAATCACAGCTGCCGCACCCTCTCCGCGCAGTGGGTCGCGCGGAGGGACAGCCCGAGTCCGACGGCAGGAGCCCGCAACCTTCCCCACCGTCCGGTTGTCTGACCTTCGTCGAGGTGCACGGCGCCGCGACCGCCACGGGGAGGACGAATGAGTGTGACGAAAGACGTGCGGGTGGGCGAGCCGCCGCCGGACCCACTTCGGGAGGCGGCGTCCGACCGGTCCGAGCTGATCTTCGACGACTTCTACCACGCCCACTTCCGGGGTCTGGTCGTTCAGCTCGCCGCCTACACCGGGGACCGCGGCCATGCGCAGGACCTGGTGCAGGAGGCCTTCTGCAAGGCGTTCGCGCGGTGGGACCGGGTGGCCGGCTACGACGATCCGCTGGCCTGGGTACGGCGGGTCGCCTGGAACCTCGGCCACAACCGGTGGCGACGGCTGCGCACCGCGCAGGCGTACCTGCTGCGGCAGCGGGAGACGCACGTCGCCGGACCGACGCCGGACCGGGTGGCGATCGACACCGCGTTGGCGAAGCTGCCGGACCGGCAGCGCCGGGCCGTGGTGCTGCACTATCTCGCCGACCTCTCGGTCGCCGAGATCGCCGCCCAGGAACGGGTCGCCGAGGGCACGGTCAAGTCCTGGCTGCACCGGGGTCGACTGGCGCTCGCCGCGCACCTGCGCGACAGCGCCGAGGAGGTGGGAGATGTCTGAGTCGGGGAACGTCGACCTCGCCGGGGAGTTCACCCGGTACCGCGGGACGATGCTGGCCGAGGTCGAGGTGCCGGGGCCGGCGGAGGTCCGTCGGACGGTACGGCGCCGGCGGCGCCACCATCTCGCCACGGCCGCCGCGACGGCCGTGGCGCTGCTCGGCGGGCCCGCCGTCGGGTACGCGGCCCTGGACCGCTCCGGTCCACCACCCGAGCCGGTACGCCCCACGCCGAGCGCGAGCCCGACACCCACGCCCAGCGGCTCGCCGAACCCGACCGGGGCGCCCTCGCCGACGACCGCCAGCCCGAGCCGGACGGCTCCGGACGGGCGGATCAGCCGGGAGCAGCTGGCCGCCGCCCGCGTCGACCTGCCGGCGTGGCGGCCCGGCCCGGCCTGCCCGACGGACGGGGTCCGGTTGGCCGCCGAGGCCCGCGGCGCCCGGGAGGGGACGAACGCCATCGCGGAGGTCGAGACCGGCGACGTCGACGGCGACGGGGCGGCCGAGACGGTGGCGCTGATCCGGTGCGCGCTGGGCAGCGGTGGCCCCCAGCAGGCCGTCGCGTTCGACCGGGACGACGCGGGCCGGATTGTCACGGTCGGCCGGATCACGGCGAGCACCATCGATCAGCCGCAATGGTTGACCGGGCTGAACGTGCGCGTCGACGGCGTCGTCCGGGTGCAGGTCGCCGACCTGGCGCCGGGCGGCGGCTGGCCGGGCGACTGGTCACAACGGCAGTGGCGCGGCTACCGCTGGACCGGCGAGCGGTTCACGCAGGTCGAGGGGCCGACCGCGTTCGGCCCGAACCCGTACTCCACGGACCTGGCGGTGACCGCGAAGGACCTGGTCCTGGCCGACGACCCGACCGACGGCTCCCGGGTCGGCGAGATCCAGGTGCGGATCCGCAACCTCGGAGACCGGCGGGCCGACGCGGTGCCCGTCACGCTCCACCTGCCGGTGGCCCTGCTGCCGCACGGCTCCGCCTGGTCCGGCTGCGGCCCGGACCCCGGGCGGTACCGGCCGCCGCTGAGCTGCGAGCTGGGCCCGGTCGAGGCGGGGGGCGAGCTGGTCGTCCGCCTCGGGGTGCGGCTGCCCCCGGGTGCCAGGCTGACGCCGGGCACGGCGGAGGTGCGGGGCGCCGCGACCGGTCCGGGTGGGTACAACCTGCTGGACCCGGACGTCGGCAACAACGAGGACACGATCTCCTACCGGTGACGGGTCGGCGGGGGTGGCGGCGGCCACCCCCGCCGGTCACCACGTCGGGCGTTGCAGCAGGCCGACGAACTCCACCAGCAGCCGTTCCCGCAGCGCGGGCGGTGCCGCGTCGAGCAGGGCGTTCACCGTGGCCAGCCGCCCCGGCAGCGGACCGGGGCCGGCGCCGAGCCCCAGCCCGGCGGCGAGGTCGGCGATCAGCTCCGGGGTCAGCGCGTCCGGGGTCAGCGAGGTCGCCAGCGCGACCAGCTCCGCCGGCAGCCGCACCGGCCCGGCCGCCCGGGCGGCGGCGACCGCGTCGGCCAGGTCCGGCCCGAACTCCGCCACCCGGGGCGCCACCGAGGCGGTCACCGTCAGGTGCACGCTGGCCGGCAGGCCGGCGTACCTCAGCTGCGGCTGGGTGTGCCAGCCCCGGGCGGTCAGCTCGTCGACCAGGACGAAGAGGTCCAGCTCCGGGTCGGTCGCGGTGAAGCAGACCACCGTGGACTCCGGTTCGGCCATCAGCCGCAACCCGTCGACGTCGCGGACCGCGTCGGCCAGGCCGGCGACCGCGTCCCGGGTGGCGGCGGCCAGCCGCAGGTAGCCGGCGTCGCCGAGGTGCCGCAGGGTGGCGTACGCGGCGGCGATCGGGCCGCCGGATCGGGTGGAGGCGAGCACCGGGTTGACCATCGTGTACCCGGGCCAGTCGGCGTACGCGAAGTACTGCGGGGCGCGCAGCGCCGGATCACGGTGCAGCAGCACCGAGACGCCCTTGGGGGCGTACGCGTACTTGTGCAGGTCCACCGAGATCGAGGTGACCCCGGCGACGGTGAAGTCGAACGGCGGCACCGGTGAGCCGAGCCGACGCAGGTACGGCAGGGTCCAACCGCCGAAGCAGGCGTCCACGTGGCAGCGGGTCCCGGCCGCCGCCGCGGCGGCGGCGATCTCGGTGACCGGATCGACCACGCCGTGCGCGTACGACGGGGCGGAGCAGGCCACCAGCACGGTCTCCGGCCGGATCGCGGCGGCCACGTCGGCCGCCGCCGGGCGCAGGGTGACCGGGTCGACCGCGACCGTGTCGAGGGTGACCCGGAGCAGGTGGGCGGCCTTGGCGAAGGCGGCGTGCGCGCTGGCCGGTACCACGATCCGCGGCTCGGCGAGCCCGGGCCGGGCGTCCCGGGCCGCCTTCACGGCCAGGATCAGCGACTCGGTGCCGCCGCTGGTGACGCTGCCGACGACGTCCGGGGCGGTCGTGCCGGGGCCACCGCCGAGCAGCCGGGCGGCGGCTCCGACCAGCGCGTTCTCCATCGCCAGCAGCGACGGGAAGGCGGTCGGATCGAGCCCGTTGACGTGCGCGCTCAGCGCGTACGCGGCCGCCCCGAGGTCATCGAGCCCCGCCACCCCCGGGTCGTACACGTAGGCGAACAACCGCCCCCCGTGCGTCGGCCGGTCCAGCCCCCGCAGTTCCCGAATCTCCGCCAGCACCCGCTCAGCGGGCACCCCGTCTTCATCGATCATGGACTTGTGGTGCCTTTCTTGTGACGATCAGCGGCTTTTCTCCCCCACCACAACTGCATGATCGGCGGGGATGGGGGGCGGCGGGGGCGGAGGAGGAGGGTGGCGGGGGCGATCAGGAGGGCGGGGAGGGCGGTGAAGCCCAGGAGGATGCCGAGGCGGGCGGAGGGGGGTTGGGCGGCGGAGGCGCCGGTGGTGGAGGAGACGTAGCCGGAGAGCTGGAGGACCAGGCCGTAGATGCCGGGGCCGAGGGCCAGGCCGAAGGTCTCCCCGGCGGTCCAGAGGCCGGTGAAGACGCCCGCCTGGCGGCGGCCGGTGCGCGCGGTCTCGTCCGCCACCCGGTCGGGGAGCAGGGCGAGGGCGAAGACCTGCTGGCCGGCGTACCCGATGCCGATCAGCGCGACCAGCGCGTAGACCGCGGCGGCGGGCAGCACCGGAGCGGCGACCAGGGCCAGCGCTCCGGCGGCGAGCAGCAGCGACGCGGCGACCAGGGCGGAGAGCTTGCCCAGCCGCGCGCCGACCCGGGTCCAGAGCGGCATCACCAGCAGCGCCGGCCCGACGAAGCAGGCGAAGAGCAGGGTGGGGCCGTTCGCCGGGTCGCGCAGGATCTGGTCGGCGAAGTAGCTGACGCCGGCCAGGATGGTCGCCACCCCCGCCGACTGGATCACGAAGCAGGTCAGCAGCGCCCGGAACGGTCGGTTGCCGGCGGCGACCGCGAGCTGGGCGCGCAGCGTCGGCTCGGTCTGCGTGACCGCGCCGACCGGCGCGGAGCGGGTGCCGAGGAAGGCGCCGACCGCGCCGAGGCCGATCAGCGCGGCGACGAAGAGGCCCATCCACCGGTGCCCGGCCAGCCCGTCGCCGCCGGCGGCGACCACCATCGGGGCCACCGCCCCGGAGACCAGGATGGCCAGCGCCAGCACCGCGATCCGCCAGCTCATCAGCCGGGTACGCTCCGCGCCGTCGTCGGTCAGCTCGGCGGGCATCGCCACGTACGGCACCTGGAAGAAGGCGAACGCGGTGGCGGTGGCGAGGAAGGCGACCGCCACGTACGCCCCGGCGGCCGGGCCGCTGCCGAACGGCGCGGCGAAGATGGCGGCGAAGGCGACGGCGAGGGCCAGCCCGGCGCCGAGCAGCCACGGCCGGCGGGGCCCCCAGCGGGAGCGGGTCCGGTCGGAGATCCGCCCGGCGACCGGGTTGACCAGCACGTCCCACGCCTTCGGCAGCAGCACCAGCAGGGCCGCCACCCCGGCGGCCACGCCGAGGGTGTCGGTGAGATACGGCAGCAGCAGCAGCCCCGGCACGGTGCCGAACGCGCCGGTGGCCAGCGAGCCCAGCGCGTACCCGGCGTGCACCCGGCGCGGCAGCGGGCCCACGACCGGCGCTGCCGTGACCGGGGAGCCGGCTGGTACGGGGGGCGCGTCCATGCGGCCGAATGTTACTCACGTTATGGCGCCGGTCACATCCCCTCTTCCGGCCACCAGCTCGCCGCCGCCATGTCCACCCCGGCGGGACGCAGCGGGCAGCCCTCGGCGCGCAGCCGCGCCCGCGCCTGGACCTCGTGCCCGGGCGGCAGCCGGCCGGCCGAGTTCACCACCCGGTGCCAGGGCACCCCGCCGCCGTGCCGGGCCATGATCGAGCCGACCAGCCGGGCGGAGGCCCGACCCGAGCGCTCGGCCAGGGCGTCGGCCACCGCCCCGTACGACATCACCCGGCCCGGCGGGATCCGCTCGACCAGCGCGAGCACCGCCTCCACGTACTCCTCAGGCGTCACGAGCTGCCACGATATGGGAACGCTGCCGGGGGCGGCCGGATCGGTCGCGCAGAATGGGCGGGTGCGCGACGCAGTCACCTCGGCCCGACGGATCGTCGTCAAGATCGGGTCGTCCTCGCTGACCACCTCGGCCGGTGGTCTGGACGACACGCGGGTCGACGCCCTGGTGGACGCCCTCGGCGCGCTCGCCGCCGACGGCCGCGAGGTGGTGCTGGTCTCCTCCGGCGCGATCGCCGCCGGCCTGGCTCCGCTCGGCCTGGCCCGGCGCCCCCGCGACCTGGCCACCCAGCAGGCCGCCGCCAGCGTCGGGCAGGGCCTGCTGATCGGCCGGTACGCGGCCGGCTTCGCCCGGCACCGGCTCACCGTCGGGCAGGTGCTGCTGACCGTCGACGACGTCACCCGGCGGGCGCACTACCGCAACGCGTACCGCACGCTGCGCAAGCTGCTCGACCTCCGGGCCGTGCCGGTGGTCAACGAGAACGACACCGTCGCCACCGAGGAGATCCGGTTCGGCGACAACGACCGGCTGGCCGCGCTGGTCGCCGCCCTGGTCGACGCCGACCTGCTGGTGCTCCTCTCCGACGTGGACGCGCTCTGGACCGGTGACCCGACCCGGTCCGGCAGCAGCCGGATCACCGAGGTCCGCGGCGAGCGCGACCTGGCCGGCATCGACATCGGCGGCGCCGGCCGGGCCGGGGTCGGCACCGGCGGCATGGTCACCAAGGTCGAGGCGGCCCGGATCGCGACCGGCTTCGGCATCCCGGTGGTGCTCACCGCCGCGCCGCTGGCCGCCGCCGCGCTCGCCGGCGAGCCGGTCGGCACCTTCTTCCACCCCAGCGACCGGCGCCCGGCCGCCCGGCTCTTCTGGCTGGCCCACGCCACCTCGCCCCGGGGCCGGCTGTACCTGGACCCGGGTGCGGTGCAGGCCGTGGTGGGGCGGCGCAAGTCGCTGCTGCCCGCCGGGATCACCGCGGTGGACGGCGCGTTCACCGCCGGTGACCCGGTGGATCTGGTGGACGCCGCGGGCGCCCCGGTCGCCCGCGGCCTGGTCAACTACGACGCGGTGGAGCTGCCCGGGTTGCTGGGCCGCTCCACCGGTGAACTCGCCGCGGCCCTGGGCCCCGCCTACGAACGAGAGGTCGTCCACCGCGACGACCTGGTGTTGCTGTAAGCCGGGCCCCTGCCGGCAGGGGCCCTCCCACACCTGAGGAGTGCAGCATGAGCGTCGTCGAGCAGGCGCGACGGGCCCGGGACGCCGCCGCGGAGCTGGCCGTGGCCACCCGTAAGGTCAAGGACGCCGCGCTGGCCGCGATGGCCGACGCGCTGGTGGCGCGTACGCCGGAGATCCTGACCGCGAACGAGGCGGACCTGGCGGCCGGGCGGGCGGCCGGGCTGAGCGCGGCCGTGCTGGACCGGCTGGCCCTCGACGCGGGCCGGGTCGCCGGCATCGCCGACGCGCTGCGGCAGATGGCCGCCCTGCCCGACCCGGTGGGCGAGGTGGTCCGCGGCTCGACGCTGCCCAACGGGCTGGAGCTGCGCCAGATCCGGGTGCCCTTCGGGGTGGTCGGCATCATCTACGAGGCGCGGCCCAACGTCACCGTGGACGCCGCCGGGATCTGCCTGAAGTCCGGCAACGCGGCGCTGCTGCGCGGCTCCTCGTCGGCGGCGCACTCCAACGCCGCGCTGGTCGCGGTGCTGCGTGACGCGGTCGCCGGCGCCGGCCTGCCGGCGGACGCGGTGCAGCTGCTCGACGCCGGCTCCCGCGACTCGGTCAAGGAGCTGATGCGGGCCCGGGGCCTGGTGGACGTGCTGATCCCGCGCGGCGGCGCGTCGCTGATCCGCACCGTGGTGGAGGAGTCGACGGTGCCGGTGATCGAGACCGGGGTGGGCAACTGCCACGTCTACGTCGACGCCGCCGCCGACGTGCCGAAGGCGGTCGCGGTCACCCTGAACGCGAAGACCCAGCGTCTGTCCACCTGCAACACCGCCGAGTCGCTGCTGGTCCACGCGGAGGTCTCCGAGGCGTTCCTGCCGGCGGTGCTGGCCGCCTTCGCCGAGGCCGGGGTCACCGTGCACGGCGACGCCCGGGTGGCGGCGTTCTCCGACGCGGTGGTGCCGGCCACCGACGAGGACTTCGCCACCGAGTACCTCTCGGCGGACATCGCGGTCGCCGTGGTCGACTCGCTTGACGCGGCGGTCGCGCACATCCGGCGGTACGGCACCGGCCACACCGAGGCCATCGTCACCGACTCGGCGACGGCGGCCCGGGAGTTCGTGGCCCGGGTGGACGCGGCGGCGGTGATGGTCAACGCCTCGACCCGGTTCACCGACGGCGGCGAGTTCGGCTTCGGCGCGGAGATCGGCATCTCGACGCAGAAGCTGCACGCCCGCGGCCCGATGGGGCTGCCCGAGCTGACCTCCACCAAGTACGTGGTCACCGGCGACGGCCACCTGCGCGGCTGACCGTCCCGCATGGAGGGTGACCCGACGGTCGCACCGGGTCGCTAGGCTGGTGCTCGGTTCGGCACTGCTCGGCTGGGGAGGCGGCATGCTGGGCGAGAGCGCCCTGGAACAGCAACTGGCACAGGCGCGGGCCGCGCTGCGCGAGGTGAGCCGCACCGTCACGCCCCCCGAACGGGTCGAGTCGGTGGGCGAGGCCGCCGACGGGCGGATCCGGGTCACCCTCGGCGCCGACCGTCGGGTCAGCGCCGTGGAGATCGACCCGCGGGTGCTGCGCGAGGGTTCCGAGCGCCTGGCCGAGGAGCTGCGGCAGGCGGTGAACGCCGCACTGGACGGTCAGGACGCGGGCACCGTCGACGAGCCGATGCCCGACCTGGCCGCGATGACCGCCACCGTGGAGCGCCTCCAGGACCAGAGCCTGCGCCAGATGCGGGAGATCAGCACCGCGATCAGCGAGACCATGCGCAAGCTTCAGCAGCGGAGTTGACCGTGGAACCGCTCGATGTGGACATCGACGCCCTGCGCCAGGGGGCGGACCAGCTCGCCCAGGCCAAGGAGAGCGTCCGCCAGGCGTTCGAGGCCTTCCAGGCGGCGGCGGGCGGCTACGCCGCCGCCTTCGGCGGCGACGGGATCGGCACGCTGTTGGGCGTGGGGCACCAGGCCTGCGTGGAGGCGCTCACCGAGTGCTTCAGCACCAACGTCGCCGAGCTGGAGAGCTACGCGGACGGCCTGAAGGGGATGGCCGAGAGCTACCGGGAGATCGAGGAGGGCGTCAGCGCCTCGTTCCGCTCGATCCTCGGCTCACTGGGTGGCTGAACCGCCACCGACGGACGACGATAGGAGTCGGTGTGGGTCTGACGCTGCCGGGTGAACTCGCCTCGCTGCTCTCCATGATCGGGTACGACTGGCCGGAGTCCGACGAGACAGCGATCTTCCGGCTCGCCGGCGAGTGGACCGGCCTGGCGGACCGGATCAACGGCTCGGTCGCCCAGCTGGAGTCGGCGGCGCGCACGGTGCTCGACACCAACCGGGGAGAGAGCTTCACCGCGTTCGCCAGTGAGTGGAACGACAAGGAGTCGGCGGCCCGGAACATCGCCGACGCCGCCAACCCGGCGAGCGTCATCGGGATCGGGCTGATGGCCGCCGCCGGTGTGGTGCTCGCCCTGAAGATCAACGTGATCATCCAGCTCGTGGTGCTGGCGATCCAGATCGCGCAGGCGATCGCCACCGCGGCGGTCACCTTCGGCGCGTCGCTGCTGGAGATCCCGATCTTCAAGATGATCACCGGGCTGATCATCGATGAGCTGATCGGCATGGCCGTGGACACGGTGCTCAATGGCTAAGGGGCGGACCGCGCCGCCCCGGCAGACGCAGGCCAAGGGCGCCAAGATCCTCTCGGCGCACCTCGAGAACGCCGACGTGTTCCGCACCGCCAAGACGGCCGGCACCACTCCCCGCGGCCCGGCCGTGCTGGTGCTGCGCAACCGCCCGGACTTCGACAAGAAGGACTTCGACCGCAAGGCCAAGGACCTGGTCCGGCTCGGCCAGGAGGGGCGGCTGAGCAAGGCGAAGTCGGACCGGACGGCCAACAACGTCTACCACCGCGGGGGCCGAGGGACCAAGCCGGGCACCCGGACCCGCACCAACGTCTTCCGGGACCGGGTGATCCGCCGGCTGACGAAGAACGAGAAGCTGACCCAGCAGCACGGTGACCGGACGACCAACCAGTACCTGGCCAACAAGGAGCTCGTCGATCGCCTCTACGACGGCCGGGGGCCGATCCGGGCCCGGGGCGAGGGATTGGACCCGGACCACGTCCACGAGCTGCAACTCGACGGAAAGGACGAATACGCTAACCTCAGGCTGATGGACGCCTGGACCAACCGCCAGATCGGCAGCGACATCTCCGTGGCGTTGCGCGACGTGCCCGCGGGCACCCCGATCATCGTGAAGGTCCTGCCATGACCCGGCCGGACCCCGCCGTCCTCGCCCGGATCGCCGAGAAGCTGGAGCTGCTCACCCGGGTCGAGTCCGAGCACGGCTTCGGCGTCCGCATCGAGGGACCGGCACCGCTGGAGCCGATCGCCGGCCTGCCCGGCGTAGCCGAGGTCTACAGCCTGTTCCAGCGGTTGGAGGGCGACAACTTCCGGTTCCACGCGCCGAAGGAGATCCTCACCCCGCAGGCCTGGGCGGAGGACGAGGTCGACCCGGACGACCCGATGGGCAGCCCGCTGATCGTCGGCTACGAGATGGACAGCGTCCCCGCCGGCCTCCGCGCCGAGATCCGCGGCGGTGACCCGATCTATCTCGACCGGGAAGACCTGGACGTGTACTACATGGAGTCCAGCGCCTACGTCTACCAGTACGAGCACCCCGACGAGGACGTCGAGTTCACCGTCATCGCCCCCGATGTCGCCACGTTCTTCGACGAGCACGTGCTCGGCCCCCGCTACCCGGAGCTGACGGCCGTGGTCTTCGGCCCCGCCGGTGGAGAGCAACGGCTACGCAAGGGCCGGCATGCCGGCGAGTACGCCGACAACTGGCGGCGCCTGCTGATCGCCGCCAATTTGTCCTCCTGACCCATTCGTCGACCCTGCTTAAGGACCGTCATGGCTGCTGATCCCCGGTTCACGGCACTGTGGAACTCCGACGAGCTCATCCCCTACCCGCGCGAGGCGTGGCTGGAGGGCGGGTTCAGCCCCGACCTGCTCCCCGCCGGCGACGAGATCCCGCTCGACGTGGCGGTCGTCTACACCGCCTTCCTCGAAGGCGACATCGAGCTGTACGACACCATCGCGCTCACCACCGAGGACGGCGCGCTGGACGTCCGGCTGATCGTGGTCGGCGCGGTCGCCGACAACCCCGACCTGCTCTACGTGCTCGACCCACGCACCGGGGAGATCCTCCAGTACGACCTGGCGCAGCAGGACGTCCAGGCCGTCAACAGCGACTTCCGCACCTTCGTCGAGTTCCTCTACCAGTTCGCGCTCTTCGTCGAGGCCGACGAGGGCAAGGAGGGCCGGGCCGAGCGGGCCGAGGAGCTGCGGACCGTCCTGGAGAGCATCGACCGGGCCGCGTTCGCCCCCGACGCCTGGTGGCCGCTGGTGATCAGTCAGCTGAAGTAGGCCGGCAGGCGCGGATCACGGTCAGCGTGGTGTGCACGTCGAACTGGTGGCCGTCGTCGCTGTCCCAGCCGCCGTCGCTGCGCTGGGTCTCGGCGAGCCGCTTGCGCGCCGACACCAGCACCCACTGCTCCTCGCCCACCTCGACCCGGCGCAGCGTGGCGGCCAGCGAGGCCACGTCCGCCGGGGACATCTGCGGCATCCGCTCGGCCAGCACCGCCTGGATCCGCGCCGACTCGTAGTACATCTGCTGGCGGTGCAGCACGGCCGCGCTCAGCCAGCCGGCGGCGAGGAAGGACGGCCAGCTGCCGTCCGGCGCGAGCTGCGCGGCCAGCGCCTGCGCCGCGGCCTGCACCACGCCGGCGTACGCGCCGCCGACCCGGTGGTCGAGCGGGCCGGCGGCGCGGGCGTCCAGGCCGGCCACGCTGAGCCAGAAGCCGGCGTTGGCGGTGAGGTAGAGGCGGGCCTCCGGGTCGCCCGGGCGGGCCCACTCCGGGGCGTCGTCGGCCAGTGCCGCGTCCTCGTCCCAGCCGCCGTCGGGCAGTTGCCGGGCGGCCAGCCAGTCCAGCGCGTGCCGGGCGGCGGGGCGGCCGAGGGCGCCGAGGTCGTCCAGTTCGGCCAGCCGGAAGCAGGTCGCGTCGATCGAGCCGACAGCACCGCCGAGGGTCGCCGGCCAGCCGCCGTCCGGCGTCTGCCCGGCCTCGGCCACGTCGAGCAGTTCCGGCGGCACCGGCGTACCGGAGCGCAGCCGGGAGAGACGGGCGCGGTCCACCGCGTCCCCGTGTGCCACGACGAAACCGATCGCGGCGTCCATGTCGACCACGCGCACACGCTACCTGCGGAAACCCGATCTCGCCTCGGGGAATCGGCCAGGCCGGGCCGGCCGCCGGGGGGCGGGTGCGCCGGGAAGGGGCCCTCCGGTGCCGGAGAGCCCCTCCCCGACACCTCAGTACGCGGGCAGCGACGGGTCGATCTGCTTGATCCAGGAGAGCACCCCGCCCTGGACGTGCACGGCGTCGCGGAACCCGGCCGCCTTGAGCGCGGCGAGCGCCTCGGCGGAGCGGACACCGGACTTGCAGTGCAGCACGATCTGCTTGTCCTGCGGCAGCTTCACCAGCGCCTCGCCGGAGAGGATGTCGCCCTTGGGGATCAGCGTCGAGCCGGGGATGCGGACGATCTCGTACTCGGCGGGCTCGCGGACGTCGACCAGGAAGATGTCCTTCCCGGCGTCCTGCCACTCCTTGAGCTCGCCGGCGGTGATGGTCGAGTCGACCGCCGCCTCCTGCGCCTCCTCGGAGACCGCGCCGCAGAAGTCCTCGTAGTCCTCCAGCAGGTCGGTGACCGTGGGGTTCTCGCCGCAGAGCACGCAGTTCGGGTCCTTGCGGACCTTGATCTTGCGGTACTCCATCTCCAGGGCGTCGTAGACCATCAGCCGGCCGACCAGCGGCTCGCCGATGCCGGCGAGCAGCTTGATCGCCTCGTTGACCTGGATCGAGCCGATCGACGCGCAGAGCACCCCGAGCACGCCGCCCTCGGCGCAGGAGGGAACCATGCCGGGCGGCGGCGGCTCCGGGTAGAGGCAGCGGTAGCAGGGGCCGTGCTCGGCCCAGAAGACCGACGCCTGGCCGTCGAAGCGGTAGATCGAACCCCAGACGTACGGCTTGCCGAGCAGCACCGCGGCGTCGTTGACCATGTACCGGGTGGCGAAGTTGTCGGTGCCGTCGACGATCAGGTCGTACCGGGAGAAGATGTCGCGGACGTTCTCCCGGTCCAGCGCGGTGTTGTGGATCTCGACGTTGACCAGCGGGTTGATCTCGCGGATCGACGCGGCGGCGGACTCGGCCTTGGATCGGCCGACGTCGGAGACGCCGTGGATGATCTGCCGCTGGAGGTTGGACTCGTCGACGGTGTCGAAGTCGATGATGCCGAGCGTGCCCACGCCGGCGGCGGCGAGGTACATCAGGGCCGGCGAGCCGAGGCCACCGGCGCCGACACAGAGCACCCGGGCGTTCTTCAGCCGCTTCTGCCCCTCGACCCCGACGTCCGGGATGATCAAATGGCGGGAGTAGCGGCGGATCTCGTCAACGGTCAGCTCGGCGGCGGGCTCGACGAGCGGGGGCAGCGACACGGTGGACTCCCCGGGATCGGCTGGTGGCGAACCGCGTCATTGTCGCCCGATACGGCGGCGCTCGGCCATGAGGAGGGACACGTAGCCCGACATTCGGGAGCGGGAATAACTCAGATGCCGGGAACGAGTTCGCCGGTGTGGAGCATGCCGTCGAGGTACGGGAAGGCGTTGGCGACGCAGCCGTCCAGGCCGTACGTCTGCTGCTGCATCACCGGCGCCGGCTCGCCGGGGCCGGGACAGGCCTGGTGCTCCTCGCCCAGCTCGTGGCCGACCTCGTGGTTGACCACATAGGTCCGGTAGGTCTCCAGCGGGGCGCCGTAGTCGGGTACGGCGTCCATCCAGCGGGCCAGGTTGATGATCACCTGGCCGGGCAGCCGGCAGGAGGTGTAACCCTCGGTGCTCAGGCCGCCCTCGGCGCACATCTGTTCGGAGGTCGCCGGGGTGGCCAGGTAGACGGTGAAGTCTGCGGGGGCGACGTCGGGGACCCGTTGCAGCCGCACCTCCCCGGAGGCGATCCAGCTCCGCGGGTCGGCCAGCGTCCCGTCCACGGCGGCGGCGAAGGCGTCCACGTCCTGGCCACTGCCCTGCTCGACGGCGACCCGGTAGCGGAGCAGCGGACCGTCGAGGCCCTGGATCGCGGACCGGCCGTCGGCGGTCACGAAGCGGCCGGGGCCGCTGGTCGGGTAGCCGGCCGGGGCGGCCCGTCCGCCGGCGCCGTGCCCGTCGGGAGCCCACCCACCGACCGGGGGCGGGGCGGCCGGGGGGCCGCCGTCGCGGACCAGCGCCAGCCCGGCGGCCGTGGTGGCGAGCAGGGCCAGCCCGAGCACGAGGCCGCGGTCCCGCCGGCGCAGCCGGAGCAGGCCCGACCGGACCGCCCGACCGGCGTGGCCCAGTGCCGCGCGCGCCCCGCCGACCCGGCGCGGGCCGGCCGGATGGGGACGCTCGGGCGGGATCGGCTCGAAGGGCTCCACGTCACCAGCATGGCAGACCAATCGGGCAATCAGCGTCAATCGCCAGCCATGGTGAAGATGTTTCACGGAACCTCGCCGCGGCTCAGACCGACGGCCCGCGGTACCGCCGCCCGCCCAGGTACGGCCACGGATTGGCCGTGCAGCCGTCCAGGAAGAGCGACTGCTGCTGCATCACCGGCGCCGGACGACCCGGCCCCGGGCAGCGCTCGTGCCGGTGCCCCAACTGGTGGCCCACCTCGTGGTTCACCACGTACAGCCGGTAGCGCGACAGCGGCACCCCGGCCCCGACGAAGTGCGGCACGGACGTCCGCCACCGGTCCAGGTTGATGATCACCTTCCCGGGCGCCCGGCAGGAGGTGTACGGCCGCCCACCGACCCGGATGTCCACTCCCCCGGCCAGGCACAACCGTCCCGCCGTCCGCGCCGTGGCCAGGAAGACGGTGAACTCCGCCGGGGACCCGCCCGGTACCCGGCGCAGCCGCAGCCGGCCGCCGTCCACCCAGCTCCCCGGGCCGGCCAGCGCCTCCTGCACCACGTCGGAGAAGTCCTGCACGTCCTCCCCGGCGCCGTTCTCGACGGCGACCCGGTACCGCTGCACCCGGCCCGCCCGGCCCAGCGTCGCCCCGGGCCGGTCGTCGTAGCCGAAGCTGCCGCGCCCGGCGGCGGGAACCGGGCCGGCCAGCTGGAGCAGCGGCGCCACGACCGACGGGGACGGGCTCGCGGTGACGGCCGGCGACGGCGACGCGAACGGGGCCGCAGCAGGGGCGTTGGCGGCCACCATGCCGGCGCCGGCCTCCGGCCGCTCCGCGGAGAGCGCCCCGCCGGCACCGGCGGCGAGGGCGAGCGCGACCAGCACCACCACCGGCCATCGACGGGCCACGGGGGTCGGCGCGGGCGTACGACGGGCGTGACGGTGCGGCCGCTGGCGCCGGCCGCCGCGGCGGAAGAAATCGGGCATCCTGGTCAGGATGCCACGTCCACCGGCCCGGTCGCCTCCCCCGTTTCGGCGAGTAGCCCGACCACCGCCCGCGCCACCGTGCGGGGCACCTCGAGCTGGGCCACGTGCCCCACGTCGTGCAGCATCAGCAGCCGGCTGTCCGGGATGACCCGGGCCGCCTGCGGCGCCACCCGCACGTCCACCAGCCGGTCCCGCATGCCCCCCACCACCAGAGTGGGCGCCTGGATCGAGGCGGCGATCCGCCACATCGACCCCGGCCCCGGCAGGTACGACCGCAGGAAGCTGGCGACCAGCCCGCGGAAGGTCCGGACGTACGCGGCCGCGTAGTGGGCGGCCTCGTAGCGCACCAGGATCTCCTCCAGCGCCTCCTGGCGACGCTGTTCGCTGATCCGGCTCAGGTCGGCGACGCACGCCTCCATCGCCTGCTGGGCCATCAGCTCGGGGGCCAGCTGGGCCAGCCGCCACGCCGCCAGGCGCTCACCGCGCGGAATGGCCAGCAGCGGCAGCATCCGCCCCTGCAACGACCGGCGGAAGTCCAGGAAGGGCAGCGCCGGGGAGATCAGCGTGAGGGTCCGCACCAGATCCGGCCGCAGCCCCGCCACCTGCACCGAGACCGCCCCGCCCAGCGAGTTGCCGAACAGGTGCACCGGGCCCCGCCCGGAGTGCTCGATCCAGCGGATCACCCGCGCCGCGAAGGCCGGGATGGTGTACCGCTGGCTCGGCTCGCTGCGCCCGAAGCCGGGCAGGTCGATGGCCTGGCCGTCGAGCCGGTCGGCGAGCAGGCCGGCCAGGTCCGTCCAGTTCTGCGACGAGCCGCCCAGCCCGTGCACGTAGAGCGCCGGCTCGGCGTCCGGCCCGGTGGCGGGGGTCTCCCGGACGTAGGTGACCGTGCCGTCGAGGCGGACCGGCCGGCCGGGCCAGGGCGGGGGGACGTGGTGCGGCGGCAGAAGGTGGTCGGGCCAGAGGGCGGCGCGCTTCATGCCTCCAGTCTTCCCGTCCCGACCCGTACCGTCACCGTGACCATGGCCGCCTCAGGCCAGCAGCGCCTCGAGACGACGGTTCACCGCGGCCAGCGTCGCCCGGACCACCGCCTGCCGGGGATCCCCGGCGACCAGCGCCGAGCCGGCCAACTGCTCGACCCAGCCGTCGCAGACCAGCAGCACCACCACGGTGGCGACCTCGCAGTTGCCGAAGGGGACCACTGCGGCGTGCTCGACGAAGCAGCGTCCCCGGTCGGCGTCCCGCTCCGCCCCGCGCAGCAGCCGGTCCACGGCCGCCGCGGCGGCCACCGCGCAGAGCCGCAGGACGTACCCGTCCACGGCCGGCCCGGTGGCGTGGCCGGCGGCGACCTCGCCACCGGCGAGCAGGCGCACCTCCACTGTGGCGTCGAGGCCGAACGTGCTCACCTGCACGTGGTCGATCACCACCCGGGGCCCCGGCACGCCGCCGGTGTCCAGCGGGCGGGAGGGCGCGGTCTCCGTCGTGGTCATCTGCCCGCCGGAGTACGACGTGCCGCCCGTCACCGGGCTACCGGTGGCCGGGACCGCCAGGCCGGCCGTCGCCTCCTCCACACTGGCCCGTCCCCGGTGGGCGGAGCCCTGCCGACGCCGGCGGGCGACCCCGGCCATCGTGCCGGCGGGATCGGCCACCGGGACCGCTCCCGGTGCGACCGGGCGGCCGGCGGGCGGCTCCTGGGCGGTGCGGGCCCGGTCGCCACCGGTACGACCGTCCCCGCCGGTCGGCTCGGCGGCACGGCCACGGCCCGCCCCCGGATCCTGCTCCCGGGGCGCGGCCCGGCGGGGCTCCGCGTCGCCGGCCCGGTCCCGGGGTTCGCCGGCGCGCGGCTGCGGGGTACGGGACTCGGCCGCGCGACGGCGCATCGGGGCGGCCGGCGCCCCGGGGAGGTTCTGCGGCGCCGCGGCGAGGCCCATCCGCTCCTGGAGCAGGCGGGCCACCATCCGGCTGACCTCCGCCGGGTCGGCCCCGTCGGAGAGGTCGAGCCGCAGGCTGTGCGCGCCGGCCGGGGTCCGGCGCAGCGCCGCGTCCCGGACGCCGGCGACCTCCCGGACGGCGTCGAGGATGGCGTTGACGTCGAAGCCCTCCGGGCGTTCCCGCAACGGGGCGGGCTCGTCCTCGCGGCGCAGGTGGGTGGCGATGCGGGCGAGTTCCGGTGTCTCGGCGGGTGGCTCCACGGCTGGCGGCTCCGGCACGACGGGCACGTCCGGTTCGGCGGGGACGCGCTGCGGCAGCACCGCCATGCCGTGGTCCGACCTCAGGTCGTCCACGGCCGGCTCGGACGTGGGCGCCGGGTCGGGAGCGGATCGGCGGGCCGCGTAAGGGGGTGCGCTCGTTGGTGCGGGCGCGGACGACGCGCGGTCCGGGCGACGCGGGCCGCTCGTGGCGGGGACCGTCGTGGCACCGGGACCGGTGGGGGTGGACAGGTGGCCGGGGGGTTCGGCCGGGGTCGGCTCCGCCGGCACGGACCGGAGCCGGAACGGCTGCTCGGCCCGATCGGCCACCGGCCGCTCCGCCGGGGCCGGTGGGGCGCTGCTCGGCGCGGAGGACGTGCTGCTGGGCGCGGGCGGGGCGCTGCTGGGGGCGGCGGCGCGACCGCCACCCCAGGCGGCCCGCTGCTCCATCGCCGGGCGGTCACCGGCCGCGGCCCGGTCCGGCCCGACGGACCGATCCGACCCGAGCACCCGGCCGGCGGCGTCCCGGCCGGCGGCGTCCCGGCCGGCGGCGGGAGCTCGGCCCGCGGCGTCCCGGTCCCGGTCCCCGGCGTGGGCCCGGTCCGGAGCGGCCCAGTCGGCGGCGGCCCGGTCGACGGCGGGGGCAGCGGCCCGGTCCGGGCCGACGGGACGGTCCTCGGCCAGCCCACGGTCGGCGCGGTCCGGAGCGGTGGTGCCCGGACCGGACCGCTCCTCCTGGGCGGGCGGCGGCTCGGGCTCGGAGCGGGTGACCTCGTACGGGCGCGGGAGTTCGGAACGCACCGGCTCGTACGGCCGGGCCGGCTCGGCGCGCACCGGCTCGTAGGGGCGGGCCGGCTCGGCACGCACCGGCTCGTACGGCCGGCTGGGCTCGGCGGCCCACTCGGCGCGGGCACGCCGCCCGACCTGCTGCTCCTCCTCGCGCGCCCAGGAGGGCGCCCAACTGCCGCCCCAGCTCGGCCGGTTCCAGCTCGGACCGGTCCAGTCCGGCTCGTCGGCGGGGGGCGGGCGATGCTCGGCGACCGGCTCGGCACGCTGGTCGGAGTCGGCCGGGTAGCGGTCCGCCCAGGCGGACGCCTCGGCGGCACGCGGGTCGGGGCCGGCGGCCGGCGGCTCGGCGGGGAACCGGTCCGCCCAGGCGGGCGGTTCGGTGGCCCGGGCCGGTTCGGCGTCGGGCTGCGGGGCGTGGAAGCCGGGCGGCACCTCGAAGCCGGAGGGGGCGGTGCCGGGCGGCGGCACCTGCACGGCGGGCGGGGCGGACGCGGGGAAGTTCCCCTCCGACCAGCGGCTCACCCGGGGCCCCGGGGGCTCCTCGGAGAGGTGGCGGCCGGCGGCGTCCGGTTCCTGCTGCTCGGCCGGGGGTACCGGCCGCTGGGCCGGTACCACCAGCTGGTCGCCGTCGCCGTCCCGGCGCGGCTCGACACCGTACCGCGGGGCGTCGACGGGTGGGGCGCTCATCGGGGCGGAGCGGCGCAGTGGGGACTCCTCGTCGGGGTGGCTGACGCCGTTGCGCGGGGGGTGTCCGTTGCGCGGGGCCGGTTCGCCGTCGGCGGGCGGGCTGGAGAAGGGGGCCGGCAGGTCGCCGTGGTGCGGTGAGGAGGCGCCCCAGCCGGTGGTCGGTTCGGACCGGCGCCACGGGGCGGCGGGCTCGCGGCCCCTCGGGGCGTCCGCCCCGCCGGACCACCCGGTGGCCGGAGGTGCCCACCCGCTGGCGGAGTGGGCCGGGTCGTCCTGCTGACCCGTCCCGTCGCCGTGCTCTCCCGGGGTGGCGGCACCGGGTTGCCCTGTTTCACTCACCGCGCGCTCCTTGGTCGCCCCAGCTGAGGCTACCGTGTGGTGACAGTGGCGATAAGTTACAGCGGCGGGCCAATTCCGGGACCAGGTGAGAGCCCTGACCGGTACGGGGTAAAAGTGCCGGCTCGTACGAAGAAACTCGGAGGATCCCATGACCGCTGTGGGGAACGGTGCGCACACCGCCGGCCGGCCCACCCGCCTGCCCCGTTCGGCGCGCCGTAAGCAGCTGCTCGCCGCCGCGCAGGAGGTGTTCGTCGCGCAGGGCTACCACGCCGCCGCCATGGACGACATCGCCGAGCGGGCCGGGGTCTCCAAGCCGGTTCTCTACCAGCACTTCCCCGGCAAGATGGAGCTCTACCTGGCGCTGCTCGACACGCACTGCGACGCCATCGTCGCCAAGGTGCACGACGCGATGCGCGGGACCATCGACAACAAGGAGCGGGTCAGCGCCTCGGTGCGCGCCTACTTCGACTTCGTCGACCACGAGAGCGAGGCGTTCCGTCTCGTCTTCGAGTCGGACCTGCGCAACGACCCGGCGGTGCGCCAGCGGGTGGAGCGGGTCGAGCAGGGCTGCATCGCGGCGATAACCGACACCATCATCTCGGACACCGGCGTCAGCCGGGCGCACGCCGAACTGCTCGCCTCCGGTCTGGTCGGGGCGGCGGAGACGGCCGCCCAGTTCTGGCTGGCCGGCGGCCGCCAGGTGCCGAAGGCGGAGGCGGAGGCGCTGGTCGCCGCCCTGTCCTGGCGTGGGATCGCGAGCTTCCCGCTGCAAGGTGAGTCAGCCTGAACATCCGGCCCCGAGATCGGATAGCCTTCCCAACGGCGGCTCTTTCGCCCACCTGAGGAGGCACAGTGGAGGTCAAGATCGGCGTGCAGTACGCGCCGCGCGAGCTGGTTCTGGAGAGCGCGCAGTCGCCGGCCGAGATCGAGCAGATCGTGACCGACGCCTTCGGCAAGGCCGAGGGGACGCTGTCCCTGACCGACGAGAAGGGCCGGCGGGTCATCGTGCCGGTCAGCAAGGTCGCCTACGTCGAGATCGCCGAGGCGTCCCCGCGGGCGGTCGGGTTCACCGTCCGCTGACCCGGTCCGGCGCCCGCGGCGGCTGAGCCGCCGCGGGCCGGGCCCGGACCGTTCAGTTGTTGAGGCCGGCGGCGGTCATCCGCGCGGTGTGGTTGGCGGTGAGCCGGCGGAACAGCGCCGGCACGTCCGCGCCGTCCCGCACGATCAACGCGGTGAGCGCGCCCCGGTCGGCGGCGGCGACCCGGCCGGCCTGGGAGAGCGCCTCGCCGACCAGGCGCCGCGCCCACATGGAGAGTCGGTTCGCCACCCGCGGGTCGGCCTCGATCGCGGCCCGGATCTCGGCGGCGGCGAAGTCGGCGTACCGGGATTCGTGCAGCACGTCGCGCACCAGTTGCCGGTACGGCTCGTCCAGCCGGTCGGCGATCTCGCCGAGGAAGTCGTCGGTGATGGCGTCCCCGACGTACGCCTTCGTCACCGCCTCCAGCCAGTCCTTCGGTTCGGTGGAGTCGTGGTACGCCTGCAACGGCGCCACGTACGGGGCCATCACGTCGTCGGGCGTCGCCCCGAGGGCGGTGAGCCAGTCCGCGAGCCGCCGGTAGTTGCCGATCTCGGCGGCGGCCATCTCGCTCAGCGCCGCCCGCCGGCGCAGGTCTGGGGCGAGCCTGGCGTCGGCGGCCATCCGGTCGAAGGCGAGCAGTTCGCCGTAGGCGACCAGGCCGAGCAGGTCGACGACGGCGGCGGAGCCCAGCGGGGCGGATTCGGGGTCATTCGGGGCGGGCACGAGCGCAGGCTACCGCCCCGGACGCCGACCCGACGCCCCGCGATAGTGACCCAGGTCACAAAATTTACCCCCGGCGGAGGCGCGGTCATCGTGCTCAGGGCTGGGCGGGGAGCCGCTCGGGTAGGATGGAGCAGTTGCCGCAGGCGCCGATCTCATCGAAGTCCTGCCTGCGGCGCGCGTGCGGCCCGGTCCGGCTCGGCGTTCACCGCCGCCGATCGCGTGGCCCGCGCCATACCGATCGCGCCCTGAGGACAAGACGGGGCGCACCACGAGAGGGCACCCCCAGATCCACATGAGCGAGCAGATTCTCGAAGAGCTGGAGGGCCAGGAGCTGGCCCCCACCGCCCCGGTTCGTCCGGAGGCCCCCACGTTCGCCGCGCTCGGTGCGCGGCCCGAGACCGTCGAGGCCCTGGCCGCGGCGGGCATCACCCGCGCGTTCGCGATCCAGGAGTACGCGATCCCGATCGCGCTGCGCGGCGTCGACATGATCGGCCAGGCGCCGACCGGCACCGGCAAGACCCTCGGCTTCGGCGTGCCGCTGCTGGAGCGGGTCTTCGCCCCCGCCGAGGGCGGCGACGGCGTGCCGCAGGCGCTGGTCGTCGTCCCCACCCGCGAGCTGGGCATCCAGGTCGCCAAGGACCTCGCCGCCGCGGGCCGCACCCGGGGCGTCCGGGTGCTGCCGATCTACGGCGGCGTGGCGTACGAGCCGCAGATCGACGCGCTGCGCAAGGGCGTCGAGATCCTGGTCGGCACGCCCGGCCGGCTGATGGACCTGCAGAAGCAGAAGCACGTGCGGCTGGACCGGGTCCGCGCGCTGGTGCTCGACGAGGCCGACCGGATGCTCGACCTGGGCTTCCTCGACGACGTCGAGAAGATCCTGGCGATGCTGCCGGAGGACCGGCAGACGATGCTCTTCTCGGCCACCATGCCGGACCCGATCGTCGCGCTGTCCCGGCGCTTCCTGCGCCGGCCGATGACGATCCACGCCGGGCACACCGCCGAGACCGGCCCGTCGCCGCAGACCCAGCAGCTGGTCTACCGGACCCACTCGATGAACAAGGTCGAGATCGTGGCGCGGATCCTCCAGGCGGAGGGGCGCGGCCTCACCATGATCTTCACCCGCACCAAGCGGGCCGCCGACCGGGTCGCCGAGGACCTCGACTTCCGTGGCTTCGCGGTCGCCGCCGTCCACGGTGACCTCGGACAGGGCGCGCGGGAGCGGGCGCTGCGGGCGTTCCGGGCCGGCAAGATCGACATCCTCGTCGCCACCGACGTGGCGGCGCGCGGGCTCGACGTCACCGGCGTCACCCACGTGATCAACTACGACTGCCCCGAGGACCAGGACACCTACACCCACCGGATCGGCCGCACCGGCCGGGCCGGGGCGACCGGTGTCGCGGTGACCTTCGTCGACTGGGACGACATGCCCCGCTGGCGGATCATCGACAAGACGCTGGGCCTGGAGATGCCGGAGCCGCCGGAGACGTATCACACCTCTCCGCACCTCTACACCGACCTGGCCATCTCCACCGAGGTGTCCGGCACCCTGCCGACCGCCGAGCGGACCCGCGCCGGGCTCTCCGCCGAGGTGGAGGAGGACCTGGGTGGCCGGCCGCGTCGCGGCGAGGGCGGTGCCCGGGGTTCCCGGCGCGGCGAGGGCCGGGGCCGGGGCGAGAGCCGCGGCCGGGGCGACGACCGGAGCCGGGGCGACGACCGCGGCCGGGGCGAGCCCCGCCGGGACAGCTCCGACGCCGGCACGCCGGCCGCCGGGACGCCCGTCGAGGGCGCCGAGGAAGGCACCCGTACCCCGCGCCGCCGGCGTCGCCGCCGCGTCGCGGAGGGCGCGGGTGAGGCCACCGCGGTGATCTCCTCGGGCGAGGGCGCCGCCGAGCCGGCCACCGCCGCCGCCGAGGGCGAGTCGTCGACCAAGCCGCGCCGCCGCCGGCGCCGTCGTGGTGCCGGTTCCGGCACCGGTACGCCGGCCGAGGCGACCGCCGACTGACCAGCGACACCCGACGTCCCCCGCACCGCCGACGCGGTACGGGGGACGTCCCCTTTCTCCCCGCCGGCACGGACCCCACGGCGGGACGCCACAGCGACCAACCCCACCCCACGGTGGCCTGCCGCCGGGCGGCCCTCGGACAGCGAGGATGATGGAGCGATGCCGGAACCGTTGGACGCCGCCCTGACCGAGGTACGCGCGCTGCTGCTCGACCCCGCGCTGACCCGGGCGGTCGCCGCCGGCCGCCGTCGCGGGCAGCGCCCCTCGGTGGTCCGCGCCGAACTGCGCCCGGTCGTCCTGAAGGCCGGCCCCCGGTTGCAGATCTCCACCTCCGACGGCGCCCGCCCGTACACCCGGAACGTCTCCCCGGGCGCGGAGGCCGACTCGGCGGTGGACGCGCTGCTCGCCGAGCCCTTCGGCAACTGGCACGTGGAGACCGCCACCGCGACCCTCCAGCTGCGGGTGACCAAGTCCGGCGAGGCCCAGGTCCACCGCTCCGCCGCGAACCGGACGGCGGCCGTCGAGCCGGGCGGGCACGACCGGGCCAAGGAGTACCTGCTCGACCCGGGTGACGAGATCTTCGCCGAGATCGGCGGCTCGGCCGCGAAGCGGCGACAGGTCGACGCCTTCCTACGGGCGCTGGCCGCGACCCTCCCGGACGACCTGACCGGCCCGCTGCGGGTGGTCGACCTCGGCTGCGGCAACGCGTACCTGACCTTCGCCGCCTACCGCTACCTGTCCCAGCGGGGCCTCGACGTCGAACTGGTCGGGGTGGACGTCCGCGAGGACCAGCGGCGACGCAACACCGAGCTGGCCGAGCGTCTCGGCTGGGCCGGGCGGGTCACCTTCGTCGCCGGCACCATCGCCGAGGCGGTGGTGGAGCCCGCGCCGGACCTCGTGCTCGCGCTGCACGCCTGCGACACCGCCACCGACGAGGCGCTGGCCCGCGCGGTGCGGTGGAACGCGCGCTGGGTGCTCGCCGCCCCGTGCTGCCACCACGACATCGCCGCGCAGCTACGCTCCCGGCCGGCCCCGGCGCCGTACGAGCTGCTGACCCGGCAGGGCATCCTGCGGGAGCGCTTCGCCGACGTGCTCACCGACGCGCTGCGGGCCGGTCTGCTCCGGCTGCACGGCTACCGGGCCGAGGTGGTCGAGTTCGTCGACTCCCAGCACACCCCGCGCAACCTGCTCATCCGCGCCCGCCGTACCGGCACCGACCCGACCGGGCAGCAGCGGGCCGAGTACCGCGAGCTGGTGGACCAGTGGCAGGTCACGCCCCGCCTGGAGGCGCTGCTCGCCGGCGTACCCGAAGGGGCCCCGACGGCCTGAGCGGGTCAGTGGCGGCGGTCCCCGCCGGTGCCCCGGTCCCGGCCGGTCGATCGCTCCCCGGAGTGGCCCCGGTCGAAGGCGGAGACCCGTTCGCCGCCGCGTCGGGACGACCGCTCGTCCTCGGCGGGCGAGGTGGGGAACGGGACCACCGTGCCGGAGGTCTCCGCGTTGCCGGCGGCGGCGAAGGCGTTCCAGGAGATGTCCACCAGCAGCCGCTTCAGCTCCGCGTGCCGGTCGGCGGCGCTGCGCTGCAACGCCATCCGCGCGCCGAGCACCACGGCGACCAGGGTGGTGGTGATCGCCCCGGTGGCGGCCAGCACGTGCGCCCCGGTCGCCTCGTCGCCGGTCAGCACGAGCACCAGCAGCCAGATCCAGAAGGCCAGGGCGAAGACGGCGCCCTTCGCCACGAAGAAGAGACTGACCGCACCCGGGCGGTGCGGCACCGGACGGACGGGGTCGGCCATGCTGCTCCTCTTCGCTGGGGCCGGCCCGCGACGGAGGCGCTCCGCACGGCCGGCGGTGGGTTCGTCGAGCCTAGTGGATGGGTGGGGAGCGACGCTGGACGACGACCCCACCCATCGATGGCTGGTCCCGTCGACGGGACGTCGGGTCGATCGGTCAATTGCAACGACGCGTCGTCGTACTACCCTCAGAGGGCGCACCGGACACGAGCTTTCCGGCAGGAAAGGAACGATGGGTTCCGCAGAGGTTTCACCACAGATGGCCTTCGCACGGTTCGTGCGACGCGCCATCGACGACGCCCGCGACGAGCGGGGCTGGACGGTGAGCGACCTGGCGGCGCACACCGGGGTGGGTCGGTCCACCGTCTTCCGCTGGCTCGCCGGCGACTGGCAGGACTACCCGGAGCTGGCCAAGGTGCGGGGCTTCTGCGCCGCCCTCGACCTGCCCGTCGCGGCGGCGTTCCGCGCGCTCGGGCTGCCCGACGCGGGGCCGACCCCGCGGCGGCGCACCGACGACAGCCCGGTGGAGGCGGACGTGCGGGTCATCCTGGACCGGCTCGCCGACCCGACGGTGCCGGCCGAGGAGAAGCACCACATCCGCGACCTGCTCCGCTACCTGGCCCGCCGCCCGGTCCGCCGCGCCGGCTGACGCGGCCGGCCACCGTCACGGGACGGTGACGGTGAACTCGGCGGTCCGCACCTCGCCGGCCACCTGGAAGTCCAGGTACATCCGGTACCGCCCCGGGCCCGGCGCGGTCACCTGGAAGGTCACCGGGTCACCGGCGGCCGACGGCTCCGGGTGCACGTGCAGGTAACCGAGGTCGCCCTCGCGCAGCGCCACCAGATGGCCGTACGCGCCCAGGTAGCGCTCCAGGGCGGCGGGCGTCTCCCCGGCGCGGACCCGGAAGCGCAGCGGGACGGCCGTGCCGACCTGCGGCGTGCCCTCGTACCCGGCGGTGAACCCGTCGACCGTCACGGTGGTGGCCGCCGGTGGCAGCGGCCGGGGCGTGTAGCCGCCGGGCGCGACCAGGTCCACCCCCAGGGTCACCGCGGTCTGCCGGCCGTCGTCGGCGAGCGCGGTGAAGTCGGCGTACGCCCGCCAGACGCCCGGCTGCGGCAGGGTCAGCGGCACCGTCCAGGTGCCGTCGGCCGCCATCGTCGGGTGCAGGTGCTGGTAGCCGGTGAGGTCCCGGCGGACCACGACCAGGTGCAGCGGCTTGTCGTGCACCACGGCGAACCGGGTGACCGGCCGGCGCCGCTCGTCGCGGATCTGGAAGCGGAACTCCCCGGCCCGGCCGGCGGCGAACTCCCCGGCCGACGGGGCGAGGGTGTAGCCGGCCGCGCTGACCGAGAGCCCCCCGGCGTCGCTCGGGGCGGCCTGGTCGGCGGCGGCGCCGTGGTCGTGCGCGCCGGTGCCGGGGGCGTGGGTGTGCTGCCCGCCGGTGCTCGCGGCGCTCACCGCGCCCGGGACGGCCGGCGGCGGGTTGGCCCGGCCGAGGCCGAAGCCGAGCAGGATGGCGAGCACCAGCCCGCCGACGGTCGCGGCCAGCCGCAGCGTGCTCCGGTCCGGCCCGGTCGGGAGGCCGTCGCCGGGAAGCGACCGGGTCGGGAGGCCGTCGCCGGGAAGCGACCCGGCTGACGGCGGGGGCGCGTCGGCGACCCCGCCGAGGGCCGCCGGCGGGGTGGGCGGGCGCTCAGGCACCGCCGCCGGCCAACTCGTACCCGGCCTCGTCCACGGCCGCCCGGACCGACTCCTCGGCGAGCGGGCCCGCGCTGGTGACCGTCGCGGTGCCGGCGGTCAGGTCCACGCGGACCTCCTCGACGCCGGGCAGGGCGGACAGCTCACCGGTGACCGCGCGCACGCAGTGCTCGCAGGTCATCCCGGTGACGGTGTACGTCTGCGTGACGGATGGCATGCGCCCACGGTACCGCCGCGCCGGTCACCGGCCGGCCGCCGGCCGGTCACCGTGGCGACGGTCGCAATCCGCCCGTCCCGGGAACTTTCTGCCCCGGCGCGGACCGGGCGAAGGCCGGTCAGCCCGCGACGGCGAGAGCGAGCGGGAGCACGTCCGGGGCGCCGGCGCGGCGCAGCGACCGGGCGAGGATCGTCATCGTCCAACCCGAGTCGACCAGGTCGTCGACGAGGAGCACCGGCCCGTCCAACCCGGCGAGGGCGTCGGCCAGCTCGTCGGGGACGGTGAACGCGTCGTGCAGGGCGCGTACCCGTTGGGCGCTGTTGCCGCGCGGCCCGCCGGCCCCGGCCGGACCGGTCGGAACGACCCGGCCGAGCAGCGGCAGCCGGCCCACCGCGGCGATCCGCTCGGCGAGCGAGCCGACCAGCGTCGGGCGGGTCCGCGAACCCACCGCGACCACCCCGGCGGGGCGGCGCGGCCACGGGTCATCGCCGTGCGCCCACGCCTTGAGCACCTCGACGACGGCGACGGCCACGTCGTCGGGGACGGGGGCGTCGGGCGCGTCCGGCCCGACCAGACCGCGCAGCCGCCCACCCCAGCCCAGGTCGGAGAGGCGTCCCACGGCCCGCCCCGGCAGCGCCTGCTCGCCCGGGGGGATCCGCCCCTTCAGCGGTACGCCGACCGCCTCCAGCCCGGTCGGCCAGAGCTTCTTCGGGGTGATCTCCACCCCGGGCCGGCCGAGGAAGGCCTGCGCGGCGGCGCGGGCGGCGTCGGAGACCTCGGACGTGAACAGCGGCCCGGCGCACCGGTCGCAGCGCCCGCAGTCGCCCGCCTCCGCGTCGTCCAGGCACTCGCGCAGGTAGCGCAGCCGGCACCGGGACGTGGTCGCGTACTCCCGCATGGACTGCTGCTCGGCGGTGCGCGCCTCGGCGACGCGGCGCAACCGGGCCTCGTCGTAGACCCAGGGCTCGCCGGTGGCGAGCCAGCCGCCGCGGACCCGGCGGACCGCGCCGTCCACGTCGAGCACCTTGAGCATCAGCTCCAGGCGGGTCCGGCGCAGGTCCACGATCGGCTCCAGGGCCTGGGTGGAGATCGGCCGGTCGGTGCGCAGGGCGGCCAGCACCGCCCGGACCTGCTCCTCCGGCGGGAACGCGAGCGAGGCGAAGTAGCGCCAGATGGCGGCGTCCTCGACACCGGGCAGCAGCAGCACCTCGGCGTGCGCGACGGCCCGGCCGGCGCGGCCGACCTGCTGGTAGTAGGCGATCGGCGAGGGAGGCGCGCCCAGGTGCACCACGAAGCCGAGGTCCGGCTTGTCGAAACCCATGCCCAGCGCGGAGGTGGCGACCAACGCTTTGATCTTGTTGTCCAGCAGGTCCTGCTCGGCGGCCCGCCGGTCAGCGTCGTCGGCCTGCCCGGTGTAGGAGGCCACCGACCAGCCGCGCCCCCGCAGGAACTCGGCGGTCTCCCCCGCCGCCGCGACGGTCAGCGTGTAGATGATCCCGGAGCCGGGGAGCTGGTCCAGATGGTCGGCGAGCCAGGCCAGCCGGTGTGCCGGGCTGGGCAGGTCGACCACGCCCAGCCGCAGCGACTCCCGGTCCAGCGAGCCGCGCAGCACCAGGACGTCCGGCCGCTGGGCGGCCGGGGCGGCCAGTTCGGTGCCCAGCTGCTCGGCGACGTCGGCGGTGACCCGTTCGTTGGCCGTGGCGGTGGTGGCGAGCACCGGGGTGCGCTCGGGCAGGTTGCCGAGGAAGGTGCGCAGGCGGCGGTAGTCCGGCCGGAAGTCGTGCCCCCAGTCCGACACGCAGTGCGCCTCGTCCACCACCAGCAGCCCGGTGGTGGCGGCCAGCTTCGGCAGGACGGTGTCCCGGAAGTCCGGGTTGTTGAGCCGTTCCGGGCTGATCAGCAGGACGTCGACCGCGCCGGCGTGGATCTCCCCGGTGATCTCGTCCCACTCGTCGAGGTTGGCGGAGTTGATGGTGCGGGCCCGGATGCCCGCCCGGGCCGCCGCCTCCACCTGGTTGCGCATCAGGGCCAGCAGCGGCGACACGATCACCGTGGGGCCGTGTTCACCGCCCTGGCGCAGCAGGGCGGTGGCGACGAAGTAGACCGCCGACTTGCCCCAGCCGGTGCGCTGCACGCAGAGGACCCGGCGCCGATCCACCACCAGCGCCTCGATCGCCCGCCACTGGTCCTCCCGCAGTCGGGCGTGCTCGCCGGCCAACCGGCGCAGCACCGCCTCGGCCCGCTCCCGTACCGCCGCCCGATCCTGGCTCATCCGGCATTTCTACCAGCGTCCCCGCCCCCGCCACCCGCGCCGTCGCGCTGAACGAGAGGGTTTGCGCCGTCCTGGGGGTGGAATCCCGACCCGAACGCCTCGATCACCGCAGCGGCGAGGGGGGCGGTGGGGTGGGAGGTGGGAGGAAGACCAGGACGTCGCGGAGGGCGTCGGTGACGGCCGGGGCCAGCAGGCAACGGGCGGCCAGCTCCTCCATCGAGCCGTACGGGCCGCGCAGCCAGCGGTCCATCGCGACCTGGCGCAGCCGAGCCGCGTCCAGGCCGGGCAGGGTGGCCAGCACGTGCTCTCCGACGGCGTTGATGTCGACCAGGCCGCCGTCGTCGAAGGCGCGGGGCAGATCCGGCCGGCCGATCGACAGCTCGAACCGGGCCGCCGGATAGTGGTGCAGCAGATAGCGGGCCTGTTCCCGGCGGATCCGACGCTCGTCGGTCGCCCCGTCATCGGAACGGCCGGTGAGCACCCGCCACACCTCGCGGCTGAGCAGCACCACGTGCAGGGCCCCGCCCAGCCAGCAGACGCCGAGCAGGCTGAACCCGGAGAGCACCTCCCAGGTGGGTGGGTCGACGTCCGGGTCGCCCCGGAGCAGCAGCCAGGTCAGCAGGACGGCGCCGCCGAGGTAGCCGAGCCCGACCAGGGCGAGCCGCCAGCTGCGCCGCCACGCCGCGTACCCGAGCACCACCAGCCAGGTGAAGCAGCCGAAGGAGAGCAGGACGAGCAGCGAGCCGACGACCGTGGCGGTGACGCTGACCCAGCGGGGGGCGGGTTGCCGGCGGGGCGGGGCCGGCGGCGGGTCGGGAAGGAACGGCGGCGGCGTCGTGGGGAACGGCCGACCGGCCGGCACGGCGGGACGAGCGTCCGGCCCGGCGACGGCACCCGGTGCCGGTGAGGCGGTCCCGACCGGAGCCGGGGAGCCGGTGGCCGGACCGGCGTCGTGGACCGGCGTCGGCAGGGCAGCCCCGACCGAGGCCGGAGCCGCAGCGGTCTGCGTGCCGGCCGGGCCGGGCACCGGCGCAGCGGGCACCGGCGGGGCCGGGAGCGCGGCGGTCTGCCGGTCGGCAGGGGCGGCGACCGGGGGCCCGGCCGGTGGGGCCGGGACGGCGGCGGGGACGGGGTCGGGTGCCGGGTCGGCGGCGGGACGGGGCGCGGGCACGGCGTACCCGGCGGGGGTTTCCCCGGCGGTGACCGGCGGCGGCGCGGCACCGGCGGGCGTCGGAGCCGGCGACGCCGAGCCCGGAAGCGCCGGCGGAGCCCCGGCGGCGGGGGTGAGGGTCGGATCGGCGCGCAGGATGCGGCGGTGCAGCTCCTGGAGCACCTCCCCGGGCTCGATGCCGAACTCGTCGCGGAGCAGCCCGGCGAACTCCCGGTAGGCGGCCAGCGCCTCCGCCTGCCGGCCACTGCGGTGCAGCGCCAGCATCAGCTGCTGCCGCAGCCGCTCCCGGAGCGGGAACTCGGCCACCAGCCGCACCAGCTCGCCGACCAGTTCCCGGTGCCGACCCCGCTCCAGCTCCAGTTCGGCGCGGGTCTCCAGCGCGGTGGCCCGGGTCTCCACCAACCGGTGCCGGGCCGCCTCCAGCACCGGCCCGGTGAACCCGCCGAACGGCTCACCGTGCCAGAGCTCCAGCGCCACCGCCAGCTCGGCCAGCGCCTCGGCGGGCCGGCCCTCGGCCCGGTGCCGCTCGGCCCGGCTTACGGCCCGCTCAAAGCGGACCGCGTCGACCGTATCCGGGTCGATCCGCAGCAGGTACCCGGCGTCGGTGAGGGTGAGCACCTGGGCGGGGGTGCGCGGGGACCGGTCCGGCTCCAGCACCCGGCGCAGCCCGGCGACGTGCTTCTGCACCACGTTCGGCCCGTTCGCGGGCGGGTCGTCCGGCCAGACCGCGTCGACGATCTGCGCGGTGGGCACGGGGCGGCCGGCGGACAGGAGCAGGACGGCCAGCACGGCCCGCTGCTTGCCCGGCCCGAGGTCGAGCCGGCGGTCCCCGCGCCAGGCCCGCTGCGGCCCGAGAAGTTCGAAGCGCAACGCCGCCGACATCCGAGTTTCCGCTCCTGACAGCCCTGGCCGTGCGGTAGGGCGGTGCACGGCAGCCGGACGGCAGCATAACGGCAGCGCGCCGGCGGTGCGGGTCTGTCAGGATCTGCCCCGGCAGCAACCCCTAGAAAGTGAGTCAACCAGATGACGCAGCGAACCGGCACCGCCGGAACGGTCCGGCGGGTCGCGACGACCGCGACCGCCGTGCTGGCCGCCACCACCCTCCTGGTGGGATGCGGGTCGAAGAACGAGAACACCGGCGGCTCCTCGGCCGCACCGGCCGCCGAACCGGCCGCCTCCCCCTCGGTCGACCCGAAGTCGGCGCTGCTGGCAGCGGTGCCCGACGAGGAGGACGGCGCCTTCCGCTTCACCGGCGCCGACGGCGCTCAGAAGATCAGCGGCGCGGTGGACCCGGCCACCAAGGCGCTGGAGATCAGGGTCGTCGAGGCGGTCGCCGACCCGGGGTTCACGATGGACATGACATTCCGGGTGATCGAGGCGCGCGGCTGGATGAAGGTGAAGGTCTCCGGCATGGACGGACTGCAGGAGATGATGAAGATCCCGACGCGCTGGATGGCGCTGGACAGTTCCAAGATCAAGGAAGACGCGCCGGTCTACACGGGCACCGACCCGGGCGACATGGGCGTGATCATCGAAACCGCGGACACGGTGACCGCCAAGGGCGACGGGACGTACACCGGCTTCGCCGACCTGACCGACGGCACGGAGGTGGCCGACGCGCTCAGCTCGGTGGACGTGGCGGCCCTCGGCGAGGCCGGCAAGAAGGTGCCGTTCACCGCGGTCGTCGGCGCGGACGGCAACCTCGCCTCGCTGATCCTGGAGATCCCCGCCGCCGGTAAGCAGAAGGCCCACAAGTACAGCGTCAAGTACTTCGACTTCGGCAAGGGGCCGAAGCTCCCCGCCCCCAGCGGCAAGGACGTGCAGAAGGCGCCGGCGGAGGCGTACGAGATGCTCAACAGCTGAGCCGACGACATCAGGGCGGGACCGCGGCCACACGGGGGGCCGCGCTCCCGCCCAGCGTCGTTCGGGTCGGTCGGCGTGAACCTCTTTCCGGCTCCGCGCGGATAACAGGTGAACCACCTGTCGCCGAGCAAAGGACCCCTATGAACCGGACACGGCACGCCAGGGACACCACCGACGAGGAGGACGACGCCCGGGTCATCGCCCGCTCCATCCAGGAACCGGAACGGTTCTCGGCCATCTTCGACCGGCACGCGCCGTACATCCACCGCTACCTGGCCCGCCGCCTGGGCCGGCAGGTCGCGGACGACCTCACCGCCGAGACGTTCCTCGCCGCCTTCCACAAGCGGAGCCGGTACGACCTCGACCGGCGCGACGCCCGGCCCTGGCTCTACGGGATCGCCACGAACCTGATCGGCCAGCACCGCCGGGACGAACTCCGCGACCACCGGCTGCGCCAGACGATCGCACCCGACCGGGACGAGTCGTGTCTCGCCGACCGGGTCGCCGCCGAGGTGAGCGCGCAGGCGTTGCGCCAGCCGCTGATCTCGGCCGTCACCGGGTTGCCCCCCGGCGATCGGGACGTACTGCTGCTGGTCGCCTGGGCCGGGCTGACCTACGAGGAGGTGGCCGAGGCGCTGCTGATCCCGGTCGGCACCGTCCGGTCCCGGCTGCACCGGGCCCGCGTCAAGCTGCGCGCGGCCCTCGGCGACGTGAATCCGACCAACCACATCGAGGAGCCCGTGAGCCATGGATGACCTGCAGTTGCTCAGCGAGGTGGGCCGGGAGACGCCCCTCCCGTCCGCCGACGATCTCACCCCGGCCCGGGACCGGCTGCTCGCCGCGATCACCGCGGAGCGCGCGGCCGGCTCGGCGATGACCAGCTCGGCGGTGACCGGCCCGGCCGCCGCACCGGGAATCGGCGGCACGCGCGGGAGAAGGCGCCGGTCCCGACCGGTGCGCCGGCTCCTGGTGGCCGGCATGGCCACCCTGGGCCTGGCGGCGGCGGCCACCGGAGTGCTGGTGCTCGGTCCGGACCAGGTCGGCGGGGAGGTGCCCCCCGCGAACGCGGCGGAAATTCTGGACCGGGCGGCGGCGGCGGCACTCACCCGTCCCCACGCGGCGCCCCGCCCCGACCAGTTCATCTACACCCGCATCCGCTCCGGGGGCGCCGAGCGGCAGCTCTGGCGGTCGGTGGACGGCACCCACGACGGCCTCATCCGGAGCACCGACCCCAGGGATCCTGCCGAGTACCCGCTGCCCGGATGCCGCGACGGGCGGAGGGCTGCGGTGAAGGGCGACAAGGTGGTCCCGAAGGTGACGGAGCCCTGCGAGCCCGAGCCGGCGTACCGGGCGGACCTGCCCACCGACCCGGACGCCATGCTCGAACATCTCAAGCGGAACGCCAGCGGCGGCGGACCGACCGATACGAACGCCATGGCCAAGGACGTGCTGCTGCTCGCCGAGGGGTACCTTAGCCCGGCGACGCGCGCCGCGCTGTTCAAGGCCGCCGCCCGGATCCCGGGGATCGAGGTGGTCCCGGACGTTCGCGACGCGGCGGGCCGTCCGGGGGTCGGCATCTCCTGGTCGACGACCCAGGGCCGCGCCGGCGTGGTGCTCGTCTTCGACGCCGAGGACCACACCCTCCTCGGTACCGCCGACTCAGCCCAGCTGGAAGTCACCGTCGTGGACCGGGCAGGGCAACGCCCCTGACGGCCACCGGGGCCGGCCGCCGTGGCGGCCGGCCCCGGTCGGGCCGTCGATCATGAAGTTATCGCCATCCGGCGCGGCGTGTCGCGGCAGTAACTTCATGATCGACGTGGGTGGTCACCGACGGTGGAGGGCGGTGCGGAGGTGAGCCAGGCGGGGAGCCAGGCGGGGAGCCAGGCTGGCCAGGCCGCCGGGGAAGAAGTAGACGGCAAGGATGAAGATGGTGCCCAGGACGAACAGCGGCTGGCTCAGCGGGTGGCTGAGCACCGCCGGCAGGTCGTCCACCGCGTCACTGGCGCCGAAGGCGGTGAGCCGGTGGTCCAGGTACATGTAGAGGACACCGCCGAGCACCGGACCCCAGCGGGTGCCGGGGCCCCCGAGCACCACCATGACCAGCAGCGACAGGGTCAGCTCGGACGACGTGACGTGCGGTGAGGCGCCGCCGACGACCAGGCAGTAGACCACCCCGCCGGCCGAGGCCAGCCCGCCGGCCAGGGTGAACGCCACCAGCTTGAACCGGTACGGGTCCAGCCCGAGCACCCCGATCCGCCGCTCGTCGTCGCGCAGCCCGGCGAGCACCCGCCCGGTCGGCGAGCCGGAGACCCGGTGCACCACGAAGACCACCAGCGCCAGGTACGCCAGCGCCAGCCAGTACAGGTTGACCGTGTTCGCCACCCCGACCAGGGCCGGCGGGAGCCCGGAGACGTCCAGCGGCAGCCCCTCCTCGCCGCCGGTCCACCCGCCGAAGTCGCGCGCCACCAGGATCGCCCCGACCTGGGCGAAGGCGAGCGTGACCATGGCGAAGGCGATGCCGACGGTGCGCAGCGCCACCGCGCCGAGCAGCGCCGCGAGGGTGGTCGCGCCGGTGACGGTGAGCAGCGCCGCCTGCCACAGCGGCAGCCCGGCCCGGGTGATGAGGATGTCGGTGCCGTACACCCCGGCGGCGAAGTAGAGCGCGTGCCCGAAGGAGAGCATGCCGGTCCGGCCGAAGAGCAGGTCGTAGCCGGCGGCCAGCCCGCCGAAGATGAGGCAGATGGCGAGCAGTTGCAGGGTGCCGGGCGAGTTCAGCGGCCCCTCGAAGAGCCCCGGCAGGTGCACCGTGGAGTACGGCACGATCGCGGCCAGCACCAGCGCGACGAGCGGCAGGTACCGGCGCAGCCCGTGCCAACGCGGGCGGCGGGGCTCCAACTCGGCCGGCACCGCGGCCGGGGGCGCGTCGACCATCGAGTCGGTCATGCGTGAGCCACCTTTCCGGCGAAGCCCTGCGGACGCAGCAGCAGCACCACGGCGAGCAGCCCGACCACGCAGATGTCACCCAGGCCGGACGGGCCGTAGTAGTTGACGAACTGTTGCAGCAGGCCCACCGCGACCGCCGCGTACGCGGACCCGACGACCGAGCCCATCCCGCCGATCACCACCACGATGAACGCGAAGATCAGCAGTGCGCCGCCCTGCCCGGGCGAGACCGTGCCGTAGTAGGTGCTGCCGAGCGCGCCGGCCAGCGCGGCGGCGGCCCCGCCGATCGCGAAGACCAGCGTGAACGCCTTCCGCACGTCGACGCCGAGCGCGGTGACCATCTCCCGGTTCTCCACCCCGGCCCGGATCACCAGGCCGTACCGGGTCCAGCGGAGGAAGGCCAGCAGCGCGCCGAGCACCAGCACCGCGGCGACGATCAGCAGGAGCATGGCGTTCGGCACGGCGGCGCCGAGGACGCTGGTCACCCGCTGCGCCCACTCCGGACGCGGGAAGGGCCGCGCGTCCGCGCCCCAGGTCGCCTGGAGCAGCGCCACCCCGGCCAGTGACAGGCCGACGGTGACCAGCACCTGTTCGATGGTGCGGGTGTAGAGCGGCCGGATCAGCACCAGCTCCACCAGCACCGCGACCAGCGCGCCGGCGGCCACCCCGAACGCCACCGCCAGCACGAACCCGAGGCCGTCGGCCCCGGCGCCGGGCAGGTTCCCGGCGGCCCACCAGGTGGCGTACGCGCCGACGCCGAGGAAGAGCCCGTGCGCGAAGTTCAGCACGTCGGCCAGGCCGAAGACCAGGGAGAGCCCGGACGCCACGAGGAAGTACAGCGCCGCCAGGCCGAGCCCGGTCAGCGTCAGCAGGATGAGGGTGTCCATCAGCGCCCGTCCTTCCGCGCGGCGGCCGGCGTGCCGGTGTGCGGTACGTCGCCGGAGCCGACGCCGAGCAGCGAACGGGTCAGGTTGGTCTCCAGCAGCAGTTCCCGTGCCTCGCCGGTCCAGGCGACCTGGCCGGCGGCGAGCACCACCGCGTCGCGGGCGAGCCGGCGGACCACGGCCAGGTTCTGCTCCACCAGCAGCACGGGCACCGTCTCGGCCACCCGTTCCAGCACCTCGGCCACCTCGGTCACCACCTTCGGCGCCAACCCCTTGGTCGGCTCGTCGATCAGCAGCAGCCGGTTGTCGTTGAGCAGCACCCGGCCGATGGCGAGCATCTGCTGCTGACCGCCGGAGAGCGAGCCGGCCCGTTGCCGTCCGCGCCGGTCCAGCTCCGGGAAGAGCGCGAAGACCTTGTCGTACGCCGGGGTGGCGCCCCGCCGTTCGGCCAGCCGCAGGTTCTCGGCGACGGTGAGACCGGCGAAGACGCAGCGGTCCTCCGGCACGTAGCCGAGCCCGCCGCGGACCAGCCGGTGGGTGGGGCGCGCGAGCAGGCTCTGCGTCCCCATCCGGATCGCGCCGCGCACCTCGCCGTTGCGCGGTGTCAGCCCGACGATCGCGCGCAGGGTGGTGGTCTTGCCCACCCCGTTGCGGCCCAGCAGGACGGTCACCCCGGTCGGCGCGACGGTGAACGACACCCCCTGGAGGATGTGCAGCCCGGCGATCCGCACCGACAGGTCCTCCACCGTCAGAACAGCCTCACTCCTCGCGCTCACAGCGCCGCCTTTCGCTCGCGACTGCGGGGCTCGCAGGTCCGGCTCGCTCCTCGCGCTCACAGGGACTCCCCCAGGTACGCCTCCTGGACGGTGGCGTTGGCCATCACGGTGTCCGGGGTGTCGCAGGCCAGCAGCGCGCCGTGGTGCATCACGGCGATCCGGTCGGCCAGCTCCAGGATCACGTCCATGTGGTGTTCCACCATCAGCACCGATCGGCCGACGTCGCCGGTCAGCGACCTGATCACGGCGACCAGTTCGGGCACGTCCTCGGCGCTGACCCCGGCCATCGGCTCGTCCAGCAGCATCACCCGGGGTTCCCCGGCGAGCAGCAGGGCGATCTCCAGCTTGCGTTTCTCGCCGTGCGCGAGGGTGCCAGCGGGCGCCGTACCCCGGTGGTGGAGGCCGACCCGGTCGAGCGCCGCGTCGGCGGCGACGGCCACCTCCCGGTCGGCCGCCGCCCGCCGCCACAGCTTCATCGAGCCACCCCGGTGCGCCTGTACGGCGAGCCGGACGTTCTCCCGGACGGTGAGCGAGCCGAAGACCGAGGACGCCTGGAAGGTACGGCCCAGCCCGAGCCGGGCCCGTCGGTGTGGCGGGAGGTCCGTGATGTCCTCGGAGTCCAGCATGATCCGGCCCTCGGTCGGCCGGCGCAGGCCGGTAATCAGGTTGAACAACGAGGTCTTGCCGGCGCCGTTCGGCCCGATGACGCCGAGGAACTCCCCGGGCGCCAGGTCGACCTCGACGCTGTCGACGATGGCGACCTCACCGATCCGCCAGGTCAGACCGCGGGTGGCGAGCACTGGGTCAGCCCTTCATCCGGGTGACCGGCGGCGCGGTCTCGTCGCCGGTCAGGCTCTTCTGCGCGGTGGCGGTGAACGCGGTGCCGCTGCCGGCGAGCTTCGCCTGGTACATCGGCTGGAGCAGGGCGTGGTCCTCGGCGCGGATGGTCATCGGCCCCTTCACCCCGTCGAACGTCCAGCCTTCGAGGGCCTTGACCATCTTGTCGACGTCGTCGCCGCCCTCCTGCGCGGCGCGGACCACCATCTGCGCGGCGGCGAAGCCGTCCGGGTGGAACAGGTCGAGGGCGCCGCCGGGGACCTTCGCCCTGGCGGCCTTGGCGGCCTCGGTGTCGCTGGCCCCGTCGAAGTAGTGCGACAGGAAGGAGATCTTGCTGCCGGCGGCGCCGAAGGTGGGCCAGGAGGCGCGGATGTCCAGGCCGGTGACGACCGTGGTGCTGGAGAGCACGCCCTGCTGGTCGAGGGTCTGCCACATGGCCGGGGCGGTGGTGCCGGCCCAGGCGACGAAGAGCAGGTCCGGCTTGGCCGCCTTGATCTGGCTGGCGAAGGGGGTGAACTCGGAGGCGCTCGCGGGGGCGCGGACGCTGCTGACGGTGGCGCCGGCTCCGCCGATCACGGTCTTGACGGCGGCCTCGTTGGCGTCACCGAACGCGCCGTCCTGGGCGAAGACCACCACCTTCTTGCCGGTCGGGTCGCCGATGAACGACTTGGCGGTCACCACGTCCTGGTAGGACTGCCGGCCGGAGCGGAACGTGTACCGGTTGGCGCCGGTGACCGCGTCGGTGGCGGCCGGGCCGGAGATGAAGAGGACCTTGTTCTGCGCGGCGATCGGGGCCACCTGGAGCGCGACGCCGGACGCCGTCGACCCGGCGATGATCTTCGTGCCCTTGCCGATCAGGTCCTTGGCCGCGGAGACCGCCTTGGCGGGGTCGCCCGCGTCGTCGACCTCGGTCAGCTCGATCTTCCGGTCGCCGACCTTGCCGGTGCCCTTGGTGGCGAAGTCGAGGCCGGCCTTGAAGCCCTCGACGTACTGCTTTCCGTAGCTGGCCAGCGGGCCGGACTGGGAGTAGACCAGGCCGACCTTGACCGGGGCGGTGTCACCGCCGCCGGAGGCGGTGTCCTGCGGGCTGCCGCAGGCCGTGGCGGCGAGCGCCGCGGCCATCATCGTGGCGGCGGAGAGGAACGCCCGCCGGGTGTGCCGGACCGTCATCGCGACTCCAGGTGAGGACAGGAAGCATGTGTCGGCTCACGCTAGAAGTGACGTCACCCACGGGCTATGTGGCAGCGACACACAAGTGACATCGACCGGGTGGCCGACCGTAACAAGCACCCATCCTGCGACACCAGCGGCGAGGCGGTCGATGGCCACCGCACCCACCGGCCGACACGGCGATGTGTCGTCCCGGGACACGGGCTGGCGCGCGCTGCCGCTCCGAGCCGCGCTTCGGCTACCGAGCCGCGCGAAACCGGACGTTCACTGACGCCGACGGGACACGGAAGGCTGACCCACCTGGAACGAAAGACCGCGAAGCGCCCGACGCGGTAGGGGTTCGGAGGCTTTCGAGCTGATGTCGCAGACGACTCAGTGGGCTGGACGCCCTGCGCCATCCGGCAGCGCCGTGCCCGCCCTGGCGACGGTGGCCCGCCGCGCTCGAGCGACACCACGCTTCCGCGGTCGCATCCAGGATCGATCCAGCGCGATGTCCACCCTCCCACCGGCCCGACACGCTGATCCGTTCACGTCATCAGCTCCAAAGGGCCGCACGACACCACGTAGCTCCGCAGGGTGCCCCACTTGAGGCGGAGGTTCGCGTACCCCATCAAGTGCCTGAGCCACCGGGAGCCGCGCCGTCGGGTGCGGATCCCGGTGGTGCGGCGGTCGAGGTGCGGCCGCCAGTGGTCGGCGGTCAGCGCGCGGCGAGGCCGGCGCGGGCGGCGACCGCGGTGTCGGGCTGATCGACGAAGACGCCGTCCAGGCCGAGGCCGTAGAAGAGCTCGTACTCGGCGGTGCTGTCACCCCGGGCGTTCGGGTCGGCGCCGATGCGGAAGTCGGCCGGGAGGAACTGGTTCTCGGCGCGGAACGTCCAGGCGTGCACCACCAGCCGCTCCCGGTGCGCGTCCCGGATCACCGTGGTCGGCGCCCGGAGCTTGCCGGCGGCGTCCCGGGGGACGATCAGGTTCTTGTTCAGCCCGACCCCGTCGGCGTAGTCGGCGATCCACCGCAGACCCGCCGGGGTGGCCAGGTCGGCGGAGGTCCGGGGGTCACCGGCGGCGGTGAAGTCGTAGGGACGGCCACCGGCGTCGAGCAACTGGACCAGCGGCACGTCGATCATCGTGTCGAGTTTGCGCAGGTTGGCCGTCTCGAAGGACTGGATGAAGACCGCGTCGCCCCGGTGGGTCAGCTTGTTCTGGCGCAGGACCGCGACCAGCGGCTCCTCCAGCGGCAGCCCGATCGAGGCGAAGTAGCTCGGGTGCTTGGTCTCCGGGTAGATGCCGATGGTGCGGCCCCGCTTCCGGCTCTCGGCGCGGGCCAGGTCGACGACCTCCTGGAGGGTCGGCACCTCGAACCGGCCGTCGAAGGCGGTGTTCGCGACCCGCACCTGCGGCAGCCGCTCCTTGGCCCGCAGGGTCTTCAGCTCGGCCAGGGTGAAGTCCTCGGTGAACCAGCCGGTGACGGTCACGCCGTCGATGGTCTTCGCGGCCCGGCGGGCGGCGAACTCGGGCCGGGCGGCCACGTCGGTCGTACCGGAGATCTCGTTCTCGTGCCGGGCGACCAGCACGCCGTCCTTCGTCGGGACCAGGTCCGGCTCGATGTAGTCGGCGCCCATCCGGATCGCCAGCCGGTACGCCTCCAGCGTGTGTTCCGGGCGGTAGCCGCTCGCGCCACGGTGGCCGATCACCACCGGCCGGTGGGTCGCCCGGTCCGCGCGGTGGGCACGCTCCGCGTCGTCCTCACGGGCCGAGGCCGCGCCGGGCACCGCAACGGCCACCGCGAGCAGCGCGCCGGCCACACCGAGGGCGGAAAGGGTACGTCGCAACGCCGTCTCCTGTCGTCGAAGGGTCGCGCCCAGCACACCCGCCCCGGCTGACCGCCAGTTGGTCGGTGGCTTTCCACCGCGTGAACCCTGCGGGATGCGCCATTCGCCGACCCCGCCGTGCCCGGAACCGGAGGATTGTCTGGTGCGCCGGTCCCTTGGTCACCCCGTGCGGCTGGTGCCGCTCGGCTTCCTGGTGGCGATCGCGATCGGCACCGGCCTGCTGATGCTGCCCTGGGCAACCGGCGAGCAGCGGTACACCCCGCTGGTCACCGCGCTCTTCACCGCCACCTCCGCGGTGTCGGTGACCGGCTTGACGGTCACCGACACGCCGAACTACTGGAACGGCTTCGGACTGGCGATGATCACCGTGCTCACGCAGCTCGGCGGGCTCGGCATCCTCACCGGCGCCGCCCTGGTCGGCCTCGCCGTCTCCCGGCAGCTCGGGCTCCGCAACCGGCTGCTGGTGCAGGCCGAGACCGTCGAGTACGGCATCGGGGACGTCCGCCGGCTGCTGCTGCGCATCGCCGGCACGGTGTTCGCCTGCGAGGCGCTGATGACCCTGGTGGTCACCGGCCGGCTCTGGCTGGTCTACGACTATCCGCCCGGCCGGGCCCTCTGGTCCGGCGGCTTCCACTCCGTGCAGGCCTTCAACAACGGCGGCTTCACCCTCTACTCCGACGGCCTGCTCGCCTTCTCCCGCGACCCGTGGGTGTCGCTGCCGCTGGCCCTCGGCGGGATCATCGGCGGCCTCGGCTTTCCCGCGCTCTTCGAGGCCGTCCGGCACTGGCGGCGCCCGGTCCGCTGGGCGGTCGCCACCAAGCTGACCATCTGGGGCAGCCTGGCGCTGCTGGTCGGCGGCTTCACCATGCTGCTCCTCGCCGAGTGGACCAACCCGCGCACCATCGGCACGTACGACGCCCCCGGCAAGCTGCTCGCCACGTTCACCCAGATGGCCCTGAGCCGCACCGGCGGTTTCGACATGATCAACGTCGAGTGGCTCAGCGAGGAGAGCTACCCGCTGCTGATCGCGCTGATGTTCATCGGCGGCGGCAGCGCCAGCACCGCCGGCGGCATCAAGGTCTCCACCTTCTTCCTGCTCGCCTTCTGCATCTGGGCGGAGCTGCGCGGCGAGCCGGACGTCACCGTGGGCCGGCGGCGGGTGGCCGAGGCCAGCCAGCGCCAGGCACTGACTGTCGCGCTGCTCAGCGTGGCGCTGGTGGTGGCGGGCACGGTCGGGCTGGTCCTGATCACCGAGGGGGTCCGGTTCAACGAGTCGCTGTTCGAGGTGACCTCGGCGTTCAGCACCACCGGGCTCTCCGTGGGGCTCACCCAACGACTCCCCGAACCCGGCCAGTACCTGCTCACCGCCCTGATGTACATCGGCCGGGTCGGCCCCCTCACCCTCGGCTCCGCCATCGCGTTGAACACCCGACGGCGGCTGTACCGCTATCCGAAGGAGCAACCCATTGTCGGCTAGAGGCGGGGGCGACATCGCGGTGATCGGCCTGGGCCGGCTCGGCTGCCACCTGGCCGGCGTGCTGACCCGGCTCGATCACGAGGTGCTCGGCATCGACCACGACCCGGACCAGGTGCAGCGCTGGTCGTCGTCGCTGGCCCGGGTGGTGCAGGCGGACTCCACCGAGGAGGGCGCGCTGCGGCAACTGGGCATCGGGGACTTCAGTCGGGCGGTGGTCGCGATCGGCGCCTCGGTGGAGGCGAGCGTGCTGACCGTGCTGGCGCTGACCGAGGTGGGCGTGCCGCAGATCTGGGCCCGGGCCACCTCGGACAAGCACGCCAAGATCCTCGCCTCGGTCGGCGCCCACCACGTGATCTTCCCGGAGGCGGAGACCGGCGAGCGGGTGGCCCACCTGATCGTCAGCCGGATGCTCGATTTCGTCGAGATGGGCGAGGACTTCGCGATCGCCAAGGTGCCGGTGCCGGCGTCCCTGGTCGACCGGCCGCTGCGCGAACTGGCGATGCCGGAGCACCACGGCGTGCTGGTGGTCGGGGCCAAGCTGCCCGGTGAGCCGTTCCGGTACGCCACCCCGGACACCGTGCTCAGCGCGGGCAGCGTGCTCATCGTGGAGGGGACGATCAACCAGGTGCAGCGGTTCGCCGGCCTCGGCTGACCGCCCGACCGGCCGGCACGACGTCAGTCGTCGTCACCGTCCTCGTCCCTTTCCACGACCACGACTTTTTTTCCACCACCACCCTTACCGCTGCCCGCCTTGGCCTTCGACCCACCACCGGAGCTCTTCTCGGCGGTGGAACCGCCGCCACCGGTCGCCTTCCGCGCCGGGGCCTTCCGGACCGGGGTCTTGGCCGCCGGGGCCTTGGCCGTCGCCGCTCTGGTCGCCGGGGCCGTGCTCGGCGTCGAGCCGGCCACCCCGGAGACCTGGACGGCGCAGTCGGCGTCACCGAGCTTGAACTGCACCGGCAGCGGGTTGCTGCCGGTGTACGACCCGGTCAGGGCGACCTTCTCGGAGGCGCCCGGCGCGAGCGGGGCACGACCGGCGGCCGGCTGGACCGCCACGGTGCTCCCCTGCTGCCGGACCGACGCCGGGGTGGCCCTGGTGACCTTCTGCCGACCGGGGAAGGTGAAGCTCATCGTCCAGTCGCGCAGCTCCTGCTTGCCCGTGTTGGTGAGGGTCACCTCCGCCGCGAAGTCCTTGCCGGAGTCCTTGCGCAGCGCGTAGGAGACGCCGCAGACGTTCTGCTCCGGCAGCCCCATCCGCGCCTCGGTGGGCGGCTCCACCCCGCCGCTGGCGGAGCTGCCGGAGGTCACCCCCCACATCGTCGCGGTCACCGCGACCAGGCCGGCCGCGGCCACCCCGGCCTCGACCTTGCGCCGCCGGGACGCCGTCCGCCGGTTGCGGGTCCGCATCGACAACGGCAGCGCGTCGGTCTCCGACGACCAGGGCAGGATCGTGGTGCCGGCGCTGGCCAGCTGCGCCGGGTCGAGCGTCCCCGGCGCCGGGGAGACCGGCACGGCCGCGATCATCCCGGCTGCGCCGGCGAGGGTACGGGCCACCTCGGCGGTGAGCGGGCGGTCCTGCGGGCGCTTGGCGAGGCAGCGCCCCACCAGCTCGGCCACCTCGTCGGGCAGCCCCGGCACCTCGGGCATCGGCTCGGGGTCGTTGTACATGTGCGCGCGGAGCATCTCGGTGGTGGTGCTGGCCTGCCAGGGCAGTCGGCCGGTCAGCATCCGGTAGAGCAGCAGACCCACCGCGTAGACGTCGGTGGCGGGGGAGACCTGGCCGTTGTCCAGCCGCTCCGGGGCGAGGTACGCGGGGGTGCCGAGCAGCGCGCCGTCCGGCCCCTTCTCGCTCTCGCCGACCAGCGCGGAGATGCCGAAGTCGACGACCTTCACCCCGGTCGGGGTCAGCATGACGTTGCCGGGGGTGACGTCGCGGTGGACGACGCCCCGGGCGTGCGCGGTGGCCAGCGCCGAGGTGACCTCCGCGCCGATCGTCACCGCCTCCCGCCAGGGCAGCTGCCGGTCGCGGCCGAGCCGGGCGGTCAGCGGGCCGCCGTCGACCAGCTCCATCACGACGTACGGCACGGTCAACCCGACCTGCTCGGACTCGCCGTAGTCGTACACGTTGGTGATGTTGGGGTGGCAGAGCCGCGCGGCGGCCTGCGCCTCGATCCGGATCCGGTGCCGGAACGCCTTGTCGCTGGCCAGCCGGGAGGCGAGCACCTTCACCGCGACCTGGCGGCCGAGCACCTCGTCGTAGCCGCGCCAGACCACGGACATGCCGCCCGCCCCCAGCTGCTCGATGAGGCGGTACCGATCACCGAGGAGCTGTGCCTGTGCCCCGTTACGCGCTGCTCCACCCATGGTCGGAGGAGTTGCCCCGGTCCGGCCCCGCTACACCTGACTGGTCGTAATCGGTCAGGAACATCACCCGATCAGGCGGTGGCGAGCAGTTGGTCCACCGGCGCGTAGTCGTCGGTGAGCACCAGCGCGTCGTCCACGAACCCGGCCAGGCCGGCGTCGGTGAGCAGGTCCGGCGGGGTCGCCAGGGCGTCCAGCCGCTGGTGCAGCGCGTCCAGCGGCAGCGGGCCGTCCGAGGCGACGATGAGGAAGTTGGACCCCACCTGGCCGTCGATGGCCGCCGGCGGCGCGATCAGCGCGACGGTACGGAACTCGGCGGCCACCGTGGCCAGCTCGCTGCGGATGAACCGGCCCGGCGGGTGGTCGATGACGTTCTGCACGTAGATGCCGCCGGGACGCAGCACCCGGCGGACCTCCCCGGCCATCTCCCGGGTGGCCAGGTGCCACGGCACCACCAGGTGGCCGAAGGCGTCCCCGACGACCAGGTCGCGGCTGGCGGTGGGCTCGCCGTCGACCAGCATCCGGGCGTCGCCGACCACCGCCTTCAGCTCCGGCCCCGGTCGTACGCCGAGCAGCCGGCGGTCCAGCTCGACCAGCTCCCCGTCGATCTCGAAGACCACGTTGTCGGTGCCGGGCCGGGTGGCGGTCAGGTAGCGGGGCATGGTGAACCCGCCCCCGCCGAGGTGCAGCGCGTCGAGCCGCTGCCCCTTCGGCGCCATCACGTCCGCCACCGCGCCGATCCACTGGGTGTACGCGTACTCCAGGTGGGTGGGGTCGGCCAGGTCCACGTACGAGTGTTCGGCGGAGTTGAGGTAGAGCACCCGGCCGGAGTCGCGGGCCGGGTCGCCGGCCACCCGGGCGCAGTGGTACGCCGTCTCCACGTCGCACGGGTTCGGGGCGACCGCGCTCAGCCCCGCCCCGACCAGCCCGAGCACCGCCAGCGTCGCCTTGGTCCGGGCCGGGCCGGGCAGCCCCGCCACCTCCTGCCGGCGCAGGTACACCCCGAGCGCCAGGCCGGTCACCCCGAGCAGCACCGCCAGCGCGACCAGGATGACCGTGCTGGGCAGCGCGGCGACCAGCACGAAGCCGGTGACCAGGGTGGCGGTGATGCCGCCCAGCGTGCCGATGCCGGAGAGCCGCCCCACCACCTGCCCGGTGCGGCGCAGGTCGGCGAGCTGGAGCTTGACCACCAGCGGGGTGACCGCCGCGAGCAGGGCCGCCGGGACGAAGACGGCGAGTGCGGTCAGGAGCAGGATGCCGCTGGTCGCGCCGCCGCGCAGCACCTCACCGGCGTACCGGACCACCGGCAGCGTGACGGCGGTGGCGATGCCGGCGAGCACCAGCGCCGGGGCCAGCAGCCCGCGCGGGTCCCGGCGGTCGGCCAGCCAGCCGCCCGTCCACGCCCCGTACGCGATGGCGGCCAGCGCGATGCCGATCACCGAGCTGGTCACCTGGAGGGTCACTCCGACGTACGGGCCGACCAGGCGCAGCGAGACGGTCTCCAGCACCAGCACGGCGCCGCTGGCGAGGAAGACCAGGAACGCGGCGAGCCCGTTGGGCAGGGCGCGGGAGGTGGCCGGTGCCCCGACGGCGGCCGGCCCGGCCACGACCTCGGACGATGAACTGCTCACCGTCGAGATGGTACGCAGCGTTCCCGGCACTCCGGGTCAGTACATCGAAAGATGAACATGGTTTGTGTGGTTGGCGGCGGGGCTGCCGGAGCCGCTGTACGCCCGCCACCCGGTGTTGGGCATCCAGATCTGCCGGTACCAGATCACGTAGAGCACGCCGAGTCGGCTGGCGTTGTTCTTGTAGTAGTTGGCCAGGCTGTCGCCGTACGCCTTGTCCCCGCCGGTCGCCGTCTCGTCCTTGAAGGTGCTGGTGGCGGCGGAGAAGTCGCACGCCCGACCCTTCGGGTGCTCGCCGTCGCCGCCGGTGCGGAAGCACTTGACGTACCGCTTGTAGCCGGCCGCCTGGGCCTGCTTGAGGGCGTGCAGGGTGCGCGGGGTGATGCAGCCGTCGGTGGTCGGGTCGTCGACCGAGCAGGACTCCGACGGCCACGAGCCGTCGGAGTTGCGCGGCGCCGGGCTGGCCGAGCGGGACCCGCCGCTGAAGCCGGAGCTGCTGCCGGAGCTGACGGTGGCGAGGGCGCGTTCGGCGTCGCGCTTCTTCTTGGCCAGCGCGGCGAGCTGCTTCTGCTGCTCGCGTACCTCGCCGTCGATGGCCGTCTTGGCCTGCGCGGCGGTCGCCTTCGCCTCGGCGAGCGAGCGCAGCCGCTTGGAGTCGCGCTGGGCCATCACGTCCAGCTCGCCGGCGCGCTGGACGAGGGCGTCGGGGCTGGCGCTCTTGAGCAGCAACGCCGTCGGGGTGAGCCGGCCCAGCCGGTACGACTGCGCGGCCACCTCACCGACCTGGGCGTTCAGCTCGACCAGCTGTCCCTCGACCGCCTTGAGCTCCGCGGTCAGCGCGGCCTGGCGGCGCTTGGAGTTGTCCAGCTTGGCCTTGGCCTCGATGTGGCCCTTGGCGGCGGCCTCCAGCTGCTCGCGGAGCTGCTTGGTGCCCCCCTCGTTGGGCTCCGCGGCGGCCGGCACGACCCCGACGCCGAGCAGCAGCGCCACCGTGGCGAGCAGCACGGTCAGCGGCCGGCGGGCGCGCGGCCGGGTGAAGCTGGTCCTGGGCACGACGGTGTCCTTCCCTCGGCCGCGGGGCCCCGGTCGACCACGGCGCGGCAGCGGCCCCGCCGGCCCCGGGACGACGGCCCGCGGGCGGGAGACCGCCGGACACGATACCGGACGCAGCGCCGTTGACCAGGCCCGCGACCGCCCGGGGCATCGATCGTCGACAGAGCGTCCCGACGCTGTCACCCAGCGCCGTCCGCGTCCCCCCGAGCCACCCGGTGGTCCACTCCGTCCGGTACGGGCCGGGCCGTCCACTCGCGTCGGCCCCCGACACGCCGCATGGCGGGGGCGGACGGGCCGGTTCAGGCGTCCAGGAGGGCGTCGTGCACGTCGGTCCAGAGGTGCTCGTCGGCGACGACCAGCAGGCCCCGGTCGTCGTCGGCCGGGTGGTACTCGGTGCCGTCGAAGCGGCGGGCCACCCCGCCCGCCTCGCGCACCAGCAGCACGCCCGGGGCGTGGTCCCAGGGCAGGGTCCGCCAGAAGAGCACGAAGCTCTGGTCACCGGTGAGCGCGTCGAGGTACTCCCGGCCGGCGCAGTGCTGGCCGGGCAGCAGCTCACCGATCCGGGCCCCACCGGCCTCGACCCGTTCCCGGGTGCCCGACGGGAGGAAGCGGGTCATCGCGGTGCCGCGCAGCGCGCCCAGGACCGCCGGCCGGTCGGCGACGTGCACCGGCCGGCCGTCCAGCCGGGTGCCCTCGCCGAGCCGGGCGTCGGCGAGGATGTCGGCCAGCGGGTCGAGCACCCAGGCGCCGGTCAGCGCACCGTCGGTCAGCAGCGCGACCATCAGCGCGAACGGCTGCCGGCCGGCGGCGAAGTTGCCGGTGCCGTCGACCGGGTCGACCAGCCAGACGTCACCGCCGCCGCCCAGGTGCCGCAGCAGGGTGGGGTCGTCGGCGACGGCCTCCTCGCCGACCACCACCGAGCCCGGCAGGAGCCGGCGCAGCGCCGCGGAGATCTTCTCCTCCGACCTCCGGTCGGCGACGGTGACCAGGTCGCCGGGGGCCTTCTCGGCGACGTCCTCCGCGTCGAGCCGGCGGAACAGCGGCAGCACGATCTCCGCCGCCGTCTCCCGCAGCAGCTCCCCGACGTCGTCCCGCAGCCGGTCAGCCACGCGGCGGGAGCTTGACCACGCTGACGAAGAACTCGTCGATCTGGCGGACGACGGCGATGAAGCGGTCGAAGTCCACCGGCTTGGTCACGTAGGCGTTGGCGTGCAGCTGGTAGCTGCGCAGGATGTCCTCGTCGGCCTGAGAGGTGGTGAGCACCACCACCGGGATGCGGCGGAGCTGCTCGTCCTCCTTGATCTCCTCCAGCACCTCCCGACCGTCGCGTCGGGGCAGGTTGAGGTCGAGCAGGATCAGGTCCGGCGTCACCGCGTCCGCGTACCGGCCCTCGCGGCGCAGGTAGGCCAGCGCCTCGGCGCCGTCGGAGACGACGTTGAGGCGGTTGCGGAGCTTGTGCTCCTCGAACGCCTCCTGGGTCATCAACACGTCGCCCGGGTCGTCCTCGACCAGCAGGACCTCGATCGGGCTCTTGCCGTCCGCCGGCGCGGTCATCCCACCGTCTCCCTCATGCCACCCGTTGTATCGCGTCCCGGCGCCTCGCCGGGCCCGTCGCCGTCCGCCGCGCCGTCCGGTTGCCGGCCGACGGGCGTGGCCCCGCCCTCGACGGCCGCGCTCGCGTCGCCGCTCCGGGTCGACTCGTCGCCGGTGACCCCGTCGCCGGTGGCCTCCCCGGCGTCGTCGACGGTCTCGTCCGCGGCCTGCTGGGCGGCCTGCGCCGCCGCCACGTCCTCGGGCAGCGCCGGGAGGGTGAAGTGGATCGCCGTGCCCACGTCGACGCCGGTGTCCACCCAGACCCGGCCGTCGTGGTACTCCACGATCTTCTTGACGATCGCGAGGCCGATGCCGGTGCCGGGGTACGCGTCCTTGGCGTGCAGCCGCTGGAAGATCACGAAGATCTTGTCGGCGAACTCCGGCTCGATCCCGATGCCGTTGTCCCGGCAGACGATCTCCCACTCGTCGCCGACCAGCCGGGCCGAGACGTGCACCTTCGGCGGGACGTCGGGCCGGCGGAACTTGATCGAGTTGCTGACCAGGTTGGCCAGCAGGTTGGTCAGCAGCGGCTCCTCGCCGCGGATCACCGGCAGGTCGTCCCAGGTCAGCTCCGCCCCGGCGTGCTGCCGGCTCAGCTCGGTCTGCGCGGCGACGTCGCCCATCACCCGGTCGAGGTCGACCTCGGTGAAGCCGGTGGTGAGCCGGCCGATCCGGGAGAAGGCCAGCAGGTCGTTGATCAGGCGCTGCATCCGCTGCGCGCCGTCGACCGCGAAGGCGATGTACTGGTCGGCCCGCTCGTCGAGCTGCCCGGCGTAGCGGCGCTGGAGCAGCTGACAGAAGCTCGCCACCTTGCGCAGCGGCTCCTGGAGGTCGTGCGAGGCCACGTACGCGAACTGCTCCAGGTCGCGGTTCGAGCGGGTCAGCTCCTCGGCCTGCTTCTGCAGCTGGCTGTTGACCCACTCGATGTTCTCGCGCGCCGCGCGCACCTCGGCCAGATCCTTGGCGATCTTCTGCCGCATCACGTCGACGTCGTCGGCGAGCCGGACGAACTCCGGCGGGCCGGAGCCGGAGATGTGGTGCTGGTAGTCGCCCTCGGCGACCTCCCGCACCTGCAAGGCGAGCCCGCTCAACGGCCGCACCACCATCCGGTCCAGCGAGAGCAGCAGCACGGCCCCGGCGATCACCACCACGACCGCCGCGATGATCAGCAGCACCACCAGCAGGTTGCTGGTCGCCCTGATGTCCCGGGCGTTCTGCTCCCGTTCCCGCAGGATCTCCGCCTGCAGCTCGGCGACCGCGGCCCGGACCTGGCTGAACTGCTGCCGGGCCTGGTCGGTGACGAGGGCCTGCCCGGCCTCGGTGCCGCCGCGCTGGGTGGTGCCGATCACCGGCTCGGCGACCGACCGCCGCCAGTCGTCGGCCTGCCGCTGCGCCACCCGCAGGTCGGCGACGATCCCGGGGTAGTCCCGGCCCAGCTTCTCGATCTCCGCGACGATGTCGCGCTCCTGCTGGAGCCCGTTCTGGTACGGGACCAGGTCGGCCGGGTCGCCGCTGACCGCGTACCCGCGGACGGCGGTCTCCTGGTCGAGCAGCGCGTTGAGCAGCTCCTGCCCCTGCACCCGCAGCGGGCCGGTCCTGGTCAGCACCGCGTCGGTGTACTGCCGGTTCTGCGTCGCCACGGCCGCCTCGGCGGCGGCGAGCCCGATCAGCAGGGTGCCGACCACGGCGAGCAGCGCGACGACCCGGCGGCGCAGGGTCCAGCCGGGCCGGTACGACGTCACCGGCCACCACCGCGGGTGACCAGCAGCATGGCGACGTCGTCGGCGAGCGGGCCGCCGTTGATCTGCTCGGCCCGACCGACCAGCCAGGCCGGCAGCTCGGACAGCGGCACCGCGAGGTTGGCCGGCTCCTCCAGCAGACCGGTCAACCCCGGCACGTCCAGCCGGTCGTCACCGTCGTCCACCCGCCCCTCGATCAGACCGTCGGTGTACATCAACAGGGACCAGTCATCGGACTCGAACTCCAGGTCGAACGCTACGGGCCGGCGAGGTCGTACGCCGAGCAACAGGCCACCGGGCGCCGGGACCGGGGCGACCCGGCCCCCGGAGAGCAGCAGCGGCGGCGGGTGCCCGGCCAGCCGTACGGTGGCCCGGTTGTCGTGCAGGTCCAGCGAGGCGGTGGCGACGGTGGCGAAGATCTCCTGGAGCCGGCGCTCACTCATCAGCACCTGCTCCAGCGCCGGCAGCACCTCGTCGTCCGGCACGCCGGCCAGGATCAGCGCCCGCCAGGCGACCCGCAGCTCCACCCCGAGCGCGGCCTCGTCCACGCCGTGCCCGCAGACGTCGCCGACGATCAGGTCGACCCGGTCGGGCCGGGTCTGCACGACGTCGAAGAAGTCCCCGCCGATCAGCGCGGCGTGCCGGCCGGGCCGGTAGAAGGTGTGCACCGCCACCTGGTCGGTGGTCATCAGCGGCTGGGGCAGCAGGCCGCGCTCCAGCCGGGCGGACTCGGCCTGGCGCAGCTCCACCTCGCGCAGCCGGCGGGCGTTCTCGTCGGCCCGCTTGCGCTCCACGGCGTAGCGCAGCGCCCGGGTCAGCAGCACCCCGTCGACCTGGCCCTTGACCAGGTAGTCCTGGGCGCCCTCGGCGACCGCGACGATGCCGAGGTGCTCGTCGGAGCGCCCGGTCAGCACGCAGACGGCGGCCCCGCTGCTCATCTCCAGCACCTTGCGCAGCCCGTCCAGGCCCTGCGCGTCGGGCAGTCCCAGGTCGAGCAGGACGCAGTCGACGCCGGCCACCCGCTGCCGCGCCTCGCTGAGGCTGGTGGCGACCAGCAGGTCGATCATCGAGTTGGTCTCGGCGAGCAGTTCGCCGACCAGGAAGGCGTCGCCCTCGTCGTCCTCCACCAGCAGGACCCGCAGCCGCTCACCGGGCGGCAGGTTGGTGTTGCGCCCGAGGCCGCCCTGCGGGTACGGCGCCACGGAGGGACCGGCCATGCCGCTCCCCCGGTGCGGCCGGGTCACCGCCGCGAGACGCGGGAGTTCGCTGGTGATGTCGGGACTCCTTCCGAGTGCCCTGCTGATCCTGTATTAGACAACGGTCCCACACAACACGACCCCGCCGGCACGGGCGTACCTGGGCAAGCCCGTCACACGGTGAGCGGTCGGGCGAGTGCGCGCGTTACGGTTCGGTCCCGAGATGATCCGGGTCACGTCGGGGCGGGCAGGATGGTGCCCACCCCCGCACCACCCGAGGAGTCCCGCCGTGGGCGCACCCCCCGTCCCCACCGCCGACCGGGCGCTCGCCCGGCCCCCCGCCGCCGCCGACCGGGCGCTCGCCCGGCCCCGTCGCCGGCTCCCCGCCGCCGTGGCCGCGCTCGCCGCCCTCGTCGCGGTCGGCGCTGTCATGCTGGTCACCCTGGCCACCCCGGCGCCCCGCCCGGCGGACGCCCCCGCCGACGAGTTCAGCGCCGGCCGGGCGTACCGGACGGTGCAGACGATCGCGGCCCGGCCGCACGTCGCCGGCAGCGCCGCCAACGACCAGGTACGCGAACACCTGGTGGGCGCGCTGCGCGGGCTGGGCCTGGAGACGGAGGTGCAGGACACCGTCGCCCCCGAGGCCGGGCAGCTCAGCGGGGCCGCCGCCGGGGCGACCCTGGCCCGGGTGCGCAACGTGGTGGCCCGGATCCCGGGCAGCGACCCCACCGGCCGGGTCTTCCTGGTCGCGCACTACGACTCGGTGCAGACCGGGCCGGGCGGCAACGACGACGCCGCCGGCACCTCCACCATCCTGGAGGTGGCCCGCGCGCTGACCGCCGGTCCCCGGCCGCGCAACGACATCGTCCTGGTGCTGACCGACGCCGAGGAGGCGTGCCTCTGCGGCGCGTCGGCGTTCGCGTCGAGCCACCCGCTCGCCGCCGGCGGCGGGGTGGTGCTCAACCTGGAGGCGCGCGGCGCCACCGGACCGGTCATCATGTTCGAGACCTCCCGGAACAACGCGGAGCTGGTGGACGTCTTCGGCCGCGCCGCCCCGTACCCGGTCGGCACCTCCTTCGCGGTGGAGATCTACCGGGCGCTGCCCAACGACACCGACTTCACCGCCTTCCTCGACGAGGACTTCGTCGGGCTGAACTCGGCCTACATCGACGGCGGGGCGATCTACCACACCCCGCTGGACACGCCGGCCGCGATGGACCGGGGCAGCCTCCAGCAGCACGGCGACAACGCGCTCGGGCTGGCCCGGGAGTTCGGCGGCACCGACCTGAAGGCGCTGCGCTCCGGACACGACGCCACCTACTTCCCGGCGCCCGGCGGGCTGGTCCGCTACCCCGGCTGGCTGACCCTGCCGCTGGCGCTGCTGGCGCTGGTCGCGGTGGCGGCGCTCGGCTGGCTCGCCGTGCGCCGCGGCCGGGCCACCGGGGGGCGGCTGGCCGCCGGCTTCGGCCTGGGGCTGGTGCCGCTGGTCGCCGCCCCGCTCGCCGCCCAGCTGCTGTGGGCGGGGATCACCGCGGTCCGCCCCGGCTACGCCGAGCTGCTCGACCCGTACCGGCCGACCTGGTACCGGCTCGCCGTGGTGGCGCTCGCCGCCGCGATCCTCTTCGCCTGGTACGCGCTGACCCGCCGGTGGGCCGGCCCGGCCGCGCTGGCGATCGGCGGGCTGGCCTGGCTGGCCGTACTCGGGGTACTGCTGGCCGTGGCGGTGCCCGGCGGGGCGTACCTGGCGACCCTGCCGGCCCTGGCCGGCGCGCTGGCCGGGCTGGTCGCGCTGGCGAGCCGGGTCGACGGCCCGGTGCCGGTGGTGGCGGTGACCCTGGCCGGCGCGGTGGCCGTGGTGATCCTGCTGCCGACGGTGGTGCTGCTCTTCCCGGCGCTCGGCATGGCGATGGGCGGCGTCGCGGCGCTCTTCGCGGTGCTGCTCGGGCTGGCCGCGCTGCCGGTGGTCGACCTGCTGCACCCGCAGGCGGGCGGGCAGCGCGGCCTGGTCGCGCTCCGCGCCCGCCGGCTCGGCGCGCTGCCGGCGGTCGCCGCCGCGGTCGCGGCGGCGGTGTTCGCCGGGGTCGGCCTGGCCGTCGACCGCTTCGACGCCGCCCACCCCGCGCCCACCCACCTGATGTACGCCCTGGACGCCGGCACCGGCCAGGCCCGCTGGCTCAGCCACGAGGAGGACCCGCAGCCCTGGACCGACGGGTACGTCGACAAGCCCGCCCGGGTCGACGACTTCCCGGGGCTGGGCGATACCGAGCTGCGGGCCGGGCCGGCACAGCCGGCGAACCTGCCGGCGCCGAAGCTGGACGTCCTCTCCGACACCCGCTCCGGCAACCAGCGGGTGCTGCGGGTCCGGCTGACCCCGCAGCGGCCGGCCCGCCTCGCCTCGCTGCACGTGGACGGGACGACGGTGGTGGAGTCGGTGACGGTGAACGGGCGGCGGCTGCCCGGGGCGCGGACCGACTCCGGCCGGCCCTGGGGCTTCGGGGTGGTCTTCCACGCGCCGCCGCCGGAGGGTCTCGACATCACGCTGGTGCTGTACCCGGGCGGCGCCGGCGGCGGCAAGGTGTCGCTACGGGCGATGGACGCCAGCGACGGTCTCGACGCGCTGCCCGGTTTCCGCCCCCGACCGTCGGGCGTCGGGGTGGTCGGCTCGCACAGCTCGGAGATGCTGGCGGTGGCCCGCACCTATCCCCTCTGACCCGCACCCCGCCCGGAAGGAGTGGCCGTCGCGCTGCTCCTTCCGGGCGGATGCGGGGTCGCTGTTCACGCCGGCGGGTGTGGCTTCGGCGGGGACAATGGGATGGGAGGTCGCCATGACTGAGGATCGCGGGCCCGCCGACCGGCCGACGGACGACGAGTCCGAGGCGCGGCGGCGCGCCAGGTTCGGCAAGCTGCCGAAACGGTTCGCGCCGGAGGAGCTGGTCGAGACGAAGGACGCGGAACCCCCGCACGAGGAGCCGGGGGAGCCTCCGGTGCGCCGGGAGTGGGTGTAGCCGCTCAGGCGTCGACCCGGGTGCCCGGGTCGAGCCGGCGGTACTCCCCCTCGAAGAGCCGGCTGAAGTTGCCGTTCAGCACGCGCAGCCCGGTGTCGTTGAGGTACCCGTCGTGCAGCGCGTACGCCCGGCGCGGGGCGACCGCCCGGAGGAAGTCCAGTGACTCGGAGAACTTCGTCCACGGGGCGTGGATGGGCACGAAGAGGGTGTCGATCTGGGTGTCCTCCGGCACGACGAGCGAGTCGCCGGGGTGGTAGACCCGGTCGTCGATCAGGTACGCCAGGTTGTCCACCACCGGGATGTCGGGGTGGATCACCGCGTGCCGCCCGCCGTAGGCGCGGACCGGGACGCCGGCGGCGGTGAACCCCGCGCCCGGCTCCACCGGCTCGAGCAGGTCGGCCACTCCGTTCAGCATGGTGGCCAGCGACGCCGGCCCGTGCACGGTGAACGGACGCCGTTCGTGCTGGGCGGCCAGGGCCTCGACGTGCACGTGGTCGGGGTGCTCGTGGGTGATCAGCACGGCGTCGACGCCGTCCAGCGCCTCCGGCTCGCTGACCGTCCCCGGGTCGATGACCAGCACTCCCCCGTCGTGCTCGACGCGTACGCAGGAATGGCCGTACTTGGTCAGGCGCACTCGTGACTCCTCGATCCTCGAATCGTGACGTCCTCAGCGCAGTCTGCCGGAACGGGCGCGGCACCGCGCCGCGTCTGACCGATCGCCACCCAGAAGTCCCGCCGGCCCAGACGGACTCTTACTTCCAGCGGAAGTGCACGAATCGGCGCAGACCAGCGCTTTGACCTGGGCCGCAACGCCAACTCAAGATTTCGGGAACAGATCTGGCGCAAGTCGGCCCGTCACCGGGCCACCGCCAGCCGAGCGCCAGAAAGGGCCGCGTCGACCAGGTTCCGCGTCCGTCAATCGCCTCCGGCCACTCCCCCGCGTACGTGTTCAGGGTGATGATCGGCGTCGCATGCCCCAGCGCCATCTGAACCGTCTTCACGCTCGCCCCGCCGTGGATCAACAAACACGTACCAGGCCAGGAGCAACCGTAAGGTCCTGGTGGTGTTGCTCGAACGAGCCTGAGTCGAGTGGCGGTCGACACCGGGGCCGCGCCGGTAAGTTGAGGGCAGCCGCCCGGTGTCCCGGCCGGACGAACGGCATCCCACGGGAGGACCCATGCCCGCCTTCGTGCTCGTCCACCTGCGTAGCCCGCAGCTCAACGAGGACGTCTTCACCTATATGGAGCGGGTCCGGTCAACCCTGGAGCCGTTCGGCGGGCGGTTCCGGGTGCACGTTCCCGAGGTCGAGGTGATCGAGGGCGACTGGCCCGGCACGGTGGTCATCCTCGAGTTTCCGGACCGGGACGCCGCCCGTGCCTGGTACGACTCGCCCGCCTACCAGGAGATCCTGCCGTTGCGTACCCGGAACATCGACGGCGCGGCGATCATCGTCGACGGGGTCGAGCCGGACTACGACCCCGCCCGGACGGCCGCGACGCTGCGGGCCCGGACGGCTGGCTGAACCGGATGGGCGGCTGGCGGGTGTGGGCAGCGGACCTGCCGCCATGGTGCGGTGTGCAGGTCCGGGTCGATGCGTGTCGGTGAGCGGTAACGGCGGCGGGGTCTGGCGCGGTGTCGCCCCAGACCGCCTCATGTCTTGCCGCGGCTGCACCGTCACAACCCTCGGCCGACGGGCCAACGCTTGCGGCGTGCGTACCAGGCCGGCAGCGACCGCCTCGCCGGCGACGCACAGGTTGAGGGTCGGGGACAGATCCGGCACAACCGAGCGCGAGTAATCGCGGAAGACACCGGAAATTGATGAAAGGCGTTTGAGCAGGTCAGAAGCGGTGTTGGGGATCGCGTGGGAGGCCGGAAGGCCGGGGCTCTTACTTCCAGCGGAAGTGCACGAAGAGGCGGCCGAAGTTCTTCGAGTCCTTCTCGACCCGGTGGTAGAGCTGCTTGACGTCCTTCTGGTCGAGGAAGCGCAGCACCCGCTTCTTGAGCTGGCCGGAGCCCTTGCCGGGGATGATCTCCACCAGGGTGGCCTTCTTCGCCACCGCCTCGTCCATGATCCCGCGCAGCGCCCGGTCGATGTCCTGGCCCTTGTTGAAGATGTCGTGCAGGTCCAGCTTCAGCTTCATACCCGGTCCACCGCCAGCTCAGGTCCCATTCCGCAATGGTAGGCGGGGCGACCCCGCCTCCCGGAGACGCGTCGGGGCGGCCCGGACGGGCCGCCCCGAGGGCCAGCGTCAGCGACCGAGGCCGACCCGGGTCTCCACCCGGCGCAGCGCGGTCGTGTAGTCGTCGTTGGTCGAGTTCATGGCCGCGGCGATCCGCAGGTGCCGCAGCGCGTCGGCGTGCCGGTTCAGCCGCTCCAGCGTCCGGCCCAGCACGTGGTGGGCGTAGTGGTCGCTGGGGTCCCGGTCGACCAGCTCGCGTAGCTGCTCCTCGGCCCGGTTGAGCTGGGCCGACTGGAAGTACGCCCGGGCCAGCAGCTGCCGTACCGAGGAGTTGCCCGGCTCTGCCTCGACGATCGGTTCGAGCAGCCGCGCCGCTCCGGTCGGGTCACCCGCTTCGAAGTACATGGTCGCCCGCCGGTACTCCGCCAGAAGATCCATCCGACCCACCTCCTCGTGTCGAGCCGCCTCTGCTCCGACGCTGGCACAACATCAGCCGCGCCGCGAGTGTTCCTGCGAGGGGAATGGCGTCAGGGGGTGGCGCCGTGCCGGTCCGCGACCAGCTCCCAGGCCCGGACCCCGCCGATGATCCCGGCCGTGTTCGGGACGACCACGACGTCGTCGCCCATCCGGGCCAGTTGTTCCGGGCGGATCAGCCGCGAGTTGCCCCCGCCCAGGTAGAGCCGGTCCCACCGGAACACCGGCCGGAGCCCGTCGACCACCTGCCGGATCCGCCGGGACCAGAACGCGTCGCCGAGTCGCCGCCGCTCCGGCTCCCCCACGTACGTGTCGTAGGTGGTGCCCCAGCGCACCGGGGCGTGTGACAGCTCCAGGTGCGGGGCGAGCACCCCACCGTCGAAGAGCGCGCTGCCCAGCCCGGTGCCGAGGGTCAGCACCAGCTCGCAGCCGGTGCCGGCGACCACCCCGGCGCCGTGCACCTCGGCGTCGTTGAGCACCAGCGCCGGCATTCCGAAGGCCTCGGCGAGCGCGGTGCGCGCGTCGTAGCCGGACCACTCGGCCAGCAGGTCCGGGTCGACCCGGCTGCGCGGGCCGGACCGGGTCACGTAGTGCGGCGTCGCCACCACCACACCGTGCCGGATCATGCCGGGCATGCCGACGGTCACCCGGTCCGCGGCCGGCAGCCGGCCGCCCAGCTCCAGCAGCGTCTTCACGAAGAGTCCGGGCGACAGCGGGTACGGGGTGGGCACCCGCAACGGTCGGGCCCGCATGGTGCCGGCGGCGTCCAGCACCGAACCCTTGATCCCGCCGCCCCCGCAGTCGATCGCCAAAGTGGTCACCACGCCAGTGAGTCTCCCTCGCGTCCGCCCCGCCGCCTTCTCCGCCCGCCGGTTGCGGGGAGACCGCGGTGGAACGATCTCCCGCGGCACCGATTTCCCCTGGATCGTGCGGGATAGGCTCGGCTCCTCATGAGCGCCACGTTGATCATCAAGGACCTCGCAGCCGGGCACGGTGACCGGTTGCTCTTCTCCGACCTCGAGCTGGTGGTCGCCCCGGGGGACGTCGTCGGGCTGGTCGGGGTGAACGGGGCGGGCAAGTCGACGCTGCTGCGGACCCTCGCCGGGCTCCAGCCGGTGGAGCTGGGCAGCGTCTCGCTCAACCCGCCGAGCGCCACCGTGGGCTACCTGCCGCAGGAGCCGGAGCGCCGGCCGGGCGAGACGGTCCGCGACTTCCTGGCCCGGCGTACCGGGGTCACCGAGGCGCAGGCGGTGCTGGACGCGACGGCCGAGGCGCTGACCGCGGGCGGCCCGGGCGCCGACGACGCGTACGCCGAGTCGTTGGAGCGCTGGCTCGCCCTGGGCGGCGCGGACCTGGAGGAACGCGCCGAGCAGGTCGCCGCGGAGCTGGGGCTGACCGTCGACCTGGACCACCCGATGACCGGCCTCTCCGGCGGCCAGGCGGCCCGGGCCGGGCTGGCCTCGCTGCTGCTCAGCCGGTACGACATCTTCCTGCTCGACGAGCCCACCAACGACCTCGACCTGGCCGGCCTGGAACGGCTGGAGCGGTTCGTCACCGGGCTGCGGGCCGGCACCGTGCTGGTCAGCCACGACCGGGAGTTCCTCACCCGTACGGTGACCCGGGTGCTGGAGCTGGACCTGCCCCAGCAGCAGGTCCGGCACTACGGGGGCGGCTACGCGGCGTACCTGGAGGAGCGGGAGGTGGCCCGCCGGCACGCCCGCGCCGACTTCGAGGAGTACGCCGACACCCGCGCGGCGTTGGAGGCCCGGGCCCGCACCCAGCGGGCCTGGATGGAGAAGGGTGTGAAGAACGCCCGACGCAAGGCCACCGACAACGACAAGATCGGCCGCAAGTTCCGCAGCGAGGCCACCGAGAAGCAGGCGGCGAAGGCCAAGCAGACCGCACGGCTGATCGAACGGCTGGACGAGGTCGAGGAGCCGCGCAAGGAGTGGGAGCTGCGGATGGAGATCGCCGCGGCGCCCCGCGCCGGGGCGGTCGTGGCCGCGCTGCGCGGCGCGGTCGTCCGCCGGGGGGCCTTCACCCTCGGACCGGTGGACCTCCAGATCGACTGGGCCGACCGGGTGGCGATCACCGGGGCGAACGGCTCCGGCAAGACGACCCTGCTCGCCGCGCTGCTGGGCCGGCTGCCGCTGGACGAGGGGCACGCCGCGCTCGGCCCCGGGGTGGTGGTCGGCGAGGTCGACCAGGCCCGCGGGCTCTTCCTCGGCGACCAGCCCCTGCTGGACGCGTTCGGCGCCGCCGTACCCGAGCTGAACCCGGCGGACGCGCGGACGCTGCTGGCCAAGTTCGGCCTGCGCGCGGCGCACGTGCTGCGGCCGGCGGCGACCCTCTCCCCCGGCGAGCGGACCCGGGCCGCGCTGGCCCTGTTGCAGGGGCGTGGGGTGAACCTGCTGGTGCTGGACGAGCCGACCAACCACCTGGACCTGCCCGCGATCGAGCAGTTGGAGTCGGCGCTGGCCCACTATCCGGGGACGCTGCTGCTGGTCACCCACGACCGGCGGATGCTGGACGCGGTGAGCGTCAACCGGCGGCTCCGGGTGGACGCCGGACGGATCGCCGAGGATTGATCCGTGCCGCCGGGCGCGCGCGGGGTGAGAATGACCTCATGCTCAAGTGGGAGTACGCGCTGCTGGTCCGGCGCCGCCAGGCGGCCACCACCGACGTCGGCTGGGAGGTCGTCTTCATCTGGTACGGCCCGGACGGCTCGATGATCGACGTGACGCCGTACGGCGACACCGCGCTGGCCCACCTCAACCGGGCCGGCGACCAGGGCTGGGAGCTGGTCGCGATGAGCGAGGACCCCTCCCTGCCCGGCAACAACGAGCTGCACCGCTACCACCTGAAGCGGCCGAAGGCCGCGACGCCGCGCCAGCGGGTCCGGGGCGCCGGCCGGACCGCCCGGCGGACCATCTCCGGCTGAACCGTCCGGTGGCGAGGCATACCGGGCGGCGCTGCGGGTAACGGCCGGCGGGAGGTGGCCATGGTCGCGCTGGCGCAGACACCGCCCTCGGCCGACCGGCTGCGGGCGATCGACGGGTTCCTCGCCGAGTCCTGGGCCGACCAGGCCCGGCACGACGAGCGGCTGCGGGACCTCGCCGTGGAGGTCCGGTTCGACCGGGGCGTCGCCCACCTGACCGGCGAGGTGGCCGAGCCGGACGAGCTGCGGCTGGTCCGGGCGCTGGTGGGCCGGCTGGCCGGCGTGTACGGGGTCTGGGACCGGGTGCGCGTCGACGGGCGCGACCCGGTGGTGGTGGACCTGGGCTGCGGCGGCCAGAAGCAGTACCCGACGAACCTGGGCCTGGACATCTTCCCGGCGCCCGGGGTGGACGCGGTGGCGGACCTCTCCGGTTCGCTGCCGCTGGCGACCGACTCGGTCGACGCGCTCTTCGCGGTGCACATCCTGGAGCACCTGATCGACTTCCTGCCGCTGGTGGACGAGTGCCACCGGGTGCTCCGGCCGGGCGGTGTGCTGCACGTGATGAGCCCCTGGTGGGGGCATGTCAACGCGGTCGCCGACCCGACCCACGTACGCCTGCTGGACGTGCAGACGGTCAAGGGCATCTGCGGTCAGCGCCCACCGGGCACCCCGCGCTGGTATCCGCTGCACGCCGGCTGCGACGGCGCCTCGATCTTCGCCGACCTCACCCCGCTCGCCCCGGGCGCCGAGGGGCCGACCCCCACCCAGCTGGCCCGCTTCTTCGACTGACCGCGCCCGCCGGGGGTGGTCAGGTGGTGGTGGACCGGGTGGATTCGCGCGGGGTCAGTTGGTAGGGGACCTGGAGTTCGCGTGGGGGCGCGGCGCGGTCGCCGTTGAGGCGGCCGGCCAGGAGTTCGACCGCCAGGCGGGCGATCCGCTCCTTGTCGGGGGCGATGGTGCTGAGGGTGGGGATGGAGAAGCGGCCGTCCTCGATGTCGTCGAAGCCGGCCACCGCGACGTCCTCGGGCACCCGCAGGCCGGCCTCGTGCAGGGCGCGCAGCGCGCCGAGGGCCAGCGTGTCGTTGAAGCAGAAGACGGCGTCGGGGCGGGCCCCGCTGTCGAGCAGTTGCCGCATGGCGGCGGCGCCGTCGGCCCGGTGCCAGGCCGGCGCGGGAGCGACCAGCCGGTCGTCGTACGTGATGCCGGCGTCGGCGAGCCCGGCGGCGTAGCCCTCCAGCCGGAGCCGGGCGCTGGCCCCCTCCGGGGTGCGCTGCGACCCGATGGCGGCGATCCGGCGGCGGCCCAGACCGGCGAGGTGGCCGGTGATCTCCCGGGCGGCGGCCACGTTGTCGATCACCACGTGGTCGGCCGGGCCGTGGTCGACCCGCTCGCCGAGCAGCACCATCGGCATCCCGTCCAGGTTGGCGAGGTCGTCGGCGGTGAGCGCCAGCGGGCTGAAGATCAACCCGTCGATCATGTGGTCGGCGATGCCGGAGGCGGCCACCCGCTCCTGCTCGGGGCCGCCGCCGGTCTGGTCGATCAGCACCGTCCAGCCGTGCTCGGCGGCGGCGGCGACCACGTGCCGGGCCAGCTCCGCGAAGTACGGTATGTCCAGTTCGGGAACCGCCAGGGCGATCACCCCGGTCCGCCCCTTGCGCAGGTTGCGGGCGGAGAGGTTGGGCCGGTAGTTGAGTTCGGCGATCGCCTCCTCGACCCGGGCCCGGGTGTCCGGTCTCACGTGCAGGTAGCCGTTGACCACGTTCGAAACGGTCTTGACCGACACTCCGGCCCGTTCGGCCACGTCCTTGAGCCTGTGTCGCACGATCTCGTCCCTCCTGCGGGTAACCGCCTCGGACTCTATCGTGTAACGAACCCTTTACAACGTTGCTTACAACGTTGTAGAAACCGTAGGGACGGAGTGACTCCTGGTCACCCGGCACAGTGAACGGAAAGGTGGCACCCCTTGCGCAGTGCTCAGCTGACGATCGACCCGGCCTTCGCGATCGGACCCGCCGACCGGCGGCTCTTCGGCTCGTTCGTCGAGCACATGGGGCGCTGCGTCTACGGCGGGGTCTACGAGCCCGGTCACCCCACCGCCGACTCGCGCGGCCTGCGCGGCGACGTGCTCGACCTGACCCGCGAGCTGGGCGTCTCGGTGGTCCGCTACCCGGGCGGCAACTTCGTCTCCGGCTACCGCTGGGAGGACGGCATCGGCCCGGTCGGCGACCGGCCGCGCCGGCTCGACCTGGCCTGGAAGACCATCGAGACCAACGCCTTCGGGCTGGACGAGTTCATGACCTGGGCCGCCGAGGCCGGCGTCGAGCCGATGATGGCGGTCAACCTCGGCACCCGCGGCGTCCAGGAGGCGCTGGACCTGCTCGAGTACTCGAACCACCCGGGCGGCACCCAGCTCTCCGACCTGCGCCGCAAGCACGGCGCGGAGAACCCGTACGGGGTCCGGCTCTGGTGCCTGGGCAACGAGATGGACGGCCCGTGGCAGGTCGGCCACAAGACCGCCGACGAGTACGGCCGGCTCGCCGCCGAGGCCGCCCGGGCGATGAAGATGATCGACCCCTCGATCAGCCTGATCGCCTGCGGCAGCTCCAACCGGCGCATGCCCACCTTCGCCTCCTGGGAGGCGACTGTGCTGGAGCACACCTACGAGCACGTCGACTACATCTCCGCGCACACCTACTACGACCCGTCCGACGGTGACCGGGCCAGCATCCTCGCCTCGGCCGTGGACATGGACAACTTCATCACCGAGGTGGTCGCCACCGCCGACCACGTGGCGGCGAAGCAGCGGCACAAGCGCAAGCTCAAGATCTCCTTCGACGAGTGGAACGTCTGGTACGAGTCCCGCCTCCAGGCCGACCTGGACCGGCGCGGCTGGGTCGAGGCGCCGGCGCTGATCGAGGACGACTTCACCGCCGTCGACGCGGTGGTGGTCGGCGACCTGCTGATCACGCTGCTCCGGCACGCCGACCGGGTGGGCGTCGCCTGCCAGGCGCAGCTGGCCAACGTGATCGCCCCGATCCGGACCCGCAACGGCGGCCCGGCCTGGCGGCAGAGCATTTTCCACCCGTTCGCGCTGACCGCCCGGTACGCCCGCGGCACCGTGCTGCGCACCGAGCCCATCTCGCCCGACTACGAGACGAAGAAGTACGGCGCCGTCCCGGTGCTGGACACCGTCGCGGTGCACGACGAGGAGACCGGCGAGCTGACCGTCTTCGCGGTCAACCGGGGCTCCGACGACCTCCCCCTGGACCTCGACCTGCGTGGCCTGCCGGGCCTGCGCGGAGTCGAGCACCTGAGCCTCGCCGCCGGCGACGACCCGGAGGCGATGAACACCGAGGCGGAGCCCGACCGGGTGACGCCGCGGGAACTGCCCACCCCCACCCCCGACGGCGGTCGGTGCTCCGTGCGCCTGCCGGCGGTCTCCTGGAACGTCCTGCGCTTCGCGCCCCGGCTCTGACCAGGTAATACTTAATTCCGTCCCCCCCAAGGAGAGAACCGCATGATGCAGAACGAAATGAGCCGGCGGCGCCTGCTCGGGCTCGGCGTCGGCCTCGGCGCGGCCGCCTCGCTGACCCTCGCCGGCTGCGGTGGCGGCAGTGCCAGCAAGTCCACCGCCTCCGGCAACGGCGGCAAGGACTACACCGGCCCCAAGGTCTCGCTGAACCTGTGGAACGGGTTCACCGGCGGCGACGGGGACATCTTCAAGAAGCTGGTCGAGCAGTTCAACTCCGAGCACCAGAACATCGCGATCGCGGTGAACACGTACCGGTGGGAGGACTACTACAGCAAGCTCCCCGGTGCGGTCTCCAGCGGCTCCGGCCCGGACATCGCGGTCATGCACATGGACCAGCTGGCCACCTTCGCCGCCCGCGGTGTGATCACCGAGCTGGACGACGTGTCGAAGGCGTTGGAGCTCAGCGAGGGCGACTTCGCCCCCACCGTCTGGAAGGGCGGGCTCTACAACAACAAGCGGTACGGCATCCCGCTGGACATGCACCCGCTCGGCTTCTACTACAACAAGGCCGTCATGCAGAAGGCCGGCCTGGACCCGAACAAGCCGCCGACCACCCGCGACGAGTACACCGCGGCGCTGACGGAGCTGAAGAAGTCCGGCATCCAGGGCTTCTGGATCAGCCCCTTCCAGTTCACCGGCGGCATGACCTTCTACTCGCTGCTGCACCAGTGGGGCGGCACCCTCTTCGACGCCGAGGTGGCCAAGGCGACCTTCAACTCGGAGCAGGCCGTCGAGGCGTGCACCTGGCTGGTCGACCTGATCAAGCAGGGCCACTCCCCGGCGAACGTCGGCCAGGACGCCGACTACCTGGCGCTCAAGAGCGGCAAGAACGCCTTCAACTGGAACGGCATCTGGCAGATCAACGACATCGCCAAGGACCCGAACGCGCAGATCGGGGTCGCCCCGCTGCCGCAGATCGGCACCCAGCAGGCCGCCTGGGCGAATTCGCACAACTTCACCATCGTCAAGCAGCGCAGCGCCGACAACAACAAGATCTCCGGCGCGAAGGTCTTCATCAACTGGCTCAGCGAGCACTCGCTGGACTGGGCCAAGGGCGGCCAGGTGCCGGCCCGCAAGGAGGTCCGCGAGGGCGCCGACTTCAAGGCGCTGCCGCAGATCTCCTCGCTCGCGCCGGAGCTGGACTACGCGGCGTTCCCGCCGGCCTCCCCGGGGCTCGGTGAGGTGATGACCACCTTCTACAACTCGTTCAACGAGGCGGCGCTGGGCAAGAAGTCCCCGAAGCAGGCCCTGGACGACGGTGTCGCCAAGGCCAACAAGCAGCTCGAGGACAACCGCAAGAAGTACGGGAGCTGAGTCCCTTGGCGGACGTGATCGAGGTCGGGGCGGCGCGCAAGGACGCGCCGCCCCCGGCGGTCGGGAAGACCCGCCGGGGCGTGTCGAACCGGGGCAACCGCGCGACCCCTTACCTCTTCCTCGCGCCGTACCTGCTCCTGTTCCTCACCTTCGGCCTGCTGCCGATCCTCTTCGGTGTCTGGCTGAGCGTGCACCAGTGGGACCTGCAACTGCCGTACCGGCCCTTCGTCGGGCTGGACAACTACAAGGACCTGTTCGACAGCGAGTCGGCGATCTACGGCGACTGGTGGTCGAGCGTCCGGGCCACCGCGATCTTCACGGTCTTCTCGGTGCCGCTGCTGGTGGTCATCCCGCTGGGGCTGGCCCTGCTGCTGAACAAGTCGTTCCCCGGCCGGACGTTCTTCCGGGCGATCTACTTCGCCCCGTACGTCCTCGGGGTGGCGGTGATCGGTCTGCTCTGGCGATTCCTGCTGGACGCGAACCTGGGCCTGGTCAACCGGCTGCTCGGCCTGGTCGGGCTGCCGGCGGACACCCCGTGGGTGACCGACGTCCCCTGGGCGTGGGTGTCGCTGGTCGGGGTGACCGTGTGGTGGACCTCCGGGTTCAACGCGGTGATCTACCTGGCCGGCCTCCAGGACATCTCGCCGGAGCTGTACGAGGCGGCGAGGATGGACGGCGCCAACGGCTGGGAACGGTTCCGCAACGTCACCCTGCCGGGGCTGCGCCCGGTCATGCTCTTCGTGCTGACCACCACGATCCTCGCCTCGGCGAACGTCTTCGGTCAGTCCTTCCTGATCACCCAGGGCGCGCCGGGCCAGCAGACCCGGACCGTGGTGTGGCGGATCGTCGACGAGGGGCTGCGGGACAACGACGCCGGCCGGGCCGCCGCGATGAGCATCGTCTTCGCGCTGGCGCTCACGGTGATCAGCCTGATCAACTTCCGGTTCTTCCGGTACCGGGAAGACTGAGGGGCCGACCATGACGACTCTCCGCCGCTCCGCGCGCTACGCGGTCCTGGTGCTGCTGGCCCTGATCTTCCTGACCCCGCTGGTCTGGATGGTCATCACCTCGATCAAGACCTACGGCGACGCACAGAAGATCCCGCCCAGCTTCGTGCCGAACCCGTTCTCCACGTACGGCTACGAGCAGATCCTCAGCAACGCCTCCAACCCGGTGCTGCGCTGGTTCTTCAACAGCATGCTCGCCGCCACCCTGCACTCGCTGCTGGTGCTGGTGACCGCCTCGATGGCCGCGTACGCGCTGGCCCGGCTGCGCTTCCGCGGCCGGGGCGTGGGCTTCGCGTTGATCGTGGGCACCCTGTTCATCCCGCCCACCTCGCTGATCATCCCGAACTTCGTGATCGCCGACCGGCTGGGCTGGCTCGACACCCTGACCGTGGTGATCGTGCCGGGCGCGGCGAGCGCGTTCGGGGTGTTCTTCCTGCGGCAGTTCTTCATCTCCATCCCCCCGGAGCTGGAGGAGGCCGCGGTGCTGGACGGCGCGAACCACTGGCAGATCTTCACCCGGGTGCTGCTGCCGCTGTCGAAGCCCGCCCTGGCCACCCTGGCGGTGCTGTCGTTCCTGACCAACTGGAACGACTTCCTCTGGCCGATCTACGTGCTGTTCAGCCCCGAGCGGCTCACCCTGCCGCCCGGCCTGGGTCTGCTCCAGGGCGCCTACGTCAGCGACTACCCGGTGATCATGGCCGGGGCGGTGCTGGCCAGCGTGCCGGTGCTGATCCTGTTCGTGCTGGCACAGCGGCACATCATCCAGGGCGTGTCGCGCAGCGGCCTCAAGGGATGAGGCCGGTGTCCCGGCGACGTGGTGCGGCGGCGGTTCTCGCCGCCGCACTGCTCGTCGCCGGGTGCGGCGACGAGCCGACCCCTTCGAGTACGCGGAGCGACCCGACCATGTTCACCAACCCGGTGGTACGCGCCGACGCCCCCGACCCGCACGTGATCCGGGCCGGGGACGCCTGGTGGCTCTTCCACACCAACAGCGGCGGGCGCAACGTGCCGGTGCTGCGCTCGGCCGACCTGGTCGACTGGAGCGAGGCGGGCGACGCCCTGCCCGAGCTGCCCGACTGGGCCGACGCCGGCAAGACCTGGGCGCCGGAGGCGATCGAGCTGGCCCCGGACCGGTTCCTGCTCTACTACACGGTCGCCGGCCGGGAGTCCGGCCGGCAGTGCGTCGGGCGGGCGGTGGCGAGCAGCCCGCAGGGGCCGTACCGGGACGATTCCACCGGGCCGCTGATCTGTCAGGCGGAGCTGGGCGGGGCGATCGACGCGAGCCCCTTCCGGGACGCCGACGGCAGCCTGTGGCTGCTCTGGAAGAACGACGGCAACGCGATCGGGGTGGACACCTGGCTCTGGTCCCAGCGCCTCTCCGACGACGGGCTGAGCCTGGTCGGCGAGCCGACGAAGCTGCTCAAGCAGACCGAGCCGTGGGAGGGCACCCTGATCGAGGGGCCGTTCTTCCACCGGCAGGACGGGAAGCTGTACCTCTTCTTCGCCGCCAACGCCTACGACAAGGCCGACTACGCCGAGGGGTACGCGGTCTGCGAGAGCCCGACCGGTCCCTGCGTGAAGGCCGCGGAGAACCCGATCCTCAGGACCAACGAGGTCGCCTCCGGCCCCGGCCACGCCTCGATGGTGGTCAAGGACGGCCGGACCTGGCTGGTGTACCACGCCTGGCCACCCGGCCAGGAGGGCACCACCGACCCGGGCCGTCAGGTCTGGCTGGACGAGGTCACCTGGACCGACGGCAGGCCGACCGTGAAGGGGCCCACCGCCGGCCCGCAGCCGCGCCCCTGAGCTGTACGTGAAACGGGCCCCCGGTCATCGCCGAGCGATGACCGGGGGCCTGTTCGTACGAGCGGTCAGCTGCCGGCGGCCGGCTGCCGGGGTTCGGGGGCGACGCCCTGCCCGCGGGCGGCGAGCCGGTTGCGGCGGTAGCCGTAGCCGAGGTAGATGACCGCGCCGAGCGCCATCCAGATGAGGAACCGGATCCAGGTCTCCACCGACAGGTTGAGCATCAGGTAGAAGCAGGCCAGCGCGGAGACGATCGGCAGCACCGGGGAGAACGGCACCGTGAACGGCCGGTCCAGGTCGGGGCGCCGGCGGCGCAGGATCGGCACCGCGACCGAGACGATGACGAAGGCGCAGAGCGCGCCGATGCTGACCAGGTCGGCCAGCGCCGACAGCGGCAGGAAGCCGGCGAGCAGCGCCACCGCCACGGTCATCACGGCGGAGATCCGGTACGGGGTGCCCCAGCGCGGGTGCACCTTGGCGATCGAGGGCGGGATCAGGCCGTCCCGGGAGATGGCGAAGCCGATCCGGCCCATGGCCACCAGGTCGACCAGGATGACGCTGGTCAGGCCGGCGACGGCGGCGATGGAGACGAGCGCCCCGGCCCAGCCGGCGCCGACCGCGTTGAAGGCGGAGGCGATCGGGGCGCCCCGGTCGATCTCGGTGTACGGCACCATGCCGACCACGACCAGCGAGACCCCGATGTACAGCACGGTGGAGATCAGCAGGGTGCCGAGCAGGCCCAGGGTGAGGTCGCGCCGGGGTCGGCGGGCCTCCTCCCCCAGGTTGGCCACCGCCTCGAAACCGGTGTAGGCGAAGAAGACCACCGCGGCGGCGCTGAGCACCCCGACGAAGCCGAAGACCGACGGCTCCAGCCCGAACAGCGCCTGGGTGACGGGCTGCTTGATGCCGTCGTCGCCGCCACCGGCGGGCTCCGACGGCGGGATGAACGGGGTGAGGTTGGCGGCCTTCACGAAGAACAGACCGGCGACCACGATGAAGACGCAGATGGCGACCTTGACCAGCACCAGCAGGTTGGTCACCCGCGCGGACTCGCGGACGCCGACGATCGCCACGATGCCGAGCAGCAGCACGATGCCGATCGCGCCGACGTTGACGATGCTGCCCTCCTCGCCGAACCAGGCGGTGGGCAGCCCGAGGAGTTCGGCGAGGTAGCCGGACCAGCCACGGGCCACCACCGCCGCACCGAGCGCGAACTCCAGCAGCAGGTCCCAGCCGATGATCCAGGCGACGACCTCGCCCATGGTGGCGTACGCGTAGGTGTAGGCGCTGCCGGCGGCCGGCACGCTGGAGGCCAGCTCGGCGTAGCAGAGCGCGGCGAGCAGGGCGACCACGCCGGCGATGGCGAACGAGATCACCACGCCGGGTCCGGCGCTGTCGCGCGCCTCGATGCCGGTGAGCGTGAAGATGCCGGTGCCGATCACGATGCCGATGCCGAAGCCGGTGAGGTCGCGGGCGCCGAGGCGGCGCCGGAGCCCCGGTGTGCCGTCGCTGCCGTCGGCCTCGCTCTGCGCTATGACGTCCTTGATCGGTTTGGTACGCAGCATGGACAACCCGAGCACTCCTCCCCACCGTGCGACCACCCTGGTGGCGGCCGGTGACCGGCGATGCTACCCAGCACAGACCCTCGCCAATCACGACTTCTCACCCCAACCCGGCATCGACTCGCCGTGTGCATCTGGTCACTCTCCGCCGCGCGGGCCGCGCCGCTGGACCTGCCCGGGCTCCGGTATCCGGACATCCGGGTCAGACCCTTGCGCTGAGCCCGTACGGTGTGAAAATTTTCTACCAGCGGCACATAGCCGGCGGCGAATCTTGCCGATGGCGGCCGCCACCCACGGGAGCCCGACGAAGGGACACACCGCATGAAGGCAACTCGGCTCGGGGCCGCCGGGCTGGCCGTGGCGCTGCTCGGCGCGCTCGTCGCCGGCACGCCCGCGAGCGCCGCACCCGACGCGACCGCCGACACCTCCACCACCACCTGCACCACCGACCCGGCCACCCCGAAGCGCCAGTTCCGGGCGATGTGGATCTCCTCGGTGGTCAACATCGACTGGCCGAGCAAGGCGTCCCAGACCGCCCCCGACCGGGTGGCCGCGCAGCAGGCCGAGTACCGCGGCTGGCTCGACCTCGCCCAGAAGCTGAACCACAACGCGGTCGTGGTGCAGGTCCGCCCGACCGCCGACGCCTTCTGGCCGTCGCCGCACGAGCCCTGGTCGGAGTTCCTGACCGGGGTGCGGGGGCAGGACCCGGGCTGGGACCCGCTGGCCTTCCTGGTCGACGAGTCGCACAAGCGGAACCTGGAGTTCCACGCCTGGTTCAACCCGTACCGGATCTCCATGCCGGCCCCCGGCGGGGCCGGCGCGGACCTGACGAAGCTCGCGCCGGACCACCCGGCCCGCGCCCACCCGGACTGGACCTTCGCCTACCCGCCGGCCGGCGTCGCCGGCAGCCGGCTCTACTACAACCCCGGCATCCCGGCGGTCCGCGAGTTCGTCCAGACCGCGATGATGGACGCGGTCAACCGGTACGACGTCGACGGCGTGCACTTCGACGACTACTTCTACCCGTACCCGAGCGGCACCCACCAGGTGCCGGACGACGCCACCTTCGCCGAGTTCAACCGCGGCTTCACCGACCGGGCCGACTGGCGACGGGACAACATCAACCTGCTGATCCAGGAGATGAGCGGCCGGATCAAGGCAGCCAAGCCGTGGGTGAAGTTCGGGGTCAGCCCGTTCGGCATCTGGCGGAACGCCTCCGTCGACCCGCTGGGCTCGGACACCACCGGCAGCCAGTCGTACGACATCATCTCGGCCGACACCCGCAAGTGGATCAAGCAGGAGTGGATCGACTACGTGGTGCCGCAGCTCTACTGGTACATCGGCCAGTACCCGGCCGCCGACTACGCGCGGCTGGTGCCGTGGTGGGCCGAGCAGGTGCGCGGCACCCGGGTGCAGCTCTACATCGGCCAGGCCGACTACAAGAGCGGTGACCCGGCGTACGGGCCGTACTGGCAGAACCCGCGCGAACTCTCCGACCACCTGACGCTCAACCGGTCGTACCCGGAGGTGCTCGGCAACGTGCACTTCTCCGCGGTGCAGGTGAAGGCGAACCGGCTCGGGGCCACCGACATCTACGCCGCCGAGCACTACTCCCGGCCGGCGCTGGTCCCGGCCATGCCGCACCTGCCGGCGAAGCCGCTGCTCCCCCCGGTGGTCACCGGCGCGCAGCGGACCGCCGACGGGGTACGCCTGACCTGGCGGCAGCCGGCCGACGGCGAGGGCCCGTTCGGGCACGCCACCTCGTACGCGGTCTACCGCTTCGACGGGCTGGACGTCGCCGACCGGTGCGACCTCGCCGACGCCGGCCACCTGGTCGCCACCGTGCGGGGTTCCGCCGGGGACGTCCAGTCCTGGGTGGACGACACGGCCGTGCCCGGCCGGCGGTACACGTACCAGCTGACCGCGCTGGACCGGCTGGCCAACGAGAGCCCGGTCAGCCCGCCGCGCTTCGTGCACTGACGTCGGGCGGATGCCCCGGACGCCTCCCGCGTCCGGGGCATTCGTCTGTTTCAACGTATGTCACCAATAGTTCACGATGACTGCCGCTCGGCGTTCGGGGCTTGATCGACACTGATCGACATCCGGTGACCCGCCGGTAACCCACCGCCCGCACACCACCGCGGAGGTACCCGTGTCCAGACGCCTCGCCACCCTCCTCGCCGCCGGCACGATCGCACTGCTCACGCTGCTCGGCCTCGCCTCCCCCGCGTCCGCCGCCGTCAGCACCGAGCAGAAGCTCAGCGTCCTGTCGAGCTGGACCCAGACCAGCTCGACCAGCTACCACGCCTGGAACTCCGGCCGCCTCAACAAGGCCGCCTGGTCGGAGTACGCGTTCGACTGGTCGACCGACTACTGCTCGTCCAGCCCGGACAACCCGCTCGGCTTCTCCTTCAGCCTCTCCTGCTACCGGCACGACTTCGGCTACCGCAACTACAAGGCGATGGGCCAGTTCTCCGCCAACAAGTCCCGCCTGGACAGCGCCTTCTACGCCGACCTCAAGCGGGTCTGCGCCACCTACCACGTGGTGGTCCGCCCGGCCTGCTACAGCCTCGCCTGGACCTACTACGAGGCGGTCAGCATCTTCGGCTCCACCGCCGCCGTCCAGCAGTCCGACCTCGACCGCGCCGCCCGGATGAAGGCCGACGCCGAGCGCCGCGCCGCTCTGCGCTGAACGAAGGGCCCCCTGTCGACGCCGGAGGCGGGACAGGGGGCCCGGTCACCGCCCCGGCCCGGGTAGCCGGCTGGTGGCGCCGCGACCGAGGTCCGGGCCGCTCTGGCGCGGGGCGGTCGCGCCGGAGACGCCGAAGCGGACCGAGTCCGCCCCCAGATCCGGGTGCTCCACCCGCAGGGCCAGCGCCGCCGCCTCCTCCAGGCCCAGCTCGGCCCCCTCGCCGTACGCCGCGTCGAAGTCCGCGTCGCCCAGCACCCGGCGCAGCTCCGCCTGCTGCTCCAACCAGTACGTGCCGTAGATGCCGGGCGTGGCCCGCAACTGCGTCCGGGTCGCCTGGGCGGCGCCGAAGAGGCGGGCGGCGGTCGATGAGTCCCCGCCCGCCGCGCAGCGGACCGCCACCGCGTTCACCGTGTCGCAGGCCCGACCGTGGTAACCGTGGCTCATCCGCGACCGGAGCGCCACCAGCAGGTGCTCGTGCGCGGCGACGAGGTCGCCCCGGGCCAGCGCCACCATGCCGAGGAGCATGTCCACCGAGCGCCGGCCCCGCTCGATCGGCCGGGCCGCCTCCACCGGGCGGGCCGCCCCGAGCAGCTCCGCCGCCTCGTCCAACGCTCCCCGACGCCACAGCAGCTCGGCCAGGTTGTAGATGGCGAAGAGCGCGTCGCCGGCCACCCCCTGCTCGTGCGCCCAGTCGATGACCTCCCGGCAGACCCGTTCCGCCTCGGCGAACTGCCCCATGTCGATCAGCGGGGCGGCCCGGCCGGCGAGCACCCGGGCCAGCAGCCCGGCGTCGGCGGCCTGCCGGGCCGCCGCCTCCGCCCGCTGCGAGTAGCGCAACTCCTCTGCGAACTCGCCGTCCGCGCCGGCGTGCAGCGAATGCAGGTGGTACGCCGCCGCCAGCTCCGCCTCCGGGATCGCCTCGCCGGTCTCGGCGATCCGCCCGTACAGCCGGAACAGCCAGAGCCGCGCCTCGCGGGAGAGCCCACGCTCGCGCCACCACTGGTCCAGCCCACCGGCCAACCGCAGGCCCGCCCGGGCGCTCCCCCCGGTGGTGCACCAGCGCAGCGCGGCCCGCAGCTCCCCGGCCAGCGGGTCCAGTGCGTACAGCGACAGGGTGACCGGGCGCCCGTCCGGCCCGAGGTGGGCCGCCTCCAGCGCGTGCGCGGACCACGCCACGTGCCGGTCCCGGGCGGTCCGTTCCTCGCCCGCCTGGACCAGTCGCCGGGCCGCGTACGCCCGGATCGGGTCGAGCATCCGGTACGTGCTCCCCGAGGCGTGCGGCTCGGCCAGCACCATCGACTTGTCCACCAGCACCGACAGCGGGTCGAGCGGGTCGGCGTCGAGCAGCCACTCGACGGTGGGCAGGTCGACCGGGCCGGCGAAGACCGCCAGCCAGCGCAACAGCCGGGCGGCGCCCGGTCCGAGCGTCCGGTACGACCAGGTCACCGTCGCCTGCATGGTGAGGTGCCGCTCGGTGGCGGAACGCTGCACCGCCCGGTGCGCCGGGGAAGGCGGTGCGCCACCGGCCGCCGCGGCCACCAGGTCGACGGTGTCCTGCTGGTTGCCCGCCCAACCCCGCTCCACCGGCGGCTCCGGGTCGCCCCGCCCCGCGTCGAGCGTGCCGAGCACGTCGTCGAGACGGGCGGCGAGCTGCCCGGCGGAGAGCACCCGCAGCCGGGCCGCCGCCAGCTCGATGGCGAGCGGCAGGCCGTCCAGCCGCTGCACCACCCGGCGCAGGTCACCGGCCTCGGCCCAGTCCGGCGGCCGGCCGCCCCGGGCCGCCGCCATCCGGTCCAGCAGCAGCGCGACCGCGTCGCTCTCGCCCCGGCCGGGCTGCGGGTCGACCGAGAGCGGCGGGATCCGCCACACCACCTCGCCGGGCAGGTTGAGGGACTCGCGGCTGGTGGCCAGCACCGCCACCCCGCTCCCGCCGGCGAGCAGCCGCGCGGTCAGCTCGGCGCACGCCGCCGGCTGCGCGTCGCAGGTGTCCAGGACGATCAGCATCCGGCGCACCGCCGCGTACTCGACGAGGGTGTCCACCATCGGACGGCCCGGCTCGGGACGCAGCCCGAGCACCGCGGCGATCGCGAACGCCACCAGGCCCGGGTCGGTCACCGTGGCGATGTCGACGAACCAGACCCCGTCCGGGTACGCCTCGACCATCCCGGAGGCCAGCTCCACCGCCAGCCGGGTCTTGCCGGCGCCACCGGCGCCGAGCACGGTGACCAGCCGGTGCCGGCGCACCAGCAGGTCCAGCTCGGCCCGTTCGGTCTCCCGCCCGACGAAGGAGGTGACCTGGGTGGGCAGGTTGTGCGCCACCGCGTCGGCGGTACGCGGGCGCGGGAACTGCCGCTCCAGGCCCGGCGCGACGAGCTGGAAGAGCCGCTCCCGGTCGTCGAAGCCGCGCAGCCGGTGCAGCCCCAGGTCCAGCAGGGCGGCGCCGGCCGGGAGCGGGTCGGCGTGCCGGGCCGTCGACGCCGAACAGAGCACCTGTCCGCCGTGCGCGGCGGCGGCCACCCGGGCCGCCCGGTGCACCTCGGGGCTGGCGTACTCGCCGTCCCGCGGTTCGGCGTAGCCGGTGTGCAGCCCCATCCGCACCTTCGGCGCGGCGTCCGGGTGCGGCCAGTCGTGAGTGGACAGCGCGCGCTGGGCCGTCAGGCAAGCGGTCAGGGCCACCGCGGCGTCGGGGAAGGCGAGGAAGAACGAGTCCCCCTCGGTCAGCAGCTCCGCGCCGTCGGTGCCGGCGAGGGTGTCCCGGAGCAGCCGCCGGTGCTCCCACAGCACCGGGCGGTAGCCCGGCCCGAGCAGCTGGGCCAACCGGGTCGAACCCTCGATGTCGGTGAACACGAAGGTCACCCACCCGCTCGGGAGGTGGATCCGTGGCGACATGCGTGGAACCTCCGCCCCTGACGTCGGGTTCATGCTGCCCTATGGTCGAGTCGTCACGCATCGTGAGAACGGCCGGGCGACCTGGAACCCAAGGTGCCACTCCACCTGCGCACCGGCAAGGTCGATTCCCCCGGTGGGGTCAGCAGCAGCCGCCACCACCACAGCAGCCGCCGCCGGCCGGCGCCGGTGGCGCGCCGCCGACGGGGCCGCCGCCGCGGCCGGTGACCGCGACGGTGGAGAGGAGCTTGACGGTGTCGGCGTGGCCCTGGGGGCAGGACGCCGGCTCACCGGCCTGCGCCATCGGGCGGTTGACCTCGAAGGTGTCGCCGCAGGCGCGGCAACGGAACTCGTACCGGGGCATGCCGTCAGCGTACGGCCGGGCCTGACGCCCCGACGGACATGGGTGATACTCGTCAGGTGGCCAGCGGCGAGGACAGATCGACGGTACGCCCCCTGCGACCGGCGACGCCGCCCGACGGCCCGCTCGCCAGCTCCGGTGCCGCGCCCGAGGCCAATCCGCTGCCCCGCCCCCGCCGGGCGACCCGCGAGACGGCACCCCCGCCGTCGTCCGGTGACCAGACCGGGGCCGGGGCCAAAGAGACCGCCGAGACCGCCGACGCGGACCGGACCACCCCCACCACCGAGGCCGAAGAGGACACCCGCACCGGCGAGCCGGCGGGGGCCACGCCGACCACCGACGCGGACCGGGCCACCCGGGTCGAGGACAAACAGGACACCGGCACCGGCGAGCCGGCCCTGGCCGAGCAGACCGCCGCCGGGGGCTCGCCCGCCCCGGCCGGCCGGGCGGCGCGGCGGCGGGTGCCGTTCGCCCACGCCGTGCGGCTGCCGCCGCCCCGGCAGGCGGTCGCCGACGCGGCTCGTGCCACCCGGGCCTGGTCCCGGCGTCCCAGCGGGCGGCTGGCCCTGCCCGCGCTGTTCCTGGTCGCGCTGGTCGCGGCGACCGCGGCGGTCGGCGCCCTGGTGGTGCCGGCGGCCGTCCGGGCACCCCGCCCGGTCGCGGTGGACGCGACCGCCGGCACCGGCCTCGGGGCGCCCACGGCGGCCGGCGGCAGCGTGCTGCCGGCCACCACCGCCCTGCCGCTGCCGGCCACCCCGCTGCCGGGCACGGCGGCGCCGACCGGGCCGGTCGTCCCGCCCGCCACCGGCCGCCCCGCCGACGCGCTCGCCGAGTGGGCGCGGACCACCGGGGCCCGGATCGGCGTCTCGCCGGTGGCCATGCAGGCGTACGGCTACGCCGAGCTGGTGCTCGCCCAGACCAACCGCAGCTGCCAGCTGAGCTGGACCACCCTCGCCGCGATCGGGTACGTCGAGTCGCGGCACGGCCAGGCCGTCGGGGCCACGCTCAAGCCGGACGGCCGGGCGGAGCCGGAGATCATCGGCGATCCGCTCGACGGTCAGGGCGGCCGGATGCGGATCACCGACACCGACCGGGGGCTCTTCGACCGGGACACCGTCTACGACCGGGCCATCGGGCCGATGCAGTTCATCCCCACCACCTGGCAGGAGATCGGGGCGGACGCCGACAACGACGGCCGCAAGGACCCCCACGACCTGGACGACGCGGCGCTCGCCGCCGGGCGGTACCTCTGCAAGGGCGGCCGGAACATGACCATTCCGGGCGACTGGTGGGGCGCCATCCTCTCCTACAACGACGTGCGCCGGTACGCCCAGGACGTGTTCGACAAGGCCAACGGCTACGGTCGGGCCACCCACACGTGACGTGATCGTCCGCGTACATTGCCGGACCGGACACTTCCCCCGGGCAACCGTTGCCGGCAAGCTGTAGGGGTGATGGTGCGCGAGTGGGAACCCCGGACCGCGTCGTCCGACGAGATCGCGTCGCTGCTGGACACGCTGAACGCGGTCCTGGCGGCGGATCTTCCGCAGGACCCGCCCTGGCGGGAGAGCTCCCTGCGGGAATACCTCTCCGAGGTGATGCCGGGCGAACGACGGATCTCCTGGGTGGCCCAGGGCGACCCGGGCGCCGACGGCCGGCCCGGCCCCATCCTGGGGCACGTGCACGTGCTGCTCCTCGGCGACATCGGCGTGCTGGAGGTGCTGGTGCACCCCTCGGTGCGGCGCACCGGGCTGGGCCGTGACCTCGTCCTGCTGGCCGCCCGCCGGGTCTACCAGGAGGGCTTCCAGTCGATCGGGGTCGAGGTGGTCGGCGACACCCCGGCGGTCGCCTTCTACGAGTCGCTCGGCTTCGCCAAGGAGTACGTGGAGACCCGCAGCGTGCTCGACCTGGGCGCGGTGGACTGGCCGGCGCTGGCCGAGATGGCCACCGGCGTCGGCGCGGGCTACCACCTGGAGTTCTGCCCGGGCGGCCCGCCGGACGACCTGATCGAGGCGTACGCCCGGGCCAAGGCGGAGGTACGCGACGTCGACGACGGCGAGCTGCGGCCCAGCTCGTACGACCCGCAGCGGCTGCGGGACAGCCTCGACACGCTGCACCGGCGGGGCATGAAGCCGTACATCGTGCTGGCCCTGCACGAGCAGACCGGCGAGGTGGCCGGGCTGACCGAGGTGGTGGTGCCGGCCCAGCACCCCACCCGCGCCGACCAGTACGACACGATCGTGGCCCAGGACCACCGGGGCTACGGCATCGACCGGGCGATCAAGGCCCGGATGCTGCTGGAGCTGCGCTCGACCGAGCCGGAAGTGGCCGAGGTGCAGACCTGGAACGCCCAGGCCAACGAGGCGATGCTGAAGGTGAACGCCGAGCTGGGCTACCGCCCCGACCGGGACTGGTGCGAGTACAGCGTGGACGTGGCCGAGCTGGTGCACCGTCTCGACGCCGCGCGCTGACCGTCGTTCACCACCGCGCTGTCCGGAGGATGGACGGCGGCCAGCAGCGCGGCTTAACGTGCGTTAGTCACGTCCACCCATCGTGGAGGCCCTATGCGCCCGCGCCGCAGCTACGCCGCGCTCGCAACCGCCGCCGCCGTCACCATCCCGGTCATCGGCGTCGCACCCACCGCGGCCACCGCCGCGCCCACCGACCTGTTCATCTCCGAGTACGTCGAAGGCTCGTCGAACAACAAGGCGATCGAGCTGTACAACGGCACCGGTTCCCCGGTGGACCTGACCGCCGGCGGCTACCAGCTGCAGCTGCACTTCAACGGCTCCACCACGCCCACCAACGTGACCCTGAGCGGCACCGTCGCCGCCGGTGACGTCTTCGTGTTCGCCGCCGCCTCGGCCGCCCCCGTGGTGCTCGCCCAGGCCGACCAGACCACCGGCGCGAGCCTGTTCAACGGCGACGACGCCATCGTGCTCCGCCGGGGCACCACCGTGCTCGACTCGATCGGCCAGGTCGGCGTCGACCCGGGCACCGAGTGGGGCGCCGGGCTCACCGGCACCGCCGACAACACGCTGCGCCGGCTGCCCACGGTGACGTCCGGCGACACCGAGCCGTCGAACGCGTTCGACCCGGCGGCCACCTGGGCCGGCTTCGCCACCGACACCTTCGACGGGCTGGGCGCGCACACCGTCGACGACGGCGGCCCGGTCGACCAGCCCGCCGCGCTGAACTGCGGCGGCACGCTGACCCTGGAGGCGGGAGCCACCGCCACCCGCCAGGTCACCGCCACCGACGCGGACGACACGATCACCGACCTCGCCGTCACCGCGGTGAGCCCGACGCCGGCCACCGGCTCGATCAGCCGCACCGCCCTCACCCCGGCCACCGCGGCCGGCGGGACCGCCACCGCCACGGTCACCGCGACCGGCCTGCCCGGCGGGGCGTACGCGGTGACGCTGACCGCCACCGACGCCGAGGGCGGCACCGCCACCTGCACGCTCACCGTCCAGGTCACCACCGTGCTCTCGGTCGGTGAGGTGCAGGGCCCGACCCGGGACGGCGAGAACCCGCGGACCGACCGCTCCCCGCTCGCCCCGGCCAGCGGCAACGGCACCAGCTCCGCCCTGTACGACGTGCGCGGCGTCATCACCCAGAAGTCGCTCACCCGCACCTCGGCCGGGGCCAACCAGCACGGCTTCTACCTGCAGAGCCGTGCCGGCGCCGAGGACGGCGACCCGCTCAGCTCGGACGGCGTCTTCGTCTTCACCGGCTCGTTCACCACGCTGATCGGCGGCTACGCGCCGACCGTCGGCGACGAGGTGGTGCTGCGCGCCCGGGTGTCGGAGTACTTCAACCAGACCCAGCTCTCCAGCGCCTCGCTGGTCCGCAAGCTCGCCTCCGGACTGGACGTGGGCACCGACGTCGCGGTCCACGACGCGACCCCGCCGGCCGACGCGGGCGCCGCGGACCGGTTCTGGGAGCGGCACGAGGGCGCCCGGCTGCGGGTCCGCGCCGGCAGCGGCGTGACCGGCCCCCGGGACGTCTTCGGCTCCACCGCCGACTCCGAGGTCTGGGTGGTCGACCGGGAGGACCCGCTGATGACGCGGGCCGACCCGTACGCCCGTCGGGTGTTCCGGGACTCCCACCCGCTCGACGACGTGCCGGGGCAGCGCTTCGACAACGGCAACGGCCAGCGGATCCTGCTCGGCGGCGGCGGCGTGAAGGCGACCGCCGGCGATTCGACCGCGCTGCTCCCGCCGGCCCGTACCTTCGACACGCTCGCCGCCGACGCGTACGGGGCGGTCTCCTACGGCTTCAGCAAGTTCAGCGTGCAGCCGGAGGCGCTCTCCCTCACCGCCGGCGCCGACCCGTCGGCGAACCACCCGCCGAGCCCGGCGAACCGCTCCCGCGAGGCCGCCGTGGCGACCTACAACGTGGAGAACCTGTACGACCACCGGGACGACCCCTTCGACGGCTGCGACTTCACCGGCAACCCGGGCTGCACCGGCGTCACCCCACCGTTCGACTACGTGCCGGCCGACGAGGCGGAGTACCGGGAGCACCTCACCGAGCTCGCCGACCAGATCCGGAACGACCTGCACTCGCCGGACCTGATCCTGGTGCAGGAGACCGAGGACCAGGACATCTGCACGGTCTCCGGCACCGAGCTGGTGTGTGGTGACACCAACGACGCCGACGGCGCCCCGGACACTCTCCAGGACCTGGCGCTCGCCGTCGCCGCCGCCGGTGGCCCGGCGTACGCCGCCGCGTACGACCGGACCGGCGCGGACGCCCGCGGCATCACCTCGGCGTTCCTCTACCGCACCGACCGGCTCTCGCTGGCCGGGGCGACCGCCACCGACCCGCTGCTGGGCACCGCTCCGACCGTGGAGTACCGCGCGGCCGGGCTGCCGTCCAACGCGGACGTGCAGAACCCGAAGGCGCTCAACGCGCTGCTGCCGGCGGACACGGACACCTCGACCGGCCGGGACGGCACCAACGTCTTCACCCGCGCGCCCCAGCTGGGCAAGTTCGTGGTGCGGGCGACGCCGGACTCCGCGGAGTCCCACCTGCTGTACGCGCTGAGCAACCACTACTCGTCCGGCCCGGACACGAAGGTCGGGCAGCGGACCGAGCAGGCCCGGTACGGGGCGGCGATCGTCGCCGCGATCGAGAAGTCCGACCGGCACGCCCGGGTGGTCTACGGCGGGGACCTGAACGTCTTCCCCCGCCCGGACGATCCGGTCGCCACCGGTGCGAACCCGACCCCCTCGGACCAGCTCGCCCCGCTCTACGAGGCCGGCCTGCACAACCTCTGGGACGACCTGGTGGCCGACGTGCCCTCGGCGGCCTACTCGTACAGCTTCCAGGGCTCGGCGCAGACGCTGGACCACCTCTTCGTCAACGACGCGCTCCACGAGGACCTGGTCCAGGTGCGGGCCGCGCACGTCAACGCCGACTGGCCGGCCGACTTCACCGGTGACGGCTCGCGGGGCGCCAGCGACCACGACCCGCAGGTCGCGCGCTTCCGTACCCAGCCGTCGCTGCGGGTCGGCGACGCCTCGGTGGTGGAGGGCGACAAGGGTGACAGCACCCTGACGTTCACCGCGACGGTGTCGCGGCCGCTGTCGGTGCCGACGAGGATCTGCGCCGCCGCCGACGGCCTGACCGCCACGGCCGGGTCGGACTTCGACCCGTACCTGGGTTGCCGGGTGCTGCCCGCCGGGGAGACCTCGCTGGCTTTCCCGGTGACCGTCCGCGGTGACCGGAAGGTCGAGGCGGACGAGCGGATCGCGATCGCGGTCGCCGGCCCGCTGAGCCTGCGGCTGGCCGACCCGCTGGCGGTCGGGACCATCACCGACGACGACTGACCGTCCGACGTACGGGCGACGGCCCGCCGGCCCGGGTTCTCCCCGGGGCGGCGGGCCGTCTCAGTACCGCTCCCGCATGTCCTTCGGCGGCGGCAGGTGGCGGTGCTGCGCCACCCGCACCTCCCACTGGCTGCGGCGCCGGCGGGCCTCCCGGTCGATCGGGCAGCGGTGGAAGGTCTCCGGGGGCCGGGCCAGGCCGTAGATGTCGCCCCACCACTCTCCCGGCTCGGGGTCGAGGATGGTGTCCAGGTGGGAGGGGTACCGCCGGCCCGCGCCGTCGCGGGTGTCGTCCCAGTCCGCCATCGGCTGGATGACCCGGCCGTCCGGGTCGACCACGGCGAGGTAGAGGCCCGCCGCGCCGAGCAGCCGTTCCAGCACCGCGAGACTGGGAGTCATCTCCCCCGTCTCCACCCGGCCCACCGTCGACGGGGCGACCTTCGCGAACCGGGCCATCTGCCGCTGCCCCAGGCCGGCGAGACGTCTGGCCCTGCGGACCAGGCCGGCGATCGGGAACTGGCCGACGGTGGGGCCGGTGGGCGGCGGGTCGAGCGCGGAGGCCATGCCGGCACCCTGCCCGCCGCCCGCCACCACCGGCAATCCCTGTGGACAAAGCTGTGGAAAACCCGTGCCGCTGCCGTGGCGCCCGACGCGCCGGCCGGGCAACCCCGACCACCCGGCCACCTGGCCACCTGGCCACCCGGCTCCCGGCCACCCGGCCACCCCGTCCGCACGCTTTGCTCTGCTGTCCCGACGGCAACACTGGAAGCGCTCCACCGTTGCGTGGGCGGCAGCAGAGCAAAGCGTGCGGGAGAGGGAGGTGGCGGCAGCGGCCGCCACCGGCTCAGTAGCGGTCGCGGAGCAGCTGGGCGGCCTCGACGGCCCAGTAGGTGAGGATGATCTGCGCGCCCGCGCGCCGGATCGAGGTGAGCGTCTCCAACATCACCCGCTCCCGGTCGATCCAGCCGTTCGCGGCGGCCGCCTCGACCATCGCGTACTCGCCGGAGACCTGGTAGGCGGCGACCGGGACGTCCACCGCGGCCCGGACCGCCGACACCACGTCGAGATACGGCAGCGCCGGCTTGACCATCACGATGTCGGCGCCCTCGGCGATGTCCAGCGCGACCTCGCGCAGCGACTCCCGCAGGTTCGCCGGGTCCTGCTGGTAGGTGCGCCGGTCGCCGTCCAGCGCCGACTCCACCGCGTCGCGGAACGGGCCGTAGAAGGCGGACGCGTACTTCACGGCGTACGCCAGCACCGCCACGTCCTGGTGCCCGGCGGCGTCGAGGGCCCGGCGGACCACGCCGACCTGGCCGTCCATCATCCCGGACGGCCCGACCACGCCGACCCCGGCGGCGGCCTGGGCCACCGCCATCTCGGCGTACGCGGCGAGGGTGGCGTCGTTGTCCACGCCGCCGTCGGGGGTGAGCAGCCCGCAGTGCCCGTGCGAGGTGAACTCGTCCAGGCAGAGGTCGCTCATCACCACGGTGGCGTCGCCCACCTCGGAGACGACGTCCCGGATGGCGACGTTGAGGATGCCGTCCGGGTCGATGCCGCCGGAGCCGGTGGCGTCGCGCGACGTCGGCACCCCGAAGAGCATGATGCCGCCCACGCCGGCCTGGACCGCCTCGACGGCGGCCTTGCGCAGCGAGTCCCGGGAGTGCTGGAGCACCCCCGGGAGCGACGCGATGGCCCGTGGTTCGGTCAGCCCCTCCTTGACGAACATCGGCACGACCAGCTCGGCCGGGTCGACGCGGGTCTCGGAGACCAGCCGCCGCACGGCCGCGTTACGACGCAGCCGGCGGGGCCGGATCTCGGGGTACGACACGGGAGCCTCCTGTCAGCGGAACCTCAGGGCGGTCGGCCCCTGCACCTTCGAGCCGCGGCGCTGCTTCGCCGGCATGGCGGCGAGCTTCTCGCGCAGCTCGACGGCGTAGGCGGCGAGCGCCTCCACCAGGTCGGGGACCGAGGCGTGCGGCGGCTGGACGTCGACCCGGAGGCCGAACTCCGTCGCGGTCTCCGCCGTCTTGGGCCCGATGACTGCAACAACGGTACGCGCGTGCGGCTTCCCGGCGATGCCGACCAGGTTTCGCACCGTGGAGGACGAGGTGAAGAGCACCGCGTCGAACCCGCCCGACTTGATCGCGTCGCGGATCTCGGCGGGCGGCGGGGCCGCCCGGACCGTCCGGTACGCGGTCACGTCGTCGACCTCCCAGCCGCGCTCGGTGAGCCCGGCGGCGAGCGTCTCGGTGGCGATGTCGGCGCGCGGCAGCAGCACCCGGCCGACCGGGTCGAGGATCTCGTCGTGCGGCGAGAACTCGGCCAGCAGGCCCTCGGAGGACTGCTCACCGGCGGGGACCAGCTCCGGCTGGATGCCGAAGGCGCGGACCGCGTCGGCGGTGGCCTCACCGATGCAGGCGATCTTGACGCCGCCGAAGTGGCGGGCGTCGAGGCCGTGCTCGGCGAACTTCTCCCAGACCGCCCGGACGGCGTTGACCGAGGTGAAGATCACCCAGGCGTACCGGCCGTCGACCAGGCCCTTGACCGCCCGCTCCATCTGCGCCGGGGTGCGCGGCGGCTCGACCGCGATGGTCGGCACCTCGCACGGGATCGCCCCGTACGCGCGCAGCCGGGCGCTCATCGCGCCGGCCTGCTCCTTGGTCCGGGGTACGAGCACCTTCCAGCCGTACAGCGGCCGGTTCTCCCACCAGCTCAGCTTGTCGCGCTGGCCGACGCCCTCACCGATGGTGAGCACCACCCGGCCGGTGAAGCCGAGCGCCGCCGCGACGAAGGAGTCCACGGTCGACGTGGTGGTGTACTGCGTCTCGCCGGTGCCGTCGCCGGTCACCCCGACGCCGGTGCCGCCGTCGACCCCGGCGGCCAGCAGGCCGTCCCGGATGGCGGCCAGGTCACCGGCGTCAACGGCCAGGGCCAGCGAGCCCCGGCCGACGGCCGCGGCGAGCGCCTCGAAGTCCAGCGTGCTGACGTCCTCGACGTCGGCGGCGGTCCGGACGCCCGGCAGCGGCACGCCCGCGTAGGTGGCGACGCCCTCGGCCTGGCCGACGCCCGGCACCACCTCGAAGTGCGCGGCGGTACGCGCCACCGCCTGCACCTCCTTGACCACCGAGTCGTGGCCGAACGGGTCACCGGCGACCAGGTGCACCGCGTTCAGCCCGGAGCGGGCGGCGGAGATGAGCACCTTGGCCACGTCACCCGGGGCGCCCTCGGCCGGGCTGAACTGGGCGTCGGACCTGGCCTGGGCGCGGACGGCGTCGAGCAGCGACTCGGGGACTCCCCGGTCGTACACCACCTGGTCGGCGTCGACCAGGGCGTCGTGCGCCCGGCGGGTCAGCAGGCCCGGGTCGCCGGGGCCGGCCCCGACGAACGCGATCCGGCCTACGGGCTTACGGGTGCGGGTCATTCTGTGCTCCCAAATTGCTGGGTCCCCGGGCCGGTGTGTCCTTCGTGGCCGAGGATCGAGTCGGCGCCGAGTTCGAGGAGTTCGGCGGCGAGTGCCTTGCCGATCTCCGCCGCGTCGGCGGGCGTTCCGGTGCGGGACAGCCGGAGGTCTCGGGTGCCGTCCGGGCTGATCACCGCCCCGCGCAGGTAGATCTCATCACCGGCGTCGCCTTCGGCGAGCTCGGCGTAGGCGGCGACCGGGGCGGAGCATCCGGCCTCCAGGGTGGCCAGCAACGCCCGTTCCGCGGTGACCGCGGCCCGGGACGGTGCGTGGTCGAGCACGGCGAGCAGCTCGACCAGTTCGGGGTCGTCGGCCCGGCACTCCACCGCCAGCGCGCCCTGGGCGGGCGCGGGCAGCATCAGCATCGGGTCGAGCGTCTCGGTGATCACGTCGGTCCGGCCGAGGCGGGCCAGGCCGGCCCGGGCCAGGACGACCGCGTCGAGGTCGCCGTCCGGGCCGAGTACCCGGTTGAGTCGGGTGTCGACGTTGCCCCGGATCGGGGTGACCTCCAGCTGGAGTCCGAGCGCGTGCAGCTGGGCCATGCGGCGCAGCGCGCCGGTGCCCACCACCGCGCCCGGCGGCAGCTCGGCGAGGGTGCGACCGCCCTTGGCGACCAGCGCGTCGCGCGGGTCCTGCCGGGGCGGCACCGCCGCGATGTGCAGCCCGGCCGCCGCGGCGGTGGGCAGGTCCTTGTACGAGTGCACCGCGAGGTCGATGGTGCCGGCGACCAGCGCGTCGCGCAGGGCGGAGACGAAGACGCCGACGCCGAGCCGGTGCACGGGGGCGGTCGACCGGTCACCGGCGGTGACCACCTCGACCAGTTCGACCTCGCGGCCGGTCGCCGCGGTCAGGGCCTCGGCGATCTGGCCGGACTGGGCCATCGCCAGGGCGCTGCCCCGGGTACCGAGGCGCAGGGGCTTGCTCATCGCTCACCTCCGGTGGGCGGTACGTCGGCGACGCCGAACGACGGCGGTACGTCGGCGACACCGAACGACGGCCGGCCGCCGTCGCTGTCGACGACGTCGGGAACGCTGTCCACCGGGGAGGTCTGCGGGACCTCCAGGTCGAACAGCTCGCGCAGCAGGGCGGCGTACTGGTCACCGCCGGGCTCCGCGGCGAGCTGACGGACCCGCACGGTGGGCTGGTGCAGCAGCCGCTGCACCACCCGGTGCACCGTCCGGGCGACCTCGGCGCGCTGGTCGTCGCTGAAGTCGGGGCGGCGCTGGGCGAGCCGGCGCAGCTCGGCGGTGACCACGTCGTCGGCCCGGCCGCGCAGGGCGGCCACGGTGGGCGCCACGTCGGCGCCGCGCAGCCAGGACAGGAACGCCTCGACCTCGCCGGTGACGATCCGGGTCACCTCGGCGGCGTCGGCGGCGGCCTCGCCGGTGGCGAGCAGCGTGGCCATCCGGTCGATGTCGATCACCTCGACGCCGGGCAGGTCGGCCACGCCGGGCGCGACGTCGCGCGGCACGGCCAGGTCGAGCAGGACCAGCGGGCCCCGCTCGGCGTCGCGGGCGGCGAGCGCCCGGGTCACCACGTCGAGGGTGAGGACCGCTTCGGTGGACGCGGTGGCGGCCACTACGATGTCCACTGTGGAGAGCGCGGTGACGAGATCGGCCATCGGGACGGCGTTCGCGCCGTACGACTCGGCCAGCCGCACCGCCCGGTCGGCGCCCCGGTTGGTGACGGTGATCGGGCCGGCGCCCAGCCGGGAGAGCGTCGCCACGCCCAGCGAGCCCATCGCGCCCGCCCCGACCACCATCGCCGGCCGGCCGGCGAGGTCGCCCTCGAGGTGGTCGGCGGCCAGGTCCAGCGCGGCGGTGACCACGCTCTGCCCGGCCCGGTCGATGTTGGTCTCGGCGTGCGCCCGCTTGCCGACCCGCAGCGCCTGCTGCATCAGCTCGTGCAGCAGCCGGCCGGCGGTGTCGGCGCCGCTGGCCCAGTGGTACGAGTCCCGCAGCTGGCCGAGGATCTGCGCCTCGCCGACCACCATGGAGTCCAGCCCGGTGGCGACCCGGAAGACGTGGTCGACCGCGGCGGCGTCGTAGTGCACGTAGAGGTGGTTGGCGAGCGCGGCGGGCGGGGAACCGGCCTGCTCGGCCAGGACGGCGCAGATGTCGCCGAGTCCGCCGTGGAAACCGGACACGGCGGCGTAGACCTCCACCCGGTTGCAGGTGGAGACCAGCACCGCCTCGGCGACGTACGGCTGGGCGACGAGGCGGTCCAGGGTGCGGGTGAGATCGGCGGGAGCGACCGCCAGCTGCTCCAGCGTGGCGACCGGAGCGGTGCGGTAGGACGCGCCGACGACGAGCAGTTTCACGTGCCGATCGCCTCCTGGGTGTCGGTGGCCGCGAGCCCGCCGGGCAGGGCGGTGAGCGCTGCCCCGGCGGCGGGGAGCGCGGTCAGCGACGCCTTACGGTGCTCGTGGAAGGACAGGATCTGCAACTCGATGGCGAGGTCGACCTTGCGCACGTCGACCCCCTCCGGCACCGAGAGTACGCACGGCGCGAAGTTCAGGATGCTGGTCACGCCGACGGCGACGAGCTGGTCGGCGACCCGCTGGGCGGCCGGGGCGGGGGTGGCGATGACGCCGATCGCGATCGACTCCTCGGCGGCGACCCGGGGCAGCTCGTCGACGTGCCGTACGACCAGGTCGTTGATGACCTCGCCGACCCGGGCGCGATCGGCGTCGAAGAGGGCGGCGATCCGGAAACCCCGGCTGGCGAAGCCGTCGTAGCCGGCCAGGGCGTGACCGAGATTACCCACTCCGACCAGCGCGACCGAGCGGCAGTGGGTGAGCCCGAGCACCGACTCGATCTGGTCGATCAGCAGCGCGACGTCGTAGCCGACGCCCCGGGTGCCGTACGAGCCGAGGTGGGAGAGGTCCTTGCGGAGCTTGGCCGAGTTGACCCCCGCGGCGCTGGACAGCCCCTCGCTGGAGACCGTCTCGTGCCCGGCCTCGGCGAGGTTGTGCAGAGCGCGGAGGTACTCGGGGAGCCGCGCGACGGTCGCCTCCGGAAGGTCCGGGAGCGCCGGTACGGCACCGGCGCGGCCGGGCGCGCCAGGGTGACGGTGCTGACTCATGAGACTCCGTGCGGTGCGATCCTCGGCCGGCGACCGGCCGTATCGGGACTCCCGCTGGCGACCGAGATTGCCGGCTGTGCTAGCAGGGCGCGTCGGAACTACAGAGTAGGCGCTTGTGAAGACGTGCACAAATCGCGATCTTGCCGGCTCGCGACGCCCCTTCACCAGGCCCTCCATTCCGCAAGATCGATAGACCGCGCCCGCGCGACGCCGCACGGCGATTATTGCTCAATCCCGACTTCTCTGACCAATCGCACGCGCCCGGTTGCGCTGTGTCATCGCTCGCTCCGAGGCGAGCCTCACGCTCCGGGTAGGGAGAACCCCACCCCCGGAAGGCCGGCGAACGGGATGGGCCGGTGCCGGCCCCGCACCTAGCCTCGACGGCATGACCGCTCTCCCCGTGGCGACCCTGCCCGCCCCGGCGCCCGCCCGCGGCGTCGCCGGCCAGCTCCTGCGCGACTCCGGCTACGTGCTGCTCGGCCTGCCACTGGCGCTGGTCAGCTTCGTGCTCCTGGTGGTGGGGCTCGCACTGAGCGTCGGGCTGCTGGTCACCACGGTCGGCCTGCCGATCCTCGCCGGCACCCTCTACGCCGCCCGCGGCCTGGCCGACATCGAGCGGCTGCGCCTGCCGGCGGTGCTGCGCCAGCCCCGGGTCCGGCCGGCGTACCGGACGCCGGAGCCCGGGGCGAAGCTCTGGCGGCGGGTCTTCGTGCCGATGCGCGACGCGCAGTCCTGGCTCGACCTGGCCCACGGCATCTCCAAGCTGGTCGTGTCCCTGGTCACCTTCGCGCTGACGCTGGTCTGGTGGGCCGTCGCGGTGACCGGCGCGCTCTACTGGGCGTACGACTGGGCCATCCCGCACGGCCCCGACGACCAGGACCTCAGTCAGCTCCTCGGGATGGGTGACAGCTCCGTCGCGCGGATCGCCCTGAACACCGCGCTCGGGCTGTTCGCCCTGTTCACCCTGCCTCTGGTGGCCCGTGGCTGCGCCCTGCTCCAGGCCGGCTTCGCCCGGACGCTGCTGACCGGGGTGGCCGAGATGCGGCACCGGATCACGACGCTGGAGGAGCAGAAGCGGGCCGCCGCGTCGGCCGAGGCGGTCGCCCTGCGCCGGCTCGAACGCGACATCCACGACGGCCCCCAGCAGCGCCTGGTCCGCCTCGCGATGGACCTGAGCCGGGCCCGGCAGCAGCTGGCGACCGACCCGGACGCGGCCGGCCGGACCCTGGACGAGGCGGTCGCCCAGACCCGGGAGGCCCTCGCCGAGCTGCGGGCCCTGTCCCGGGGCATCGCCCCGCCGATCCTGGTGGACCGCGGCCTGCCCAGCGCGCTGGCCGCCCTCGCCGGCCGCGCCCTGGCCCCGGTCGAGCTGGTGACCGACCCGGACCTCGGCACGCCCGCCGGGCGGCTGGACCCGGCGGTGGAGAACACCGCGTACTTCGTGGTCGCCGAGGCGCTCACCAACGTGGCCAAGCACAGCGGCGCGAGCACCTGCCGGGTGGAGGTGACCCGGGCCGGCGGGCAGCTGGCCATCGTCGTGTCCGACGACGGCGTGGGCGGCGCGCACCTGGCCAAGGGGCACGGCCTGGCCGGCATCGCCGACCGGGCCCGGGCCGCCGGCGGCACGCTCGACGTGGTCAGCCCGGTCGGCGGCCCGACCGTGATCAGCGCCACGCTGCCGCTGTGAGGTCGGACGACGTGGTAGAAAACCGGACCATGCGGGTGGTGATCGCGGACGACGCCGTGCTGCTCCGGGAGGGGCTGGTCCGGCTGCTGACCGAGTCGGGGCATCAGGTGGTGGCCGCCGTCGGGGACGGCGACGCGCTGGTCGAGGCGGTGGTGACGCACCGGCCGGACGTCTCGGTGGTGGACGTGCGGATGCCGCCGTCGCACACCGACGAGGGGCTGCGGGCGGCGGTGGAGGCGCGCCGGCTGGTGCCGCGCACCCCGGTCCTGGTGCTCTCCCAGTACGTCGAGGTGTCGTACGCCGACGACCTGCTGGCGAGCACCGGCGAGGCCGGCGGCGGCGGGATCGGCTACCTGCTCAAGGACCGGGTGGCCGCGATCGACGAGTTCCTGGACGCGCTGGCCCGGGTGGCCGGCGGCGGCACGGTGCTCGACCCGGAGGTGGTCGGCCAGTTGCTGGTCCGCCGCCGCCGGGACGACCCGCTGCGGGAGCTGACCCCGCGCGAGCGCGAGGTGCTGGCGCTGATGGCCGAGGGGCGCTCGAACACCGCCATCGCCCGGACCCTGGTGGTCTCCGACGGCGCGGTCGAGAAGCACGTCGGCAACATCTTCACCAAGCTCGGCCTGCCCCCCGACGCCGACCAGCACCGCCGCGTCCGCGCCGTCCTGGCCCACCTCCGCGCCTGACCCCCACTCCTCCCCCTCCCCTCCCTCTCCCCTCCCTCTCCCCGTCGATCATGAAGTTGACGGCGCCAGGGAGATCCACATCGCCGGCAACTTCATGATCGACGCCGGAAGCGCCTGGGGGCGGGGGCGGGGCGGGAGGCGGGGGGAGGTTACGGGAGGGTGGTGGCCAGGGTTACCGCCTGGGTGAGGGTGTCGGCGGTGGGGTGGGTGCTGGCGCGGAGGCGGGCCGGGTCCGACAGGCCGCCGGTGTAGAGGACGCAGCTCGCGCCGACGCTCTCGGCGGCGTGCGCGTCGTCGAGCGAGTCGCCGATCAGCACCACCTGGCGACCGTCGAGCCCCAGCTCGGCGAGGTGCTTCTCCAGCCACTCCGCCTTGAAGCCCCCGCCGACCGTGGCGCGCAGCCCGTCGACCCGGCTGAAGTGCGGGGTCAGCCCGTAGGTGTGCACGGTCGGCACCAGCTCGTCGTGGAACCACATCGAGAGCAGCGACTGGCTGCCCGGCCAGGCCGCGATGGCCGCGGTCGCGTCGTCGGCCAGCGCGCAGGTGGTCAGCCGGCTCCGGTACGCCTCGTGGAAGATCCGGTCCAGCTCGCCGAACGCCTCGGCGTCGACCGCCCGCCCCAGCATCTCGGCGTAGTAGTCGGCGATCGGCCGGCGGAACCGGACCCGGTGCTCGTCGGTGGTGACCGACGGCCCGCCGACGCTGGCGAAGGCGATATTGGTCGCCTCCACCACCAGGTCGAGGTCGTTGAGCAGGGTGCCGTTCCAGTCCCACACCAGGTGGTGGCGCGCAGGGGTCATCGCAGCACCATAAGGCCGGCTCAGAGCTGTGGGGTGGTCAGGTCCCGCAGCAGCCGCTCCTCCTCCACCCGCCAGTAGCCGTGCTCCCGGCCGTCGAGGAGCACCACCGGCAGCCGGTCGCCGTACTCGCGCTCCAGCTCGACGTCGCCGGTCACGTCCTTCTCCACCCACCGGTCACCGGTGACCGCCACCACCCGGTCCAGCGCCGCCTTGGCCTCGTCGCAGAGGTGGCAGCCGGGCCGGGTGATCAGGGCGAGCCGGGCGTCAGTGGACATCGGGCACCTCCGTAGAGCGGGCGGGCGGCGCCGGCCGCAGCTGGGTCTTGCGTACCTTGCCGATCGCGGAGTACGGCAGCTCGTCGACGAACTCCACGTCGGTCGGGCACTTGAACCGGGCCAGGTTGCGCGCGCAGTGGGCGAGCAGCTCCTCGCCGCTGACCGGACGCCCCGGCGCCGGCACCACGTACGCCCGGACAGTCTCCCCCGTCCGGGGGTGCGGCACACCGAGGACGGCCGAGCCGACGACCCCCGGGTGCCCGTCGAGCACCAGTTCGACCTCGTGCGGGTAGACGTTGAAGCCGTTGACCAGGATCAGCTCGCCGAGCCGGTCGACCAGGAACAGGTCACCCTCGTCGTCGGCGTAGGCCACGTCCCCGGTGGCCCACCAGCCGTCGGCGTCGGGGCCGCCCCGGCCGTCCGGCCAGTAGCCGGCGAAGAGGTTGGCCCCGCGGACCACGACCTGGCCGGGGTCGGTGCCGGGCGACGGGTCGACCAGGAAGGGGTCGTCCCCGTCGTCCTCCGGCGCCGTCGCGCCGTCCCGCCACAGGTCGACCCCGTCCGGCCCGACCAGGCGGAGCTCGACGCCGGGCAGCGGCCGGCCGACCGAGCCGGGCTTCGGCTCCCCACCGACCAGGGTCGAGGTGAGCACCGGGGCGGTCTCGGTCAGCCCGTACCCGACGTGCACCCGGTGTCCGGTGGCCTCGGTGAAGCGGGCCGCGGTGGCCGGGTCCAGCGGCGCGGCGCCGCAGACCGCGACCCGCACCGAGGCGGTGGCCGCGGCGACCGTGTCGGCGTCCGCGCCGGCCCAGGCCAGGAACATCGACGGTACGCCGACCAGCACGCTGACCCGGTGCCGGGCGATCACGTCGAGCGCGCCGGTGTCGCCGAGGTCGTCGACGAGCACCCCGGAGGCGCCGTGGTGGACCACCGCGCCCAGCCCCGAGTTCAACCCGTACGCGTGGAACAGCGGCAGGGCGAGCAGCACGGTGTCGTCCGGCCCGACCACCGGCGGGGTGATCCGGTCGAGCTGGTCGTGGTTGGCGGCGAGCGCCCGGTGCGGGAGCATCGCCCCCTTGGGCCAGCCCTCGGTGCCCGAGGTGTAGAGCAGCACCGCCAGGTCCTCGCCGCCGCGCGCCGGGGCCGGCGGCGCCGCCGGCCCGCCCGTGGGCAGTTCGGTGTGCACGGCCGCCAGGGCCGGCAGCTCGGCGGCGAACCCGGCGACCCGGTCGCGGACCGCCCCGGTGCAGAGCAGCACCGTCGCGCCCGAGTCGGCGAGCACGTGGCGCAGCTCCCGGGCGGTGAAGCCCGGGTTGACCGGCACCGCGACCAGCCCGGCCCGCAGCACGGCCAGGTAGGCCACCACGAAGTCCGGCGAGTTGGGCAGCGCGATCGCCACCCGGGGCGGGTGCCCGTCGGTCGCGGCGGGTGCCTCCGCGGCGAGGGCGGCGGCGGTGGCGGTCACCGCGGCGTCGAGTTCGGACCAGGTGACGGTGCGATCGCGGTGGTGCAGCGCGGGGCGGTCGCCGTGGGCGACCGCCGCTCGGCTGAGTCGGTCGGCGAGGTTCGGCGCGGGGCTGTCGGCGGGGTCCTGCACGGTGGCTGAGTCTGGCACAGCGGCACCCCGCCCGGCCATGCCCCGCCGACACCCGGTCACCACGGGTGGGCCGCACGGCCGACCGGACCCGTCCCGCCGGGTCCCCGGGGCATCCGCCACGCGGCCGGAGTCGTCCGGCCCGCGACCCGCCGGGGAGCCGGTGGCGACGGCTCCCACCAGGACTTTCCACTCCGGATCAAGCCACGACGTGAAAGTCAACCGCACACGACGGACAACCGGTCCGCCGTTCGTGCGACCCAGGGGGAAATACTTTGGCCCTGTGTAACGGACTTGCCACGCGCGGGTGACGTTGGCCCTATCATCACTCGGGTCGGCTCACCCGATTTGCCGTGAGTCGACACCCCTCAGCCCGAGGAGGCCCCCGTGCCTGTGAGCGCATTGGACCAGCACCTCAAGGGGATCTGCCGCCCGTCGGCACACCCCTGTAAGGCCCTGCCCGCCCGGGGCCGACCGGACGCCGCCACGGCGTCCCGTCGCCACCGGGCGCGTCCGGCCGCGCGCACCGGGGAGGCACGGTGACCACCTTCGGCTACGCGGAACGACCCGCCGGCCTGAACGGCCTCACCGGCCCGACACCCCGGACGTCGCCGAACGAACGCCTGGAGCCGGTCCGCTCCGACGACACCCGCAGCCGCGCCGACGGCGCGTCCCGGCGCCTGCGCAACCGACACAACGAGGCACCGGCCCGGCAGGTCGTACCGGGCGGCAACGCCAAGCCGAACGGCGGCCGGGTGGTGTCCCCCGCCCGGCCCAGCATGCCGGCGCAGAGCCGGCGGGTCGGCGAGCCGCCCGCGGTGGCCGACTCGTCCGGCCCCGAGACCGCGGTGCTGCCGGCGGTGCCGGCGGGTGACACCGCCGTGATCCCCGCCGTGCCGGCCGCCACGACACCCGCCACCGGGTTTCCCAGCCGGCCCGACCCGTCCGACCCGGCCACCGAGGTCTGGGGGCTGGTGGAGCGGGCGCAGGCCGGCGAGTCCGAGGCGTTCGGCCTGATCTACGACCGGTACGTCGACACCGTCTTCCGCTTCGTCTACTTCCGGGTGGGCAACCGGCAGCTCGCCGAGGACCTCACCTCGGACACCTTCCTCCGCGCGCTCAAGCGGATCGGCAGCTTCACCTGGCAGGGCCGCGACCTGGGCGCCTGGCTGGTCACCATCGCCCGCAACCTGGTCGCCGACCACTTCAAGTCCGGCCGTTACCGGCTGGAGGTGACCACCGGCGACGTGCTCGACGCCGACCGGGAGGACCGCGGCCCGGAGGGCAGCCCGGAGGCGGCGGTGGTGGAGCACATCACCAACGTCGCGCTGCTCACCGCCGTCAAGCAGCTCAACCCGGAACAGCAGGAGTGCATCGTGCTCCGCTTCCTCCAGGGCTTCTCGGTGGCCGAGACGGCCCGGGCGATGGGCAAGAACGAGGGCGCCATCAAGGCGCTCCAGTACCGTGCCGTGCGCGCCCTGGCCCGCCTGCTCCCGGACGGTTTCCAACCCTGAGCGCCCGGCGACGACGATCACGCATCGTGATTTCGCTGCCGGCCGCCCCGTAACCCCGGCCCCTCGCGGACCGTTTTTCCGGGTGCGACCGGTGGTTGTCCCGGCGCCGCCGGACCCACCCGGTCCGGTACAGCGCCGGCCACGCACTCCGCCCGTCGGCGTACGCCGCCGCCGGTCGCTGGGAACCACCGCGGCCGACCGGCCGTGACCAGCGAGAGGGGGTGCCTGCGGTGGACAGCGACCTCTTCTCCCGTCGGCGGGCCGCACGCTTCGCCCAGCTTCTCGACGAGGCCAACGGCGGCCGGCGGCACCATGTCCGGTCCCGCGCCGACGACCAGCTCACCGCCCTCGTGGCGGTGGGGCGGCGGCTCGTCACCGAACGCCCGGACGTCGACGTGGACCCGGAGTTCCGCACCGGGCTCCGCGCGATGCTGGTGGCCACCGCGGAGCGGGAGGGGGTCGGCGCCAACGCCGGCGCGGCGACCGGCACCACGCCGGCCACCGCCACCTCCCGGGGTTCGCTGCTCGGCGCGGTCACCGCGCGCCAGGTCCGCGCCCGGGGCGCGATCCTGGTCGGGATCGCCGCCGGCGCCGTGGCGCTGTCGGGGATCTCCGCCGCCAGCGAGGACGCGGTCCCCGGCGACGCGCTGTACGGCATGAAGCGCTCCACCGAGCGGGCCCAGCTCGCCCTGGCCAGCTCCGACCTCAGCCGGGGGCAGCTCTTCCTCGACTTCGCCCGCACCCGGCTCGACGAGGCCGCCACCCTGCACGGTGACCTGGCCGGCTACAGCGCCGTGCTCGACGACATGGACGCCGACACCCGGCAGGGCGTACGGCTGCTGACCACGACCGCGGCGCAGCGGTCGGACCCGGCCGGGCTGGACGCCGTCAACACCTTCGTCGCAGGGCAGCGGCGGGCGGTCACCGGGCTGCTCGACGGGGCCAGCCGCGCCGAGCGGGACCGCACCCGGCGCTCCCTCACCCTGCTGGACACGATCCGCGAGCGCTCCGACGCGCTGCGGGCCGCCATCGCCTGCGAACTGCCGGCTCCGGCGGCCAGCGACGCCCTCGGTCCGGCGCCGGACAGCTGCCCCGCCGACCGCTGAGCCGACCGGTCGGCGGAGCTGCGCACGCCACAGTTCACCCTTCGCCCGACCGCCGTTCTCCGGCGTCCGGCTAGGCTCGGCGGTGCAGACGTCACGGTTCGGACGAGGGGAAGTGGCATGACCGGCAGCCGTAAGGTCACGGTCAGCACCGACGCCCACGGGCACACCGCCGGGTGGGCGGACGCCGAGCTGGAGACGCCGGCGCCACCGTGCCCCGATCCCACCGCCGCCGCCTTCTTCGACGTGGACAACACGATGATGCAGGGCGCGTCGATCTACTGGTTCGCCCGCGGCCTGGCGGCCCGGAAGTACTTCACCACCGGGGACCTGGCCCGGTTCGCCTGGCAGCAGGCCCGGTTCCGGCTGCTGGCCACCGAGCACGCCGGGGACATGTCGCAGGCCAAGAAGGCCGCTCTCGCCTTCGTCGAGGGCTGGCGGGTGGACGACGTGGAGCGCCTCGCCGAGGAGATCTTCGACGAGCTGATGGCCCCCCGGATCTGGGCCGGGACCCGACGGCTGGCCCAGCGGCACCTCGACGCCGGTGAGCGGGTCTGGCTGGTCAGCGCCGCCCCGGTGGAGATCGGCCGGGTGATCGCCACCCGGCTCGGCCTCACCGGCGCGGTCGGCACGGTCGCCGAGGTGGTCGACGGCGCGTACACCGGGCGGCTGGTCGGTGACCTGATGCACGGCCCGGCGAAGGCGGAGGCGGTCGGTCAGCTCGCCGCGGTGGAGGGGCTGGACCTGTCCCGCTGCGCGGCCTACAGCGACTCCGCCAACGACCTGCCGATGCTCTCCGCGGTCGGGCGGGCGGTGGCGATCAACCCGGACGGCACGCTGCTGCGGCAGGCCCGCCAGCGGGGCTGGGAGGTGCGGGACTTCCGCACCGGGCGGCGGGCGGTCAAGATCGCCGTACCGTCGACCGCGGCGGCCGGGCTGCTGGCCGGCGCGGTCAGCGCGGGCCTGGCGCTGCACCGCCGTCGCCGCGCCGTCTGACCGGCCGGGTCAGCCGGCGACGTGGTAGTTCACCGCCCAGTAGCCGGTATTGGCGGTGAAGTTCGACGCCTCGACGCCGACCCAGCCCTGGAAGCTGCCGTCGTCACCGATCACCTGCAGGTACGGCTTGCGGTGTGACCCGCCGGTGTAGCAGGCGGCGCTGGTCAGGCAGGTGCACCAGTGCTCGTAGAAGTTACGCCGGCCGGCTCCCGCCAGGTAGTACCGGATCGGCGCGGAGGTCGCCCCGCCGCCGCACGCCGAGCACGCGGTGGTCGGCTGGCCGAGCAGGCTCAGGCAGGTGGCGCCGCACCGGGAGAAGAGGTTGATGTGCATGTTGCTGGAGCCGCGCACCCCGGTCGACCCGCTGTAGCCGGCGTACTCACCCGAATACATCACCTTGGGGATGTCCCCCACCGGCACGTAGGCGTTGTTGGACGCGGAACTGCCGAAGCCCCAACCCACGGTGACCCCGTAGTTGGAACTCACGAAGTCCATCCTGGCGAGGTTGGTTCCCGCCGCGCCCACCCGCCAGGTCTCCCGGGAGCCCTCGCTCCAGGAGATGGTGACGGTGTCACCCGAGGTGGTGTAGGTCCCGGAGAGGCTCCTGTTGCCCGCGCCGGGCTGGAACCCGGTGGCCGTGCGCACCTCGCAGTCGTGGTTGGGGCAGCCGGTGGTGCGGATACCCGTGCCGGAGGCGCCGACGGCGGTGGCGCGGTTCCAGTACCAGAAGCCCTCGGTGACGGTGCCGTCGCCGAAGAAGTAGTACATGGCGAGGCGCACCCAGACCGGGCCGCCGGCCTGCTCGCCCGCCGGTGGGATCGCGCCGAGCGCGACGGTGTAGATGCGCCGCCCGCCCGGATAGTCCACCGCCTGTGCCGGCGTGGGCGCGACGAAAGTCGCCATGGTCACCGCGACCAGCACGGCCGCCAACGACCGCCGGACCGCCCTCCACCTGTCACACATGACTGGACTCCCCTGCGTACGGATCAACAGACGGTTCGATGACGGGCCGAATGGAGCGGCTGAGGCGCGACGGTCAGAAGTCGAGGTGGTAGTGCACCGCGAAGTAGCCGGTGTTCGCGGTGAAGTTGGACGCCTCGACACCGATCCAGCCGTGGAACGTGCCGTTGTCGCCGATCACCTGGAGTTGCGGCTTGCGGTGTGAGCCGCCGGTGTAGCAGGCGGCGCTGGTCAGGCAGGTGCACCAGTGCTCGTAGAAGTTCCGCCGGCCGGAGCCGGCCAGGTAGTAACGGACCGGTGAGGAGGACGCCCCGGTCGGGCACGCCGAGCACGCGGTGGTCGGCTCGCTCAGGCGGCTGAGACAGTTCGCGCTGCACCGGGAGAAGAGCTGCAGGTCCATCTGGCTGGGCCCGGCGTAGCCGCGGACGTTGTTGTAGGCCGCGTACTCGCCCCGGTACTGCTTCAACGGCACGCTGCTGATCGGCGTGTACGTGTCGTTCGGCGCGAGACTGCCGAAGCCCCAGCCCTCGGTGACCCCGTAGTTGGAGCCGACGAGGTCGAGCCGGGTGAGGTCGCTGACCGGATCGCTGGCCCGCCAGGTCTCCACGGATCCCTCGCTCCAGGAGATGGTCGTGGTGTCCCCGGACGTGGTCCAGGTGCCGTAGAGGGTCTTGGCCGCCGCGGTCGGCTCGAAGTTCTTCGCCGTCCGCACCTCGCAGTCGTGCCCCGCGCACCCCGTCGTCCGGTAGCCGGTACGGGCGTCACCGACCGCCGTGGCGTGGTTCCAGTACCAGAAGCTCTCGCGGATGGTGCCGTCGGCGTAGAAGTAGTACATGGCCAACCGGACCCAGACCGGACCCGTCGCCGGGTCGCCGTTGGCCGGCACGGAGCCGAGGGCGACGCTGTAGATGCGCCGCCCGCCGGGATACTCCGCGGCCTGGGCGGGGGCGGGGGCGATCAATGCCACCATCATCAGTCCGAGCAGGGCCGCCGCGACCCGCCGCGCCGTCGCCCAGTGCGTCCCCATGTGTCTCCCCCGTCCGGTCATCGACCGGGGTCATCGTAGGGGTGCGCCGTGCCCGCCCGGGGCCCGTCGGGACGAATGGGGCGCCGAGGCGCACCGGCCTCAGGGGCCGAACGGGTCGGGGCGGCGTTCCAGGAGCTTGTGCAGGGTCTGCTGGATGGTCTCCCGGACCTGGTCGGCGAGGTTGAACACGACCAGCGGGTCGTCGGCGGAGTCGGTCAGGTGCGCCGTCGGGATCGGCGGGCAGAACTCGATCAGCCACTTGCTCGGCAGCGGCACCATGCCCAGCGGCCCGAGCCACGGGAACGTCGGGGTGACCGGGAAGTACGGCAGCTTGAGCAGCCGGGCCAGGGGCTTGATGTCGGCCAGCATCGGATAGATCTCCTCGCCGCCCACGATGGCGACGGGCACGATCGGGGTGCCGGTGCGCAGCGCCGCCGAGACGAACCCACCCCGGCCGAAGCGTTGCAGCTTGTAGCGGTCGGCGTAGAGCTTGCCGATGCCCTTGAACCCCTCGGGGAAGACGCCGACCAGCTCACCGTTGCCGAGCAGCCGCTCCGCGTCCGGGTTGCAGGCGACCGTGCCGCCGGTCTTGCGGGCGATCTCGGAGACCACCGGCATCCGGAAGACCAGGTCGGCGCCGAGCAACCGCAGGTAGCGCTGCGCCGGGTGCTGGTCGTGCAGTGCGGTGGAGAGGATCAGCGCGTCCAGCGCCACGGTGCCGGAGTGGTTGCCCACCACGAGGCCCGGCCCGTCGGCCGGCACATGTTCCAGGCCGGTGACCTCGGTGCGGAACCAGTCCCGGTAGAGCAGCCGCAGCAGCGGGTGGAATACCGACCCGGTCAGGTCCGGGTCGAACCCGAACTCGTCCACCTCGTAGTCGCCGGAGAGGCGCCGGCGCAGGAACGCCAGCCCGGCGGCGACCTTCTGGTCCCAGTGGTCGTGCCGGTCCGGCACCGCCGGCCGCCGGGCCGCCGGGCCGGTCCCGTTCGCCGGGTCCGCTCCGCCCGTGGCAGCGGTCCCGTTCGCCGGGTCGGGCCGCGGGGACGGCTCGGCGATCGGCTCGTCGGTCGCGGAGAGGTCCGGCTCGCCGGAGCTGGCCGGGTCGAGCCGGGTCCGGTCGGGGGCGACGGCCGCCGTGGGGCGCCGGTGCCCGTTGCGCCGCGCCGGCTCCGACTCCGGAGCGGCCGCGGTCAGCGGTACGTCGTACCGGCCGTCGGCCCCGGCGCCCTCGCGGCGCTCGTCCGGGCCGGTCACGACCGCTCCCGTACGGCCGAGCGGACCTGCCGGATGCGCTCCAGCACCAGCTGCTCGGCCGCGGCCAACTGGTTGCGGTGCAGCACCACTCCGCCTCGGTGGGCGCGGATGAAGTCGTCGAAGGCGGCGGCGGTGGAGCGCGGGGTGAATCCGTACTCCCGCTCCAGCCGGCTGGTGTCGACCACCCGGCCGTGCACGAAGAGGTCGACCTGGTCGAGGCCGTAGCGGCCGAAGCCGAGGTTGCGGGCGATCGCGGCGGCGCCGGAGAGCCCCGGCTCCAGCACCGGCATCGCCACCCGGCCGGCCCGACGGATGGCCTGGGAGAGCGAGAGGACGCCGGGGCCGGCGACGTTGTAGGTCCCCGGGTGCTCCTCGGCGATGGACCGGTGCAGCACCTCCAGGGCGTCGTCGAAGTGCACGAACTGCAACCGGGGGTCGCGGCCGAAGACGGTGGGCACCACCGGCTGGGAGAAGTAGCGGGTGAGCGTGGTGTCGGCGGTGGAGCCGATGAACGGCGCGAAGCGCAGCACGGTGGCGGTGACGTCGGGGCGACGGCGACGGAACCCGCGGACGTACCCCTCGATGTCGAGGATGTCGCGGCCGAAACCGCCGCGCGGCACCTCGCGCGGCTCGGTCTCCTCGGTGAAGACCGCCGGGTCGCGGAAGGACGCGCCGTACGCGGCGGTGGAGGAGCGGACCACCAGCTTGCGCAGCCTGGGTGCCCGCTGGCAGGCGGCGAGCAGTTGCATGGTGCCGATGACGTTCTGTTCCTTCATCGCCGCCCGGCCGCCGTGCTGCGAATCGGGGGCGCTGACCAGCGCCAGGTGCACCACGGCGTCGACGTCGAGGTCGGCGAGGAGGCCGCCGAGCGAGCCCAGGTCGAGCCGGATCCGCTCCACCCGGTCGAGCAGGTCGGTGAACTCGGGCCCGGGGGTGGCCGGGTCGACCCCGATCACCCGTTCGATCCGCGGGTCGGCGGCGAGCCGGGCGGCGACGTGCGCGCCGAGGTAGCGACCGACCCCGGTCACGACGACGACCCCCGGAGCACCAGCGGTGCCACCGGGGGTCATCTCGCACGCCTTGACCGGCAGGCGGGATCGAGCCGGGACGTCCACGGCCTGATCACCTGAGCCTCCGAGGGTCGACAGTTGGCAAGTGGTGCCGGATGCCGGGCCGCAGCCCGGCATCGGTCACTTGCCGAGACGGCGACGCTGGACGCGGGTCTTGCGCAGCAGCTTGCGGTGCTTCTTCTTAGCCATGCGCTTGCGGCGCTTCTTGACCACCGAGCCCATACGACAGCCTTTCGATGCAACGTGCGGGGCGGACGGGTGGCACCACCTCGGTGGTGCCGGCGACCGCGTGCGGACAACGGACCGGACCAGCCTGGTGGCGTCGTCGGGGCGCACCGGCGTGCGGTCACGGTCGGCTCCAGGGTAGCCGGAGAGCGTCAGCAGGACCAACGCGGCCCCGTCGATGCCCGTTACGTCGCAGTCGACGGGTCAGGCGGTCTCCTGGAACGCGCCCCGGAGATAGTCGTGCACCGCGTGCTCGGGAACCCGGAACGAGCGGCCGACCCGGACCGCGGTGAGCTCACCGCTGTGCACCAGGCGGTAGACCGTCATCTTGGAGACCCGCATCACCGCCGCCACCTCGGCGACGGTGAGGAACTTGACATCCGACAGCCGACCGTCGGACTGCGACCCGGCCATGGCTCACCCGACCCATCCCATGCCCGGCGCGTGCCGAGCGACCGAAGTGTGCGTCCGGGGCGGCAACGCGCGTGTTACCAGTACGGTAGCGGGGCGGCTGTTACCGGCGCGATCCCTTCGTACAACTGATCATGCCTGAGCCCGCGATCACCCGACCGTGACCAGGCGTTTTCTCCCCGCCTGCGCCCCCCGTCCCATTGTCGAGACCTGCGACGGACACCCTTGCGGTGGCACGCGGCGGGCCCGGGTCCCGACCCGACTTCCTGATCAACGAAAGTGGGGCCCGGGGGTCACTCGGCGCGGAGGGCGGTGACGGGGTCTAGGCGCCCGGCGCGTTGGGCGGGAACCACGCCGAAGACGATGCCCACCGCGGCGGAGACGCCGAATGCCAACGCCAGCGACCACCACGTGATCGCGGCCGGGATCGGTGAGAAGGCGTCCACCAGCAGCGCGGCGCCGACGCCGAGCGCCATGCCGGTGAGCCCGCCGATGGCGGTGAGCAGCACCGCCTCCAGCAGGAACTGCACCCCGATGTCCCGGGGCCGGGCGCCGACCGCCTTGCGCAGGCCGATCTCCCGGGTCCGTTCCCGGACCGAGACGAGCATGATGTTGGAGACGCCGACCCCGCCGACCAGCAGCGAGATGCCGGCGATGGCGGCCAGCACGCCGGTGAGGACGCCGAGGATGTCGCCGAGCACGCCGAGGATCTGCTGCTGGGTGACCGCGCTGAACTCGGTGTCCGGGTGCCGCCGGCCCAGCTCGGCCACGATCCGGGCGCCCAGTTCGTCGATCCGCTCCCGGTCCGGCGCCTTCACCGCGATGCCGTCCACCCGTTGGGTGCCCCAGAGCCGCTGCGCGGCGGTGACCGGCACGTGCACCTCGTCGTCCCGGTCGACGCCGAGGCTCTGGCCCAACGGGGTGAAGACGCCGATCACCCGGAACCGGACCCCGGCGAGCGTCACCTGCTGGCCGAGCGGGTCCCGGTCGGGGAAGAGCGCGCGGGCCACCGAGTCGCCGAGCACCGCGACCCGCCGGCTGGTGTCCACGTCGGCCCCGGTGAGGTAGCGGCCCCGGGCGAGCGACCGGGTGAAGACGGTCGGGGTGGTCTCCAGCACCCCCTGCACGGTGGTGAAGTCGGACCGGTTGCCGGCGCGGGCGGTCGCGCCCGAGGCGACGGTCACCGCCACCCGGCTCGGGTCGCCGACCACCCGGGAGACCGCGTCGACGTCCTTCAGGGTCAGCGGCGACACCACCGGCGCGGTACCCACCTCGATCTTGCCGGGCACCACCAGCAGCAGGTTGGAGCCGAGCCCCTCGACCTGCTGCTCGACCTTCTGCTTCGTACCGGTGCCGATGGCGACCAGCAGCACCACCGAGGCCACCCCGATGATCACGCCGAGCATGGTCAGCGCGCTGCGCATCCGGTTGGCCCGCAGCGCGTCCAGGGCCACCCGCCACGCCTCCGCGACCCTCACCGGTCACCCCCGGCGTCCGCCGTGGGCCCGGTCCGCTCGGCGGTGGAGCCGTCGCCGGCACCATCGGGGGTACGGCCGGCCGCGCCGCGCGGAAGGCGCCCGGTGGCTCCGGCGGGCCCACCGGAGCCACCGGGCGGGTACCCCGGGCCGCTTCCGGACGCGGACCGGGGCTCCGCGCTGGGAGCGGCCCTCAGTGTCTCAGGTCGCCCGTCGGGGCCGGACAGCGGTCGATCATGGCCCGCCGCGGTCGCGGGCGACTCCGCCGCCACCGGCCGCGGCGCACCCTTCGCCGGCACCGTGGGCGCGGCCGTGACCAGGGGTTCGGCGGCGCTGTCGGACTCCACCACCCCGTCGCGCATGGCGATCTGCCGGCGGGCCCGGGCGGCCACCTCCCGGTCGTGGGTCACCATCACCAGGGCCACCCCCGACTCGGCGTTGAGCTGCTCCAGCAGCGCCAGCACGGCCTGACCGGTGGCGCTGTCCAGGTTGCCGGTCGGCTCGTCGGCGAGCAGCACCGTCGGGTCGGTCACCAGTGCCCGGGCGATCGCCACCCGCTGCTGCTCACCGCCGGACATCTGGTTGGGGCGGTGGTCCAGCCGGTGCCCCAGGCCGACCCGGCCCAGCATCGCCGCGGCCCGCTCCCGCCGCTGCCGGGCGCCCAGACCCCGGTAGACCAGCGGCAGCGCCACGTTGTCCACCGCCGAGGTGCGCGGCAGCAGGTGGAACGCCTGGAAGACGAAGCCGATGGTCTCGTTGCGCAAGGTCGCCAGCTCCGGCGCGGAGAGGCTGCCGACGTCCCGGCCGCCGATCACCAGCCGGCCGCCGGTCGGCCGGTCGAGCCCGCCGAGCAGATGCATCAGGGTGGACTTGCCGGAGCCGGACGGCCCGACCAGCGCCACGTAGTCGCCCGGCTGGACGGTCAGCGACACCCCGCGCAGGGCGGGTACCGAGACGCCGTCGAGCTCGTAGGTCCGGGAGACGTCGACCGCCTCGATCGCCGGCGCCGGGCTCACCGGACTTCCTGGCCGTCGGTGACCCGGTCGGCGCCGCGCACCACCACCCGGTCGCCGGCCTGCACCCCGTCGAGGATCTGCACCAGGTCGGGCCCCTGCACGCCGACGGTCACCGTGGCCCGGTCCGCCTTCCCGTCGCGGACCACCCAGACCGCGTCCCGGCCGTCGGCGGAGAAGACCGCCGAGGCGGGCACGGTGACCGCGTCGGCGGCCTGGCGTACCTGGAGGTGGACGATGGCGTTCATGCCTGGGCGGGGCGTCGGCGCGGCCTCCCCCTCGCCCAGCTTCCCGGCCCCGAGGGCGAGGCGGACCCGGTAGGTCACCCCGCCCCGGGCGGAGCTGGTGGGGAGCACGTCGACCGAGCGGACGGTGGCCTCGTACGTCGCGCCGGTGACCGCGTCCAGCTCGACCGTGGCGGTCAACCCGGGCCGGACCAGCAGCACGTCCGTCTCGTCGACCTCGGCGGCCAGGCCGAGCGCCCCGGTGTCGACGATGGTCAGCACCGCTGCGCCGGCGGTGACGCGGCCACCGACACCGATGGCGTCGTCCACCCCCGGCGGCGGGCCGGCCCGGGACCCGGTGGGCGCCGACGGGCCGAGGTCCGCAGGGAGCTGACCGCCGCCGAGCAGCGCGGCCAGATCGGTGCCGCCACCGCTCGGGGTGCCACCGGGCTGCACCACACCCCCGATCGGGGCGCGCAGGGTCAACGCGTCGACGGTCGCCTTCGCCAGGTCGTACGCCTGCTGGGCTTGGAGCCGTTGCGCCGACGACAGCGCGCCCACGGCGGAGTTCAGCCCGGCGACGCCCCGCTGCACCGAACGGACCGCCCGGTCGGCGCTGCGCGCGGCGGCGGCGTACTGCTTCTGGGCGGCGGTCACCTGGGCCAGCAGCGCGTCCCTGAGCTGCTTGTCGGCGATCTTGTCGGCGGCGTCCCGGGCCGCGTCGAACGCCTCGTCGGCGGCCTTGTCGGTGCCGCGCCGGCTGCCGGACAGGTCGCCGGCGCCGACGCCCCGGCCGGCCCGCTTCGCGGCGGTCAACGCCTCCTTGGCCTGACGGAGCCGCTGCCGGGCCGACGGCGAGTCGACCACGGCAAGGACCTGGCCGCGCTTGACCCGCTGTCCGGGTTGGACGCGCAGGCTGGCCAGGGTGCCGTCGGCGGGCGCGGTGAGGGTGGCGGCGGCCCGGGCGGTCACGGTCGCCGGGGCGTCGATGACCTCGGCGACGGCGTTCTTGGCGGCCGAGGCGAGGGTGACGTTCGGCTTGTCGTCGCCGCACGAGGCGGCGGTGGTGCCGGTCAGGACGGTGACGGCGAGCAGGGCGGTGAGCAGGCGGGGCCGCGTGGCTGCGAGAGGCCGCGGCCGAGGAGGGCGGCGCACCCATCGATGTTACGGGGAAGCCGGATGGCACACCATCCGCCAGCATCGAAATCGTTGGCTCGATGCGTCGTGGCGCGGACAGAACCCAGGAGCAACCCCTGCCATCGCGCAACGGCGATGAGAAATTTGTCAGCCTCGGTCGAGGACGAGACAATGCAGTCCATCCAGTGCCTGGCACTCGAGCACCAGCGCGGCGACCCTTCTCGCCTATCGACATCGGGGGCTCGAAGCACTGTTGCCTGGATACATGGTGGGCGGACATTTCGCCCGCCCACCATGCCTGCCCGACGAAGCTCAGCCCTTCGCGACCTCGTCACCATAATCGGTGTTGGCCAGCCAACAGCCCGCACCGAACGGCTCCCAGTTCAACTTCTTACAGTCCGCGAGAACGCGATCAACGAGCTCGCGAGGCAAACCCGTCCACGCCTCGAAACCCTGCGACTCGAGCGAGCCGGGGACCATCAGCCCTTCTTCGATCAAGCGTGTAATCAGCATGGAGGAAACCTCCCGAAAGTCACTCCCATCAATGACGGCCAGCTCGCGGGCAGAGGCGATGACTTGGTCGATCGGCACCCAGTCATCCAGGCCCTCGTACAGAATCTCGCGGATGCTGGCGTCACTCCTGGACATGAACCTTGAGACCCCTCGAACCCGCCGGGAAAATGTCGATCGTAGCACCGCCGGATTTTGAAGCGGTTCGCCATTGAATGACCGTGCCGTCCGCCCCCTTGAACACGTCAGGAACTTTTGGCCCGCGAGCGGGGAGACGTTCAGCGCCGCGAGTCCACTGATTGAAGACTTCCCGAAGCTCGACCTCGGTGCCGACCGTCCTCACGCTTCCCTGGCGACCTTGTGGCAGCTTGTCGAAGTCGTTCTTCCAGGAGGGCCCGGGCGCACCAGGGACACAACCATCCGGCCCAGTGTTGTGCACCAGGATTGGCGTGCCACCGGCCAACACATGGAAGGTGTGGATCCCGCTCACCGTCAGGTTGTAGGCCAGGTCGTTGAAGCTGGAATCCGCACGGAGACCCCGAACACTCCGCGTTCCGCCATCCGGCGACAACACGAGGTCACCCGGGTCGAGATCATCTGCCCGCTGCCACTTCCGGTCCGTCTGGTTCCAGAAGGGGTGGTCCTCGGTGGTTGTGACTGCAGCGCCCACCAGATCGAGCAGAATCAGATCGTCGTAGTGAACCCACACGTGCGTAACCGTTCGAGGCCCCTGCTCACCGGTCTCCGGGTCGGATGCGATCACCTCGTCGCCGACTTCGACCTCGTCAAGTCGCTTGCTGGTGCCGTCGGCCATCAGCACCTCGGTGTCACCACTGAAGCTCTTGCAGCCGCAGTTGCACCCGCCCCGCGAGCCCTTGCCCTTGCCCAGACCGCCTAGGTTGCCGACCCCCGAGATGAGCCGGTCATCATCGGGAAGGTTCTCTGCACCCCACTCGAAGTGGTCGGACCAGAGTTCCTCGATCCACTGGTCACACCCGCCGGGTCGACCCATCTCGTGACAGATGTTCATCGCGAGGCCCCGGGTGTCGACCCGCATCAGCTCGTCGTTGTTGCCCTGGCTCTTGGCCGCGAAGTGCGCGGCCCGCTGTGCGGCCCAGCGGCGCATGAACTCCTCGTGCGGCACCGTTTCCGGCACCATGATGCCGTAGCCCAGGTTTCGCGGGTGGTCCCACTTACGAGACTTGGTACTCTTCTTGCCGTTACGCTCGCCCCAGGCGATGTTGGCGTCGGTTCCACATCCGCCCGGGCATCCGCCGGCGCCTCGACCGTCTCCCTCCTTCAGCGGGCGCGGATCGTACCCGCGGCAGTCGAACTCCAGGCAGTCGCTCGGGATGAGGCCACTCGGGTCGCTCATCGTGACCGGGGAGTTGTTGGCGTACGAGTAGCCGTTCCACTGTTGCGGATCCGCCACGTCCTGCAGCGGGTCGAGCGAGACGAAGCGTCCGATGTTGGGGTCGTAGTTGCGGGCGCCGACCTGGGTCAGGCCGGTGTTCGGGTTGAGCGGTTGGTTGAGAAAGCCCCGGTTGTCGGGGACCGAGACCGTGGCACCTCGCGGCGCCCCGTATGGCGTGTACTGCCGCCAGGTCGGCTGCTGGGCGGTGTTGTTGAGGTAGAGGCTCGGCGTGCCCTGGTGGTCCGGCACGGTGAAGCCGTACGCGCTGCCGCTGCCCGTGCGGTACGCCATCGCGCCGCTGGGCAGCGCGTAGTACCGGGTACCACTCAGCGTCTGGTTGCTGGTGTTCAACACGATCTGCTCACCCGGCAGGTAGAGAGTGGTCACCCCCGGGTCCTTCTGGATGAGCAGGTTGCCGTCGGCGTCGTTCAGGAACGAGCTGTTCCCGTCCGTGCCGCCGGTCACCGATGCGAGCTCGCCGCTGTCGTCCCAGTTCAGGGTCTGCGTGCCCTGCCCGGCCTGACGGGTGGTCATGTTGCCCGCGCCGTCGTAGGCGTAGGAGGTGCTGCCGGTGAGACCACCGGTGGTGGTCGTGCCGGTCAGCGTGTGCGGCTGCCCCTTGCCGTTGCCGTCGTAGGTGTAGGTGGTGGTGGTGTCGGTGCCACCGGTCAGCGAGTACTGCTTCTGGCTCTTGCGATTGCCGAGGGAGTCGATGTCCCACTCGGTCCAGTACGCGCTGGTCGCGCCGATTCCGCTACCGACCATCGCGCGGTTGCCGGTCGTGGGGGTGACCGCGCAGCCGTCGGTCGCCGTCCACGCCTTGGTCAAGCGCCGCAGCGGGTCGTACCGGTAGCACTGCGTCTCCGACACCGTGGCCGGCTCGTAGCGCGTGTCGACCGTCTTGACGATGTTGCCGGACAGGTCGTACTCATAGTCCTGCTTGTCGACATTGGTGGTCGTCGTGGTCGTCTTGGTCACCAACTGCTGCTTACGCCGACCGTTGTGGTCGTCGTAGGTGTTGACGATCGAGGCCAGGCTCGTGGCCGATCCCACGACGCCACGGATCACCCGACCCCAGGCGTCGTACTCCGTGGAATCGCTGTAAACAGCGAGGCCACCCGTCCTAGTCGGCGTGTCGAGCACGCCGCCGTAGCCGTGCAGGACCGTCTCGGCGGGCAGGTTCCCCCGAGCCGGGTAGGTGTCGGTGATCGGCTTCCCGGTTGAGGCGTTGTAGCTGTGGCTGAAGCCGTAGGAGTTGCCGAGCAACCCCTCCACAGCCGGGATGGTGATGGTCTCCCCCTTGGAGGAGCCGAACTCGTTGAAGCCCACCCACTGCGTGCCGTAGGCGGCGCCGTTGCGGAACGCGGTCGCCGTGGTCAGCTTGCCGATGGGGTTGGTCATCGACGCCACGGCGGCATTGTCGTTGTCGTACACCCAGGTGGCGAGCTGGTTGCTCGTGGACTGCGCCGAAGCCGGTGCGGCGTAGCTGCCGGTCTTCCGGTTCAGCTTGTCGAAGGTGTACGACACCGTCTTGCCGCGAGCGTCCGTCGACTCGACGACGTTGCCGACACCGTCGTAGCGCATCGTACTGACGCCGCCGTCCGGATCGTCCTTGCTCACCACCTGTCCCAGCAGGTTGCGCTGGCTGGTCCAGGCGTTGCCGCCCGCGTCGGTCAGCGTGGACTGGTTGCCGTTGCTGTCATAGCCGTAGCTGGTGGCGACCGTCGTGCCACCGGTCAGATGGAAGACGCCGGTGAACGGGTTGGCCGGGCTGCTGAGCGTCGGTGCCGTCGTGTACTGGAGCTGTTTTTCGCCCCGGCCCATCGGGTCGGTCAGCACGGCGGTGGTAGTGCCGCCGGCCGGGGGGATGACCGTCGTCCGGTCGCCGTTGTACACGGTCCTAGTTGACGACTTCACCAAGCCGTCCCGGGCAGCCTCGGTCAGAATCACCCGGCCGAGCCCGTCGTAGGTGTTGAAGGTCTGGTTGAGGGCCTTCTTCACCAGGCTGTCGGCGTAGACCGGCGTGGTGTCCGGGTCGGTGGCCGCGTCCCACCAGCCGTTGTACGTCGCCCGCACCCAGCCGCGGGTGTCGTAGAACGAGTCGGTGACCATCCGGCCGCCCTGCGGAGTGACCGACTGGGTCTGCCGCACCCGGTACAGCGCGTCGTAGATGGTGGTCGACTTCTGATAGCCGTTGTTGATGTTGAGCGTCTCGGTCGTCGTCGCCGTCGGTCCGGTCTTCGAGACCGTGTAGGTGTGCTTGACGTTGGCGGGGGTGCTGGTGGCCCGGGAGGCCATCCACACCGCCGTGGTGCGGCCGAGCGCGTCGAACTGGGTGCGGGTCACCACGCCGTTCGGGTCGGTGCTGGAGGTGGTGAGGTTGCGCAGCGGCGTGACGGTGTTGGTGGAGACGTGCCCGTCCGCGTTCGTCACGGTCACGCCGGTGGTCAGCCCGACGGCGTTGTCCGTGTAGGCGGTGGTGGTCTTGTTGCCGTTGCCGTCCCAGCCACCGGTGGCCCGACCGTACGCGTCGAACTCGGCCCGGTCGGTCGTGTGGTGGACGTACGCGCCGGAGACCCAGTCGGACGCCTGCCGGACCATGGTGACGTTGCCCTTGGTGGGCGCGGCCTGCGGGAAGGTGGTCGCGAAGGTCGGGTCGTCGTAGTAGGTGCGAATGTGCGAGACGACCTGCGCGGGGCGGTTGACCGTGGCCGGTTCGGTGAGGGTGTTCACGCTGCCCGGCTCCGACGTCGGCGAGCCCTGGGTGAACCCGCCGCAGGCCACCGACACCGTCTCGATCTGGCTGGTCAGGCCGACCAGGTTCAGGCCGGTGTTCGCCGGGGCGTACGTCTTGGTGGTGCACCTGTCGTAGGCGGCGTTCGCCGGCACCGTGTGGTCGTAGGTGTGCTTGAGCAGACCGAAGGTAGCCGAGCTGGTCGATGTGTCGTACGACATGTCGGTCTGGCTGTACCGCCAGGTGGTGGTCGCACCGCTGGTCACCGCCTGCCGCCGCCAGGTCTGCACCGGGGCGCTGAACGTGGCGGTCAGCGCGGGCAGGCCGGTGCGGCTGCGGGTCGCGGTCGCTCCCGACACCCAGTACGAGGTGACCGTCGAGCTGTCCACCGGGCCGCCGTCACCGAGGTATTTGGTGGTCTCCAGCGCGCGGCCGGCGAGCTGGTCGACGTCCTCGTGGACGCCACCCGCCGAGTCGGTGACGTTGACGACGGTGGTGTTGTTGTTCCTGCTCATGCCGCGGTAGAAGGTCGTCTCCGCCAGGGTGCGGGGATCGTTGACCCCGTCGCCGTTGCGCACCCGCACCTTGCCGTAGCCGCGGAACTGGCCGTAGGTGCGGTACTTGGCCTTGACCACCTCGTTGTCGTCGTAGTGCCAGGCGGCACCCCCCACGTACTCGTAGCTGGTGGAGGTGGCCGGGGCGCCGCCGGTCGGGTCGGTGGCGGTGACCCGGGTGACGGCGTACTTGTTGAACCAGTCCAGGGTCTGGTTGGTGTACCCGTCCGGAGTCCAGTAGGTCGGGTAACAGGACTTCGTGTTCGACGCCGGGGTGACCGTGACCGGAGCGGTACACGGTTGCGGCAGCTCGTAGCTGGGCGAGACGACGGACCCGGTCTCGGTGGTGATCGCCGAGATGCGCTGCCGGTAGAACGACGGCAGGCCGCCGGTGACGTCGACCCGGTTGGCCAGCTTGATGCCGCTGAACGACACCGAGGGCAGCGTGATGGCGGCGGTGGAGCCACCGGAGGTGGTGTCGTGCCCGCTACGGGTGATCGACGACAGCCAGAGCGTCGGCGAGGTGCCGTCCCCGGTCGCCGGCATCGTGTGGGCCAGGGTGTATCGGTCCACCGGCTTGTGGGTGGAGGTCGTCGTGTCGTACTGCTGGGTCTCGATGGAGGTCAGCCGCACGGTGGAGAAGAACGACGGACTCCACGACTGGCAGTCGGTGCCGGAGTTGCAGACCAGGTCGAACGGCACGTCCGGCCAGTTGGCCTTGGTGGTGGAATTCAGCGGCTGGCAGGTGGCCGCCAGGCAGCGGTCGCCGGTGTTGAAGACGATCCGGTTCGGCACGGTTCCGTAGGCGCCGTTGTCCCGGAAGCCGTAGTCGATTCGGGCCAGGTAGCTGTCCCGGACGTAGGAGACGTCGGTGGCGCCCTGGTTACGGCCGTAGTAGTTGGTGGCCTGGTTGTAGTAGTAGGCCATCGCGTTGCCGTGGACGTCCTTGACGTAGTCGAGGTTCCACCGGTACGCCATCGTGCAGACCGAGGAGGAGAACCCGGCCGAGTTGTAGCAGGGGTCGCCCGAGTGCGGCGAGTAGACCGGGGTGTGGTCGACTGATTTGGTCTCCGGCTTGCCCGTGGTCCAGCCCGGCAGGCGGTTGCGACCGAACTCGTAGGTCGTGCCGTCGCGCTCCGTGACCCGCCAGTAGTCGGTGTTGTACGTGCCGCTGCCGTTACCCGAGTTGGTCACCTTGGTGACCACGGCTCCGGTGTCGTTCTGGAGCTTCCACACGCTCTTGCCGGAGTCCCAGATCAGCGAGCTGGACGATCCGTTCAGCGCGATGGTCAGGATCGGGCCGGTGTAGCAGCGGTCGTAGGTCTTGACCGGGGAAGGGCTGCCGCCCGGGTCGTCCTTGCACGAGACGAAGGTCTGCTCGACGTACGACTTCGGGGTGGTCCAGCCGTCGCCAACCCAGGACGCCTGCGCGTTTGTCGAAGAGGTCTGCCCGTCGACGCCACCCGAGTCGTAAGCCAGGGCGACCTGGGGGGCGAGCTTCGACCGGCTCGGCGGCACCGTCACCGGGTAGGAGTACGAGAAGGAACCCGTGCTGCTGCCCGCGCTCCAGGAGCCGGAGGGCATCAGGTCGGTGGCGGCATAGGTGCCGCCCCTGCCGCCCTCCTCACCGGCGGTGGCGACCGCCGCGAGCGCCACCGTCGTGCTGGTCGTCCGCGCCCCGGAGGCGGTTGGCGCCAGCGTGACCTCGGCCGACACGGTGCTCGCCGTAGCGTCGTTGGTCGACCGCAGCGGCTTCGGAGCGCGGCACGCGTCGAGGGTCGGCGTGGTGAGTGCACACGCCGGCAGCTGCACCAGCCGCAGCCGGGCACCGTAGTTGCCGCCGTACGCCTCGGCGAAGTCGGCGTAGTCGACGCCGACCCGCACGGCACCCGAGGCGACGTCCGGCGTGACCGACAGGAGTACGCCGTCCACGCCGGCCGCCTCCGCCGCCTTCCGATCGGCGACCTGCACGTCCAGGCTTCGCGGTCCCGCCGGCCGGCCGGCCTTCGCCGCCACCGGCTGCGCCCACACGGGGGTGCCCGCCGCGCGCACCTTCGCCGGAGCTGCCACCCGACCCCCGGCCGTGGGCCCGGACGTACCCACTTCCACCCGTACGGACGTGGACTTCGGCCACGTCGTGCGGGTCGATTTGTAGGTGGTCTTCGCCTGGTCCGGCGGAGCCTTGAATCTGGTTGGAAGGGGCTTCACGCCCTTCACCGACCGGCCCGGCGAGACGGCGGGCAGCTTCGGCTGCGCGTCGTCCACCGGTTTCGCCATCGCGGGCGATCCCGACAACAAGCTCGCCACCAGTGACGTGGCCACGGTTACCGCGACCAGACGTCTGGGACGAGTCAACAGGCGTAAGCCCCCGTGCTCGACCATCCGAACCTCACCTCTGCGAGATACCAGGAAAGCCACGCAGAGTGTTCAGTCGCGCACCCCCGTGGCGCGAACAATGTTTCATGTCTTCGATCGATCAAGGTCACGGAAAGATAACGATAGATGAAGATCACACTGTCCAGATCGGTCGCAGAGAGTCCGAACGGGACAACTTGCAGTGACGAAAGGCGTTCCCCGGAAGCCATATCAACTGTTTCACTGTGGCCGCTCACCGGACTCGCGACGCGGGCCCGTAGACAGCCACACGGGGGAGGCACCTCTTCATGCCCAGAAACGGCCCTCCAGATCGGACGAGAGGGAGCAGAGCTGTCGCGACCGGCGTCGCCGCCAGCCTCTTCCTGGCCACCGCGGCCACGTCCCTGACCATCTCGCCGGCCGCCGCCGCGCCGGCGACGAAGCCGGCCCCGAAGCCGGCCGGTGGCGCGCTCAGCGTCGACCAGGCCATGGCGCAGGCGAAGCGCACCGGCAAGCCGGTCGAGGCGACCGCGGCCGGCACCTCGACCTCGACGTACACCGCCCGCCCCGACGGCACCGTCGAGCTGACCCAGTCCGCCGTACCCACCCGCACCCGGGTCGACGGCCGGTGGAAGGACCTCGACCCGACCCTGGTCCGGCAGGCCGACGGCAGCATCACCGCCGCCGTCACCACCAACCCGATCCGCGTCTCCGCCGGCGGCACCGGCCCCCTGGCCGAGATGACCAGCGGTGATCGAGCCCTGTCCGTCACCGCACCACTGGCCCTACCCGCGCCGACCCTCGACGGACCCACCGCCACCTACGCCGACGTGCTACCCGGCGTCGACCTCACCGTGCGGGTCACCGGCGAGGGCGCCTTCTCCCACGTCTTCGTGGTCAAGAACCGCACCGCCGCCGCCAACCCAAGGCTCAGCACCCTGGACCTGGCCACCACCGCCAGGAACGTCAACCTGGCCGCCGACCCGGCCGGCAACATCAGCGGACGCGACCGCACCGGCCGCACTGTGCTCGCCGCGCCGGCCCCCGCCATGTGGGACTCCGCCGCCATTGCCACCAGCCAGGCCGGCCCCACCAGCCGGGCCGCCACGTCCAGCCCCGCCGCCCCCGGCCGCGGCGCCCGGACCGCCGCCATCGGCGTCAAGATCGCGGCCGGCAAGCTCCGCCTCACTCCCGACCGGGGCATGTTGGACGACGCGAGGACCGTCTACCCGGTCTACATCGACCCGACGTTCACCTGGACGCCGATCGGCCAGAAGATGTCTGCCTGGGCGACCATCTCCTTCCAGCACCAGTCGACCAACTACTGGAAGAACACCCCCGACCTCATCGGCCGGATGCAGGTCGGCAACTCCGGCCTCCAACGCTCCAACACCCTGATCAACTTTCCGGTCCCCCACGGCACCCTAACCGGGGCGGAGATCTACGACGCGTTCTTCAAGATCACCAACACGAAGTCGTGGAACTGCACCGACAAGACCGTCAACGTCTACGCCCCCGGCACGACCCTGACCTCCAGCAACGCCACCTGGAACTACTGGGAGTCACAGAGCAAGGGCCCGCTGGCCGCCTCCAAGAGCTTCGCCTACGGCTACAGCGGCTGCGACGCCGCCGCCGTCTCCTTCGACGTCAGCAGCCAGATCAGGACCGACGTCACCAACAAGAAGGACACCCGAACCCTCTGGATGGTCGCCGCCAACGAGGCCAGCGACACCCAGAGCTGGAAGGAGTTCCTCGAGACCAGCCCGACGCTGACCATCCGCTACAACCACAAGCCCAACACCCCGACGGGGATGACCACCTCGCCGACGACGTCCTGCGCCGCGGCCACCCCCACGATCGTCGGCGACACCGCGGTCTCGCTCTACGCCCCGGTCTCCGATCCCAACAGGGGCACCCTCGGGGTCACCTTCAAGGTCTGGAAGGACGACCCTGCCCAGACCCCGATTGCCTCCACGGACCCGAACTCGCTGACGGACTCCTCGGGTAGCACCGCGGTCTACATCGTGCCCCGGGAGACGCTCGCCAAGGCAGCGGGCGTCGTCCCAGACGTCAGCAACGGCGTGAAGACGACCTTCGCCTGGAAGGTCCAGGTCACGGACTTCCGCACCGCCAGCAACTGGTCGGCCACCTGCAGGTTCACCTTCGACGCCACGCGCGCCGGCCCGCCGAAGATCGTCCCGCCCACCAGTCAGATGACGATCGGCCAACCGGCCACCTTCACGATCACGCCTCCGGCGAGCGGGACCACCCCCACCAGCTACGCCTACCAGCTGAACGCGGCGCCGCCGGTGCCCGTCACGGCCGACAGCAACGGCAACGCGAGCATCACCGTCACGCCGACCCGCTTCACCAACATGATCGCGGTCACCAGCGTGACCGCCGCCGGGAAGAACTTCGGTGAGACGGACGTTCTCCCCTTCAACTCCAATCCGCCGCCCACGCCCGCCCCGGAGGGGGACCTGACCGGTGACGGCAGGGCGGATCTGCTGACCGTCGGTTCGACCAACAACCTGGGGCCCGGGCTCTGGCTGGCCGAGAACAACGGCGAGGCGGGCCTCAACCCTGCCATCAGCAACATGGGTGCCCGGGGCAACGGCGTCACGGGCAACAACTCCCCCGCCGACTTTAACGGCGCCCAGGTGCTCACGGGCCGGTTCACCGGGGGCAGCTTCCAGGATGTGCTGGTCTACTACCCCGCCGGCGACAACGCCGGTGGTGGCGGGGTCATCGCCGGCAACGGTGACGGCTCGGTCCTGATGCCGGAGCACAGCGTCCAGGTCAACATCGATCCGCAGTCACTGTGGGACCAGAACAACAATTCCCCCATCCAGCTGGCCAACGTCGGCGACAGTCGTGGCTCGGGATGGGTCTTCCCCGACCTGGTCGGCACCAGCGGCGACGCCACGAACGGCTACCAGCTGACCTACTACTTCACCAATCCGACCACCGCCGGCTACTACGGGACGGCCTCGACCGGCGCGCTCACCCCGACCGGGGGCACCGACTGGAACAACTGGACCATCACCGCCGCTCCGACGAGCACCGGCAACGCCGTGTTCCTGTGGAACCGCACCACCGGGGCCCTGCACCTCTGGACCGACCTGCGCTACGACGAGAACACCGGGCAGGTGAGCTACACGGCCCGTACCCTCGCCGCCTCGGGGTGGAACACCGGCGCCTCCCTGTCCCTGCGGGCAGGGGACAGCAACGGCGACGGCATCGCGGACCTGTGGACCGTCGGCGCCGGCGCGCTCACCACCACCTGGCTGGTGACCAACCTCCAGGCGGGCAGCGCCACCATCACCGTCCAGCCGAAGCAGACGCTGATCACCTCGGACCACACCTGGCAGTTCGACGACCAGGAGAGCGGAGCGGTGACCACCGCCACGGACCTCTCCGGCGGGAAGTCGCTCGGCGTGGAGGTGCATCCGGCGGGCACCGAAGGATCGAACGCGATCTGGCGCGACGGTGATCTCTTCAGCCCGGCCGTCGTCATGAACACGGACGACAGCGGGACCGTGGTCGACCTCACCAAGAAGACGGCGCTCACCGTCAACGAACGCTTGATCGACACGACCAAGTCGTTCAGCATCTCGGTCTGGGCCAAGCCGACCGCCGCAGGTGGGGTCATCGCCAGCGAGGACGGCGCGAACGCGTCGCGCTTCCTGCTCTGGAACAACGCGAGCGACAACACCTGGCGCTTCGGACTGGGCAACGCCGACAGCGGGTGGTCGTACACCCAGGTGGTGACGCCGGCCGGGACGGCGCTGGGAGTCTGGACGCACCTGATGGCGACGTACAACGCCGAGACCCGGACGATCTCGCTCTACGTGAACGGCGTGCACAAGGGCAGCACCGTGTACACCGCGACGCCGACCTGGCCGAGCACCGGCAAGTTCGTGGTGGGCCGGTACCTCTACCAGGGGGTCCCGACCGCTCACTACGCCGGCATGCTCAGCAACCTCCAGGTGTGGAAGCGGGCGCTCACCCCGGCCCAGGTCGGGGCGACCAACACCGCGAAGGTCGGCGCACTGACTCCGTTCGGGGCGACCACCTGGACGCCGCCGGGTACCGGCACGGCGCAGACCGACATCTACGCCACCGACACCGACGGCAACCTGTGGAAGTACCGCAGGCAGCCCCCCTCGATGACTTCGCCACTTCCGAAGGACCAACTGAGCGGGACAGCGCGCCTCATGTCGCCCGGCTGGGACCAGTTCACGTCGTTCGGGATCGCGGACATGGACCACGACGGCTACCAGGACCTCGTCGTCCGGGACAACACGTCCTGCAATCTCCAGGTCTTCCTCGGCACCGCCGACGACCTGAGCCCGACGCCCACCTTCCTGGGCGCCCAGTGGTGCAGCTTCCGCCCGTACGGGGTGGCCGACTACAACCGGGACGGATTCCAGGACGTCCTCACCGCGGGTACGACCAACGACCTGTGGGTCTACCCGGGTGACCTGAAGGGCGGCAAGTCGACCCGGATCGACATCGGCGACGGCTGGGGCACCGACTACATCTCCTTCGGCGTCGCCAACGTCGTCGGGGACGCCACGCCGGACATGTACGGACGGCAGACGAGCACCGGCATCCTGCGGCTGTACGACTTCCCGGGCGGTGCGGCGCACATCAAGCAGGTCGGTATCGGCTGGGGCGGCTACACCTCCTTCGGCCTGACCGACTTCAACCGGGACGGCAGGCCGGACGTCATCGCCCGGGAGAACTCGACCGGCATCCTCTGGATGTATCCGGGGGCGGCGGACGGAATGCTGGCCGCCCGAAGCCAACTCGCCTCGGGTTGGTGACCTGACGACGGCGGGTCGGGCCTGCGGGTCCGGCCCGCCGTCGTCCATCTCAGCTCCCGTATCCCGTTCATCCCGCCGGCGCGCGTGCCGACCGGCGGGCCAGTCGTCCACGAAAGGCCGCACCGCGCGGCCGCGTCCTAGGGAGTCACCTCTCGATGTCCATAAGGCCATTCCCAGGTTCCAGTCGCCTGGTCGCGTCCGCCACGGCGGCCGGCCTGCTACTGAGCACCGTCGCCGCCGCCGTCGCCGGTGCGCCCGTCGCCGCCGCGCCCGCCTCCCCGGCCGCCGCGCCGGCCGCCACCCCGCTCGGGGTGGACCAGGCCATGACGCAGGCCCGCCGTACCGGCAGGCCGGTCGAGGCGACGGCTGCCGGCACCCCCAGCGCCACGGTCACCGCCCGCCCGGACGGGGTGGTCGAGCTGACCCAGTCGGCCGTGCCGACCCGCACCCGGGTCGACGGCCGGTGGAAGGACCTCGACCCCACCCTGGTCCGGCACGCCGACGGCAGCATCACCGCCGCCGTCACCACCAGCCCGATCCGGCTCTCGCCCGGCGGCACCGGGCCACTGGCCGAGATGACCAGCGGCAGCCGGGCCCTGTCGTTCACCGCACCGCTGGCCCTCCCGAAGCCCACCCTGTCCGGGCCCACCGCCACCTACGCCGAGGTGCTGCCCGGGGTGGACCTCACCGTGCGGGTCACCGGTGAGGGCTCGTTCTCGCACGTCTTCGTGGTCAAGAACCGCGCCGCGGCGGCCAACCCGAAGCTGGCCCGCCTCGACCTGGCCACCACCGCCCGGAACATCAGCCTCACCGCCGACGCGGCCGGCAACATCACCGGCCGGGACGCCCACGGTGAGACGGTGATCACCGCTCCGGCTCCGGTCATGTGGGACTCCACCGGCACCGCCACGGCAGGTCCGGCGGCCCGTGGCGCGGCGTCGACCAGCGCCGCACCGGGGCAGGCGGCGAAGACGGCCCCGATCGGAGTGCGGATCGCCGCGGGCAAGCTCCACCTGACCCCGGACCGGAAGCTGCTGGACGACACCAGGACCGTCTACCCGGTCTTCATCGACCCGACGTTCACCTGGACGCCGGTCGGCCCGAAGATGTCCGGCTGGGCCACCATCTCCTACCAGCACCAGTCCACCAACTACTGGAAGAACACCCCCGACCTCATCGGACGCATGCAGGTCGGCAACTCCGGCAGCCAACGCTCCAACACCCTGATCAACTTCCCGGTCCCCCACAGCACCCTGACCGGAGCGACGATCAACTCGGCCACCTTCAAGATCACCAACACCCGGTCGTGGAGCTGCACCGACAAGACCGTCAACGTCTACGCCCCCAGCACCGTGCTCACCTCCGGCAACGCCACCTGGAACTACTGGGAGACCCAGAGCAACGGACCCCTGGCCGCCTCCAAGAGCTTCGCCCACGGCTACAGCGGCTGCGACGCCGCCGCCGTCTCCTTCGACGTCACCAACCAGATCAAGGCCGACGTCACCGCAAAGAAGCCCACCCGCACCCTGCGGATGATCGCCGCCAACGAGGCCAGCGACACCCAGAGCTGGAAGGAGTTCCTGGAGACCAGCCCGACGCTGACGATCCTCTACAACCACAAGCCGAACAAGCCGACCGGCCTGACCACCTCCCCGAGGACGGCCTGCGCGGGCGGCACCGTCGTGGGCGACGCCTCCGTCTCGCTCTACGCCCCGGTCTCGGACCCCAACGGCGGCACCCTCGGCGTCAGCTTCAAGCTGTGGAAGTCCTCCGACACCACGCAGACGCCGCTCGCCTCGTCCAACCCGAGCCTGCTGACCTACTCCTCCGGCTCCACCGCGGTCCTCGTCGTACCGGTCGGCACCCTCCGCACGGCGGCCGGCGTCACCGCCACCAACGGCGGCCAGCCGACGAGCTTCTCCTGGAAGGTCCAGGCCACCGACTTCGGCGCCACCGGCGACTGGTCGGAGCCGTGCTCGTTCACCTTCGACCCAACCCGCCCCGGAGCGCCCGGGGTGCCGGACCCGGCGGACGGCTCCACCACGATCGGCGAACCGTTCAGCATCGACGTGACCAAGGCGAGCGGCACCGACCCGAGCGGGTACGTCTACCAGCTCAACGCGGGCCCGCCCGTCGACGTGACCGCCACGAACGGTGCCGCCACGATCACCGTCGTCCCCACCCGTTTCACCAACACGCTGACCGTCACCAGCGTCTCCGCCGGCGGGAACATCGGCGACAGCGCCAGCGTCACCTTCAACTCCAACCCGGCGGCCACCGCACCGGACGGCGACCTCAACGGCGACGACGCGCCGGACCTGGTGACGGTCGGCGCCACCCGCGGACTCCCACCCGGGCTGTGGCTCGCCCCGGGCGGCAGTGAGCACAGCGCCGTGGCCGGCACCAACATCGGTGCCCGCGGCAACGGGGTGACGGGCCTCAACTCGCCGACCGACTTCACCGGCGCGCAGATCGCCACCGGCCACTTCACCGGCACCGGGCTCCAGGACGTCCTCGTCTACTACCCCACCGGCGCCAACGCCGGGACCGGCGGCATCCTCCGCGCCAACGGCGACGGGTCGGTCATCCAGGCCCAGCTCAGCGGCAACCAGTTCAGCCTCTCCCGGGACCTGCTCACGGACTCGGACGGGACCGTGCCGGTACAGCTGGCGAACGCCGGGAACAGCAGCGGGGCGGGTACCGGTTACCCGGAGCTGATCGGCGTCAGCGGCGATGCCACCGTGGGCCACCATCTGACGTACTACTCGAACTTCTTCGCCACCGGTCTCTACGGCAATCCCCTCCGGATCAACCGGGCGACCCCGACCGGCGGCACCGACTGGGAGAACTGGACGATCACCACGGCCCAGCTGGCCGGGGGCACCGCGATGTTCCTGTGGAACCGTACGACCGGGGCCCTGCACCTCTGGACGGGGCTCGCCTTCGACGGTGTCGACCAGCTCACCTACACGCCGTACCAGCTCTCCACGAGCTGGAACCCCGGCGCGGACCTCGCGCTGCGGGCCGCCGACATCAACAGTGACGGCACCGCGGACCTGTGGACCGTCGCGGCGGGCGGAGTGACGAAGGCGTGGCACGTCACCGGCCTGACCGGTGGCGCCGGCACGATCACCGCGCAGCCCGCGCAGACCCTGGTCACCTCCACCCACGCCTGGCAGCTCAACGACGGCACCAGCGGCGCCGTGACCACCGCCAAGGACACGGTCGGCACCCTGAACGCCACCGGCAACGCCGGTGTCACCTGGAGCACCGGGGACGCCTTCGACCCGGACGTCGTCTTCGACGGCACCAGCGGCGCCCTGTACACCGCCTCGTCGGCGATCGACACCAACGCCGACTTCACCGTCTCCGCCTGGGTCAAGCCGACCGTACTCGGCGGGACGGTGCTGTCCCAGGACGGCACCAACACCGCGGGTTTCAAACTCTGGACCGACGCCGGTGACAAGTCGTGGCGGTTCGCCATGCCGCGCACCGACGCCACCAGCCCGACGTACGACACGGCGGTCAGCGCTCCCGGCACGGCCCGACCGGGGGTCTGGACGCACGTCATGGCCAGCTTCACCAGGTCGAGCGGGGCGATGACCCTGTACGTCAGCGGCGTCAACGCCGGACGCGCCACCCACACCACCGGGTGGAGCGCCACCGGCGCCTTCCGGATGGGCAGCCACCGGACGGCCGCCAGCAGTCACGGCGGCTGGTTCAAGGGTGAGCTCGCCTACGCGCAGACCTGGAACCGGGTCTGGACCATCGACGCGGACACGGCCGCCAGCGGCGACGTGGCGGTGGTCAAGTCGGCCACCGGCACCCTGCTCGCCTACCGGCGCGGCGCGGACGGCTGGATCTGGGGCAGCGGCCAGGGCACCGTGGGTGGCGCCTTCGGCAACTGGGTTCGGATCGGCAACCGGAGCGGCTTCATCGGCAGCCCGACGGCGTTGAAGGCGGCCAACGGCACGATCGTCGTCTACGCCCGGGGCATCGACAACCAGATGTACGGGGTGGGTCAGCCGGCGGTCGGCTCACCGTTCGCCGACTGGAAGCTCGTGGGCACGGGCCAGCCCGCCGCCGGCTTCATCAGCGATCCGAGCGTCGTGCTGTCCAGTGCGGACACGATCGCGATCTACGCCCGGGCGGCCGACGGTTGGGTGTGGGGCGTGTCCCAGACGGCCGTGGGCGCGGCGTTCGGCAACTGGGTGCGGATCGGCGTGGGCGGGGCCGGGGTGGCCTCCCGGCCGCACGTCATGATGAACGGCTCCGGCGCCATCGTGATGTACATCCGGGGCACCGACAACAGGATCCACGGCGTGGGCCAGCCCTCGCCCGGTACCGCGTTCGGCACCTGGCAGGACATCGGCACGGGCGGCCCCACCGGCGGCTTCGTCGGTGACCCGGTCGGGCTGCTCACCCCGAGCGGTCGGTTCGTGCTCTACGCCCGCGGGGCGGACGGCAAGTTCTGGGGCGCCGGCCAGTCCACCGTCGGCGGGCCGTTCGGCGCCTGGTTCGTCATCGGTACGGGGCAACCCACGTTCGTGGGCGACCCGGCTCCGCTGCTGACCTCCAGCGACCGGATCGTGCTCTACGGCCGGGCCACCGACGGCAGGATCTGGGGCTCCGGTCAGTCCACCGTCGGCGGCGCCTTCGGCGCCTGGGGTGTCATGGGCACCGGGACCCCCACGGTCGGTTTCGGCAGCGACCCGACGCCGGCGTTGAACGGCAGCAGCCTGCTCACGCTGGTCGCCCGGAGTGCCGACAACCGGATCTGGACCGCCGCCCAGCCGTCCGCCGGCACGGCCTACGGCACCTGGACGGAGATTCCCTGATCCGACCGTGACCGTGGGTGAGCGGCTCTGATCCGCACCCGCTCGCAAAGCCCGTCCCGCGTCGACCCCCGGTCGGCGCGGGACGGTGCGTATCTGCCGGGGCTCAGGAAGCGACGGCCCGGGCGTACCTGACGCAGTCGTCGTGCAGCGTCGTCCAGCGCTCACCGAACACCTGCTCGGCGGCGCGGTCGACCGGGACGCGCCGGTGCACCACGGCCCGGAAGAAGTCGAGGACCGGCTGCTCGCCGTACCGGTCGACGAGGTGGTGGACGGCGAGGTAGCCGACGCCGTAGCTGCCGCCGACCCGGTCCGCGGGGGCGTCGTCGGCCGGAGCCAGGCTGTCCAGCCGGCCGTTCCAATCCGCGCCGGCCAGCCGGCGGACCTGGTCGAGCCCCTCGTAGCGGAGGACGGGTGCGCCGTCCGCGCCGGCGTACTCGGCGAGCCCCTCCATCAGCCACCAGGTGTCCCGGGCGGAATGTCCGCGCGCGGGTAGGGAGGCGGCGTGGGTCAGCTCGTGGCGCAGCAGCTCACCGACGCCGGTGGGCCGCAGCGTCTCGGCGTTGAGCACCACCTCGTGGTGGCCGCCGCCGATGCTGACCGCGTATCCGGCCGTCCATGCCGGACGTCCGCCGCCGTACCAGCGCTTCCACTCGGCGCGGCCGGCGTAGAAGATCCGGTAGCGGACGGGGGGCGTGCCGGCGATCGCGTACCGGTCGGCGACCCGCGCCGCCGCCTCGGCCTCGGCGAGCAGGCCGGGCAGTTTCCCGCGCAGCGCCAGAGTGGTGGCAACGATGGTCCGTTCGCCGACCGCGACGGCCAGCTCGCTGACCTCCCAGGGCCGGGCGCCGGTCCGCCCGTAGCGGGACTCCTCGACGGCGACCAGCACCGGCGTGTCGCCAACCTCCCGCCAGCGGGTGACGACCGGCACGGGGCTGGGCGTGCAGTCCGGCACGACCAGGCAGTAGCGGAGGGTGACGGGCTGCCGCCACTGGCCCGGGCGTTGCGGGTCGGGGGTGGGTCGGCCGTCCGGCTCGGCCCGCCACACGGTGACTCGCAGCGCCCGCAGCGCGGCGAAGCGGCGGGTGAGGCCGGCCCGGGCCGCCGGCTCGGCGATCGCGAGGAAGCCGGCCCGATCGCCGTCGCGGAGGGCGCGGGACTGCCGGTCGAGCTGGGCGGCGATCCGCTCGCCGAGCCGCCGGGCGGCCGACACCGCCGGCTCCTCCGCGCCGGCTGCGTTCCGCGTCGGCGGGCGCGTCGCGTCGGCCCCCAACACCACCGGGAGGCCACCGCTCAGCGCCGCGAGGACCAGCGCGAGCGCCGTCCGGCGCGGCCACCGCGGGCGCGGGCGCGGCGGGTCCACCGGGTCGGTCACCGGCGAAGGGTACGACCGATCGGGCGATCCCGGCCAGCGCCACCCGCGCGTCGAAGGTGACGCCGGCACGGCCCACGCCGACGGTCACGTGTGGAGCCGGCGTCCTTTAGAGCTGATGTCGTCAACGAATCAGCGTCAGCAACGGTTGACGGTGAACCGCGGAGGAACACGCCGCCGAGCACAGGAGCAGGTCGCCGAGGCAGGGGCGGGCCGCCAAGCCAGGCTCGGGGTGCCGAACGGCGCGGGTGCGGTCGGCGCCGTGTGACGACGCGGATGCCGGCGCAGGTGCCGGCGCGGATGCCGGCGCGGATGCCGGCGCGGATGCCGGCGCGGATGCCGGCGCGGATGCCGGCGCGGATGCCGGCGGGGGTGTCGGCGGGGGTGCCGGCGCGGGTGCCGGTTGTCAGCGGTCGGGCGCGGGACGCTGGCTGATTCGTCTACGACATCAGCTCTAAAGGCGCCGAAGCGACCAGCCGGGGGCAGCGGGCCGACTCGAAGGCAGCCTCAGGGCGCACGGCCGGAGGCACCGTGATCGAGCATCAGGCAGAGCGGGCCGGAGCAGCCGAGGCCCGGGCCGGAACGCCCGGCACACCGGCCGCACCACCGGAGGCACGCGGATCGAGCGCCCGGCACACCGACCCCAATGAGGGGCAGCCGGATCGAGCGCCCGCAGGCCGAGCCCCAGCCGCCGGGACAGCAAACGGTGCCGGTGGCGCGGGTGGCTCAGGCGGGGTGACCGGCGCGGGTCAGCATCGCGCGGTCGACCGCCCAGACGACGAGCAGGCCCAGCGCCAGGAGCGGGTGGCCGGCCAGGACCAGCAGCAGGCCGGCGACCAGGAAGCAGGCCGCCTGCACGGCGTACTTCGCGGCCGGGCTGAGCGGCACCCGCGCCTTCGGTGAGCAGCAGGTCCCCCAGACCACCGCGATCAGCAGCGGCGCGCCGACCCCGGCCAGCAGCCGTACGGCCGGTCCGGCGTCGAGGGTGGCGCCCCACCACGCGGCGGCGGCCAGCATCGCCACCTCCACCAGGAGGGCGACCGCCAGCAGCGCGGCCTTCACCGGGATCTCCCCGGCTCGGGCCAGGACCGGAACGCGATGTCGAGGGCGGACACCAGCTGGTCGAACGAGGAGTCGACGTCCCGGGGCAGCCCGAACCCGCCGGCCGCCTCCAGGGTCAGGAAGCCGTGCAGGGCGCTGCGCAGCGCCCGGGTGGCGTCCACCGCCGCGTCGCCGGTGAGGCCGTACCCCCGCAGGATCGCGTAGATCGCGCCGACGGCGCGGTCCCCGGCCGCGACGTGCTCGGGGTCGGCGGGGTCGGGTACCCGTTGGGTGGCCGGGTAGCGGCCCGGATGCCGCCGGGCGTAGTCGCGGTAGGCGGCGGCGACGGCGCGCAGCGCGTCGCCGCCGGCCCGGCCGGCCGCGGCGGTGGTCAGCTCGGTGGCGAGTTCGGCGGTGGCCAGCGCGGCGAGCCGCTGGGTCAGGGCGTCGACTCCCCGGACGTGCTTGTAGAGGCTGGGCAGGGCGACGCCGAGCCGGCCGGCCAGCGCGGCAAGGGTGAGCCGCTCGTAGCCGACCTCGTCGGCGAGCCGGGCCGCCTCGCGCACCACGGTCTGCGGGGTGAGCCCGGCCCTAGGCACGGGTGGTCACCGCCAGGAACTCGACCAGCTGTGCCGCGGTGGCCTCGGGCTGGTCGGCGTGCGGGTAGTGGCCGGAGTCGGCGATCATGCGGGCCTCGGCGGTGGCGAAGAGGCGGCGGGCGGCGCGCGCCTCGGCGCCCGGGTCGGCGAAGTCGGGATCCTTCGCGCCCATCAGCACCAGCACCGGCTGCCGCAAGTCGGTCGCCCGAGCCGTCCAGTGCGGGTCGACCGGCGCGATCACGCCGCGGACCGCCGCCATCCGGCCGCGCAGGCCGGCGACCAGCTCCTTGCGGTACGCGGCGTCGTCGGCGGGCCGGCCGCAGGGAAAGAGCGTCCGGTGGAACATGCCGAACAGCCGGGGACTGCGCAGCACGGCCGCCTGGGCGAGCCGCATCGCCGGGTTGGGCCTGGGCTGGGCGACGAACGCGCCGATCTGCACGATGCCGTTGACCAGCTCGGGCGCGTCGCCGGCGGCGAGGACCACGGCCGCGGCGCTGGACGAGCTGCCGACCAGGGTGGCCGGGCCGCCGAGGGTACGGACCACGGCCAGCAGGTCGGCGCCGACCTCGGCGGGGGCGTACGAGGGCCAGCCGGCGCTGGACGCGCCGTGCCCCCGGACGTCCACCGACGCGACCCGGTAACCGGCTGCGACCAGCAGCGGCACCAGGTGGCGGAAGGAACGTCGGTTCTCCCCCATGCCGTGCGAGAGGACCACCAGCGGCCCCTCACCACTGACCTCGTAGGCGATGGTGCCACCGTCCCGCTCCACCCGGCTAATCGTCATAGCCCCGAAGCTAATGTGGTTAGCCAACGCCGTCAAGGCTTCCACGTGAACGACGAACGGGCCGGCGGGACAGCGTCCCACCGGCCCGTTCGGGGCCAGTTCGTCGGATTACTTCTTGGAGAGCAGGGCGCGGCCGAAGAAGGCCAGGTTGGCGGGGCGCTCGGCCAGGCGGCGCATGAGGTAGCCGTACCAGTCCTCGCCGTACGGCAGGTAGGTGCGCACGGTGTAGCCCTCGCCGACCAGGCGGGTCTGCTCCTCCGGCCGGATGCCGTAGAGCATCTGGAACTCGAAGCGCTCCGGGCCGCGGTCGAACCAGCGGGCCCGGTCCTCGCCGATGGCGATCAGGCGCGGGTCGTGGGTGGCCAGCATCGGGTAGCCGTCGCCGGCCATCAGCACGTTCAGGCAGCGCACGTAGGACTTGTCCACCTCGCGGGCGGACTGGTAGGCCACCGACTCCGGCTCCTTGTAGGCGCCCTTGCACAGGCGCACCCGGGACCCGGCGGTGGCCAGCTCACGGCAGTCCGACTCGGTACGCCGCAGGTACGCCTGGAGCACCGCGCCCGTCGACGGGAAGTCCTTGCGCAGCTTGGCCAGCACGTCCAGGGTCGAGTCGGTGGTGGTGTGGTCCTCCATGTCCAGGGTGACCATGGTGCCGGCCTCGTCGGCCGCCGCGCAGATCGCCCGGGCGTTGTCGTACGCCATCTGCTCGTCGAACTTCTGGCCCAGGGCGGAGAGCTTCACGCTGACCTCGGCCGGCGGGGTGAGCCCGGCGGCGGAGAGCAGCCGCAGCAGCTTGAGGTACTCGTCGCGGACGGCGCTGGCCTGTTCGGGAGTGACGGTGTCCTCGCCGAGGTTGTCGATGGTGACCGCGAGGCCGTCGGCGACGAGTTCGCGGGTGGCGCGCAACGCGTCGTCGGTGCCGGCGCCGGCGACGAACCGGCGGACGACGTCCCGGGTGAACGGGGCCGTCGCGATGAGCCGCTCGACCTGGGATGACCGGGAGGCGGCGAGGATGACGGAACGGAGCATGAGCCGAGCGTAACGCCCCTGGGCGGCCCTCCGTCGGGGGGCGGCCGGACCGCCCACGTCCTGGTACCGACCGCGTCACAGGCACCACCGACGGGTGCCCGAAGGTGGCGTTCATCGGTTACAACGATGACGTGGACCGACACCCCCGCCGCCGACTCCGGTCGGCCTCCGTGCAGCTCGGCGCGCTCACCGCGCTGGCGCTGGCCCTCTCCGGCTGCAACAGCGGCTCCGACGACGATGACGACGACTGCGCCCTGGGCCCGGTCGGGGGCGGGGACACCGTGGCGCTCGCCATGCGCGTGCCGTCCGTCACGGCCGACGCCGGCCGCACCGCGCCGCAACCGGTGGCCGCGGCCCTGCCCGAGCGGGGCGGGTTCGGCACCCACCTCGCCTCCTGCGGCGGCTGAGGTGCGCCGCGAGACGGTCACCCCGCGCCCGGACTGGGACGCCACCATCCGCGAGCAGGGCCTGGTGTACGTCGACACCGAGCTGCCCGGCGGCGGCACCATGTCGTACTGGGACGAGACGGCGGCGTACGCCTTCGAGCTGGACGAGGTGCTCCGGCTGGAGGAGGCGACCGAGGAGCTGCACCGGATGTCCGTCGCCGCCGCCGAGCACGTGGTGGCGCGCGGCCGGTACGCCGAGTTCGGCATCCCCGACTGGGCCACCGAGGCGGTCGCCCGGTCGCTGCGGGAGACGCCGCCGACCCTCTACGGCCGCTTCGACCTCGCCTACGACGGCTCCTGGCCGCCGAAGATGCTGGAGTACAACGCCGACACCCCCACCGCGCTGGTCGAGGCGAGCATCATCCAGTGGTACTGGCTGGAGCAGACCCGGCCCGAGGCCGACCAGTGGAACAGCCTGCACGAGCGGCTGGTCGGCGCCTGGGCCAAGATCGGCGCGGGCCTGCACGACCGGCGGGTGCACGTGGTCTGGTCGAACGAGGAGGAGTCCGGCGAGGACCAGATGACCGCCGGCTACCTCGCCGAGACCGCCCACCAGGCCGGGCTGGACGTCACGCTGCTGCCGATCCAGCACCTCGGCTGGGACGGCCGGCGCTTCGTCGACGCGGACGACCGGCCGGTGACCACCTGCTTCAAGCTCTACCCGTGGGAGTGGATGCTGGCCGAGCCGTACGGGCCGCCGGCGCTGGACCCGGGCACCCCGACCACCTGGATCGAGCCGGCCTGGAAGCTGCTGCTGTCGAACAAGGCGCTGCTGGCCGTGCTCTGGGAGCTCTACCCGGGGCACGAGTACCTGCTCCCGGCGTACCTCGACTCGCCGCGCGGGATGCCGGAGTACGTGGCGAAGCCGCTGCTCGGCCGGGAGGGCGGCTCGGTGCGGATCGTCACCCCCGGCGCCGAGATCAGCAATCCGGGCGACTACGGCGACGAGGGATTCTGCTACCAGGAGTTCCGGGCGCTGCCGGAGTTCGCCGGCAACCACACGGTGCTGGGCAGCTGGATCGTCGACGGCGAGTCGGCCGGGCTGGGCGTCCGGGAGAGCCGGAGCCTCATCACGGACGGTTACGCGCGGTTCCTGCCGCACTACATCGACGCGCCGCGTCCGGCGTGAGTCGTCTACCGTTGGTGTCGTGAACTTCGACGCGTACGCCCGGACCGGCGTTGACCTCGTCAACGCCCGCCTGGACGACCTCGACGACCTGCGAGCCATCTTCCCCGACGAGAACGCCTGGATGCGCGACGAGGTCGCGGAGCGTGACCTGGCCACCTTCCGGCGGGCCCAGAAGCGCCTGCGCGACGTCTTCGAGTACGGCACGTCCGGGCGGGACGCCCAGGCGGTGGCCGAGCTGAACGCCCTGCTGGAGGCGTTCCCGGTGCAGCCGCGGATCTCCGGCCACGACTCCAGCGACTGGCACATGCACGTCACCAGCCGGGGCGCCTCGGTCAGCGCGGAATACCTGGCCGGCGCGGCCTGGGGCCTGTCGGTCTGGCTCTGCGAGTACGGCAGCGCCCGGTTCGGGGTCTGCGCGGACGAGCGCTGCGGCAACGTCTACCTGGACACCTCGTCCAACTGCTGCCGCCGGTTCTGCTCCGAGCGCTGCGCCACCCGCTCCCATGTGGCCGCGCACCGGGCCCGCAAGCGCGCCGCCATCGGCGAGCAGGTCGGCGTCCCGGCCCAGCCCGACTCCCTCACCCCGGTCAGCTGACCCCACCTCACCAGCCTGCGGCGCGGTGTCGACCGCCCCGCGGGCCGGTGGGTCAGGCGTCGACCGGTGAGGGGGCGGTGAGGTGGGCGCGGGCGAACTCCAGCGACTCGCGGAGGTCGGCCTCGCGCACGGCGCGGCTCTTCGCGCCCCGGGTGGTCACCTCGACGGCCACCGAGCCGGTGAAGCCGCGGCCGGCCAGTGAGCGGAGCAGCTCGGCGCAGGGTTGGCCGCCCCGACCGGGCACCAGGTGCTCGTCGCGCCCCTCGCCGGTGCCGTCGCCCAGGTGCACGTGCGCCAGGGCGGCGCCCATCCGGTCGGCCATCTCCAGCGAGTCGGTGTGCGACGCGGCGCAGTGCGACAGGTCGAGGGTGTAGGAGGGGTACCCGGTCTCGGTGGGATCCCAGCCCGGCACGTACGGCACGAACTGCCGGCCGGCCATCCGCACCGGGTACATGTTCTCCACCGGGAAGCGCAGGTCCGGGTATTCGCGGCCGATCGCGTCGAGCCCCTCGGCGAAGTTGCGCGCGTAGTCCCGCTGCCAGGTGAACGGCGGGTGGACCACCACGGTGGGCGCCCCCAGCGTGGCCGCCAGCTCGGCGGACCGGCGCAGCCGCTCCCACGGGTCGGGGCTCCACACCCGCTGGGTCACCAGCAGGCAGGGCGCGTGCACCGAGAGGACCGGGACGCCGTAGTGCTCGGCGAGGCCGCGCAGGGCCGCGGCGTCCTGGCTGACGGCGTCGGTCCAGACCATCACCTCGACGCCGTCGTAGCCGAGCGCCGCAGCGAGCTGGAACGCCGCCGCGGTCCGCTCAGGGAAGACCGAGGACGTGGAGAGGAGCACGGGGACGCGGGAAGTCACACTCCTCAGCGTAGCCCGGTCCACCGCACGGCTTCAGGACGAGCAGCCCCAAACCATCCGGAACTCCCCGGGTGAATCACATCGGCTCCAGCTGATCCAACCGCCGGAGGATGACCCCCTCGCGCAGCGCCCACGGGCAGATGTCCAACGCCGGCACGTCGAGCCGGCGCATCACCGCCTCGGCCACCACCGCGCCGGCGAGCAGCTGGTGGGCCCGGCCGGCGCTCACCCCCTCCAGCTCCATCAACTGGGCCGGCGGGATGTGCCGGATGAAGCCGATCACCTGCTGCAGCCCGGACCGGCTGAGGCTGCGCCGCGCCCACAACCCCGCGCTCGACGGCGCCGCCCCGGCCAGCCGGGCCAGCATCCGAAACGTCTTCGAGGTGGCCACCGGACGCTCCCAGCCCACCTCGGTCAGCTTTTCCACCACCGGGTCCAGCAGCCCGTCGACGTACTCCCGCAGCTCCTCCACGGCCGTTGCCGACGGCGGCACCGCGCCCGCCGGGTCGACCCGGAGCCGTTCCCGGCTCAGCCGGCCGGCGCCCAGCGGCAGCGACTCCGCGACGTCCGGGCCCTCGTCGATCCCGGCGGCCAGCTCCAGCGAGCCGCCGCCGATGTCGAGCACCAGCAGCCGCCCCGCCGACCAGCCGAACCAGCGCCGGACCGCGAGGAAGGTCATCCGCGCCTCGTCCGCGCCGGAGAGCACCTCCAGCCGTACGCCGGTCTCCTCGCGGACCCGGGCCAGCACCTCGGCGGCGTTGGTGGCGTCCCGCACCGCGGAGGTCGCGAAGGCCAGCAGGTCGTCGGCGGCCAGGCCGGCGGCGGCGGCACGGGCCATGCCGACCGCCTTGACCAGGCTGTCCGCCCCCTCCTCGGTGAGCGCGCCGTCGGGGCCGATCTGCTCGGCCAGCCGGAGCACCACCTTCTCCGAGTGCGCCGGCCAGGGGTGCGCGCCGTGGTGCGCGTCGACCACCAGCAGGTGCACCGTGTTGGAACCGACGTCTAGGACACCCAGTCGCATGGTGTCGACCCTAGGGCCAACACGTTCGCGCGGCTCGCCGGCCGGCGAGGGTCACTCCGCGTAGGCTGGTCCGGGTGACGAGCCCGGTTGAGCTGCACGTGCTGGTGGACGACCCCGACGACCCCCGCAGTCGCGAGGTCGGGCTGGACTTTCCCCGGGAGTGGATCGAGTTCGTCGACCCGGCCGACGACAAGCACCTCGTCCGCGCCGACCTGACCTGGCTGCTGTCCCGCTGGACCTGCGTCTTCGGCCGGGGCTGCCACGGCATCGTCGCCGGCCGGGCCGCCGACGGCTGCTGCTCGCACGGGGCGTTCTTCACCGACTCCGACGACGAGAAGCGGGTCCGCGCCGCGGTCAAGCGGCTCACCCCGTCGACCTGGCAGCACTTCCGCCGCGGCTTCAAGAACTGGACGGCGGAGGACACCATCGACGGCAAGAACCCGGCCCGGCGCACCGCCACCCGGAGCGAGGACGCGCCGTGCGTCTTCCTCAACGACGCCGACTTCCCCGCCGGGGGCGGCTGCGCGCTGCACGCCCAGGCGCTGCGCGACGGGGTGCACCCGCTGGAGTACAAGCCGGACGTCTGCTGGCAGCTGCCGATCCGCCGGGACCAGGAGTGGAGCAAGCGCCCCGACAACAGCAAGGTGCTGGTCTCCACGCTGACCGAGTTCGACCGGCGCGGCTGGGGCGCCGGTGGTCACGACCTGGACTGGTGGTGCACCTCGTCCACGGACGCGCACGTCGGCGCCGACCCGATGTACCTCTCGTACGGCCCGGAGCTGACCGCGCTGATCGGCGCGCCCGCGTACGCGAAGCTGGCCGAGCTGTGCGCGGCCCGGTTGCGGCAGGGTCAGGTCGCGCCCCACCCGGCCAGCCAGGGCTGACCGCACCCGCCGTCCTCGGGCGTCGGGTCACGGCTCGAACTTGTACCCCAGACCCCGGACGGTGACGATGTACCGGGGCGCGGACGGCTCCGGCTCGACCTTGGAGCGCAGCCGCTTGACGTGCACGTCGAGGGTCTTGGTGTCCCCGACGTAGTCGGCGCCCCAGACCCGGTCGATGAGCTGGCCCCGGGTGAGCACCCGGCCGGCGTTGCGCAGCAGCAGCTCCAGCAGCTCGAACTCCTTCAGCGGGAGCTGGACCGCCGCCCCGTCGACCGTCACCACGTGCCGCTCGATGTCCATCCGGACCGGGCCGGCGGAGAGGCTGGGCGCGCCGGACTCGGTCACCTCGGCGCTCTGCCGGCGCAGCACGGCCCGGATCCGGGCCACCAGCTCCCGGGGCGAGTACGGCTTGGTCACGTAGTCGTCGGCGCCGATCTCCAGGCCGACCACCTTGTCGATCTCGCTGTCCCGCGCGGTGACCATGATGATCGGCACGTGCGAACGCTGCCGGAGCTGCCGGCAGACCTCCGTCCCGGACATCTCCGGCAGCATCAGGTCGAGCAGCACGATGTCCGCCCCGGTCCGGTCGAACTCGGTGAGGGCGGAGGGCCCCGTCGCGGCGACGGACACCTCGAAGCCCTCCTTGCGGAGCATGTACGACAGGGCGTCGGAGAACGACTCCTCGTCCTCGACCACCAGAACGCGGCTCAACGGGTGTTTCCTTTCCTCACGGTCGGACCTGCCGGGGCTCGGCCGGGCCGGCCTCGATACCAGCGGACGGCAGTATCGTCTCCAGGTCGTCCGGGGGGCTGGCGGGTAGCCGGAGGGTGAACGTCGAGCCCCCACCAAGAGTGCTCGCCACCTCCACCCTTCCGCCATGGTTGCTGGCGATGTGCTTGACGATGGCCAGGCCGAGCCCGGTGCCACCGGTGGAGCGGGAGCGGGCCTGGTCGGCCCGGTAGAACCGTTCGAAGATCCGGTCGACGTCGGTCGGCGCGATGCCGATGCCCTGGTCGGTGACGGAGATCTCCACGTGCTCGTCGGTGGCGCGGGTGGCGATCCGGACGCTGGTGTCCTCGCCGGAGTAGTTGATGGCGTTCTCGACCAGGTTGGCCACGGCGGTGGCGAGCTGGGCGTCGCTGCCGTAGACGGTCAGCCCCTTGGCCCCCTCCACCGTCACCTGGACGTGCCGGGCGGTGGCCGCGGTGCGGGTCCGGTCGACCACCTCGGCAATCACCCAGTCCACCGCGACGGGCTCCGGCGCGGGCTGCGGCTCGGCGCCCTGGAGCCGGGTCAGCTCCAGCAACTCCTGCACGAGCCGGCCCAGTCGGGTCGATTCGTGCTGTATGCGCTCGGCGAAGCGGCGGGCGGCGATCATGTCCTCGGAGAGTTCGGGCGCGCCGGCGCCCGGTTCGGTCGCGTCGACCAGCGCCTCGGCGAGCAGTTGCAGCGCGCCGATCGGGGTCTTCAGTTCGTGGCTGACGTTGGCGACGAAGTCGCGGCGTACCCGGGCGAGCCGGTGCGACTCGGTGACGTCGGCCGCCTCGACGGAGATGTAGCCGGCGCCCAGTCCCATCGCCCGCAGGTGCACCCCGAGCGGGTTCTCCCCGGCGTTGTCGCGGCCACGCGGCAGGTCCAGCTCGATCTCGCGCCGCACGCCGGTGCGGCGGACCTGCCCGGCCAGCGTACGGATCAGCGGGTGGGCGGCGATCGAGCCGGGCGTGGCGCCGGTGCGGAGCAGGCCCATCGCCCGGGCCGCCGGGTTCACCAGGACCGGCACGTCGTCGGAGTCGAGGACCACGACGCCGGCGCGGAGGGAGTCGATCGCCTTGCGGCCGAGCCCGGGGGGCTGGCCCTGCTGGTCGTCGGGAATCGCGCGCCTCCCTGCGCTCCAGCGGGAGCCGCCGCTGCCCGACCGCGCCGCCCGGCGCCGCCAGTCCTGAATCGGCCGAGCCAGCAGCAGCCCGGTGACCAGTCCGATCACCAGAGCCATGGCCACCGCGACCGCTACCGCCCAGTCCACCCGGCGATCGTAGGGTGATTGTTAACCTGACGATCGCCCAGAACGGGACGAATCACTCTCACTTCCAGCAAAGTTCACCTTCGGGCCCCGCGTCGTTCACCGGGGTTCACCTCCGGTCCGCTCCCCCGACCTACGGTGGGCGCGCACCTGCTCAATGGCGCCGGGGACCGGATTCCGGATCACCGGCGGCCACCGACCCCAGGAAGTGACGATGCGCGACGAGTTCCGGGCCGACCTGCAGATTGTCAGCCAACTGCTGGTGGACATGGCGGAGGGGGTGCGCGCCGCGATGCGCCAGGCCACCCGCGGCCTGCTCACCGCCGACCGCGAGGCGTCCGAGGCCGTGATCGCGCGGGACGCCGAGATCGACAACCTCTACCAGCACGTCGAGGAGCGGGTCTGCGACCTGCTGGCCCGGCAGGCCCCGGTCGCCTCCGACCTGCGTGCCATGATCACCGCCCTGCACGTCGCCGCCGACCTGGAGCGGATGGGCGACCTCGCCGACCACGTGGCGAAGACCGCGCTGCGCCGGCACCCGTCCCCGGCCGTGCCGGCCGAGCTGCGTCCGATCTTCACCGACATGGCCGGCATCGCCGACCGGATGGCGGAGAAGATCGGAGCGGTGCTGGCCAGCCCGGACGCGGACCTCGCCGCGGAGCTGGACCGCGACGACGACGCCATGGACGACCTGCACAAGAGCCTCTTCGGCGTGCTGCTCAGCGACGACTGGCCGTACGGCGTGGAGACGGCGATCGACGCCACCCTGCTCGGCCGCTTCTACGAGCGTTTCGCCGACCACGCGGTCAACGCCGGCGAGCACGTGGTCTACCTGATCACCGGCGAGCAGGTGTCGTCGGCGGGCTGACCTCCGGCAGCCGGAAGGGCCCTTCGCCGGTGTCGGCGAAGGGCCCTTCCGGTCGCTGTCAGCGGCCCTGGTTGGCGACCGCGGCGGCGGCGGCCTTGGCGGCGGCCGGGTCGAGGTACGTCCCGCCGAGGGTGAGCGGGCGCAGCTGCGGGTCGAGGTCGTAGCGCAGCGGGATCCCGGTCGGGATGTTCAGCTTGGCGATCGCCTCGTCGGAGATCTGGTCGAGGTGCTTGACCAGGGCGCGCAGCGAGTTGCCGTGCGCGGCCAGCAGCACCGTGCGGCCGGCCAGGATGTCCGGGACGATCGAGTCGTACCAGTACGGCAGCATCCGCTCGACGACGTCCTTGAGGCACTCGGTGCGGGGCATCAGCTCGGTCGGCAGCAGCGCGTAGCGCGGGTCGCCGACCTGCGAGAACTGGTCGTCGTCCGCGATCGGCGGCGGCGGGGTGTCGTACGACCGGCGCCAGAGCATGAACTGCTCCTCGCCGTACTCGTCCAGGGTCTGCTTCTTGTTCTTGCCCTGGAGGGCGCCGTAGTGGCGCTCGTTGAGCCGCCAGGACCGGCGCACCGCGATCCAGTGCCGGTCGGCGGCGTTGAGCGCCAGCTCGGCGGTGCGGATCGCCCGGCGCATCACGCTGGTGTGCACCACGTCCGGCAGCAGGCTGTGTTCGCGCAGCAGCTCGCCGCCGCGGCGCGCCTCGTTCTCGCCCTTCTCGGTCAGGTCGACGTCCACCCAGCCGGTGAAGAGGTTCTTGGCGTTCCAGTCACTCTCGCCGTGCCGCAGCAGGACCAGCGTCCCGACGGTGGGCCCCTCGCTAGCAGTCATGCCGATCATCCTGCCGCACGGGAGGAACGGACACGCGGGCAGTGCCCGTGACGACCACCACGTGGAAAACCGGGTGACCGGCGTTTCCGGGCGAGACTAGGTTGTAAGGCGCTCACATCTTTGCGGTCATTACCTGAGCGGGGGCTCTCACGTGCGGACGGTGCGGGGTTGGTTCCGGGACACCACCGGCGGACTACCGAGGGCCTTCTGGTACCTCTGGACCGGCACCCTGATCAACCGGCTCGGCTCGTTCGTCCTGGTCTTCCTCGCCATCTACCTCACCCAGGAGCGCGGCTTCTCGGCCTCCCAGGCCGGCCTGGTGCTCGGCCTCTGGGGCGTCGGCGGCGCGGTCGGCACCACCGTCGGCGGCACCCTCGCCGACCGCTGGGGTCGCCGGCCCACCCTGCTCACCGCCCACCTCGGCGCGGCCACCATGATGTTGGCCCTCGGCTTCGCCCGGGACCTGCCGGAGGTGGCGGCGGGCGCGCTGCTGCTCGGCACGTTCGCCGAGGCGGCCCGACCGGCGTTCGGCGCCATGATGATCGACGTGGTGCCGGAGCGGGACCGGCTGCGCGCCTTCTCGCTGAACTACTGGGCGATCAACCTCGGCTTCGCCTGCGCGGCCGTGCTGGCCGGGTTCGCCGCCCAGGCCGGCTACCTGCTGCTCTTCGTGGTCGACGCGGCCACCACGCTGGTCACCGCCCTGATCATCTTCACCAGGGTGAAGGAGACCCGGGTCGCCTCCACCCCCGTCCGCAGCACCTCCGACGCCCCCGCCGGCGCGCTGCGCACCATCGCCACCGACCGGATCTTCCTCGGCTTCGTGGTGCTGAACCTGTTCGGCGCGCTGGTCTTCCTCCAGCACATCTCGATGCTGCCGATCGCGATGGGCGACTCCGGCCTGACCCCGGCCACCTACGGCTCGGTGATCGCGCTCAACGGGGTGCTGATCGTGATCGGCCAACTTTTCGTGCCCCGGCTGATCAGGGGCCGGAACCGGTCCCACGTGCTCGCCCTGGCCTCGCTGGTGATGGGCGTCGGCTTCGGGCTGACCGCGTTCGCCGACGCCGCCTGGTTCTACGGCGTCACCGTGCTGATCTGGACCCTCGGCGAGATGCTCAACTCGCCGTCCAACGCCACCCTGATCGCCGAGCTCTCCCCGGCCCGGCTGCGCGGTCGCTACCAGGGCGTCTTCTCGCTCTCCTGGCAGGTGGCCGGCGCGGTGGCCCCGATCCTCGGCGGGCTGGTCCGCGAGCAGCGCGGCAACACCGCGCTCTGGCTCGGCTGCGCGGCGATCGGCGCCCTGATGGCGGTCGCCCACCTGATCTCCGGGCCGGCCCGGGAACGCCGGGCCGCGCAGCTGCGTCCGCCGACCGAGCCGGTCGCGCCGGTCCCCGCCGGAGCACCCGCGGTCCCGCAGGCGGGCGAGGCCGCCGCGACCGCACCCGCCGAGCCGGTCCCGGCCCGCACCCCCGCCTGAGTACGCCCCACCCCGTCGTCCGCCCCTGCGACCGTCGCTCTACGGTCGGAGGGTCACTGGCAACAAACTTTTCTGGAGGACGGGTGCGCGGCCTGCGGCGCTGGTGGCACGACACGGCCGGCGGTCTCCCCGCCACCTTCTGGTATCTCTGGACCGGCCTGCTGATCAACCGGGCCGGCGCCTTCGCGCTGCTCTTCCTCTCCCTCTACCTCACCGAGGCGCGCGGGGCGAGCGAGGCCCTCGCCGGCACGGTCGTCGGGGCGTACGGGGCCGGCGGGGCGGTCGGCGTGCTGCTGGGCGGGGTGCTGGCCGACCGGTGGGGCCGGCGCGCCACCCTGCTCGCCGCGCACCTCGGCGCCGCCGCGCTGATGGCGGCGCTGGCCTTCAGCCAGCACCTGGTGCTGATCGCGGTCCTCGCCGCGCTGGTCGGGGTGGTGCACTCGATGCCGAGCCCCGCCTTCGTGGCGGCGATTGTCGACGTGGTGCCCGAACACCGCCGCTCGCGGGCGTTCAACCTGCAGTTCTGGGCGTTCAACCTGGGCATGGCGGTCGCCTCCCTGCTGGCCGGGCTGCTGGCCGAGGCGAGCTTCATGGCGCTCTTCCTGGTCGACGCCGCGGCCACGCTCGCCGCCGCCGCCGTGATCGCCGCGAAGGTGCCGGAGACCCTCACCCGCCCGCCCGCGGGCCGGGAACGGCCCTCGCGGCGGCGCCCCGGGCTGCGGACCGCGCTGACCGACCGGACCTTCCTGGTCTTCGTCGCGCTCACCTTCGTGCTGGCCGTGCTCACCATGCAGACCTCGACGATCATGCCGCTGGCGATGCGGGCGGACGGTCTCGGCCCGTCGGCGTACGGCGTGGTGGTGGCGCTGGGCGGGGCGCTGATCGTGGTGGGGCAGCTCTTCGTACCCCGGTTGATCGACCGGCACCGCAACGACCGCGTGCTGGCGCTCTCCACCGCCCTGCTCGCGGCGGGGTTCGGGGCGCTGGCGCTCGCCGACGCCCTCCCCGTCTACCTGGTCGCCGCGGTGGTCTGGACGGTCGGCTCGATGCTCGCCGCGCCGCCCAACGCGCAGATCAACGCCGACCTGGCCCCGCCGGAGCTGCGGGCGCGCTACCAGTCGGTGTTCTATCTGACCTTCCCGGCGGCGTCCTTCGTCGCGCCGACCCTGGGCGGGGTGAGCCTGCAGTACCTCGGGGACGGGCACTGGCTGATCGTCGGCGCGGTCGGGCTGCTCGCCGCCGGCGGTCACCTGCTGGCCGGCCCGTCCCGGCAGCGCCGGGTGGCCGCCCTGCGCGCCGCCGCGCCGCCGCGCGTCCCGCAACGACTGCCCGGCTGAGATCCGCTCCACGCCGGGGCACCGACGTCGGCCGGTGGCCCCCGACGGATCGGCCGCCGGTGGCGGACACACGGCAGAGCGCCCACCTCGACCGTGGTCGTGGTGGGCGCTCGAACCGCTTGCCCGGCGGCGGCGGGCGACACTCACCCCCGTAAGCGTCGCCCGCTCGCGCCGCCGGTTCCACGGGTGGCACCGTCCCCCAACGGTGTGCTCCACCCGTTTCTTGCGCCTCGCTCGGTGCACGGATCTGATCGATCCGCCGCTCCCCCGAACGGTTCCGAGCGTGGCGCGGTGCAATAAAGTTAGTTCGCCCGGATCCCCGGATTCAACCCGCATTGCTGTCTCGCCGGTCACAACCCCGGGTCACCCCGCTGTTCCGGGCCTCGCGATGTGTGCCAACGTCGCCTTCCCGCCCGGCATTCCCCTAAACCCCTCAGGCGTCTTCCCGATCGGGTGACTCGGTACGGAAGAAGTTGCTCGGCCGGCCGTCGCGCAGCTGCTCCTGGTAGATGAGATTCAGCCCGCGCGAGTCGAACGTCCGGAACCACTCCTCCCAGGTGATCGCCTGGATCCGACTGCTCTCCCGGTAGCCGGGAATGTCGAAGGTCAGCACCCCCGGCCGATCGTCCCGCTGGGTCCCGGCGATGGTGGCCGGCTTGGCGTCGCGCGCCTCGGCCCAGTTCCGGATCACCTCGTGGTTGGTGGTCACCAGACTGCGCCCGGGACGCTCCGGCCGGTCGGCCGGTGAGGAGATCAGCTGCGAGGACCGCACCGACCGGGAGGTGGAACGACCGGTCCGGACGCCGGTGGCCGGGGCCCCCGCCGCCGGCGCGGCCTCGGCCCGGGTGGCGGGCTTCCGGGCCGTCGTGGACCTGCCGGCCGGCGCGGTCTTCGCCGTCGTCTTCTTCGCGGGCGCGGCCTTGGCGCGCGGCGTGGTCTTCTTCGCCGGCGCGGCCTTCGCCCGGCCCGTCGTCTTCTTCGCCGGGGCGGCCTCGGCCCGGGCGGTGGACTTCGCGGGCGTGGACTTCGCGGGCGTCGTCTTCTTCGCCGCGGTCTTCTTCGCCGTCGTCGCCTTCGCCGGGGCGGCCTTGCGCGCCCCGGTCGCCTTGCGGGCCGGGGCCGGCGCCGCCTTCGCCCGGGCGCCCTTCTCGGCACCGGCGGCCTTCTTGCCACCCGCCTTGGTGGCCGACGCCCGGCCGGCCGGGCCGGTGCTGCGCCGCGCGGCCGCGCCCGGGCGGCTCTCCGACCGCAGCGTCCGCGCCAGCGTCTTCACCAGTTCGGGCTTGCGCAGCCCGGAGATGCCGGAGACACCGCGACGCTGCAGTTGGCCCCGGATGTCGTCCACCTTCATCCGGGAGATCTCCGACTCGGAGATGCCCGGCGTGCCCGGGCTCTGGTTGCCCGCCTGCCGTTTGGTACCGGTCGCCGTTCCGCCGCGACCTGAGCTGTTCCGCTGAGCCATGACATGCTCCTCCGACAGTCCGTCCTCGGCCTGCGGCGGGTCCCGAACTGCCGCACCGCAGCGGTGCGGCATACCCCTCAGGACCGGTCCGAACCTCCGGCGGACGGTTCGAAGAGGTGAGCGAAGGCGGCGAGGTTCGCGGTGGACTCGCCCCGCTTGACCCGCCACTCCCACTCGCGCCGGATCGAGCTGCCGAAGCCGATCTCCAGCATGGTGTCGAAGGACTCGTCGGAGTAGGTCAGCACCGCGCCGAGCAGGCGGTCCAGCTCGTCCGCGTCGACCCCGGCCAGGTTGACCCGACCGGTCAGGTAGACGTCGCCGACCTTGTCGATGGAGTACGAGACCGCGTACATCCGGGCGTTGCGCTGGAGCAGCCAGGCCCAGAGCTCCTCGCGCCGCTCGTCGGGCTGGCGCATCACGAACGCCTCGATCCGCAGCGCGTGCTCGCCGACGATGAGGTTGCAGATCGTCTTGAGCTTGTGCGTGCCGGGCAGGGTGATCGCGTAGGAGCCCTCGCCGGTCGACTCCCAGTCCAGCTCACGCTCGGTGCAGACGGACTCGATCAGGGCGGCCAGGTCGCTCTTCGCGCTCATCGCACCCACTCTACGGGCGGTCGGTCGCACGCACCGGACGGCGAGCGGTGGTCCGGGTCACCACGAACAGGACAGAGCCGGGTCACCGGCGAGCTGGGCGGCCAACCGGCTCCGGTGCTCGGCGATCGCCTCGCCGTAGACGGCGAGCAGGCCGGAGGCGGTGCGCTGCCAGGAGAAGTTGCGCGCGTGCCGGGCCGCGCCGCGGCCCAGCTCCGCCCGCCGCGCCACGTCGGGCAGGAGCGAGCCGATGGTACGGGCCCAGTCGACCGGGTCGTGGCCGTCGATGAGCACCCCGCTGACCTGGTCCCGGACCGCGGTCACCAGACCACCGACGGCGGCCGCCACGACGGGCGTACCGCAGGCCTGGGCCTCCAGGGCGACCAGGCCGAACGACTCGTTGTACGACGGCACCGCGACCAGGTCCGCGGCCCGGTACAGGGCCGGCAGGTCGTCGCCCGTCTGCGGCGGCAGGAAGCGCACCCGGTCGGTGACGCCGAGCGAGGCGGCCAGCTCGATCAGGGCGGTGGGGCGGTCGAGACCGCTGCCGCTCGGGCCGCCGCAGATCACCACGGTCACCTCGTCGGCGAGCGCCGGGTCGCGGTCACGCAGCGCGGCGACGGCGCGGATGAGCACGTCCGGCGCCTTCAACGGCTGGATCCGGCCGACGAACGCCACCACGTACCCGGCGGTGGGCAACCCGAGCCGGCGGCGGGCGGCGATCTGGCCGGCCCGCCGGTCCCCGACGGGGGGTCGGAACCGGTCCAGGTCGACCCCGGGCTCGACCACGGCCACCCGGGCCGGGTCGGCGTCGTAGCAGCCGATCAGGTCGCCGGCCTCCACCCGGGTGTTGGCGACCAGGCGGTCGGCCTCGGCGACCACCTGCTCCTCGCCGATCACCCGGGCCTTCGGCTCCGGGCGGTCACCGGCGGCGAGCTTCGCATTCTTGACCTTGGCCAGGGTGTGCGCGGTGTGCACCAGCGGCACCCCCCAGCGCTCCTTGGCCAGCCAGCCGACCTGCCCGGAGAGCCAGTAGTGCGAGTGGATCAGGTCGTAGTGGCCCGGCGGCCGCGACGCCTCTGCGCGCAGCACGCCGGCGGTGAAGGCGCAGAGCTGGCCGGGCAGCTCCTCCTTGGTCAGCCCCTCCAGGGGGCCGGAGGTGACGTGCCGGACGTGCACGCCGGGGGCCATCTCGACCACCGGCGGCAGGTCGCCGGAGGTGGCCCGGGTGAAGATCTCGACCTCGACGTCGGCCTCGGCGAGCCGCCGGGCGACCTCCAGGATGTAGACGTTCATGCCGCCCGCGTCGCCGGTGCCCGGCTGGTGCAGCGGCGAGGTGTGCACCGAGAGGGTCGCGACCCGCCGGGGCCGGGGCCACGGCCGCGCACCGCGCTGCCGACCGACACCGGTGTGCATTTCCGCCACGTCCGCTCCCTCTGCCACGGTTGTTGCCGTCCCGCACGACCGGCGCTTCACGGTCAACCTCCACGCCGGGTGTCATCTTCCCCATCGGGGAACGGAAATGCCTCCGTGCGTCCCTCCGGGGTGACCCACTTCATCGGCCACCGCGACCGGGTCCGGCAGACGCGGGGGTGACAATGTCCCGATGACCTCTGTCGCGATCGTCACCGGGGCGTCCAGCGGGATCGGCGCGGCCACCGCCCGCCGGCTCGCCGCCGAGGGTTTCCACGTGCTGGCCGCCGCCCGCCGCGCCGACCGGCTCGCCGAACTGGTCACGGAGATCGCCGCGGCCGGCGGGACGGCGACCGCGGTGACCTGCGACGTCACCTCCGACGAGTCGGTGGCCGCGCTGGCCGCCGCCGCCGCGTCCGCGCCGGGTCCGGTGACCCTGCTGGTGAACAACGCCGGCGGCGCGCGCGGGCTGGACCCGGTGGAGTCCGGCTCGATCGGTGACTGGCAGTGGATGTACGACGTCAACGTGCTCGGCACGCTCCGGGTCACCCAGGCCCTGCTGCCCGCGCTGGAGGCCTCCGGGGCCGGCACGATCGTCATCGTCTCCTCCACCGCCGGTTTCACCGTCTACGAGGGCGGCGGCGGCTACACGGCGGCGAAGCACGCGCAGACCGCCATCGCCGGCACGCTGCGGCTGGAGCTCTGCGGCCGGCCGGTCCGCGTGATCGAGATCGACCCGGGGATGGTGAAGACCGACGAGTTCGGGCTGGTGCGGTTCGCCGGCGACGAGGCGAAGGCCGCCGCCACCTACGCCGGGGTGGCCGAGCCGCTGGTCGCCGAGGACGTCGCGGACTGCGTCGCCTGGTGCGCGACCCGCCCGCACCACGTCAACGTGGACCGGCTGGTGGTCCGCCCGCTGGCCCAGGCCGCCCAGCACAAGGTGCACCGGACGTCCTGATGGGGCAACGGCCGCTGGGGGTGGTCACCCGGGGCACCACGAATCCCAACCGGCTGCGCCGGGTGGACAACTGGATCGTGGCGACCTGCGGGGACCGGCTCCGCGCGGCGGCCGACCCGCTGGTGGTGGATCTCGGGTACGGCGCCACCCCGGTCACGGCCGTGGAGCTGCGCGCCCGGCTCGCCGCCGGGGTCCGCGCCGACGTGCGGGTGGTCGGCCTGGAGATCGATCCGGTACGCGTGGCCGCGGCCCAGCCCGCCGCCGAGCCGCCGGGGCTCACCTTCGCCCGGGGCGGCTTCGAGCTGGCCGGTCTGCGTCCCGCCCTGGTCCGCGCGTTCAACGTGCTCCGCCAGTACGACGAGAGCGAGGTGGCCGCGGCCTGGCGGACGATGACCGACCGGCTGGCCCCCGGCGGGTTGCTGGTGGAGGGGACCTGCGACGAGCTGGGCCGCCTGGGTGGCTGGGTGCTGCTCGACGCCGCCGGGCCACGGACGTTGACCCTGGCCGCCCGGCTGGCCACTCTGGAGTCCCCGACCCAGCTGGCCGAGCGGCTGCCGAAGGCGCTGATCCACCGCAACGTGCCCGGGGAGCCCGTGCACGACCTGATCCGCGCCCTGGACGACGCGTGGCAGGCCGCCGCCGGCTACGCCCCCTTCGGCCCCCGGCAACGCTGGTTCCAGGCGGTCACCGCCCTGCGCGCGGCCGGCTGGCCGGTCCTGAACCGCCCCCGCCGCTGGCGCCAGGGCGAACTGACCGTCCCCTGGCCCACCGTCGCCCCCACCTGACCGCCCCACCTCCCCCCGCTCACTCCCCCGGGTCACTCACCCCGTTGATCATGAAGTTAGCGGCGGTTTGGAGATCGACATCGCCGTCAACTTCATGATCGACGAGGTGGACGCCCGGGGCGGCGGGGTGGGTGGGGTGGGGTCAGATTGTGCAGTTGATGAGGACGGGTTCGGGGTGGAGGGTCACCGCGAAGCGTTCGTGGACGCCGTCGCGGATCCGGCGGGCGAGGGTGATCAGGGCCTCGGTGGTGGCGGTGCCGCTGCGGTTGGTGAGGGCGAGGGTGTGCTTGCTGGAGATCGCCACGCCCTCGGGGCCGGGGTGGCCCTTGCTGAAGCCGGCCTTGTCGATCAGCCAGGCGGCGCTGACCTTGACCATGTCCCCCGCGCCGGGCCAGGCGGGTGGTTCGCCGAGGTCGGCGACGAGAGCGCGCTCCCGCAGCAGCTCGTACGCGGCCCGGTCGAGCACCGGGTTGGTGAAGAACGAGCCCACCGACCAGGTGTCCGGGTCCTCGGCGTCGAGCACCATGCCCTTGCCGGCGCGCAGCCGCAGCACGGCGGCCCGGGCGTCGGCCAGCGGCACCCGGTCGCCGACGGAGACGCCGAGGGCGCGGGCCAGCTCGGCGTAGCGCACCGGGCCGGAGAGCGGGGAGCGGTGCAGCCGGAAGTCGACCGAAAGCACCACCCAGCGCTCGCTGTACTTGAAGATGCTGGACCGGTACGCGAACCCGCAGTCCGCCGCGTCGATCCGGCCCAGGCTGCCGTCGGCGCGGTCGTGGACCTGGACGCCGGCGATGCTCTCGGCCACCTCCTGGCCGTACGCGCCGACGTTCTGGATCGGGGTGGCGCCGGCCGAGCCGGGGATGCCGGAGAGGCACTCCAGGCCGGACCAGCCGTTGGCGACGGTGGCCGCGACCAGGTCGTCCCAGGGCTCACCGGCCTCGACCCGTACGGTGACGGTGTCGGCGTCCTCGGCGACCACCCGCAGCCCCCGGGAGCGGACCAGGACGACCGTGCCGGGGAAGCCCGCGTCGCCGACGACTACGTTGCTGCCACCCGCGAGGATCAGGACCGGCTCGTCCCGTCGCTGCGCCTGCTGCACCTTTTGTACGATCTCGTCGGCGCTGGTGGCGGTCTCGAGCCGGGCGGCGGCGCCACCGAGGCGGAGCGTGGTGTACCGCGCCAGGGCGGCCGGGTCGGCGGGGTCGGCTCCGGTGGCCGGTTCGGCGTAGACGTCTGACACGCCCTTCACCCTAGGCTGAGGGGTAGCCGAGGCACCCACTGGTGGCCCGGTCACCCCCGGGAGGATTGCGATGAGCAGACTGCACGGCACGAAGGACTTCTGGATCGGGGCGCTCCGGGCGGACGGCCCGGCGTTCGCCGCCGCCGTCGCCGAGGCCCCGCCGGAGACACCGGTGCTGTCCTGTCCGGGCTGGACGGTCGCCGACCTCACCCTGCACCTCGCCGGCGTCTACCACTGGGTGCACTCCTTCGTCGGCTCCGGGCAGACCAGCCAGCCGGCCCGCCGCGGCGCCGCCGAACCGCCCGCCGGCGTGACCCCGTTGCAGCACTGGCAGCACGGGTACGACCAGCTCCTGACGCTGTTCGACACGCTGGACCCGGAGGCTCCGGCGTGGAACTGGGCGCCGCAGCCGAAGAAGGCCGGCTTCTGGACGCGCCGGATCGCGCACGAGACGGCGGTGCACCGCTGGGACGCCCAGCTCGCGATCGCCCGCGGCGAGCCGATCGAGGCGAAGCTCGCCGCCGACGGGGTCAGCGAGGCGTTGGACACCTTCCTGCCCGCGGGCCACCGCAGGACGCCCGGCCAGTGGCACGGCGTGGTGCAGCTGACCGCGGCGGACGCCGCCCAGGAGTGGTACCTGCGGCTGCGCGGCGAGGGGGTGGCCCTGCTCGACACCGCCACCGTCTTCGGCCACGACGACCACCACGCCCGAGCGCAGGTCACCGGCACCGCCAGCGACCTGCTGCTCGCGCTCTGGGGCCGGGTCAGCTTCGACACCCTCGACGTGGCGGGCGACCGCTCGCTGTTGGAGGGCCTGCGCACCGGCTGATCCCGCGCACCGTCCGGAGGGGGCCGTCCTGCCACGGGGACGGCCCCCTCCGTGTGTCCACAGCGCCGCGACGGGTCGCGCCCGGCCACTGAGAGAGCGCTCTCTTGACAGATGCCGGACCGCCCACCACCCTGTCGTGAGAGCGCTCTCTCGGCCCCTTGGCACCTCGGAAACCGGGCCCGCGACTCGCTCACCAGCAGGTCCACCCGCTCCCCCATCCGATGATCCGAGAGGAATTCCATGGCTACCTTTTCCCGCCGCCGCCTGGCGGCGGTGGCCCTCGTGGCCACTGCGGCGCTGCTCGGCACCGCCGCCTGCGGTGGCGCCGACGACGCCGCCCAGGACGGGCCGATCACCCTCACCGTCGACGTCTTCGGCCAGTTCGGCTACGCGGAGCTGTACAAGGAGTACATGGCCAGCCACCCCGACGTGAAGATCGTCGAGCGGGGCACCGGCAGCAACCTCGACGAGTACTCGCCGAAGCTCACCCAGTGGCTCGCCGCCGGCAAGGGCGCGGGCGACGTGGTCGCCATCGAGGAGGGGCTGCTGGTCGAGTACAAGGCCAATCCGCGGAACTTCGTCAACCTCTTCGACCACGGCGCCGCCGACCTCAAGGGCAACTTCCTGGAGTGGAAGTGGAACCAGGGGCTCACCGCCGACGGCAAGCACCTGGTCGGCCTCGGCACCGACGTCGGCGGCATCGCGATGTGCTACCGCAAGGACCTCTTCGGCAAGGCCGGCCTGCCCACCGCACGGGACGAGGTGTCCAAGCTCTGGCCCACCTGGCCGGACTACATCAGGGTCGGCGAGCAGTTCAAGGCAAAGAACACCGGGGCGTCGTTCCTCGACGCGGCGACCAACACCTTCAACACGATCCTGCTCCAGACCGCCGGCAACACCTCGGGTCACAGCTACTACGACACCGCCGACAACCTGGTCGTCGAGAGCAACCCCGCCGTCAGGCAGGCGTACGACCTGACCATGGACATCATCGACTCCGGCCTCTCCGGCAGGTACGGGTCCTGGTCGGAGGAGTGGGTCTCCGCCTTCAAGCAGTCGAAGTTCGCCACCATCGCCTGCCCCGCCTGGATGACCGGCGTCATCGAGGGCAACGCCGGCCCGGCCGCCAAGGGCAGGTGGGACATCGCCCGGGTGCCCGGCAACGGCGGCAACTGGGGCGGCTCGTTCCTCGCCGTGCCGAAGCAGAGCAAGCACCAGGCCGAGGCGGCCGAGCTGGCCAAGTTCCTGACCAGCGCCAAGGGCCAGATCGGGGCCTTCAAGGCCAAGGGTCCGCTGCCGTCGTCGCCGCAGGCGCTCGACGACCCGGCGATCGCCGACTCGAAGAGCACGTACTTCTCCGACGCCCCGGTCGGCAGGATCTTCGGCACCGGCGCGAAGAGCCTGAAGCCGGTCTACATGGGTCCGAAGAACCAGGCCGTCCGCACCGAGGTGGAGAACGCGGTCCGCACGGTCGAGCTGGGCCAGCGCACCCCCGCCCAGGGCTGGACCGACGCGGTGAACAACGCGAAGAAGGCCGCCGCCAAGTAGTCCGCGCGCCACCTCCCCGTCGAGCCCAGGAGCGATGGTCGTGGCCGGAGATCATCCGACGACGACCAGCCCGGATCGACGGGGAGGTGGGCACGGCGGAGAAGGAGATGGCATGGCCGTCCAGCTCGACGCTCGGCCGCCGGTTCTGCCGGCGCCGCGGCACGCCCGCCCGAAGCGGGGCAGCCGACTCACCCGGTTCGACACCCGGTACTCGCCCTACCTCTACATCGCACCGTTCTTCCTGCTCTTCGCGGTCTTCGGGATCTACCCGCTGGTCTACACGTTCTGGGTCTCGCTGCACGACTGGGACCTGCTCGGCGCCAACCCGACGTTCATCGGGGCGCAGAACTACACCCAGTTGCTCGCCGACCCCGACTTCTGGCACTCGGTGGTCAACACCCTCGGGATCTTCGTCATCTCCACGGTGCCGCAGCTGCTCCTCGCGCTCTGGCTGGCCAACCTGCTCAACCGCCAGCTACGCGCGCGGACCACCTGGCGGATGGCGGTGCTCGTACCCAACGTCACCTCCACCGCCGCGGTGGCGATCGTCTTCGGGGTGCTCTTCGGCCGCGAGTTCGGCATGGTCAACTGGCTGCTCGACCTGGTCGGCGTCGACGCGATCGACTGGAAGGCCAACCGGTTCGCCTCCTGGGTGGCCATCTCGACCATGGTCGACTGGCGCTGGACCGGCTACAACGCGCTGATCTTCCTGGCCGCGATGCAGGCCATTCCGCGCGACCTGTACGAGTCGGCCTCGATCGACGGCGCCGGTCGGGCCCGGCAGTTCTGGTCGATCACCGTGCCGCTGCTCAAACCGACGATCATCTTCGCGGTCATCATCTCCACCATCGGCGGGCTTCAGCTCTTCACCGAGCCCCGCCTCTTCAACTCCGGCACCAACGCGGTCCGCGGCGGACCGCTGCGCGAGTCCCAGACGGTGACCATGTACATGTTCGAGAACGCCTTCGCGCCGCACTACAACTTCGGCTACGGCTCCGCGGTCGCCTGGCTGCTCTTCGCCCTGATCGCCGTGGTGGCCGCCATCAACGTGCTGGTCCTGCGCCGGCTCGGCGGCGGCGCGGGCAAGGAGGGGTCCCGATGACCCGACTCTGGTCGGCCGGCCGACTCACCTACGCGGCGCTGGCCGCCACCGCCCTGGCGTCGATCTTCCCGATCTACTGGATGTTCGTGGTGGCCAGCCGCACCAGCGACGCGATGGGCCAGGTGCCGCCCCCGGTCACCCCTGGCGGCAACCTCGGCGCCAACATCTCCCGGCTCTTCGCCAACACCGACGCGCACTTCCTGACCGGCCTGGTCAACTCGACGATCGTGGCGGTCTCGGTCACCGTCTCGGTGGTCTTCTTCTCCACCCTGGCCGGGTTCGCCTTCGCCAAGCTGCGCTTCCGCGGGCGCAACGCGCTGCTGCTGGTCATCATCGCCACGATGATGGTGCCCACCCAGCTCGGCGTCATCCCGCTGTACCTGTTGATGACGAAGCTGAACTGGAACGACCGGCTGCCGGCGGTGATCGTCCCGGCGCTGGTCACCGGCTTCGGCGTGTTCATGATGCGCCAGTACGCCGGCCAGGCGGTCAGCACCGAGCTGATCGAGGCCGCCCGGATCGACGGGTGCAGCACCGCGCGGATCTACTGGAACGTGGTGCTGCCCGCGCTGCGCCCCGCCGCCGCCGTGCTCGGCCTGCTCACCTTCATGACCACCTGGAACGACTTCCTCTGGCCGTACGCCGTGCTCAACGACCCGGAGAACCCGACCGTGCAGCTGTCGCTGCGGGCGCTCTCCGACGGCTACTACCAGGACATGTCGCAGGTGTTCACCGGGACGGCCATCGCCACCCTGCCCCTGCTGCTGGTGTTCGTGGTGTTCGGCCGCCAGATCATCGGCGGCATCATGGAAGGCGCGGTGAAGGCGTGAGCGCGAGGAGCGAGCTGCGTTTTCCCGAGAACTTCGTCTGGGGCGCGGCCACCGCGGCGTACCAGATCGAGGGCGCGGCCCACGACGACGGGCGCGGCCCGTCGATCTGGGACACCTTCAGCCGTACGCCCGGCAGGGTGTACCGGGGGCACACCGGCGACGTCGCCTGCGACCACTACCACCGGTACGCCGACGACGTGGCCCTGATGTCCGAGCTGGGACTGCGGGCGTACCGCTTCTCGGTGGCCTGGCCCCGGATCCAGCCCGACGGCAGCGGCCCGGTCAACCCGCGCGGGCTGGACTTCTACGACCGGCTCACCGACGCGCTGCTCGATCGGGGCATCGACCCGATCGTCACCCTCTACCACTGGGACCTGCCGCAGTCCCTTCAGGACCAGGGCGGCTGGACCAACCGGGACACCGCCGAGCACCTCGCCGACTACGCGGTCGCCGTGCACACCCGGCTCGGTGACCGGATCGGCACCTGGACCACGCTCAACGAGCCGTGGTGCTCGGCGTACCTCGGCTACGGCAACGGGATGCACGCCCCCGGCGAGCGGGACGCCGGGGCGGCCTTCGCCGCCGTACACCATCTGCTCCTCGGCCACGGCCTGGCGGCCCGCGCGCTGCGCGCGGCCGGCGCGCGGACCCTCGGCATCACCCTCAACCCGGCGGACGTGCAGCCGGCGGACCCGGACAGCGCGGCCGACCGCGCGGCGGTCCGGCTGGTCGACGGGCTGCACAACCGGATCTTCCTCGATCCGCTGACCGGCGCCGGCTACCCGGACGACGTGCTGGAGCACGTCAGCCGCCTGGTGGCACCGGCGTTCATCCGGGACGGCGACGAGAAGACCATCGCCGCGCCGATCGACCTGCTCGGCGTCAACTACTACGCCCCGACCTACGTCGCCGGCCGGCCCGACGGGGCCGGGGGCGGCGGGGCGTACCCGGGCACCGAGGGCGCGGTGGAGTTCCTCCCGCCGACCGGCCCGCTGACCGACTCGGGCTGGATGATCGAGGCCGCCGGGCTGACCCGGCTGCTGGAACGGATCGACCGGGACTACCCGGGGCTGCCCCTGATGATCACCGAGAACGGCGGCGCCTTCCCGGACCGGGCCGGCGCCGACGGCCCGGTGGTGGACAGCGACCGGATCGCCTACCTCGACGGACATCTGCGCGCGGCGCACCGGGCCATCGCCCGGGGAGTCGACCTGCGCGGCTATCTCGTATGGTCGTTGCTGGACAACTTCGAGTGGGCCGAGGGCTACCGGAAGCGGTTCGGGATCGTCCACGTCGACTACCTGACCCAACGGCGCACACCGAAGTCCAGCGCCCGGTGGTACCAGGAGGTGATCTCCCGGAACGGGCTGTGACGAGGCGGTGGTAGCGGGGATGACGACGGCACAACGACCGACCCTGGAGGCGGTCGCCCGGCGGGCCGGGGTGTCCCGGGCGACCGTGTCCCGGGTGGTCAACGGCTCCACCACCGTCGCCGAGCCGATCCAGGAGGCGGTCCGCCGGGCGGTGGCCGAGCTGGGGTACGTGCCGAACCTGGCCGCCCGCAGCCTGGTCACCCAGCGGACCGACTCGGTCGCCCTGGTGATGCCCGAGGAGGCCACCCGGGTCTTCTCCGACGACCAGGTCTTCCCCGGGATCATCCGGGGCGCGGCGCAGGAGCTGGAGGCGGCCGACAAGCAGCTGGTGCTGATGCTCGCCGGGTCGGCGGCCGGCCACGAGCGGGTCGAGCGGTACACCACCGGACGGCACGTGGACGGGGTGCTCTTCGCCTCGCTGCACGGGGAGGATCCGCTGCCCGGCACGCTGAGCCGGCTCGGCATCCCGGTGGTCTGCGCCGGCCGGCCGCTGGACGGCGCCCAGGTGCCGTACGTCGACGTGGACAACGTCGGCGGGGTGACCCGGGCGGTGCGCCACCTGATCGGGAACGGTCGCCGGCGGATCGCCACCATCGCCGGCCCGCAGGACATGATCGCCGGTATCGAGCGGCTCGCCGGCTACCGGGAGACGGTCGCCGCCGCCGGACTGGCGGAGCTGGTCGCGTACGGCGACTTCACCCGGGAGTCCGGCGCCGCGGCGATGCACCAGCTGCTCACCGCGCACCCCGACCTGGACGCGGTCTTCGCCGCCTCCGACCTGATGGCGCACGCCGCCCTGCGGACGCTGCGCGAGGCGGGGCGACGGGTGCCGGACGACGTCGCGGTGATCGGCTTCGACGACATCGAGACGGCGGCGTACACCGAGCCGCCGCTCACCACGGTGCGCTGGGAGATCGTCGAACTGGGCCGGGAGATGACCCGGCAGCTGCTCCGGCTGGCCGCCGGTGAGGTGATCGAGGAGGCGGTGATCCTCCCGACGGAGCTGGTGGTGCGCGCGTCGGCCTGACGGCTCCGGCGGCAGCCGGTTAACCCGTGGCCGCCCGTCCCCCGGCCCTCTACCCTCGGCGGCATGACAGACCCCCACGCGGCATCCCTGCCCACGGCGACGGTCCCGGCGGCCGGCGGCCCCGTGTCCACCGGGCGGACCGGGGGGTTCGCGATCCGGGCGGCCCGGCCGGAGGACGCGGCCGAGGTGGTGGCGCTGCGCGCGGTCGTCCATCCGTACCTGGTGCGGGGCGTCGAGTCGACCCGGCAGATGATCGCCCAACCCCCGCCCGGCGAGGACTGGACCGCCTGGGTGGCGGAGTCCGCCGGTCGGGTGGTCGGCTGGGCGTCCGCGTACCGCAACAGCCAGACCTCCGAGGCGGACTTCGGCGAGATCTCCACGCTGCACGTCCACCCGGAGCAGCGGGGCCGGGGCGCGGGCACCGCGCTGCTCACCGCCGCCCTGGACCACCTGCGTGCCATCCGGGCCCGCCGGGTGCTCACCTGGGTCCGGCCCGAGTCGCTGGACTTCGCCCGCCGGCACGGTTTCACCCCGAGCCGGGAGATGGTGCTCTCCGCGCTCGACCTGCGGCCGGCCCCACCGGCGCCCGAGCCGCCCCCGGGGGTACGGCTGCTCGCGGCGGCGGAGGTGGACCCGCGCCGCATCCACGCGGCCGACGTCGCCTCGGCCGCCGACGAGCCCGGCGACGTGCCGTCGGACGCGAGGAGCTACGAGATCTGGCGGTACGAGGTCTGGGACAACCTGGGCCTGGACCGCGCGGCCAGCACGGTGGCCGAGGTCGACGGCGAGCTGGCCTCGTTCAGCCTGGTCAAGCGGGACGGCGACCGGATGTGGACGGACTACACCGGCACCGTGCCGGCGTACCGGGGCCGCGGGTTGGCCCGCCTGGTCAAGCGGGCGGCCCTGCACCGGGCCGCCGCCGGCGGAGTACGGGTGGCGTACACCTCCAACGATGGGGCGAACGCGCCCATGCTGGCGGTCAACACCCGGCTGGGCTACCGGCCGGTCGCCTCCCAGTGGTCCTGCCTCCGCGACCTGGCGTGATCAGGCCGCCGCGGCGACCCGCGCAGCCGTGGCGTACGTGTCCGCGCCGAAGAGCACCAGCCGGGCCTCGGTGACGGTGGCCGGCGTGGCGGCGCGCAGCACGGTGACCGCCTGGCGTACCGCGTCGTCGACCGGCCAGCCGTAGACGCCGGCGGAGATCAGCGGGAACGCCACCGTGGTGGCGCCCAGCTCGTCGGCGACGGCCAGGCTGTTGGCGTAGCAGTCGCGCAGCAGCGCCGACCGGTCCTCGGTGGCCGAGAAGACCGGCCCGACGGTGTGCACCACCCAGCGCGCCGGCAGCTCACCGGCGGTGGTGGCGACCGCCTGCCCGGTGGGCAGCCCGCGGCCGTACCGGGAGGCGCGCAGGGCCCGGCACTCCTCGAGGATCGCGGGGCCGCCCCGGCGGTGGATCGCGCCGTCCACTCCCCCACCGCCGAGCAGCGACGAGTTGGCGGCGTTGACGATCACGTCGACCCGCTGGGCGGTGATGTCCCCCTCGACCAGGGTGATCTCCATGTCAGGGCTCCCGGATGGGCTGGTTGAACGTCCGGCGGGTGAGCAGGGTGGCCCCGGCGACGGCGGCCGGCATGACCAGCACCGCGCCGAGCGGGATCAGGAAGCAGACGAAGACCGCCACGCCGAAGCCCAGCGCGGTGGGCCGGTCCGCCTTCAGCATGGACCGCCGCTCCGGCAGCCGCAGCCCGCGCCGGGCGAACGGCGCGCCGACCAGTTCCACGGTGAGCAGCCAGCCGCCCACCGCCGCCCCGATCACCGGTACCACGGTCTGCCCGACCACCGGGATGAACCCGGCGGCGAAGAGCGGGATGCCGATCAGCACCGAGAGGCCCACCAGCCGCAGCGAGTCGGCGGCGCTGCGGCGCAGCGACGCCCAGAACGGCACCTCCACCGCGTCGGGGGTGCCGCCGAGGCGCTCCTCCACCCGTTCGGAGATCTTCTCGTAGAACGGGTCGCCGATGGCGAGGGTGACCGCCGTGAAGGCGACCACCCCGAGCAGGCCGCCCAGCCCGAGGAAGGCCAGCCCGGCGATCACCCGGACCAGGCTGCGCGGCGTCGGCGACCAGTCGTCGGCGAACGGGGTGACCAGCGCGGCCAGGTTGTCCACGAAGTACACCAGGGCGGCGAACGCGGAGAGGAAGAGCGCACCGGAGATCAACGCCGGCACGACGCCGAGCAGCATCAGCCCGGGGCTGCGGACGTAGAGGGCGAGGCCGCGCAGGAGCAGGCCGGCGCCGGAGAAGAACCGTCCGACCGCGCCGGTCACGGGCGTGAGGATCCGGGGTGCGTTCACGAGCGGGAGCCTAGTGGCACCTCGGGAGGTGCGTCGGGCACCGCCGTACGCGGTCCGGCGACCTAGTCGGAGCGGGATGACCGCTCGGCCGCGGTCAGCAGTTCCTCCGCCGCCCGGCGCAGCGTGGCGCGCGCCTGCTGTGGATCGCCCAGCGCGCCGCCCTGCAGAGCACCGTCGCGCAGCAGCACCAGTACCCGCGCCGTGTGGTCCGGGTCGGCGTGCCCGGCCTCCACCGCCCGGTCGCGCAGCGCCTGGAAGAACCATGCGTGGTAGTCGGAGACGGCCACCCGCACGGGGTGCGCCGGATCCGGGTACTCCGCCGCGGCGTTGAGGAAGGGGCAGCCCCGGAAGCCGGTGCTGCACACGTCCTCCCCGAGGACGTTCACGATGCGCAGCAGCGCCTCGCGGCCCCGGCTGTCCGCGACGACCTGCTCGACTCCGTTGCGGATCTCCTCGCTCCTGCTGCGCAGGTAGGCGACGATCAGGTCGTCCTTGCTCGGGAAGTGGCGGTAGAAGGTCGCCCTCGTCACCCCGGCCTCGCTCACCAGGCGGTCCACGCCGACTGTGTGCAGGCCGTAGGCATAGAACAGGCGCGAGGCCGTTCGCAGCAGCCGGTCCCGCGGGGCGAGCTCCGAGGGGGAAGACATCCCCTCAGCATAAAGAGAGACCGTTCGTTCCGCCACCGCCCCTGCCAACGACGTGATGTGCTCCACGCTGCCTTGCCAACGCCGGGAGAACGACTAGTCTTTGCAGCAGAAAGACCGATCGTTCTACTTCTCCGAGGAGTTGCCATGCGCATCCGGAACCTGCTGAGCCTGTCCGCCCTCGCCGCTGTCGGAATCGCGGCCAGCCTCGGCACCGGCGCGGCCAGCGCCGCCGCCGACCGCCACCAGGGCCCCAAGCCGACCGTGGTGCTCGTGCACGGGGCGTTCGCCGACTCGTCGAGCTGGCACGGAGTGGTGTCGCGGCTGCAGAAGGACGGCTACCCGGTCCTCGCCCCGGCGAACCCGCTGCGCGGCCTGAGCTCGGACGCCGACTACCTGAAGAAGCTGCTCGCCACGGTGTCGGGCCCGGTCGTCCTCGTCGGACACTCCTACGGCGGATCGGTGATCACCAACGCCGCGGTGGGCAACCCCAACGTCACCGACCTGGTGTACGTGGCAGCCTTCGCCCCCGACGCCGGGGAGAGCGTGCTCGGCCTGTCCAGCCAGGTCCCCGGCAGCACGCTCCCGGAGTCGCTGGCACCCCCGGTTCCGCTCGGCGACGGCAGCCACGACCTCTACATCCGGCAGGACGCGTACCACGGCCAGTTCGCCGCCGACGTGTCGCCCGCCAAGGCCGCCCTCTCCGCGGTCACCCAGCGCCCGGTCCGCGACGCCGCTCTCGCCGAGGGCTCCGGCGCCCCCGCCTGGAAGACGATCCCGTCCTGGTTCGTGCTCGCCGGCGCCGACAAGAACATCCCGATCGCCGGTCAGCGGTTGATGGCCGAGCGAGCCGGCTCCCGCCACACCGTCGAGGTCGACACCGCGTCGCACTCCGTGGCCGTCTCGCACCCCGACGTCGTCGCCGACGTCATCGGCAAGGCCGCGACCAGCAAGTAACGGCCGGGTACCACCGGGACGCGCGTACCAGCACGGGCAGGATGGGCGAGTGCGCGCGTCCCGGTTGATCTCCCTGGTGTTGCTGCTCCAGACCCGGGGGCCGATGACCGCCGCCGAGCTGGCCCGGGAGCTGGAGGTCGCCGAGCGGACGGTCTACCGGGACGTGCAGGCGCTCGCCGCCGCCGGAGTGCCGGTCTACGCCGACCGGGGCCGGGCCGGCGGCTACCGGCTGCTCGGTGGCTACCGGACCCGGCTGACCGGGCTGACCCGCGACGAGGCGGAGGCGCTCTTCCTCTCCGGGCTGCCCGGACCGGCCGGCGACATGGGGCTCGCCGACGCGGTGGCCGCCGCCGAGCTGAAGGTCCTCGCCGCGCTGCCGCCGAGCCTGCGGGACGCGCCCGCGCGCGCCGGGCAGCGGTTCCACCTGGACGTGCCGGGCTGGTTCCGGGAGTCCACGCCCCCGCCCTGGCTGGCCGAGCTGGCCCGGGCGGTCTGGCGGGACCGGGTGGTCGAGCTGCGCTACCGGCGCGGCGAACGTGAGGTCACCCGGCGGGTCGAGCCGTACGGGTTGGTGCTCAAGAGCGCGGTCTGGTATCTCGTCGGCCGGGTCGGCGACGGGATGCGCACCTACCGGGTGGACCGGGTGGTCGAGGTGGCGGCGGACGGAGCGACCTTCGCCCGGGACGACGCCTTCGACCTGGGCGGCTACTGGCGGGAGCAGGCGGAGTCGTTCCTGCGGGGGATGCACGGCGACCGGATCACCGTCCGGCTCAGCCCCGCCGGCCTGCGCGCGCTGCGCTGGGCCGCCGACGCCCGCTTCGCGTACGAGGAGGCGGTGGCCGCCGCCGGCGAGCCAGACGGGCAGGGGTGGGTGACCACCCGGCTGCCCGTCGAGTCCGTCGCCGTGGCGTACGACGTGGTGCTGCGGCTCGGGCCGGAGGCGGAGGTGCTCGACCCACCGGAGCTGCGGGCGCGCCTGGCCGAGGCGGCGGCCCGCCTGGCCGCCCTGTACGACGACAGCCCGGCTCAGCGGTAACCGGTGACGTCGGCCGGCTTTCCCGCGTCCACCACCTCGGCGATGTAGCGGAACGCGTCCGGCTGGCTGCCGTCGACGTCGGTGAAGCCGTACACCCGGGCCAGCTCTCCGGCGGAGACGGACCGGCCGCTCCAGCGGGCCCGTTCCTCGTCGGCGGCCAGGGCCGCGACCGCCCGCCCGACGAAGGCCGGCGTCTCGGAGATGAGGAAGTGCGGGTCCGTGGCGGCGCCGTCGCGCCAGTTGGCCTCGGTGACCCCGAAGTGCTCCAGCATCGCCTCGGACCGGATCCAGCCGGGGGTGAGCGCGACGGCGGTGCAGCCGTGCGGCTTCAGCTCGTGCGCCTGGCTGAAGGCGAGCCGGTTGACCGACGCCTTGGCCAGGTCGTAGAAGACCGAGAGCCGGTAGTTGGCGTCGTTGTAGTCCTTCGTGCCGTCGCCGACCTCCACCACCAGCCCGCCGGGGTTGCGGATCAGCAGCGGCAGCGCGAAGTGGCTGGTGATGATGTGGGTGTCCACCGCCAGCCGGAGCGTCCGGAAGCCCGCCTCCAAGGGCTGCTCCCAGACCGGCTTCTCCCAGGTGATCAAGGGGTCGCTGCCCCAGATGTCGTTGACCAGCACGTCGAGCCGGCCCTGCTCGGCGTCGATCCGGGCCACCAGCTCGCGGACCTGGTCGGGCACCAGGTGGTCGACCCGTACCGCGATGCCGGTCCCCCCGGCGGCGGTGACCAGCTCGGCGGTCTCCTCGATGGTCTCCGGCCGGTCCAGCTCGGAGCGGCCGGCGCGGCTGCTGCGGCCGGTGGCGTAGACGGTCGCCCCGGCCGCGCCGAGCTGGACCGCGATCTGCCGGCCGGCGCCCCGGGTCGCCCCGGCCACCAGGGCGACCTTCCCTGTCAGAGGTGTCGTCGTCATGCCGGCGAGCCTGTCAGCGATACCTGACAGCCGAAGTCCGGTTTCGCGAACGGGTGTCGTGGGTCATGCTCACCGGCATGCACCTGCTGCTCTCCGGGATCGTCGGCTCGGTCGCGTACGGGTTGGCCGGGCCGGGCTCGGACACCGACCGGATCGGCGTCTTCGCCGCGCCCACGGTGGCCTTCCACGGCCTGCACCCGCCCCGCGAGTCGGTGGTCACCACCGACCCGGACGTCACCCTGCACGAGGCCGGGAAGTACGCGAAGCTGGCGCTGGGCGGCAACCCGACGGCCAGCGAGCTGATGTGGCTGCCCGACGAGTGCTACGAGACCCGGACGGAGTTCGGCGAGCGGCTGATCGAAATCCGCTCGGCGTTCCTCAGCGCGCCCCGGGTCCGCGACGCCTACCTCGGGTACGCCGGCCAACAGTTCCGCAAGCTGACCAGCCGTGACTCGTCGCAGGTCAGCGGCCGGCGGCGCTCGGCGAAGCACGCCCGGCACCTGGCCCGGCTCCTGCACCAGGGCCGGCTGCTCTACGCGACCGGCGCCCTGGAGATCCGGCTCGCCGACCCGGACTGGTTCCACGCGTTCGGCGAGCGGGTCGCCGGCGGCGCGCTGGCCGAGGCGGAGGCGTTGGTCGCCGAGGCGGAGCGGGACTTCGACCGGATCCGCACCCCGCTGCCGGAGCGACCCGACGAGCCGACCGTGGAACGCTGGCTGCTCGACGTCCGCGCCGCCCACCTTCCGGCTGGTCAGTCGAGGCAGAACTCGTTGCCCTCCGGATCGGACAGCACGATGTGACCGGCGCCGAGCGGCGGAGCCGGCTCGTGGCGCCCGATCCGGGTGGCGCCGTGGGCGACGAGCCGCTCGGCCTCCGCCTCCAGGGCCGCCATCCGCGCGTCGCCCTGGAGCCCCGGGGCGGCGCGCACGTCGAGGTGCACGCGGTTCTTGGCCTGCTTGCCCTCCGGCACCCGCTGGAAGAACAGCCGCGGCCCGGAGCCCTCCGGGTCGACCAGCGCCGAGGCGTCGTTGCGGCGCTCCGGCGGCACGCCCATCGCCTCCAGGGCCCGCTCCCACGACTCGAAGCCGCCGGGCGGGTCCGGTAGCCGGTAGCCGAGGGCCTCGGCCCAGAACGCCGCCAACCCGGCCGGGTCGGCGCAGTCGAAAGTGATCTGTACGTCGCGGGCCATCTCAGCTCGCCTCCTGTCGGGTGTGCCGGTGGGTGTGGAGGTCGCGGAGCAGGCACACCTCGGCCAGGTGATGGATCAGCTCGCGGTTGACGTGCAGCACCAGCGCTGCCAGTGGACGCTCGGCGTACGGTCCCTCCGCCTCGCCGCACGGGCGGGCGAGGCCGGCCTCACCGAGGGACTCGACCCCGGCCAGCCACGCGGCGTACTCGGTGTCGAGCTGGGCCAGCGCCGCGGTCGCGGTCGGGGCGTACGCGAACGACTGGTAGTCGGTGGGCGGGCGACCGAAGTGCGCGGCGTTGCGCACCGCGAGCACGCCGACGATCACGTGCCCGAGTCGCCAGGCGATCGTCGTGACCGGTGGCGGGTCGGGCTCCGGCATCGCGAAGTCGATGGTCATCGCGCCGGATCCGGCCTGCACCGGTGCGGCGCCGGTGCCGCGCGGGCGCACGCTCCAGCAGCCCGGCACCGGCTCCCAGAAGTACTCGTCGTCGGTGAGTCCGTCGAGGCGATCGCGGAGCTGGTGGGTCCAGTGCCAGGTGAGCTGCTCACGGAGCAGGGGGTTCCAGGTCTGGTCGGTCATGGTGCCAGCCTCCCGGAGATAGCGGACAGGATCGTTCCTCTATTCATGCAACGATCAGGCGGTGACCGTCGAGACGACGACCGAGCGGGTGCTGCGGTTGCTGGCGCTGCTGCAACGGCGGCCGTCCTGGACCGCCGCCGAGCTCGCCACCGAGCTGGGGGTCACCGACCGCTCGGTGCGCCGCGACGTGGAGCGGCTGCACGCGGTCGGCTACCCCGTGCACGCGACGGCGGGCGTCGGCGGCGGCTACCAGCTCGGCGCGGGCACCCGGCTGCCGCCGCTGCTCCTCGACGACGAGGAGGCGATCGCCACGGCGGTCTCCCTGCGGCTGGCGTCGGGCGGCACGGTCGCCGGGGCGGGTGAGGCGGCGCTGCGGGCGCTCGCGAAGCTCGACCAGGTGATGCCGGCCCGGCTGCGCGCCGAGGTGCGGGCGGTGCACGGCGCCACCGAGACCCTGGTCGGCCCGGGGGTGGAGGTCGACGCGGAGGTGCTGGTGACGCTCGCCCGGGCCTGCCGAGACGCCGTGCGGGTGCGGTTCCGGTACGCCGGCCGCGACGGTGAGCAGCGCGAACGCACGGTCGAGCCGGTGCGGATGGTGACCACCGGCCGCCGCTGGTACCTGATGGCCCTGGACGTCGACCGCGACGACTGGCGCACCTTCCGGCTGGACCGGATGCGCGAGGTGGTGGCGACGACCTGGCGCTTCCGGGCCCGGGAGCATCCGGACCCGGTCGCCTACGTGCAGCGGTCCGTGACCGAGGCGCCGTACCGGTATCTCGCCCGCGTACGGCTGCGGGCCCGGCCCGACCGGGTGCGGGAGCTGGTGCCACCCCAGGTGGGACGCGTGGAGGACGATCGCGACGGGTGGTGCGTGCTCGTCGTCGGCGGGGAGAAGCTGGACCAGCTCGCCGCGCACGTGGCCCGGCTGGGCTTCGACGCGGAGGTGCTGGAGCCCCCCGAGCTGCGGGAGGCCGCCGCCCTGCTCGCCCGCCGCCTCGCGGCGATGGCCGACGGTTAGTCGGCGAGGCGGACCCGGACCCGGCGGTTCGCGCGGCCCTTGCTCTCCACCTTCACCACCTGGACCTTGCCGATCTGGGCGGTGGAGGCGACGTGGGTGCCCCCGTCGGCCTGCACGTCCAGCCCGACGATGTCGACGATCCGGACCTCCTGCTCCTCCGGCGGGATCAGGTTGGACTGGGTGCGGATGATGTCGGGCAGCGCGAGGGCCTCCGCGCGGGGCAGCACCCGGACGGCGACCGACCGGTCGGCGGCCACCTCCGCGTTGACCAGCTCCTCGATCCGGCTCTTGAAGTCGGCCGGCACCTCGGGGAGGTTGAAGTCCATCCGGGCCTCCCCGGGCTCCATGTTGCCGCCGGTGACCAGCGCCCCGAAGTCGCGGAAGACCACCCCGCACAGCACGTGCAGACCCGAGTGGGTACGCATCAGCCGGGTGCGCCGCTCGTCCTCGATCGCGCCGGTGACCGCGGTGCCGACCGGCGGCACCGGATCCCCCTCGGCGGGGATCAGCCAGAGGTCGTCGCCCTTGCGGGTGCCGGCGATCCGGGTCTGCACCCCCTGCCAGAGCAGCACGCCGTGGTCCGGCGGCTGCCCGCCGCCGCCCGGGTAGAAGGCCGACCGGTCCAGCACGATGCCCTGCTCCGGGTCGGCCGCCAGCACGGTGCACTCCCACTCCCGCAGGGTGGGGTCGAGCAGGTCCAGCCGGTGGGTACGGCCGTGGTGTGTGACGCCCATGACCGGGACGTTACCCGTTGAGGAACGTCGAGATCCGGTCCCGCAGGTCGGCGCGTTCCGACCAGAGCACGCCCGGGCGGTCGTACAGGTGCAGGGTGGCCCGGGGCAGCGCGGCGGCCAGCTCCTCGGCGACCTGCGCCGGGTGCAGGTCGTCCCCGACGCAGCCGATCACCAGGGCGGGAGCGGTCACCGCGGCCAGCGCCGAGGCGTCCGACAGCGGCGCCTGCTCCGGCAGCTCGGCCAGCCCGGGGGCGAGCCCGTCGCGGAGCAGCTGGTCGAGGCGCTGGCGCAGGTAGGCCCAGCCGGCCGGGGTGTTGCGCACCGACGGCGGCAGCTCCAGGGAGACCACGTCGGCGACGGCCGAGGCGTCCCCGGCGTCCACGGCGGCGAGCAGGTCGATCAGGCGTTGCCGAGCGACCGGCCCGCGCGGCGCGTCGAGCGCCGCGGGCAGGAAGAAGACCAGCTTGTCGAAGCGGTCCGGACTGTCGGCCAGCAGCCGGCAGAGCGCGCCGGCGCCGAGGCTGGCCCCGAACGCGCGGCTGGCGCCGCCGAGGTCCGCGACGGCGCGCAGGTCGCGGGCGAGGTCGAGGTAGCTCCACGGGCCGGGTGGCGCGTCCGAGCGGCCGTGCCCGCGGAACTGGAAGAAGATCTTGCGGCCGGCGACCGCGCTGCCGAACGGTCGGGTGGTGGCGATGCCGTTGCCCAGGCCGTGCGCGAAGACGGTGACCGGGTCACCGGCCCCGGTGACCAGCCGTTCCAGCCGGACGCCGTGCGGGGTGGTGACCAGTTCGGTCTCCGGCTCGGGCAGGGCCGGCCGGCCGGTCCGCGGCCCGCCGGGCCCCGGACCCCAGGTGCGGGGTCCGCCGTCCGGCGGTGGGGGCCAGCGGAAACCCCTCACCAGGACCCTTTGCCGTCGTGCAGGTCACGCAGCCCGACCCGGACGTCGAGCAGGTAGATCAGCCCGGCCGCGATGCCGATCAGACCGAAGATGCTGAGCACGCCGAAGCCGATGAGGGTGAGCACCAGGCAGACCCCCAGGATGGCGATCCAGCCCCCCTTGGGCAGGGTGCCGATCGCCGCGAACCCGTCGGAGCGCTGGGTGATGGCGTGCACCAGGGCGACACCCTCGAGGACCAGGGCGAAGACGAGCAGGATCAGCTCGATCACGTAGCGGATTTCGAAGACGAATATCGGCGCGGCGGTGGCCATGCCGGCTAGCTTATGCCGACGACCCCGGAAACGTCCCACAGGACGCTTCCGGGGTCGTACGTGGGCGGGGTGTCACTCGGCGGCCGGGGTGGCCCGCTTCGTGGTCTTCGGCAGCTTGGCCGACGGGGTGCCGGCCGGCTTGGTGGCCTTGGTGGCCCGCGCCCGGGTGGTCTTCACGGCGGCCGGCTTGGCCTCGACGACCTCGGCCACGTCGGCGGGGGTGGGGACGGCGGGCGCGGCGGTCTTCACCTCGGCGGCGGCCTTCACCTCGGCCGGGACGGTGGCGTCGGTGGCCTCGATGTCGGCGTTGACGGTGTCGGCGGCCTCCAGCACGCCGGCGCCGACCACCCGCTCGCCCCGGGCGATCAGGGTGCCGTAGACGGCCAGCGCCCGCTCCTGGGCGGCCTGCGCGCCGGCCAGCACCACGGCGGCGTTGCGGGTCGCGGCCTCGCGCAGCTTGTCCAGGTCGAGGTCGGCCGGGACGGCCTTCTCGCGGAGGCCGGTCGCGGTCAGGTTGGCGGTGCGCAGCGTCTCGGTGGCCTTCTGGCGCAGCTCGAAGCCGGTGACGACGGCCTTGCCGCCGAACTCGGTGACGACCTTCGTGCCGTCGGCGACGACCTTGGTGCCCAGCTCGCTCACCACGGTGGGGAGCTTGCGGAGCTGCTGGTACGCCAGCTCGCCGGCGCCGGCGGCGGCGTAGAGCGGGGCAGGGATGCGGTTGGTCTTCGGCTGGGTCATGACGTCTCCTCCTCGGCCGCGGTGGCGGCCTTCCTGGTCCGGGGGTTCGTGCTGGTGGGGGCGGGCGCCGGGCCGGCCTCGGTGACGGCCACCGACTCGAGGACGGCCTCGGTCGGGGTGCCGTCGGCCGTGGTGGGGCCGGTGGCGGCCGGGTTGACGGTGGCGGCGGCGGTGGTGGGTTCCGCCGGCGCGGTGTGCTGCTCCTCCGGGGCGGTGCCCGGGCCGGCCGCGGCGGTCGCCTCGGCGAGCCGGGCGTTCTCCCGGCGGAAGGTCTCGTAGATCTGGCTGAGCGACTGCTTCTGCGCCATCGTCAGGTCGTCGTCGACCGCGATGGCCGCGAGCACCCCCTGACCCTCCTTGTCGTCGAGCAGCCCGGCGCGCAGGTACATCGCGGGGGTGGAGACCCGCAGGGCGCTGGCGAGCTGCTGGAGGACCTCGGCGCTCGGCTTGCGCAGTCCGCGCTCGATCTGGCTGAGGTACGGGTTGCTCACCCCGGCCTGCTCGGCGAGCTGGCGCAGCGAGATTTTGGCGTTCCGACGCAGGTCACGGATGAATCCGCCGACGTCGGGAAGGTCCTTGGGTGCGGCCATGCGAGCAACGGTAGTCCGCGCTGCTAACTGCAGCAAGCAGATTGCTAGCCAGAGTTAGCAAGGCCACAACGCGTGCTTGCGCACCGGTTGTCCGATCCGTAGCTTGCACGGCGTGACGAAGATCGAAATCAACGGTGCCCGGTTGGCGTACGACGAGCGCGGCGCCGGCAGCCCGGTGGTGCTGCTGCACGCCGGCATCGCCGACCGGCGGATGTGGCGGGAACAGCTGCCCGATCTCGCCGAGCGGCACCGGGTGATCGCGGTCGACCTGCGCGGCTACGGCGACTCCGAGCTGCCGCCGACGCCCTTCGCCCACCACGACGACGTGGTCGCGCTGCTCGACGCGCTCGACATCGAGCGGGCCGCCCTGGTCGGCTGCTCGTTCGGCGGGGCGGTGGCGGTCGACACCGCGCTGACCCACCCGGACCGGGTCTCGGCCCTGGCGCTGCTCGGCACCGCCGTCTCCGGCCACGAGTGGTCGGAGGAGACCGAGGAGCTCTGGGAGCGCCTGGTCGGCGAGGTCGACCCCGAGGACTTCATCGCCAGCGCCGCCGGGGAGGTCCGGTTCTGGGTGGTCGGCCCCGGCCGCCGGCCCGAGGACGTCGACGCCGAACTGATCGCCTTCGCCGAGGCGATGGACCAGCGGGCGCTCGCCGCCGAGCTGGCGCTCAGCGCCGTGGACGTCGCCGACCTCGACCCGCCGGCCATCGAACGCCTCGGCGAGCTGCGGATGCCGGTGCTGGTCACCGCCGGCGCGGCCGACGTCCCGGACATCACCCGGCTGGCCGACCGGATCGCCGCCGAGGCGCCCGGCGCGGTGCGCCTGCCCGACGTGCCCGACGCCGCCCACCTGCTGCCGCTGGAGCGCCCCGGGCCGGTCAACGCCGCCCTGCTGGACTTCCTGAGCTGAACCGCCCCGGCGGGCCGGTGCCCGATCGGTGCGGCGGGCGCCGCAATCTCGGCGAGCCGGTCAGCCGCGCCGCGACCCGGGCGGGGTCACCACAGCGCGCGGACCGCGCCCACCGGCAGGCCGCCGCCGAGCAGCGGCACCTCGGCGTACTCGGCCAGCACCGGGGCCTCGACGCCGAGCCGGCGCAGCGCGGAGACCAGCACCGGCATCCGGGCCCGCCCGGCGCCGTCGTCGATCTTGAGGGCGACCGCGCCGACGCCGGGCACGGCCGCGGCGATCACGCCCTCCGCGCCCACCTTGGCCAGCGCCCCGGGTACGCCCCGCATCAGCCGGGTGTCCTCGGCCCCGGTCCCGCCGACCAGCTCCGGGTACGCCCGCATCGCGTCGGCCACGGTCCGCTCCACCGTGCCCGGCTCCGCCGACACCAGCCGCAGGTACGCCCCGGCCAGACCGGTCAGCGAGACGGCGAGCACCGGGGCGCCGCAGCCGTCGACCCCGACCGCCGCCGCCTGCTCGCCGGTGAACTCCTCGATCGCCGCGCTGATCCGCTGCTGCAACGGGTGCTCCGGCCGCCAGTAGCCCTCCAGCGGCCAGCCGGCGGCGAGGCAGGTGCGCAGCATCCCGGTGTGCTTGCCGGAGCAGTTCATCTGCACCCGGGTCGGCCCGCCCCCGGCACGCAGCACCGCCTCCCGGGCGGCGTCACCGACCGGCAGGTCGGGCGGGCAGTGCAACGCCTCGGCGTCCAGCCCGCCGTCGCGCAGCAGCCGGCCGACCCGGGCCAGGTGGAACTCCTCGCCGGCGTGGCTGGCCGAGACCAGCGCCACGTCCGCCGGGTCGGTCAGCGGCAGCCCGGCGCGGAGCATCCCGATCGCCTGCATCGGCTTGCTCGCCGAGCGGGGGAAGACCGGGGAGGAGACGTCGCCCGCGCCGGCCACCGGCGTGCCGTCCGCCCCGAGCACCACCACCGAACCGCGGTGGACGCCCTCCACGAGACCGGACCGGACCACCTCGGCGAGCGGTGCGCCGCCCCTGTACGTCGTTCCCACAACGTGGACGGTACCGACGGGCCGACCGGGCCCGGCACCCGGGTGAACAGGGGCGTCGCCCCCGGACGTACAGGGGTGCCGGGCGGGGTCGGGCTTACAGCCCGAGCAGTTGGCGGGCCTCGGCGGTGGTCAGCGGCGGACGCTGGGCGAGCTGGGCGAAGCCGACCGCGCGGGCGACCAGCTGCATGTTGCTCTCCACCGGGCGGCCCTTGGCGTACGTGACCGTGTCCTCCATGCCGACCCGCAGGTGCCCGCCGGCGGAGAGGGCGGCGAGCATGACCGGGATGGTGCTGCGACCGATGCCGGTCGCCGAGAAGGTGGCGCCCTCCGGCAGGTCCCGCAGCGCCTGGTGGGCGGCGACGAGGGCCGCCGTGGTGCCCGGCATGCCGCCCGGCACCCCCATCACGAAGTCGACGTGCACGTGGCCGCCGTGCGGCAGGCCGTACTTGCCGAGCAGCCGCTGGAGGGCGGTGAGGTGGCCCAGGTCGAAGATCTCGTACTCGGGGACGATGCCGCGCTCCTGCATCCGGGTGTGCAGGTCGACGATGAACTCCCACCGGTTGAGGAAGACGTCGTCGCCGAAGTTGAGCGTCCCCATCGTGCAGGAGGCCATGTCGGGCGCGGCGTCGAGCACGGCCAGCCGGGCGGCCTCCGGGTCGGTCACCGCGCCGCCGGAGGAGAGCTGCACGATCAGGTCGGTGCTCTCCCGCAGCGCCGTCACGGTCTCCCGCAGCCGCCCCGGGTCGAGGGTGGGCTTCGCCTCGTCGTCGCGGATGTGGACGTGGATCACGGCGGCGCCGAGCGCCTCGCACTCCTTGGCGGTGAGCACCAGCTCGTCGAGGGTGACCGGCAGCGCCGGCACCTCCGCCTTGGCCGACTCCGCCCCGGTGGGGGCGACCGTGATCAACGTCCCTGTCGTCATGCCGGCGATCCTAGCCGCCGGGCCCGCCCGCGGTCGACGGCCGGAGCGTGTCGGCACGCAAGAATCACGCGCCCTCGCCCGATTGAGCGGAAACCTTCCTGCCGACCGAGCATCGGCGCGGCAGCCTTACGCCGGGTCGATGGCGGCGGCGGTGTCCCCGATCAGCAGGCGGGCGTCGTCGGGGACGTTGCGCTTGAGCACCGCGAGCGTGATCTGACCCAGCTCGTGGTGGTGCACGGCAGTGCCGACGAAGCCGACCGCCCGCCCGTCCAGGGTCACCGGCGTGCCGGCCACCGGCGGCTGGTCGGTGGTCACCCCGTCCAGGTGCAGCAGTACGAGCCGACGCGGCGGGCGCCCCATGTTGTGCACCCGGGCGACGGTCTCCTGACCCCGGTAGCAGCCCTTGTCCAGGTGCACCGCCGGGGCGATCAGGTCCACCTCGGCGGGGATGGTCCGGTGGTCGGTGTCCACCCCGACCCGGGCCTGCCGGGCGGCCGCCCGCACCGCCTCGTACGCCCACAGCCCGGCCACCGGCACGCCGTTGCCGCGCAGCTCGGCGACCACCCGGTCCATCGCCGGCCGGGGCACCAGCAGGTCCACCCCGAGCGCCACCCGCCGGGCCCAGCCGCCGGCGGGCAGCGGCTTCGCGTCGTACACCACGGTCGGCCGGGCCGGCAGCTCGCCGGAGCGGAACTTCGGGCCGGGCACCGCGACCACGTCGGGAGCGGCCAGGCCGGTCACGCCGAGCACCGCGACCGCGTCGGCGGCCTGCGGCCCGACCAGCGACAGCAACGCGTGGTCGGCGGTGGCGTCGCGCGGGGACACCTTGCTGAAGAAGCGCATCCGCTCCAGGTACGACAGCAGCCCGGTGGCGGCGCCCGGCTCGGTGTCGAGCCAGGTGGTCTCGCCGTCCTCGACGACCATCGCGTGCTGCTCGACGTGCCCGTGCGGGGAGAGCACCAGCAGCTCGGTGCCCTGCCACGCGGCGAGCGTCGCCAGGTGCTGGCTGGTCAGCGTGTGCAGCCAGCCGATCCGCTCCTCGCCGGGCACCGCCAGCACCCCGCGGTGCGAGCGGTCGACCAGGCCCACCCCGGTGTCCAGGGTGCGCTGCTCGCGCATCGGGTCGCCGTAGTGGGCGGCGACGCCCCGCACGCCGGCCGCCCGGTGCGCCGGCTCCGGCTGGTCCCGGCTCTCCTCGTCGATGGCCTCCACGGCGACCGCTCCGGCGATGTCGATCATTTCAGTTCCCCGTCCTCGCACTGCCCGCAGACGCCGAAGAGCGCCACGTGCCCGATGTCGACCCGGAATCCGCGCTCGGCCACCAACTGGTCCACGAGCGGCCGGAGCAGCTCCGGCTCGATCTCGTCGATCCCGCCGCACTCGCGGCAGACCAGGTGCACGTGCTGGTGCTCACCGGCCGCGTGGTAGGTCGGCGACCCGTGCGACAGATGGGTGTGGGTCACCAGCCCGAGCCGTTCCAGCAGTTCCAGGGTCCGGTAGATGGTGGTGATGTTGACCCCGGCGGCGACCTCCCGGACCGCCGTGTGCACCTGCTCCGGCGTGGCGTGGCCCAGGTCCAGCACGGCCTGGAGCACCAGCTGCCGCTGCGCCGTCAGCCGCAGCCCACGGGAGCGGAGCATTTCCGCCAGGGAGGATTCGGACACCGTCCGATCATAGTTCGGCCGACGGGCCGGGCCCGCCGCCAGCGGCGTACGCCACTAGGCTCGGCGGTCATGGTGGCATCGAGGATCGCCGTCCTGGGACGAGGTGCCGTGCCGGCCGGGGAGTCGGTGCTGCGCGGCGACGACCTGGGCGTGCTGCGCGGCGACGGACTGTTCGAGACCATGCACCTGCGCGGCGGGCGGCCGTGGCTGCGCGACGCGCACCTGGCCCGGCTGCGGACCGGCGCCGCCGCGGTGGAGCTGCCGCTGCCGACCGACGAGGTCCTGGTGGAGCTGCTGGAGAGCGTGGCCGACGGATGGCCGGCGGAGGTGGAGGGCGCGCTGCGGCTGGTCTGCACCCGGGGGCCGGAGGGCGGCGGGCTGCCGACGATCTACGCGACCCTGGGCGAGGTCGCCGTGGCGTCCCGCCGGGCCCGCCGTGACGGCGTCACCGTCGCCACCCTCTCCCTCGGGGTGCCCGCGGCGGCGCGGCCCGAACTCGACTGGCTGCCCGTCGGCATCAAGTCCACGTCGTACGGGGCGAGCAGCGCCGCGCGGCGCTGGGCCGCCCGCAACGGGGTCGACGACGTGCTCTGGGTCTCCAGCGACGGGTACGTGCTGGAGGGCCCGAGCGCGAACGTGGTCTGGCTGGACGGGGGCACGCTCTGCACGGTGCCGGCCGCGGCCACCGGCATCCTCCCCGGCACCACCGTCGCCTGGCTGCTGGCCCACGCCGGGGAGGTGGGCCTCGCGGCCGCCGAGCGCATGGTCACCCCGGACGGGCTGCGGGCGGCGGACGGCGTCTGGTTCACCTCTTCCGTCCGCGGCCTCACCCCGCTCCGCACCCTGGACGGCGCGGAGCTTCCCCCGTCCCCGCACACCCCCACCCTGCACGCCCTGCTGGGCTTCCCCCTGCCCTGAGCGGCGGAAGCGGGAAGGGCGGCCGGGCAGCCGGTCAGCCGGCCACGCGGATGAGCCGGGCGGAGAGGTGCGGCGAGAGGCCGTGGCCCATGCCGGCCATCTCCTGCGCGTAGAGCAGCGCGCCCTCGACGATGCCGAAGAGCCGGGCCCCGGCGGTGACCTCCTTGGCGGTGGCGGTGCGGACCACCGCGTCGGTGGCGAACTCGATCCGGGTGCCGGTGCGCTTGCCGATGTGCAGCTCCATGACCCCGGTCGGGACGGTCATCAGGGCCTCCAGCTCGTCGGTGACCCGGTCACCGTCGAAGACCGGGCGCCACCAGCCGACTTCCCGGCCGGACGGCCGGACCGGCCGGCTCTGCTCGTCGAGGATCCACGTCCGGGACTCGTAGAACAGGAACGGCCGGCCGTCGTGGCTGATCCGGATCTCCTGGGCGAAGTCGAAGTCCTCGATGGTGGGGAAACCGCCCCGGCCCCGGCCCCGCCACACCCCGATGTACGGCAGCAGCCCGTCGAGCGCCGGGTGCAGCTTCGGCCCGACCCGCAGGTCGTGGCTCTCCTCGTACGGGTACTCCTCGACCGGCGGCGCGTTCAGCCACGGCGGCTGCAGCGGGTTCTGATCCGACGAATTCGCGCTCACCGGTTACCACTTACCTCTCGACATGCGTACGGCGACGTAGACCAGGCCACCGGCGAGCGCGCCCAGGCCCGCGACCAGCAGGCTGACGAACCCGATCTCGGTAACCATCATGGTCATCCTATGCTGGCGGCATGACCCGCTCTCTCGTCGTCAAGGCCACCGCCGGCGCGGACGCCCCGGAGCGGTGCGCCCAGGCGTTCACCGTCGCCGCCACGGCCGCCGCCGCGGGGGTCGAGGTGTCGCTCTGGTTGACCGGCGAGTCGACCTGGTTCGCCCTCCCCGGCCGGGCGGAGCAGTTCGAACTGCCGCACTCGGCGCCCCTGGGCGAGCTGCTGCACGTCATCCTGACCACCGGCCGGGTCACCGCGTGCACCCAGTGCGCCGCCCGCCGGGACATCGGCCCGGGCGACGTGCTGCCCGGCGTACGCATCGCCGGGGCGGCGGTCTTCGTCGAGGAGGCGATCGCCGAGGGGGCCCAGGCGCTGGTCTACTGACCACCGCCGCACGACCGTCGGCTCGCCCCCGGACAGCCGGCTTCTGTCCGGTCTGGGCGGAGTGCCGATACTGACCCGACTTGTCGGCGCACTGCCTACCATTCGGATGTGGCCGACGCGACGGAGGAGTTCTTCGCATCGCTGCCGGCGCGCGCCCCGGCGGTCCTGCGCGAACCCGTCAGCGGCACGCTCCAGATCGACCTCGCCACCGGCAACCGGACCGACCACTGGCTGGTGCAGCTCAGCCCCGGCGAGGTGATCGTCACCCGGGCCCGGGGCCCGGCGGACGCGATCTGGAACAGCAGCGCCGACCTCTTCGAGCGGCTGGTCACCGGGCGCGCCCAGGGAATCTCGGCGGTGCTGCGCAACGAGACCACCTACAGCGGCAACGTCCTGCTCTTCCTCGCCTTCCGTCGGTTCTTCCCCGCTCCGCCCGGCACCCGGGACCCCCGCGAGACGGCCCGCGAGCACGTCGGTCGACAGAGATGAAGCAACTGGTCAGCATCCTCGACGGCAACACCTTCGTGGTCAGCGACCGCCGTGGCGACATCGAGCCGTCGTACGACTTCCCCACCGGGCTCTTCTCCTTCGACACCCGGTTCCTCTCCACCTGGCTGCTCACCCTCGACGGCGACCGGCTGCACGCCCTCTCCGTCGACGACGCGCGGTCGTACCGCACCCGGTACTTCCTCGCTCCCGGGGAGCCGACGCACTACCTCGACGCCAAGGTGTCGGTGATCCGCCGGCGAGCGATCGGCGGCAGCCTCGGCGAGGACCTCACCGTGCTGAACCACTCGGGTCGGGAGATGCGGTTCAACGTGCGGCTGGAGATCGGCTCCGACTTCGCCGACCTGTTCGAGATCAGGCACAAGCGGCGCAAGAAGGGCGCCGTCACCGCCACCGTCGGGGAAAACGAGCTGCGGCTCACCTACCAGCGGGAGGCGTTCCACCGGGAGGCGGTGGTCACCAGCACCGCGCCGGCGCACGTCGACCAGGGCGGGATGACCTGGTCGATCACCGTGGCCCCGCACGCCGAGTGGAGCACCCGACTGCACGTCGCGACGTACATCTACGGTGCCCGGGGCGAGGACTTCCGGGCGACCACCCCGCTGGGGACGGGCCGCAGCCCGGACGCGATCCGGACCGACCAGCAGGAGCTGATCGACCGGGCGCCGAAACTCGGCTGCGACCACCAGCCGCTGGCCGGGGCGTACCGGCAGAGCCTCAACGACCTGGCCTCGCTCCGGTACGAGTCGATCACGCTCGGCGTCCGGCTGCTCGCCGCCGGCCTGCCCTGGTTCATGACCCTCTTCGGCCGGGACAGCATCCTCACCTCGTTGCAGGTGCTGCCCTTCCTGCCCGAACTGGTCCCGCCGACCATCCAGATGCTGGCCGGCCTCCAGGGCCACCGCCTCGACGACTTCCGCGACGAGGAGCCCGGCAAGATCCTGCACGAGCTGCGCTACGGCGAGACCGCCGGCTTCGAGGAGCAGCCACACTCCCCCTACTACGGCTCCGCCGACGCGACCCCGCTCTTCGTGATCCTGCTCGACGAGTACGAGCGGTGGACCGGTGACGCCGCCCTGATCCGCCAGCTGGAGTTCTCCGCCCGGGCGGCGCTCAGCTGGATCGACACCTACGGGGACCTGCTCGGCACCGGCTACGTCTGGTACCGCACCCGCAATCCGGAGACCGGCCTGGAGAACCAGTGCTGGAAGGACTCCTGGGACTCCATCTCCTACGCCGACGGCCGGCTCCCCGGGTTTCCCCGGGCCACCTGCGAGATCCAGGGCTACGCGTACGACGCGAAGCTGCGCGGCGCGCGGATGGCCCGGCTGTTCTGGAACGACCCGGCCTACGCCGACCGGCTGGAACGGGAGGCGGCGGCGCTCAAGGAGCGTTTCAACCGGGACTTCTGGATCGTGGACAAGGGGTACTACGCCACCGCCCTGGACCCGCAAGGCCGGCACGTGGACGCCCTCACCTCGAACATCGGGCACCTGCTCTGGAGCGGGATCGTCGAGGAGTCCCGCGCCGCCCTGATCGCCGAGCACCTGCTCAGCCCGGGCCTCTTCTCCGGCTGGGGGGTACGTACCCTCGCCACCGGCCAGGGGCGCTACAACCCGATCGGGTACCACGTGGGGACGGTGTGGCCGTTCGACAACGCGTTCATCGCCTGGGGGCTGAGCCGCTACGGCTTCCGGGAGGAGGCCGGGCGGATCTGCCAGGCCATCCTGGAAGCCTCCCGGTACTTCAACGGCCGGCTGCCGGAGGCCTTCGCCGGGTACGAACGCGTCCTCACCGACTATCCCGTCCAGTACCCGACCGCGTGCAGCCCGCAGGCCTGGTCCGCCGGCACCCCGCTGCTGCTGCTGCGGGTCATGCTGGGCCTGGAACCGCAGGGCGAGCACCTGATCATCGACCCGGCGGTGCCGGAGGGCATGGGCCGGGTGGAGCTGCTGGACATCCCGGGCCGGTGGGGTCAGGTCGACGCGCTCGGCCGCAGCCGCACCCCGCACGACGGCAGCCACCGCCGCTGAACACCCCGCCGGCCGGCGGCGTCACCGCCGCGCCGACGCGCAGGGCGTGCGGTGCAGGCTTCGGCGGTCAGCCGGCGCAGCCGGTGGAGGCGGAGACCCGCAGCTCGTCTCCGGTCGCGTCGACCAGCACGACGACCGGGCCGCGCCGGTAGGCGTACACCTCGGGGGTGTCGACCACGGCGGAGCCGGCGCCCAGCGAGCGCAGCGGGGCCAGCGACACCGGCTCGGCGCCCGCGCTGAACAGGGCGGTCTCGGCCCGGCCGCCGCCGGGGCAGGCCGCGCTCAGCGGCTGCCCGGCCGGCGGCTCGGGCCGGCCGAGCGCGCGCAGCGCGTCGGCCGCGGCGAGGGCGGTCTCGCCGCCCGCGCCGGGCAGGAGCGTGCCGAGTTCGGTGTCGACGGGCCGGCACCCGGTGTCGGCGGTGAACCGCACCCGGCCGGCGGTGGCCACCCGCCCCTCGACGGCGATGAACTCACCCGCGTCGGCGCGCAGCACCGGACCCTCGGAGCTGACCCGCACCCCGGCGCGCCAGCTCTCCGGCAACCGGTCGGCGACCCGTTCCAGCAGCGCCCGCTCCCCGCCCTCGGCCACGACCACGTCCAGGCCCCGGCTCAGGGCGGCGCCGTCCTCCATCGGGGTGACCCGGCAGTCCCGCTCGATCGTCGTCGGGGTCAGCGCCCACGCGCCGTCACCCACCGCCACGACCAGCCGGCCGACGGCCCGGTCCACCACGGGGTCGGCCTGGCCGAGGCTGCGCTGCTCCCGCACCGTCGGCGGATCGTTGCGCACCGACCACCAGGTGAGACCCACCAGCAGCACGGCCCAGGCCACGGTCGCGGCCAGCAGCCAGCGCGGCCACCCCGGGGTCGGCTCGGAAGGACCACTCGGCGGGGCCCACCCCGCCTGGACAGCACCGCTCACCGGCCAATCGTGTCACGCGGGGTACACCGGCCCGCTGGCACGTCGGCGGCCGGCGGACGGCCCGGTCGCCGACGTGCTCGGGGAAGAGGCCCGGGGCCGGCCACCCCGGGTGGGGTGACCGGCCCCGGGGCCGATCAGAGCGCGGGTCAGGCGACCGTGACGGAGACCTCGTTGATCCCCCGCGCGGCGGTCACGGCGGTGTCGCCGTTGCCGTGCCGGGAGAGGGCCCGCAGCGTCCAACTGCCGGGCGCGGCGAAGAAACGGAACTGGCCGGCCGGGGAGGTGACCACCTCGGCGGTGAACTCACCGGTCGAGTCGAGCAGCCGGACGTACGCGCCCGGCACGGCCTCGCCCGACTCGGCCTGGACCAGACCGGTGATGACGGTCTCCTTCTCCAGGTCCAGGCTCGCCGGCAGCGGGGCGGCCTGGTCGGGAGCGGCGCAACCGGCAGCGGTGGGAGCAGTCATGGTGATCAGGCCTCCCCGGGCTCGTCGCCGAGCGCCACCGGCACACCGACCAGCGAGCCGTACTCGGTCCAGGAACCGTCGTAGTTCTTCACGTTCCGGTGGCCGAGCAGCTCCTGCAGCACGAACCAGGTGTGCGAGGAGCGCTCGCCGATGCGGCAGTAGGCGATGGTCTCCCTGCCGTCGTCCAGGCCGGCGTCGGCGTAGATCCTGCGCAGCTCGTCGTCGGACTTGAAGGTGCCGTCCTCGTTGGCCGCCTTCGACCACGGCACGCTGATCGCGGTGGGGATGTGCCCGGCCCGCTGCGCCTGCTCCTGCGGCAGGTGGGCGGGGGCGAGCAGCCGACCGGCGAACTCGTCGGGGGAGCGCACGTCGACCAGGTTCTTGCTGCCGATCGCGTCGACCACCTCGTCGCGGAAGGCACGGATCGAGGTGTCCGGCTCCTGCGCGACGTACGTGGTGGCGGGGCGGGTAACCGCGTCGGTGACCAGCGGGCGGGCGTCCAGCTCCCACTTCTTGCGACCGCCGTCGAGCAACTTGACGTCGCGGTGGCCGTAGAGCTTGAAGTACCAGTACGCGTACGCGGCGAACCAGTTGTTGTTGCCGCCGTAGAGGATCACCGTGTCGTCGTTGCCGATGCCCCGCTCGGAGAGCAGCGCCTCGAACTGGGACTTGTTGACGAAGTCCCGGCGGATCGGGTCCTGCAGGTCGGTCTTCCAGTCCAGCTTGATCGCGCCGGCGATGTGGCCGGTGTCGTAGGCCGAGGTGTCCTCGTCGACCTCGACGAAGACGACGCCCGGGGCGTCGATGTTCTTCTCGGCCCACTCGGCCGAGACGAGTGCGGTGTCGCGACTCATCAGATCACTCCCTGGTGAGGATGGATGGTGAGCCAGCGCGGGGATCGAAATCGGTGATTGTCGCACCACGCGCGGGACCCATAGCGAATCGGATCACGGGTTCGTGCGACGGCGCCGCTGCCGGGCGTTCGGTGGGAGAGCACCGGAGGGTACGCGGACCCTGAGTGCCGGATGGCCGCCAGGCGGCCAGAGACAGCCCCGCCGTCAGATGACGGAGCGACACAGGCAGGTGGCCACGCGGCACAGGTCGACCGCGCGCCGTTTGGTGAGGTGCGTCCCCATGAGAACGGAGCCTACCAGTGGTCCCGCAGAGTGCCAGGGGTCAACCAGCATGCGGGACGCGGCCCGGCGATTCCGGGAACACCGGGCGCCGGGCCGCGTCGGGGCTGAGTTGTGACTCAGCCGGCCGAGCTGATGGGCACGTTCTTCGCGGCGGCGGTCACCGTCAACCCCTCGGGCTTCGGCTCCACCTTGCGCACGTCGAGCTGGAACGGCAACTTCGGCAGGGGCACGTCGACGGAGATGCCCCGGGCGTAGTTGCTCAACAGCGTGCGAGCCAGGGGCACCGCGGGGAGACCCTCGGCGTTCAGGTCGTTGAAACGCAGCGCCACCTTGCCGTTGTCGGCGACCGTCACGTCGGCGGTCCCGGTGACGGTGAGCTTCTGCCCGAGGATGTCCACCGGCGCGGTCACGGCGAGCTTGCCGTTCTGCTCGCCGAGCTTCAGGCCCGGCCGGTTCAGCAGCTTCGCCAGGCTGTCGTAGGTCACCGTGCCGGTTCCGTCGACGGTCTCGGCGACCACCTCGCCCTGCCCCGAGCGGATGGTGTCCAATGAGGCCCGCACGTTGCGGGCGTCCACGTCGAGCCGGGGCAGGCTCACCGCGCCGCCCTGCACGGAGCCCTGCACGTCGGTCAGCGTGATGGAGATCCGCTCGTACTTCCCGTCGAGCACCTGGGTGAGGAACGGGAAGCCACCCACCTCGACGGCGGGCGGGGCGGACTGCGCGTTCTGCTTGGCCACCTCCTGCTTCACCTGGTCGGCGATGGCCCGCTCGGCCACCCCGGCCGCCACCCGGTCGGCCACCACCAGCAACCCGGCCAGAATCAGCAACAGCACCACCAGGACCACGAGCGCCTTGCGACCGCGCCGCCGGGGACGCTCCTCCTCGTACGCCGGGTACGCCTCTGCCACGCCCGTCTCCCGTCTGTCGTCACCGCCGTCGCCACCCGCTCGGACCGGGTCGTCTTACGGCGCACCGCTACTACCCGAGCGCCGAAACGCTCAACCGTCGCCTCAGAGGAACAGCACGCACATGGCGTACGCGGCCGGCGCCGCCAGGGCGAACCCGCCCAGCGGCCCCTGCATGTGCCGGGCGATCCACATGGTGGGCGGTTCACCGGCCATCAACCGGCCCGCCTCGGCGTACCCGACCGCGAGGTCGGCGAGCACGGCGGTGGCCGCGGTGACCAACCCGATCAGCGCCGCGCTGGTCGGTGTGAAGCCGACCAGGTAACTGCCCAGCAGGGCGCTGGTCAGGGTGCCGGTCATCGCGCCGCCGACCACGCCGGCCGCGCCCCGGGGCACCTGCGGGGCGAGCCGGGGCCAGGGCAGCACCGCGTCGGTCAGCCGGGCGACGGTGAGCGCGACGCCGGTGGCCGCGAGACAGACGGTGATCGCCTGGGTGCCGGCCGGGATCCGGCTGAGCGTGATGAGCGTGGCGAAGGCGACCACCCCGACCACGATCAGCAGCGTGGTGCCGAGCGAGTCGGTGACCCGTACCCGGTCGACCCGGCGGACGAGCTGGCCGAGCACGCCGAGGACGAAGCCACCGGCCGCGACGTAGCCCAGCGGCGCCAGGCCGGCGATGTCGCTCTGCACGGCGGCGGCGTCGGCGACCGCGGCGACCGCGGCGCTGATCCCCGCGACCAGCAGCAGGGCGGGCGGACGCATGGCCATCGTCCAGGCCAGGACGAAGAGCAGCTGCACGCCGAAGACGATGAACGCGAAGGGCAGCCGGTGGCCGGGGCCGGAGGTCTGGGCGCCGAGCACCAGGCCGACGCCGAGCAGCGCGGCGAACCCGGCCACGGTCAGCGAGAGCGGCTTGCGCACCTCGACCGGCTCGACCGGCTCCTCCTCCAGCTCCTCCGGCTCGTCGTCCGCCCGGCGGGGGGCGCCGCCCTTGCGGAACCGCCGCGGGCCGCGCTCCCGACGTTGCTCCCCGTCGTCGGCCGGGCCGGTACGCGGACCCGGCGGATAGCCGCGGGCGGGGCCGGCCGGCCCCGGACGCGGGTCGTCGACCCACTGGTCGCGGCCGGTCTCGGGCGAGGTCGAGGGATGCACGACCCGATCGTGCCAGACCGACCGGCCCCGGCGGAGGTCACGGTTTCAGCAACGTTAAAACCTGTGGCGCGATCATGGGCAGATCGGGCAAAGGGTAAAGGACGACGAGGCCACAGAAGGGCGATCGGTTACGCTCGACCCGTTACCCGCCCGTCAGCGACGCCGGGACCCACGCAAGTTCGCAGCGCCACACCCCTGCCCGGGGTGCCGCTGGTCGCGTGCGGCCGAGAGCCGCCGGGACGGAGGTGATCGTGTGGAGATCCTGCTGCTGGTGACCGCGCGCGCTGGGGAGCCGTCGGCGGTGCTGCCGGCGCTGGACCTGCTGCCGCACTCGGTCCGTACCGCCCCCCGCGACGTCCGCACCCTGGTCGCCGGGCCGAGCCCGGACGCGGTCCTGGTCGACGCCCGCTCCGAGCTGAGCGAGGCCCGCGCGACCTGCCGCATGCTGCACGCCACCGGGCTCGGAGTGCCGCTGGTCGCGGTGGTGACCGAGGCGGGACTGATCGCGCTGAACGCCGACTGGGGCGTGGACGACGTCATCCTGGCCAGCGCCGGTCCGGCCGAGGTGGAGGCCCGGCTGCGGCTCGCGGTCGGCCGGCTGAGCAACGCCACCGCCGGGGCGGGCGGCTCGATCCGGGCCGGCGAGCTGACCATCGACCCGGACACCTACGCGGCGAAGCTGAAGGGCCGGCCGCTCGACCTCACCTACAAGGAGTTCGAGCTGCTGAAGTTCCTCGCCCAGCACCCGGGCCGGGTCTTCACCCGGGACCAGCTGCTGCGCGAGGTCTGGGGCTACGACTACTTCGGCGGCACCCGGACGGTGGACGTGCACGTCCGGCGGCTGCGGGCCAAGCTCGGCTCGGAGTACGAGTCGATGATCGGCACGGTCCGCCAGGTGGGTTACAAGTTCGTGGTCCCGCCGTCGCGCTCGCTGCCCGACGCGGAGCACGCGCCGCTGCCGGTCTGATCCGCCCGTCCCGGGCGCACCCGCCCGAGGGATCATTCCCGATACGCCCTTTTTGCACCTGTTGCCGGTTCTATTCTGACTGCCGGATTCGCAGGGCGAAGGGGGCGACGGTGCGCGCACTGACCACGGGGGCGAAGACCGGCCCCCACCACGATCCGGACCGGCGGTGGACCTGATGGCGGCCGGCTCCACCGGCCGCGCCGCCGGCGTCGTCACGCTGGTGCTGGCCGCCCTGCTCGGGTCCGCGTACCTGCTGGGTCGCAACCTGATGCCGGACCGGCCGGGGCAGCAGTCCGGCGTCGCGACGAGCGTCGACGGCGCCCAGTACGGCGAACAACCCCCCGAGTCCGGCTCCGGCGGGCCGCCCGCGACCGACCGGCAGGGCGCCAGCGGGGCCCCGGAGGCGGACGCCCACCAACCGCCCGCGGCCGGTGAAGGGCCGCTCGGCACCCAGGTGACCACCGGCTCGCCCGAGGTGGCCCTCACCTTCGACGACGGTCCGCACCCGCAGTACACCCCTCAGGTGCTCGACGTGCTCCGCGAGTTCCAGGTCCGGGCGACGTTCTGCGTGGTCGGCGAGAACGCACGGAACCACCCCGACCTGGTCCGGGCGATCGTGGCCGACGGGCACACCCTGTGCAACCACTCCTGGAACCACGACGTCATGCTCGGCCAGCGTCCCCCCGGGACGATCCGCGCCGACCTGCTGCAGACCAACGAGGCGATCCGGGCCGCGGTGCCCGACGCGCCCATCGCCTACTACCGGCAGCCCGGCGGGGCGTGGACGTACCCGGTGGTCTCGGTCGCCGAGGAGCTGGGGATGAGCCCGCTGCACTGGACCGTCGACCCGAGCGACTGGGCGGCGCCCGGCGCCACGCGGATCGCCGCGACCGTCACCGCTGAGACGACGGCCGGGGCGGTCGTGCTGCTGCACGACGCCGGCGGGGACCGGCAGGGCACCATCGACGCGCTGCGCACGATGCTGCCGGACCTGACCAGCCGGTTCCGGCTGGAGGCGCTGCCGGTCGACGGCGCCACGTGAACTCCCGGCCCCGCGATACCGCTACGGTGACGGGGTGAGCAGCGCGGAGCCGACGACCGACCGGGTGACCCGGGCCGACCGACTCGCCCCGGACGAGGTGGCCGAGGTCCTGGCGCTGGCCCGCCTCGCCGGTGACGCGGACGGCGCCGACCCGTTCGACGAGCACACGCTGCTGCGGCTGCGTGAGCCGGCGAAGCCCGCCGTGCACCTGACCGCGCGGGCCGCCGACGGCACGCTCACCGGGTACGTCCACCTGGACACCACGGACCCGGCCGCCGGCATCGGGATCGAACTGGTCGTCCACCCCGGGCACCGGCGGCAGGGCACCGGCCGGGCGCTGGCCAAGGCCGTACTGGCGGCGGCGTCCGGGCCGCTGCGGGCCTGGGCGCACGGCGACCACCCGTCCGCCGCCGCGCTCGCGGTCGACCTCGGCTTCGTCCGGGCCCGGGTGCTCTGGCAACTGCGCCGGCCGTTGACCGCCGCGCTCCCCACGCCCCGGCTCCCGGAGGGCGTCACGCTGCGCGCGTTCCAACCCGGCGAGGACGACGCCGCGTGGCTGATGCTCAACGCCCGGGCCTTCGCCGAGCACCCCGAGCAGGGCCGCTGGACCGCCGACGACCTGCGGGCACGCCAGACCGAGCCGTGGTTCGACCCGAGCGGTTTCCTGCTCGCCGTCGAGGCGGCCACCGGCCGGCTGCTCGGCTTCCACTGGACCAAGGTGCACGAGCGTCCCGGCTCGGCGCGGATCGGCGAGGTCTACGTGCTCGGCGTGGACCCGTCCGCGCACGGCGGCGGCCTCGGCAAGGCGTTGACCACCGCCGGCCTGGCCCACCTGCGCGACGTCCGCGGGCTGGACCGGGTGATGCTGTACGTGGACGAGTCCAACACCAGCGCGGTCGCGCTCTACGAGCGGCTCGGCTTCGCCCGCTGGTGCGGGCACGTCAACTACTCGCTCGGCTGACAGGGCGGGCTCCGGCCGCCGCCCGGCGAGGGTCGCCCGCCGCCCGCCGAGGGTCGGCGAGGGTCGGCGAGGGGGATCACCGGACGGTAACGACCCGGACTCGGGACGATAACGGCCGTCCCGATAAATCGGATAAGTAGCGACACCGGGACGGCAGTTCACCTAACGGACAACCGACCCTCAGGCCGCGGCCACCCCTCCGGCCGCGCATGTTCATTTCCCGTTCACTTCCGACCGGCGAACCGGCTACCTGGCACTCCTAGCTTTCGTGTCAGCCGGTCAGCGCCGGCGCAGGAACGACCAACCGGTCGACTCCCCGGACGTGAAGGGAAACCCCTCAGGTGAAGCTCCAGCGGCACGGCGCCATCGCCTGCCTCGCTCTTTCCGCGATGCTCGGTCTCAGCGCTTGCGGCTCGGACAACAACGAGCCGGCGAGCACCTCGGCCTCGGGTTCGGCCAGCGCGGCCGACTGCGCCACGGGGACGCTGAACGCACAGGGCTCGTCCGCCCAGAAGAACGCCATGGCCGAATGGATCAAGTCGTACCAGCAGAAGTGCGCCGGTTCGACGATCAACTACGAGCCCTCCGGCTCGGGCGCCGGCATCCAGGCCTTCATCGCCGGCACCGCCGACTTCGCCGGCTCCGACTCGGCGCTGAAGGAGGAGGAGCAGCCGCAGGCCGACGCCAAGTGCGGCCCCGGCGGCAAGGCGATCCACCTGCCGATGGTGATCGGCCCGGTCGCCGTCGCCTACAACGTCAGCGGCGTGGACAACCTCCAGCTCAGCCCGGCCACCCTGGCGAAGATCTTCGGCGGCAAGGTGACCAAGTGGGACGACGCGGCGATCAAGGCCGAGAACCCGGACGCCAAGCTGCCGGCGACCACGATCCAGACCGTGCACCGCTCGGACGAGTCCGGCACCACCGACAACTTCACCAACTACCTCTCCAAGACCGCCGAGGCCGACTGGACCTTCGGTAAGGCCAAGGCGTGGAAGGCACCGGGCGGCACCGGCGCCAAGGGCTCGGACGGCGTGGCCAGCCGGGTCAAGGGCGCGGACGGCGCCATCGGCTACATGGAGTGGTCCTTCGCCGAGAACGCCGGCCTGAAGATCACGAAGATCAAGAACGGCGCCGGCGAGTTCGCCGAGCTGACCGCCGAGAACGCGGGCAAGACCATCGCCGGGGCCGCCATCGAGGGCCAGGGCGACGACCTGAAGATGAAGGTCGACTACAACACCAAGGCGGCCGGGGCCTACCCGATCGTCCTGGTGACCTACGAGATCGCCTGCGGCAAGGGCATCCCGGCCGACAAGCTGCCGCTGGTCAAGGGCCTGCTGGGCCACGCCGCCAGCAGCGAGGGCCAGGCCGAGCTGACCGAGCTGGGCTATGCCCCGCTGCCCGACTCGGTCCGCACCAAGGTCGAGGCCGCCGTCAAGAACCTCTCCTGACCGGCGTCACCGACACCACCACTCCCTCAATTCGAAGCGAGCGAGCAGATGGGTGAAACCCCTCCCCGCTCGGCGCACGCCGGCACCGGCGGGCACCCCGTGACCTCAGGTCGCGAGTGGCCCGCCGGTGCCTCGGCGCTTGTGTCCGAGACCTCTGTCAGCACCCGTGACCCGGGTGGGAACGGAATGGGCGGCGGCGGCGCGCTGCCGCGGGCCCGGGCCTTCGGCGCGGAACGGGCCTTCCGTGGGCTCACCCTGGCCGCCGGCACCGCCGTCCTGGTCGTCATCGCGGCGATCGCGATCTTCCTGATCGCCAAGGCGGTCCCGGCGCTGCGCGCGAACACCGAGAACTTCTGGACCTACGAGGGCTGGTCGCCCAACGAGGCCCAGCCGAAGTTCGGCATCGGCACGCTCGCCTTCGGCACCGTGCTCAGCTCGGTCATCGCCCTGCTCCTGGCCGTCCCGGTCGCGCTGGGCATCGCGCTCTACCTGTCCCACTACGCCCCGCGCCGGCTCGGCACCGCGCTCGGCTTCCTGATCGACCTGCTGGCCGCCGTGCCCAGCGTGGTCTTCGGGCTCTGGGGCCGTGACTACTTCTCCGGCCCGGTCCGGGACTTCTCGGTCTGGCTGAACACGTACTTCGGCTGGATCCCGCTCTTCGGCGGCGAAGGCCCGTTCGGAGCATCGATCATGCTGGGCTCGCTGGTACTGGCGATCATGGTGCTACCGATCATCACCTCGCTCTCCCGCGAGGTGTTCCTCCAGACCCCGACCGCGAACGAGGAGGCCGCCCTCGCGCTGGGCGCGACCCGCTGGGAGATGATCCGCACCGCGGTGCTGCCCTACGGGCGCCCGGGCATCATCGCCGCGGTCATGCTCGGCCTGGGTCGGGCGCTCGGCGAGACCATCGCGCTGGCGCTGACTCTCGGCATCACGTTCGGCATCTCGTTCAACCTGATCGAGAACGGCGGCAACACCATCGCCGCCAACATCGCCAACGCGTTCGGCGAGGCGAACGACACGGGCCGGGGCGCGCTGATCGCCTCCGGTCTGGTGCTCTTCACCATCACGCTGATCGTCAACATCACGGCGCGGGCGATCATCTACCGCCGCCGGGAGTTCACGGAGTCGGCCGCATGACCACCACCCTCACCTCCCACCGTCCCCGCCCGGAGGCTCGACCCGAGACGCTGCGGGCCCGCCGGCTGCCGAAGTACGCCGCCCCGGCCATCGCCCTGGCCGCCCTGCTCGTCGCCGCCGCGATCGTCTACGGCGCGGGCATCGGGGGTCCGGTGCTCGTCGTGGTCGTCGGCGCGCTGCTCCACCTGGCCGGCCTCTTCGCCGCCGCGAACGCGGTGGAGGGACGGCGATCGGCGCGCAACCGCACCTGGAGCGCGCTGATCCACTCCGCCTTCGTGCTGGCCGTACTGCCGCTGGCCTCGGTGGTCTGGACGCTGGTCAGCAAGGGCGCCGAGCGACTGGACTCCGACTTCTTCCTCACCTCGATGAACAACATCGGGGCGCGGGACCCGAACGGCGGCGCGTACCACGCCATCGTCGGCACCCTGGAGCAGGTCGGGATCGCCACGCTGATCACCGTCCCGCTCGGCATCCTCTGCGCCATCTACATCGTCGAGTACGGGCGCGGGAAGTTCGCCTTCGCGATCCGGTTCTTCGTCGACGTGATGACCGGCATCCCGTCGATCGTCTCCGGTCTGTTCATCCTGGCGTTCTGGGTGCTGGTCGTGTCGCCGTGGTTCAACGACGGACGCCCGGGATTCTCCGGCTTCGCCGCCGCGCTGGCGCTGAGCGTGCTGATGCTGCCGACCGTGGTCCGCTCCACCGAGGAGATGCTGCGTCTCGTCCCGGCGCCGCTGCGCGAGGGCGCGTACGCCCTCGGCGTACCGAAGTGGAAGACCATCCTGCGGGTCGTGCTGCCGACCGCGCTGCCGGGCATCGTCACCGGCGTCATGCTCGCCATCGCGCGGGCCGCCGGCGAGACGGCCCCGGTGCTGCTCGTCGCCGGCGGCGGCGCGGCGATCAACTTCAACCCGTTCGAGAACAACCAGTCGTCGCTGGCCCTCTTCGTCTACCAGCAGGCCGGTGACGCGTCGAGATACGCGCCGGCTCGGGCGTGGACCGCGGCGCTGACCCTGGTCGCCCTCGTACTCGTCCTGACCATCGCGGCGAAGTTGCTGGCCCGTCGCAACCGGCTCGGCCGATGAACCCCGGAGGTACCACCACCATGGCCAAGCGCATCGAAGCCACCAACGTGACCGCCTACTACGGCGGGTTCAAGGCGATCGAGAACATCAACCTGACCGTCGAGCCGAAGACCGTCACCGCCCTGATCGGACCGTCCGGTTGCGGCAAGTCGACCTTCCTGCGGTCCATCAACCGGATGCACGAGGTGCTCCCCGGCGCCCGGGTCGAGGGCAGCCTGACCATGGACGGTCAGGACATCTACGACCGGGACGTGGACGTGACCGCGGTCCGCCGGATGATCGGCATGGTCTTCCAGCGGCCCAACCCGTTCCCCACCATGAGCATCTTCGAGAACGTGGTGGCCGGGCTGCGGCTCAACGGCGTACGGAAGAAGTCGATCCTGGACGAGGCCGCCGAGAGGGCGCTGCGCTCGGCGAACCTCTGGGACGAGGTCAAGGACCGGCTGGGCAAGCCGGGCGCCGGTCTCTCCGGCGGCCAGCAGCAGCGGCTCTGCATCGCCCGCACCATCGCGGTCGAGCCGCAGGTGGTGCTGATGGACGAGCCCTGCTCGGCGCTGGACCCGATCTCGACGCTGGCCATCGAGGACCTGATGTTCCAGCTCAAGGACAAGTTCACCATCATCATCGTCACCCACAACATGCAGCAGGCCGCGCGGGTGTCGGACCGGACCGCCTTCTTCTCCATCGAGAAGACCGGCGACCCGGGCCGGCTGATCGAGTACGACAACACCCAGAAGATCTTCAGCAACCCGAGCGTGAAGAAGACCGAGGATTACATCACCGGCCGCTTCGGCTGAGCCGCTGGTTCCCGGTCCGCGAGGGGCGTCGGTCGAATCGACCGACGCCCCTCGGCGTCTTTCCGGCCGCCGCCCCACCGCCCCACCGCCGGACACCGTCCCCGCGCCGGCGAGCGCCGAGCCCCCACGCCCGGTTTGCGGCGTGTCGGGGTGTCCCCGCCGCCGGACACCCCGACACGCCGCAAACCGGGGGCAGAGGCCGCGGCAGCGGCAGCGGCAGCGGCAGCGGCAGCGGCAGCGGCAGCGGCAGCGGCAGCGGCAGCGGCAGCGGCAGCGGGGAGATCGACCGTCAGCAACACACCGCCAGCGGACGCCGTCAGCGGCAGGCGGTGGCCCGCCCACCGTTTGCGGCGTGTCGGGGTATCCCGCCGGCCGGACACCCCGACACGCCGCAAACCGGGGCGAGCACGCCGGAGGCCGGCGGGGCGAAGGCGGGCCACCGGGGCGGCGGCGGAGGGGCCCGGCGGCGGGTGGGGGGGCGGGGCGGCGGCGGGTGGAGGGTGAGGTCAGGACAGGACGAAGCGGGCCTCGCCGTTGCCGGTGAGGTCGAGGCGGGGGGTGACCGGGGTGGCGGCGTCCCGGTCGGCCGCCGCCCGGACCACGCCGGCCAGGTCACCGGCGGCGGCGACCTGGGCGAGGGTGACCAGGGTGGGCGGGAGCATGGTCAGCTCGCCGGCCCGGGCCCGGGCCAGGGCGTCCGCCGGGCGGATCCACATGGTGTGGTCGGCCTCGCCGGAGACGTCCCGGGTCCGCTGCCCCGCCGGCAGCAGGGCCAGAAAGAAGTACGTGTCGAAGCGGCGCGGCTCGAACTCCGGGGTGATCCACCGGCTCCATGGCAGCAGCAGGTCCGACCGGAGCGTCAGCCGGCGACCGGCGAGCAGGTCGGCGAAGCCGACCCGGCGCCCCTCCAGGTCCTGGCGGGCGGCCTCCCAGTCGTCACCGCTCACGTCCCCCACCACGGTCGCCGCGTCGGGACCGGCCAGCAGCACCCCGGCCTCCTCGAAGACCTCCCGGGCGGCGGCGCAGACCACCGACTGGGCGGCGTCGGGGGCCAGGCCCAGCCGGGTGCCCCACTCGGCCGGCTCCGGGCCCGCCCAGTCGAGGTGGGCCTGCGAGTCGGAGCGGTCCACCCCGCCGCCGGGGAAGGCGTACATCCCGCCGAAGGTCATCGCGGCGACCCGGCGGATGACGTACACCTCGAAGTCGGCGCCGGACGGCCGGAGCAGGAGCACCGTGGCGGCGACCCGCGGCACCGCCGGGGTGCCGCCCTCGGCGCGGAACCGGCGGGCGTGCTCGACCAGGGCGGCCGGCGCGGCGAAGCCGTCACTGTCGATCGTCATTCCGCGAGCCTAGTTCCCGCGGGCCGGGTCGCCCGTCCGCCCGTCGGCGGATCTTCGCTAGCGTGGCCGCCATGACGCGTTGGGGCATTCTCGCCACCGGACACATCGCCGGCCGTTTCGCCGAGGACCTCCGGCTGGTGCCGGGGGCCGAGCTGGCCGCGGTCGGTTCCCGCACCCCGGAGGCCGCCGAGCGGTTCGCCGCCCGGCACGGCGCCGAGCGGGCGTACGGCTCCTGGGCGGAGCTGGCCGCCGACGACGGGCTGGACGTGATCTACGTGGCGACTCCGCACGCCGCCCACCACGAGGCGACCCGGGTGTGCCTGGACGCCGGCCGGGCGGTGCTGGTGGAGAAGCCGTTCACCCTCGACCTGGCCAGCACCACCGAGCTGGTCGAGGCGGCCCGCGCCCGGGGGATCTTCCTGATGGAGGCCATGTGGATGCGGACCAACCCGCTGATCCTGCGGGTGGTCGAGCTGGTCGCCGACGGGGCGATCGGCGAGCTGACGAGCGTACGGGCGGACTTCGGCGCCGCCGGGCCGTTCCCGCCCGAGCACCGGATGCGGGCCCGCACCCTCGGCGGCGGCGCGCTGCTGGACCTGGGCGTCTACCCGGTGAGCCTGGCCCATCTGCTGCTCGGCGTGCCCCAGCACGTGCGCGCCTGGGCCAAGCTGGGCCCTGAGGGGGTGGACGAGAACACCGGCATCGTCCTCGGTTACGACTCCGGCGCGGTGGCCACGCTGAGCTGCGGGATGATCGGGGCGACCGCGATCACCGCCTCGATCACCGGCACGACCGGCCGCATCGACCTGCCCGAGCCGTTCTACCGGCCGGGGGCGGCGGTCCTGCACCGGGCGGGCGCCGAGCCGGAGACCCTCACCGCCGAGCTGGTCGGCGGCGGCTACCAGCACGAGGCCGCCGAGGTGCAGCGCTGCCTCGCGGCGGGGCTGACCGAGAGCCCACTGGTGCCGCACTCCACCACGCTGGAGGTGATGGGGCTGCTCGACGGCATCCGGGAGCGGATCGGGGTCGACTACGCCTGAACGCGGAAGGCCCCCGCCGACGGCGGGGGCCTTCGCGGTGGCCGGTCAGCTGAAGAGCGGACGGGCCAGGAAGTACATCAGGGCACCGATCGAGCCGGCGGCCGGGAAGGTCAGCACCCACGCGCCGACGATGTTGCCGGCCACGCCCCACCGGACGGCGGAGAGCCGCTTGGTGGCGCCGACACCCATGATCGCCGAGGTGATCGTGTGGGTGGTCGAGATCGGGGCGCCGAGGACCAGGGCGTTGAAGTACAGCACCGAACTGGCCACGGTCTCGGCGGCGAAGCCCTCCGGCGGCCGCAGGTCGATGATCTTCCGACCCAGGGTCCGGATGATCCGCCAACCACCGGCGTACGTGCCGGCGGCGAGCACCGCGGCGGAGGTCCAGAACGCCCACTCCGGGATGAAGGTCGGGTCGTCCTGGTAACCGCCGACGTAGAGCGCGAGCACCACGATGCCGATGGTCTTGGCGGCGTCCTGGAGGCCGTGGCCGATCGACATGGCGGCGGCGGAGACGGTCTGCGCCCAGCGGAAGCCCCGGTTCAGCTTGCCCGGGTGCCCCTTCCGGAAGATCCACTGCACGGCGATCATCACGATGTAACCGAGCAGGAAGCCGACCATCGGCGAGAGCACCATCGGGATGATGACGCTCTGCCCGATGCCCTTCCAGAGCACGGTGCCGGAGGCGGCGATGGTCGAGCCGACCAGGCCGCCGATGAGCGCGTGCGAGGAGGACGACGGCAGGCCGAAGTACCAGGTGATCAGGTTCCAGACGATCGCGCCGATCACGCCGGCGAAGACGATGCCCAGGCTGGCCCGGCCGGTCGGCAGGCTCACCAGCCCGCTGCCGACGGTCTTGGCCACCTCGGCGCCGAAGTGCGCGCCGATGAAGTTGCCGACCGCCGCCATGGCCAGGGCCACCCGGGGTGTCAGCGCCCGGGTGGAGATGCTGGTCGCGATCGCGTTGGCGGCGTCGTGGAAGCCGTTGGTGTAGTCGAACACCAGGGCCACCGCGATCACCGCCAGCACGGCGATGAGTTCGGGACTCACAGGATCAGGACTCCTTGACCGCGATGGTCTCGACGGTGTTGGCCACGTGCTCGAAGGCGTCGCAGGCGGCCTCCAGCTCGTCGGCCACCTCCTTCATCTTCAGCACGGTCAACGCGTCGTACTCGCCGGAGAAGAGGCGGACCAGCAGCATCCGGTAGGCCTGGTCGCCGTCGTTCTCCAGGCGGTTGCACTCGATCCAGTAGTCCTCGAGATCCTTCATCGACTTCAGCCGGGGCATCGCGTCGGCGGTCAGCTTGGCCTGCTGGTCGAGGACGTTGACCATCTCGTGCATCTCGCGGGGCAGCGAGGGGAGCTTGGTCAGGCCGTACAGGTAGAGCAGGTTGCCGACCGCCTCCAGGTGGTCCATCACGTCGTCGAGCAGCGAGCCCAGACGGTAGATGTCCTCCCGGTCGAAGGGGGTGATGAAGGTCGAGTTGATCTTCTTGTAGAGCTCATGGGTGATCTTGTCGCTGTCGTGCTCCACCTCGGTCAGCCGCTCGCTCACCGACTGCACCTCGACGTCGGGCAGGGCCAGCTCGTTCAGCAGCTCGGTGCCCTTCACCAGGTTCTGCGCGGCCCTGGTGAAGAGCTCGTAGAAAGCGCCCTCGTTCGGGCGGAAGGAAAACTTCACAGCACGGACCTCGTCGTGTCGGTGGAAGGGTGGCCGACGCCTTCGGGGCGTCCACTGAAGGGCATGCTAGGTACACCGCCGAATGGGGCATCGCCCGGCCCACCCCTGGTCAGGCCCGATTCACCGGTCGTTCACCTGCCGTTCACCTTTGCCCGGTCGTCCCGCTCCGCAACCGCTCGCGCTCCCGCTCGACGTCGAAACCGGCAGGCGGATACCCCAGATCGAGCCCGTCGAACGTCTCCCGCAGCAGGTGGGCCACCGCCCAGTCGCGGTACCACTTACGGTCCGCGGGGACCACGAACCAGGGCGCGGCGTCCGCGTCGCAACGGGCCAGCGCCTCGACGTACGCGGCCTGGTAATCGTCCCAGCGCGCCCGGGTGTCCAGGTCGCCCGGGTTGTACTTCCAGTACTTCGTCGGGTCGGTCAGCCGCTCCGACAGCCGCTCCGCCTGCTCCTCGCGGGAGATGTGCAGCATCACCTTGACCAGGGTCACCCCGCCCTCGGCCAGCTCCCGCTCGAAGGCGTTGATCTCGTCGTACCGGGCCCGCCAGGTGGCCTCCGCGACCAACTCGTCGACCCGGGCCACCAGCACGTCCTCGTAGTGCGAGCGGTTGAAGACGCCGACGTACCCGGGCGGCGGCAGGGCCCGCCGGATCCGCCAGAGGAAGTCGTGCCGCAGCTCCTCCTCCGTCGGCGGCCCGAACGAGCGGATGTGCAGGCCGAGCGGGTTCATCGCGCCCGCCACCCGCTTGACCGTGCCGTCCTTGCCGCCGCAGTCCATCGCCTGGAGCACCAGCAGCACCCGCCCCGGGCGACCGGCGCCCAGCTCCGGCCCGCCGCGGGTGGGGGCCGACGCGGCCTCCTCCGGCTCGCCGGCCGCCTTGGCGGTGGCGAAGAGCATCTCCTGCCGCCGGCCCAGCCCGGCGCCGATCAGCTCGACCTGCGCCCGCGTCCACTCCTTGCGCGCCCGGCCCGAGCCGGCCACGCCCGGCACCCCCGGGGTGGAGCGGGGATCGATCGCCCCCAGGTCGACCGCGTCGCCGTCCGGGACGGCCCGCAACAACTCCCGCATCGCGCCACCCTCGGGTGCCACGATCTCCGATTCATCGACTGCGCCCATCCCCCGATCCTCACCCACCCCGCCGCCGGGCGCCTCCCGAGCGGTCTGCGCCCCGCGCCCGCTCGTGCGCCCGCGCCGCAGAACCTGTCCGCTGCGCCGACAGTGGTGTCCGCCACTCCAAGCCCGGAACGGGGCGTCACGTTCCGGGGCGACGACACGTCCGGTGGGTGGGGAGAATGTGGGCGGCGGCGGGAGGCGCGGGGTGACGGTGGAGACGGTGGCGGAGTTCGAGACCGAGCGGGGCCGGCTGATGGCGGTGGCGTACCGGATGCTGGGCAGCCGGAGCGAGGCCGAGGACGCCGTCCAGGAGACCTGGCTGCGCTACGCGGCGACGCTCGGCGAACCGGCCGCCCGCGCGGAGGTACGGCACCTGACCGGCTGGCTCACCACCACCTGCGCCCGGATCTGCCTGGACGTGCTCCGCTCCGCCCGGGTGCGCCGCGAGACGTACCCCGGGCAGTGGTTGCCGGAGCCGCTGGTGACGGTGCCCGGCGGCGGCCCGGCCACCGACGGTTTCGCCCCCGACCCGGCCGAGCGGGCGGTCCGCCGGGACCAGGTCGGCACCGCGCTGCTGGTGGTGCTGGAACGGCTCACCCCGGAACAACGGGTCGCCTTCGTCCTGCACGACGTCTTCGCGGTGCCGTTCGCCCGGATCGCCGAGGCGCTGGAGACCACCCCGGAGGCGGCCCGCCAGCTCGCCTCCCGGGCCCGCCGGGCGGTGCGGGCCCCGGACGCCCCCCGGCACACCGCCGACCCCGCCGAGCAGCGGCGGGTGGTGACCGCGTTCGTGGCCGCCACCGAGTCGGGCGACCTGGCGGCGCTGATTCGGGTGCTGGCGCCGGACGTGGTGCTGATCGGCGACAGCGGCGGCCACTTCCCGACGGCCCGCCGGCCGGTCACCGGCGCCGACAAGGTGGCCCGGTTCACCCTCGGCCTCTTCGGGCGGGCCGGCCGCTACGACGACCGGGCGCGGTACCGGTGGGTGCTGGTGGACGGCGCGCTCGGGCTGTGGTTCGAGATCGTCCTGCACGACGGGCGGATCCTGCGACTGGTCAGCGCGTTCGCCGTGGACGGCGGCCGGATCACCGGCATCTTCAACCAGCTCAACCCGGAGAAGCTGACCCGACTGGCGGAGATCGGGGACGGCCCACCGCGCTGATCAGGCCGGCTCAGAGCACCAGGGCGAGCCACTTCCGGTACGACGTGGCGAACGGCTCGGTGCCGTCACCCAGCGCGGCGAAGAGCCAGCGGGCGGCCGCCTCGGCCTCCGTCACCACGTCGTCGGGGTAGCCGAAGCGCTCCCGGTGCTCGGCGAACTCGTCCTCGTCGCGCAGCTCGACCAGGCCGGTGGTGCGCCGGCGCACCACGTCCAGGTCGAGGTCGACCAGGTGGACCGTGTCGTCGCCCTCCCACCGCGCCGGGGTGGCGATGTCGCAGTAGACCTCGCTGGTCCGCGGGGGCGGGTTGAACATCCCGGTCCACCAGGCCTGGTGCGGCACCAGGAGGACGAACGGGATCTGCTCGACCGAGGGGCGGCCGTGGTAGACCGACTCGGTGCCGGCCGGCACGCCGAGCCAGACGCCGAGGTCGTCCTCGGCGAGCCGGCGGGCCGGGTAGTCGCGGTGGGCGCTGCCGTCGTACTTGCGGTAGATCACGCGGACCACGTCGCTCGGCATGAGTCGCACCCTAACCGATTCCGCCCAGCCGTCGCTGCGCGGAAGTAACCGGACACGGTCCACGGCAATCCGCACGGTGACCGCCGCGCCGGGGCAGCGGCGCGGCCCGTGTCGGGGTCGGCGGGTACCGTCGCACGGTGACTCCGCCCCGCACCGCCACCGGTTCCGCCACCCCGTCGGCCCGTACCGGCCGGCGCCGGGGTGCCCGGCCGAGCGGGAGCGAACTGCTCGCCGCGGCGGTCGGCGCGGTGCCCGGCGGCGCGGCCCGACCCGGCCAGCAGCAGATGACCGAGGCGATCGAGCGGAGCGTCACCACCGGCGAGCACCTGCTGGTCCAGGCCGGCACCGGCACCGGCAAGTCCCTGGCGTACCTCGCCCCGGCGCTGACGGTGGACGGCCCGGTGGTGGTCTCCACCGCCACCCTGGCCCTCCAGTCCCAACTGGTCGACCACGACCTGCCGCGGCTCGCCGACGCGGTCGAGCCGCTGCTCGGCCGGCGGCCCACCTTCGCCGTGCTGAAGGGGCGCCACCACTACCTCTGCCTGGCCCGGCTGGACAACTCCACCGAGGAGGAGCCGGAGGACACCCTCTTCGATGCCCCCGCCGCCCGCCCCGGCGGGGCGACGAAGTGGCTCGGCGAGGCGGGCCGGCTCGGCAAGCAGGTCCAGCGGCTGCGTGACTGGGCCGAGGAGACCGCCACCGGCGACCGGGACGAGCTGGACCCGGGGGTGGACGACCAGGCCTGGCGGCTGGTGTCGATGCCGGCCCGGGAGTGCGTGGGCGCGGCCCGCTGCCCGTTCGGCGCGGAGTGCTTCGCCGAGGCGTCCCGGGCCCGCGCCCGGGAGGCCGACATCGTGGTCACCAACCACAGCCTGCTCGCGGTGGACATGCTGGCCGACCGGCACATCGTGCCGCCGCACAAGCTGCTGATCGTCGACGAGGCCCACGAGCTGGCCGACCGGGTCTCCTCGGCGGCGCAGGCCGAGCTGGTGCCCGAGCTGATCGACCGGTCCGCCCGGCGGGCCCGGCCACTGCTCCGGCCGGACGTCGCCGAGCGGCTCACCGAGGCCGGCGACGCGCTCGCCGTCGGGCTGGCCGAGGCGCCGGCCGGGCGGATCACGAGCGGGCTGCCGGCCCCGCTGCGCGAGGCGTGCACGCTGCTCGACGCGGCCACCCGGGCCGCGCTCGACGCCATCGGCGACGTCAAGGCCGACGACCCGGACCCGGTCCGCAAGCAGCAGGCCAAGGCGGCGCTCGACGAGCTCTCCACCACCGCCCAGCGGCTGCTGGAGGAGGCCGACCACGATGTGGCCTGGGTGGAGAAGCCCGAGAACGGCAGCCGCCGGGCGCTGGTGGTCGCGCCGCTCTCGGTGGCCGGCACCCTCAGCGCCCACCTCTACGACGAACGCACCGTCGTGGCCACCTCGGCCACGCTGGCGCTGGGCGGCCGGTTCGACACGGTGGCCCGGGCGCTCGGGCTGGACGCGCCGCCGCCCGCCCCGCCGTCGCCGGCCGCCGCCGCGCTGGCCGCCGCCTCCGCCGGCCGGTCGGCCGGGGACGCGGCGCTCCCGGCGCCCGCCGGTGGGGTGGCGACGACGCCCGGCAGCCGCCCCGCCACCGGCACCGTCCCGGCCACCTCGGGCCCCGGCTGGTCCTCCCTCGACGTCGGCTCGCCCTTCGACTACGCGCGGCAGGGCATCCTCTACGTCGCCGCGCACCTGCCCCGCCCCAGCGTCTCCGGGCTGCCCGAGGCGGCCGGGGAGGAGCTGCTCGGGCTGGTCGGCGCGCTGGGTGGTCGTACCCTCGGGCTCTTCTCCTCGCGGCGGGCCGCGCAGCAGGCCGCGGAGCTGCTCCGCGCGCGGACCGACCTGCCGGTGCTGCTCCAGGGCGAGGAGGCGCTGCCGCTGCTGGTCCGCCGGTTCCGCGAGGAGCGGTCGAGCTGCCTGTTCGGGGTGATGTCGCTGTGGCAGGGGGTGGACGTGCCGGGCGACTCCTGCCAGCTGGTGGTGATCGACCGGCTGCCGTTCCCCCGCCCCGACGAGCCGCTCGCCGCGGCCCGGGCCGCCGCGGTGGACGCCACCGGCGGTTCCGGCTTCGCCGCGGTCAGCGTGCCGATCGCCGCGGTACGGCTGGCCCAGGGGGTCGGCCGGCTGATCCGGGCGACCGGCGACCGGGGTGTGGTCGCGGTCCTCGACTCACGGCTGGAGACGGCCCGTGGCTACGGCCCGTTCCTGCGCCGCTCGCTCCCCCCGTTCTGGTACACCACCCGCCCCGAGGTGGCCCGCGGCGCGCTGGAGCGCCTCGGCAAGGCCTGACCTCCCGCCGCCGAACGCGCCGGGTCCGCGCGAGCCGGCGAGGTGCCGCCTCCCGGCTCGGGAGGCGGCGTCCCCGCCGACGGCGCGCGGACCTTGCCGAGCGTGGGTCAGGGGGCGTGCGAGGCGACGACCACGGCGTCCGGCGGGGTGTCCGGCACCGAGCGGGCGGCGAGCCGGCGGACCGCGGTGTTGACGACCGCGATCAACGGCACCGCGACCAGCGCGCCGGTGATGCCGGCCAGGACCACCCCGGCGGCGATGCTGATGATCACGGCGAGCGGGTGGATGGCCACCGCGCGACCCATGATCAGCGGCTGGAGCACGTGCCCCTCGAACTGCTGCACGCCGATCACCACGCCGAGGATGATCAGCGCGGTCACCGGGCCACTGTCGACCAGCGCCACCAGCACCGCCACGCCGCCGGAGAGCGCGGCGCCGACGATCGGGATGAACGCGCCCAGGAAGACCAGCGCGGCCAGCGGGAACGCGAACGGCACGTCGAAGATCACCAGGAAGATGCCGATGCCCACCGCGTCGATGAAGGCCACCAGCACGGTGGCCCGGACGTACGCGCCGAGCGTCGACCAGGAGGCCCGGCCGGCGTCGTCGACCTTCCACCGGGCCGCCACCGGCAGCAGCCGGACCAGGAACCGCCAGATCCGGTTGCCGTCGCGCAGGAAGAAGAAGGTCGCGAAGAGCACCAGGACGGTGCCGGTCAGCACCTCGGCCAGGGTGGAGGCGGTGGAGAGCGCCCCGCTGGTGAACCGCTCGGTGTTGCCGTTGATCCAGCCCTGCGCCTCTTCGATGTAGCGGTCGAGCTGCTTGTCGGAGAGGTGCAGCGGGCCGGTCTTCAGCCAGTTCTGGATCTGCCGTACGCCCTGCGAGGACTTCTCGCTCAGCTCCGGCACGCCCTGGATGAACTCGTTGACCACCAGGGTCAGCGTGCCGATCACCCCGGCCAGGCCGCCGACCAGCACCACCGCCGTCGCCAGCGACCTCGGCAGCCGGGCCCGGAGCAGCCAGCCCACGGCCGGCGCCAGCAGCGCGGAGAGCAGCAGCGCGATGGCCAGCGGGATGATCACGATGCTGATCGTCCCGACGATCTTCAGCAGCGCCCAGGTGACCACGCCGATCACGATCAACCGCCACGACCAGGCGGCGGCGATCCGCAGGGCGTGCGGCACGTCCTCGTCGTCCCGGCTGGAGGTGGACTGGTGCGTCGCGGTCGGCGGGCCCGCGCCCACCACCGCCGCCGACGGGGGCGCCACCGGCCCGGGCGAGGCGGGGGACGCCAGCCCGGCCTCCTCGCGTACGTCCTCCCGGTCGCCGCCCTCGGCGCGCACCGACTGGCGGCCGGACTCGTACGCGCGGCGGAGCCTTCCGCGTACCCGCTCGAAACGGCTCAAGCGCACCTCCTCAGGAACAGACCGGGCCGTCCACGACGACGTCCGGACAGGGTACGTCCGACAGCGCCACGGTAGGGCAGTTCCGCCACACATTGCCCCGGCCCGTCACCGGCCAACCACCGGCAGGTCACCCACCGGCCACCCGGTAGCGTCTCTCTCCGTGACCGCCGACCAGAACATCGACTCCGGCCTGCCCATCCGCCTGCTGCACGACCGCGTGCTGGTGCGCCTGGAGGGCGGCGAGGGTGAGCGCCGCTCCACCGCCGGCATCGTCATTCCCGCCACCGCCACCATGGGCAAGCGGCTGGCCTGGGCCACCGCCGTGGGCGTCGGCCCGAACGTCCGGGCGATCGTCTCCGGCGACCGGGTGCTCTTCGACCCGGACGACCGCTCCGAGGTCGAGCTGCACGGCCGGGGCTACGTCCTGCTGCGGGAGCGCGATGTGCACGCCGTCGCCGCCGAGCGGGTGGAGCGCGAGCCCACCGGGAACACCGGCCTCTACCTGTAGTCCCCCGCCCCGCCCCGGCGGCGCCGTCGTTTGTGTCGCTCTCCTCCGGGAAGCCAGCGACGTCCAGCGCCCTGGGGAGGGACGATGCCGGTACTCGTGAAGAAGCTCCTGCTCTGGCTCGGCGCCTTCTTCCTGATCTACTTCATGGCGTTCCGGCCCGACGGCGCCGCCGAGATGTTCAAGGCGATCGGGGCGGGCCTGATGGCGCTGGCCCAGGGCCTCGGGGACTTCCTCACCAGCCTGATGACCTGACCGCACCGCCGCACGGCCCTTGGCGCGGCCCTGACCGCGCCCTGACGGGCGCCGGCTCAGCCCTGGCCGGGCGGCGGCCACGGGGCGGCCGGGCGCGGACCGTACCAACCCGGCGGGCCGTAGCCGGCCGGGGAGACCGGCGGTGGCGGTGGGCCGAGCACCACCGGGATGGGGACCACCGGCGAGTCCGGCGCCTCCACCACGCGCTGCGACCCGTCCGGGAAGCGCAGGTGGTAACGCTGCCCGTCCCAGACCCCGACCGGCGCCTGCGGGTCCCGCCCGACGAAGTACGCCCGGTACGCCGCGATCGCCTCCAGCAGCGCCTTCTCGTCCCGGGCGGTCCGCTCCCGGTCGGCCGGCTTGCGGTCCAGCCCCCGGCGCATGCCGTCGCGCAGCAACGCCAGGCGGGTCGCCGCGAACTGGTAGCCGCGCATCGCCCGCAGCCCCGGGTCACCGCCCACCCGGCGGGCCCAGCTGCGGGCCGCGTGCCGGCGGCCCAGGCTGCCCAGCGCCGCCACCTCGGGCGGGGTGAGCCAACCGGCCCGTACGTAGTCCGGCAGGGTGCGCTCGGTGAGCCGCCCCTCCCAGGCCCGCAGCCAGACCGCGAAGCCGACCATGCCGAAGAAGATCGGCACCATCAGGCCCACCATGCCGTACAGGAAGATCACCAACTCGCCGGTGGCCTGCACCAGCGTCGGGATCAGGTTCCAGGTGCCGTGCAGCATCATCGCCAGCAGCAGGCCGGCGACCGGGGCGAGCACCCGCACCCGCCGGTCGGCGCTACGGGCGGCGATGCCGAGCCCCACCCCGGTCATCGCGGTGAAGAGCGGGTGGGCGAAGCCGAAGAGCAGGATGCGGGTGATGAAGATGGCGATGACCTGCCGGAAGCCCGTCGCCGGGCCCCACTGGTCGGCGCCCGAGGCGTAGCCGTACCCGCCCAGGTAGAGGATGTTCTCCACCATCGCGAAGCCGACCGCGGAGAGCCCGCAGTAGACCAGGCCGTCGGTGATGCCGGACCACTCCCGGCGGCGGAAGACCAGCAGCAGGATCGGGCCGAGCGCCTTCGTCAGCTCCTCGATGAACGGGGCCACGAGCACCGCGGTCAGCGCCGACGGCAACCCCCAGCCCTCGAAGAGCTTGGCGGCGTTCTCGTTGACCGTCAGCGAGGCCGCGGTGGAGACGAACGCGCCCCAGGCGAAGCAGAAGACCAGGTACTTCAGCGGCTCGGGCTCGTACCGGTCGAGCCAGAGGAAGCAGGCGACCAGGACCGGCACCGGCAGGACCGCGGCGGCCATGCCGATCAGCAGCGCCTCCGGGCCGAGGCTCGAACCGAGCCGGATGAGCATGTAGAACGCGCAGGCCGCGATCAGCAGCCCCAACCCCACCAGCACCAGGATCCGTCGCCAACCGGGTCGGCGCCGCGGCATGGGAGGCGCCCCGGCGCCCGGCGAGTGGACGGCGGGCACGGTCGGCGGCGGCGGGGGACCGCCGGGCGGGGTGTCGGCCATGCGGTCAGCGTAGCCACCTCCGGCCCCCTGGGTCGGCTGCTCCCACGCTGGTTATGCTCGGCGACAGGTCACGAGCGCCAGCATCAAGCCCCGGCTTGCTGGCCGGCAACCCTCGTACGTTCGCGGTGGGGTGCCCCGGGTGATGACCGGGCCCGGCCCGATCCGTGTGCTGGGCAAGCGCGGACCCCGTCCCGGTGTGCCCACACCCCGGGGTCCCCGGACCCCGGAGGCTCCGCCATGACCGTCGCCCTCGCCCCGCCCGCCCCCACGGTGTCGGGCGGGCCGGACCCGCTCGCCGTGCTCGGCGTACCCGGGCAGGTCAACCTGGACCACGCCGCCAGCGCGCCGTGCGCGCGGGCCGCCGCCGACGCGGTGGCCGAGCTGCTCCCCTGGTACGCCAGCGTGCACCGCGGCGCCGGGGCGCTGTCGCGGCGCTGCACCCTCGCCTACGAGCGGGCCCGGCAGACGGTCGGCGACGCCTTCGGCGCCCGCGCCGGAGACCACGTGGTCTTCACCCGGAACACCACCGACGCGCTGAACCTGCTGGCCCGGGCGCTGCCGGCCGGCACCACGGTGGTCACCTTCGCCGGGGAGCACCACGCCAACCTGCTGCCCTGGCCACGCGGCTCGGTCCGGCTGCCGGTGCCGGAGAGCCCCGCCGGGGCCGTGCGGGCCCTCGACGCCGCGCTGACCGAGCTGCGCCGCGGCGGGAACGCGGGCCCACCGGTGCTGGTCGCGGTGACCGGGGCCAGCAACGTGACCGGGGAGCGCTGGCCGGTCGCCGAGCTGGCCGGGGTGGCCCGCCGGCACGCCGCCCGGACCGTCGTCGACGCCGCCCAGCTCGCCCCGCACGCGCCGGTGGACGTCGCCGCGCTGGACGTGGACTACCTGGCCGTCTCCGGGCACAAGCTGTACGCCCCGTTCGGTGCCGGGGTGCTGCTCGGGCGGGCCGACTGGCTGGACGCCGCCCCGCCGTACCTGCCCGGCGGGGGCGCCACCAGCCACGTCGGGGCGGCCACCCACGACGTCCGCTGGGCCACCGGCCCGGCCCGGCACGAGGGCGGCACCCCGAACCTGCTCGGCGCGGTCGCGCTGGCCGCCGTCTGCGCGGCGCTGGCCGGGGCGGACCGGGCCGCGCTGCACGCCCACGAGCAGCGGCTGCTCGCCCGGCTCCGGGACGGGCTGGCCGCCCTGCCGGACGCGGTCGAGCTGCGCTCCTTCGCTCCCGACGCGCCCCGGGTCGGCATCGTCTCGTTCGTGCTGGCCGGGCGGGACTCCGGCGAGGTGGCCGGATACCTGGCCCGGGAGCACGACATCGGGGTGCGCGACGGGCTCTTCTGCGCCCACCCGCTGGCCCGGCGGCTGCTCGCCGAGGCCGCCGCGCGCAGCGGACGGGACGACCTCCCGCCGACCGCGCTGCGGGCCAGCATCGGCCTGGGCAGCACGGTGGCCGACGTCGACCGGCTGCTGGCCGCCCTCGCCGCCCTGTGCTGAACCGGGCGCCCACGGGCGGGGGACAGCGCCCCGCCCCGGCTGCTCAACCCAGGGGTGGGGCGGTGGGAGGCCTCGCGGTGGCTCCCTGCTGGGCCGGCTCCCCCTTCGGCCTCTCCAGCTCGCCGAAGGACTGACGGATCAGCCGGTTCGCGTCCTCCTGTTCGATGCCGGAGGCGACCAGGAGGTCACTGGCGGTGGTGCGCACCTGGGCGATCACCACGCTGCCGGAGAAGCCGACCCCCTGGGCGTACGCCCGACCGGCCTCGCTGACCGCGCGCAGCGACCGCTCGCGGGCCTGCTCCGGCTCCTCCCCCATGGCGAACTCGTGCCGGAGCAGACGGACCGACTCGGCGAGGTGGGACACCGCGTCGGGCATCGGCTCCGGGATCGGCTCCTCGTCCTCGATCAGGGTCACCGACCGCCGGATGAGGGTGCCGCTGTTACGCATAGCGCGGTCGATCGGGTCGGCCGCCTCCGCGTAGTGGGTGAGTTCACTGCGCCGGTGCCAGCGGGCCGGCGAGAGCGTGCTGGTCTCCTTCGCGCCCTCGATCGCCTCCTGGAAGACGGCCAGTTCCTCCTTGTTCTCCCGCAGCCGTTCCAGGGCCCGCTGGGCGCTGCCCCGGTCCCGGTTGCGCAGCGCCTCGGCGCAGATGTCGAGCTGGTCGGAGAGCAGGTTGAGCGCCGGGCGGGCGGCCCGGTTGATCACCCGCAGCGGGTTGAGCGGCAGCAGGATCGCGGTCACCAGCAGCGCGATCCCACCGCCGATGAAGGCGTCGACGAAGCGGGGTATCTCCAGGTTCTGGGTGGACGGGCTGAGCGTGACGATCAGCACCGCGGTGGCCGCCGCCTGGATCACGATGGCCACGCTCGCGCCGGAGAAGATGGTCAGCAGGATGGCCGAGGTCACCACCAGCCCGAGCTGCCATCCCCCGGCGCCGAGGAAGTAGATCAGGATGTCGCCGAGGAGCACCCCGATCGCCACCCCGACGATCAGCTCGACCGTGCGGCGCAGCCGCTGCCCGACCGAGGCCGCCAGGGTGCCGACCGCGGAGATCGGCGCGAAGACCGGCTGCGGATTGTTCAGCAGCTCGTGCGACACCACCCAGGCCAGCGTGGCGGCGAGCCCCGCCTGGAGGGCCAGGCCCACGGCCATCCGGACCCGGTGCAGCCGGTCGTGCAGGGTGGCCCGGCTCCGATGGCGCAGCTCCCGCATCGCCTGGGCGATCCGGGGCGCGTCGACGTCCACCGCGCCGTCGCGAAGACCGGCACGCTGCGCCAGCGACGGTCGTCGGTCCCGGGCCACGGCCATGGCGGGGACTACCCGTCCCGGGCAGGGTGAATCCTCGTCGTCTGCGGCAGACTCGGCGGGGTGACGGAGCTGATCGAGCGGTGGCGGACGGCGGCCCGGCGGGCGGGAGCCACCGACACCCCGGCGCTGACCGAGGCCGGCGAGGGGCTGCTCACCCGCTGGCGGGAACCGCACCGGCACCACCACGCCCCCGCCCACCTCCGCGCGGTGCTGGACGTGGTCAACGCGTACGCGCCGCTGGCGGAGCGGCCGGACCTGGTCCGGCTCGCCGCCTGGTGCCACGACGCGGTCTACGACCCGAGGGCCGGCGGGGACACCAACGAGCGGGAGAGCGCCGCGCTGGCCGGCACGCTCCTCGCCGGGCTGGGGCTGCCGGCCGCCGCGGTGGCCGAGGTGCGCCGGCTGGTGCTGCTCACCGCCGGGCACGCGGTGGCGGCCGACGACCGCAACGGCGCCCTGCTCTGCGACGCGGACCTCGCGGTCCTCGCCGCGCCGCCGGCGGAGTACGACACGTACGCCGCCGCGATCCGCCGGGAGTACGCCCACGTGAGCGAACCGGACTTCCGGGTCGGCCGGGCCCGGGTGCTGGAGAGCCTGCTCGCCCTGCCCGCCCTGTACCGCCTGCCCCCGCTGGCCGGGCGCTGGACGGCGCCGGCCCGCGCCAACCTCACCCGCGAGCTGGCCACCCTGCGCCGCTGACCACCCGGCGGGGCGGGTCAGCGCGCCCCGGCGGTAGGGACGAGGTGTTTGGGGCGGCGGAGGCCGGCGTCGCGGAGCAGGCGGACCAGCTCGCGGCTGGGCACCACCCGGGCGCCGAGCCAGACCGCCATGGCGAACCGCTCGGCCGGGATGTCGTAGTGATCCCGGTCGAAGCCGCGGCGGGGCGCGCCGAGCGCCTCGGCGAAGGCGTGCAGCTCGGCGTGGGAGACGTCACTGATCAGATGGGACCAGAGCCGCCCTCGCCACGGCCAGGCGGGACGGTCCAGGTACAGCATGGCGGCCAATCTAGCCGCCGGATAGCCTCTCCCGCATGGCCGGATCCCCCCTCCTCGACGACCTACGCGCGGCGCTCGGCGACGGCGCCGTCCTCACCGACCCGGATCTGCTCCAGATGCACCGCCGCGACGAGGCGGATCTCTGCGCGGCCGGCACCCCGCTGGTGGTGACCCGCCCGCGCAGCACCGACGAGGTGGTCGCGGTGATCCGGGCGGCCGCCCGGCACGGCGTACCGGTGGTGCCGCAGGGCGCGCGGACCGGGCTGGCCGGCGCCGCGAACGCGGTCGACGGCGCGGTGGTGCTCAGCACGGTGGCCATGGACGCGATCCGGGAGATCGACCCGGTGAGCCGGATCGCCGTGGTGCAGCCCGGCGTGGTCAACGCGACGCTGGCCGCGGCGGTGGCGAAGCAGGGCCTGTACTACCCGCCGGACCCGGGCTCCTGGGAGTCCTCCACCATCGGCGGCAACGTCTCCACCAACGCCGGCGGCATGTGCTGCGTGAAGTACGGCGTGACCACGGAGTACGTGCTCGGCCTGGAGGTGGTGCTCGCCTCCGGCGAGGTGCTGCGCACCGGCCGGCGCACCGCAAAGGGCGTCGCCGGCTACGACCTGACCCGGCTCTTCGTCGGCTCGGAGGGCACCCTCGGGGTGATCACCGAGGTCACCGTGTCGCTGCGCCCGGCGCCGGAGGAGTCGCTGACCATGGTGGCGGTCTTCGGGTCGACCACCGAGGCGGGCACGGCGGTGGCCGACATCGCGGCGAAGGGGCTCAGCCCCAGCCTGCTGGAGCTGCTCGACCGGACCCACCTGCGGGCCATCGAGGCGTACCGGCCGATGGGGCTGCGCACCGACGCGCAGGCCCTGCTGCTGGCCGCCGCGGACACCGGCGCCCGGGCGGCCGACGACCTGGCCCGGCTGGCCGAGGTCTGCGAGGCCGCCGGCGCCGAGGAGGTGTACGCGGCCACCGACGCGGTCGAGGCGGCGGCGCTGCTCCAGGCCCGCCGGCTGGCGCACCCGGCGATGGAGAAGTTCGCCGCGGACGCCTTCCCGGACGGCAACGGCGGGTTGGTGATCGACGACGTGGCGGTGCCGCGCGGCTCGCTCGCCGCGCTGCTCGACGGGGTGGCCCGGATCGCCGAGGAGTGCGACGTGCCGATCGGCGTGGTCGGGCACGCCGGGGACGGCAACATGCACCCCAACATCGTGGTGGACCGGGCCGACCCGGCCAGCCTGGAACGGGGGCGGCGAGCCTTCGACGCGATCATGCGACTGGGTCTGGAGCTCGGCGGGACCTGCACCGGCGAGCACGGGGTGGGGCTGCTCAAGCGGGACTGGCTGGCGCGGGAGATCGGGCCGGTGGGTGTCCGGGTGCACCAGGCGATCAAGGCGGCGCTGGACCCGGACGGGTTGCTCAACCCCGGCAAGGTGCTCTGACCGGCCGGCGGGTGCGGCCGGTCAGGCGGTCGGCTCGGCCGGGGTGGCCTGGGTGAGCAGCAGCAGGATCTCGTGCGCCACCGGCGGCCGCTCCTCGCCCGGGCAGTCCTGCGAGGTGATCAGACCGGCGGCGGTGACCAGGCTCGACGTCAACGCGTCGATGCAGCTGACCCGGTACTGGCGGGCCTGGTCGGTCTCCTGCGCCAGCCGGGGGTCGGCCAGCAGCGCCTGCAACCGCTGCACCTGCTCGGGACCCAGGGCGCCGGTCGAGGTCACCCCGTCACCCGCGCAGTCGGCGCACTCCCACCGGCCGTCCGGCGCCACGTTCAGCGACCGGAGCGGACCGTCCTGGCCGAGCTTCTGGACCAGGCTGACCCGGCCCGCGCCGGCACCGGCCGCACCGCCCGCCGGGGCGGTCACGCCCGCGCCCTTCGGGTCCGGTGTGGACCCGCTCCGGTCCGAGTCGAACATCGAGCAGCCACCGAGGCCGATCGTCAGGACGGCAGCGGCGGTAATCGTCAGCACGCGCGACCATTGAGGGGGAACCACGCGCCGGAACCTACCCCACCGTAGGTAGCGCCCGTAACCCGCCAACCGGACGGCCATCGATGGATCGAACTGTGCGAGGGATCGGTCAGCGGGACGAGGTGGGAAGTTCGACACTGTCGCCGTCGACTCCGCGGTCCGCGGCGAAGCCCCGCACGTCGGGCGCCCCGAGCCGGGCCGCGTCGGCGGTCGCGTCGTCCGGCATCAGCTGCGACTCCCGCTCCGCTTCCACCCGCGCCCGGTAGTGGGCGACCTCACGCTCCCGGGTCGCCGCGTCCCAGCCCAGGACCGCGCCCATCAGCTCCGCCGTGTGCCCGGCCGACTCCAGGCCCCGGTGGATCGTCTCGAAGGAGATCCGGGTACGCCGAGTCAGCACGTCCTCCAGGTGCAGCGCCCCCTCGGCCCGGGCCGCGTACGTCACCTCGGCGGCCAGGTACTCGGGGGCACCGGCCAGCGGCGAGGCGAGCAACGGGTCGGCGTCGATCAACGCCAGCAGCTCGAGGGTGAGCGTGCCGTAGCGCTCCAGCAGGTGCTCGACCACCCCGACCGGCACCCGGTGCCGGCGGGCCAGGTCGGCCCGGTCCCGCCACATGGCCGCGTAACCGTCGGCGCCGAGCAGCGGCAGGTCGGCGGTGCGCGAGGGGCGGGCGCCACCCAGCCGGTAGGCGGCCCGGTCCACCACGTCGGCGGCCATCACCCGGTAGGTCGTGTACTTGCCGCCGGCGACCAGGAGCAGCCCGAGCATCGGCTCGAAGACCGCGTGCTCGCGGGAGAGCTTGGAGGTGGAGTCAGCCTCACCGGCCAGCAGCGGACGCAGCCCGGCGTAGACGCCCTCGATGTCCGCGGTGGACAGCGGCCGGTCGAGCACCGTGTTGACCTGGTCGAGCAGGTACTGGATGTCGCGGGCGGAGGCGGAGGGGTGGGAGCGGTCCAGCCGCCAGTCGGTGTCCGTGGTGCCGATGATCCAGTGCCCGCCCCAGGGGATGACGAAGAGCACACTGGTCGCGGTCCGCAGGATCAGCCCGGTCTCGCCGGTGATCGCCGAGCGGGGGACGACGAGGTGCACGCCCTTCGAGGCCCGCACCCGGATGCCGGGGCGCAGCCCGACGTCGTTGAGCATCCGCGACATGTCGTCGCTCCACACCCCGGTGGCGCCGATCACGGTGCGCGCGCGTACCTCGAACTCGGCGTCCGGTGAGTCGGTCGGCGCCTCCAGGTCGCGGACCCGCACCCCGGTGACCTCGCGGGCCTGCCGGATCAGCCCGACGGCGCGGGCGCTGCTCACCACGGTCGCACCGAGGCTGGCCGCGGTGCGGGCCAGCGTCACCACGAGCCGGGCGTCGTCGACCTGGCCGTCGTAGTAGCGGATGGCGCCGGCCAGCCCCTCGGCGCGCAGGCTGGGGAAGACCCGGCGGGCGCCCTCCCGGGTCAGGTGCCGGTGCAGCGGCATGCCGCGACCGCCGCCGAAGAGACCGGCGAAGGCGTCGTACGCGGCCACCCCGGCGCCGTAGTAGGAGCGGCGGAAGAGCCGGGCCGGCAGGTCGCGCAGCCCCTTGCCGGCGGGGAGCGGGACCAGGAACGGCACCGGCCGGACCAGGTGCGGGGCGAGCCGGGTGGCGAGCAGGCCCCGCTCGGTCAGCGCCTCGTGGACCAGGTGGAACTCCAACTGCTCCAGGTAGCGCAGACCGCCGTGGATCAGCTTGCTGGACCGGCTGGACGTGCCGGCGGCGTAGTCACGGGCCTCGACCAGGGCGACCTTGAGCCCCCGGGAGGCGGCGTCCAGCGCGGCACCCGCCCCGGTCACGCCACCACCGATGACCAGCACGTCGAACTGCTCGGTCCGGAGGCGGCGCAGGTCCGCGGCGCGCCGCTGCGGGGAGAGCTGACCGGCGGCGGATCGGGTCAGGTTGGGATCACGCACCCGTCCACCGTAACCGCCCCCGGCCTCCGGCAGCAGGCCCGCTCCCGCCACCGCGCCGCCGGCACCCGGCCGACCACTCTCGGTCAACTCCGCGACAACGGGCAGTCGACGACGACCGGGCAATCGGCGCCCGGGGCGGCCGAAAGCGGGCGGAAAAGCCGTGGCCGCACCCTTCGTCGCGAACCGGCCGGATCCGTCGTCGGCCGCGTCCCGCACCGGCATGGGAGAGTGCTGGGATGCAGGCCGAGCGCCCGGATCAGAACATCGGTCCCGAGCCACCCGTCCAGCACCCGTCCGGGCCCTGGCCCGTGGTGGCGGCCGTGCTGGCCGGGCTGTGGACCATCGGGGTCGTCGTGGTGGGCCAGCTCGGTGGCTGGGTGGCCGACCAGGTCCTGCTCGCGTCCGGGCTGGATCGGGAGGTCCGGCTCTGGCCGGTGGTCGGCCTGTCGGCCGTCCTGCTGGTCGGGGCGCCCGCCCTGGCGCTGGCCCTGCTGCCCCGCTCGACGGCGGTCCGGGCCACCGGCCGGGCCTGGCTGACGGGAGCGCTGCTGCTCGGCGCGCTGGGGCTGCTCCGGGCGATCCCGCTGGTGCACCACGAGGCGTACCTCTGTGCGCTCGCCATCACCGCCGCGCTCGCCGCGCTCCTGGTGACCCGTTTCGGCCACCGCCGCACGGTGGCCACCGCCTCCGCCGCCGGCCCGGTCCCGGCCGAACCCGACCCCGCCGCCGGCCCGGTCCCCGCCGGGCCCGACCCCGCCGCCGGCCCGGTCCCGGCCGCGCCCGACCGGGCCGGCGGTCGGTGGGCGGCCCGTCGGCCCGGCCCGGTCACCCTGCTCGGTGTGGCCGCCGGGCTGGCCCTGCTGCTGCCCTGGGCCTGGCTCGGGGCGCTCGGCGGGCTGCTGGAGACGCTCCTCGCGGCGCTGGCGGCCGCCGCGCTCGGCGGGCTGGCCGGGGCGCTGCTCGACGGGGCGTTCTGGTCGGCCTTCACCGTCGGCGGACGGCTCCGGCCGGCCCGCCTGGTGCTGGTCGGCGGGCTGGTGGCCGGGGTCGCGCTGCTGCTGCTCGGCGCCGGCGTCGGGCAGTCCGGCGCGCAGCTGCCCCTGCTGCTGACCCTGCCTCCCACGGGCTTCGCGCTCGCGGCCCTGCACGCGGCAGCCGCGCGGCCGGCCCGGGCGACCGCCCCGGACCGCCCCGCGGACGTCGGCGACCCGGTCCTCCTCCGGTCCGGCGCGTCGACCGGGCAGGCGGGTACCCGTTGGCTGGTCGGGCTCGGCGTGCTCGGGCCGCTGGCCTTCGCCGACCCGGAGGAGATCTCGGTCCTGCTGGCGAACACCCGCGACGTGCCGTTCTGGGTGGCGGTCGCCGCCGGCGCCGGGCTCGCGGTCGCGGTCCTGCTCGCCGTCGCGTACGGCGTCCTGCTCGCCCGCCCGCGCGGTGGCCCGCCCAGCCGGCGGGTCGCCGCCCCGGTCGCCGCCGCGCTGCTGGTCACGGTCGGGGTGGTCGCCGTCGGCCCGGGACAGCCCGGGCTGCACGGGGAGCGGCTGCTGGTGGTGCTCAACGAGCAGGCCGACCTCTCCGGCATCGCCACCGGGGCACCGGGCCGGGCCGGCCGGGACGCCCGGGCCGCCGAGGTGTACCGGCGGCTGGTCGCCACCGCCGAGCGGACCCAGCGCGACCTGCGCCGGGACCTGGGCCGGCTGGGCCTGGAACCGACCCCCTACTACCTGGTCAACGCGATCGAGACCGACGGCGGCCCGGCGGTGCGCGCCTGGCTCTCCGCCCGCCCCGAGGTGTCCCGGGTCCTGGTCAGCCAGCGGGCCCGCCCGCTGCCCGCCCCGGCGCCGCGCAGCACCGGCGACGTGGCGGGGCCCGCCGGCCCGGCCTGGAACATCCGGCTGCTCGGCGCGGACCGGGTCTGGTCCGAACTGGGGGTCACCGGCGAGGGCGTGGTGGTGGGCAGCTCCGACTCCGGGGTGGACGGGGGCCACCCGGCCCTCACCGGCGGCTTCCGGGGCGGCGACGACTCCTGGTACGACCCGTGGGACCGGACCCGCGCACCGAACGACACCGGCGGGCACGGCACCCACACGGTGGGCAGCGCGGTGGGGCGCGACGGCATCGGCGTGGCCCCCGGCGCCCGCTGGGTGGGCTGCGTCAACCTGGACCGGAACCTGGGCAACCCGGCGCACTACCTGGACTGCCTCCAGTTCATGCTGGCGCCGTTCCCGGCCGGCGGCGACCCGTTCACCGACGGCCGGCCCGCCCGCGCGCCGGACGTCCTGACCAACTCCTGGGGCTGCCCGGCCGTCGAGGGGTGCGACCCCGGGGCGCTGCGCCCGGCGACCGCCGCGCTGGACGCCGCCGGCATCCTGGTGGTCGCCGCCGCCGGCAACACCGGCCCGCACTGCGGTTCGATCGCCGACCCGCCGGCGCCGTACCCCGACGTGCTGACCGTCGGCGCGGTGGACCGGAACCGGCGGGTGGCGCTCTTCTCCAGCCGGGGCCCGGCGGCCGGCGGCGCGGCCAAACCGGACGTGGTCGCCCCGGGCGCCGGGGTGCTCTCGGCGATGCCGGGCGGCGGCTACGCCACGCTGGACGGCACGTCGATGGCGACGCCGCAGGTGGCGGGCGTGGTGGCGCTGATGTGGTCGGCGAACCCGGCACTGGTGGGCGACCTGGAGCGGACCCGGCGCATCCTGCGGGAGACGGCGCGGCCGGTGCAGCCGAGCCACCGCTCGGACGACCCGGCCGACACCTGCGGCGGGGACCCGGCGATCACCGGCGCCGGCCTGGTCGACGCGTACGCGGCCGTGCGGGCGGCGCGAGCAGCGACCCCGTCCTGACACCTCCGGCGGAGGGGGCCCGGGGTACGCCGGGGCCGGTGGGTGCCGGGAGCGGGACCGATGCCCTAGGGTCGCGACCATGGACGCGAAGATCACCGAGCTCACCCTGGACCGGGCGCCGGACGCCGTCGCACTGTGCCGGCGCGCGCTGGACCTTCCCGAGGACGCCGCCGAGGCGGACGCCCTGGTGGACGCCCTCTGGATCCGGGCCGGCGCGGGCCGGACCGTGGTGGCGCTGGGGTCGTACGTCGGCGACGAACTGGTCGGGGTGCTGATCGGGTCGATCTCGGCCCAGGACCCGCGCCTCGGGCACGTGGACCTGTTGGCGGTCGAGCCGAACCGACGCCGCCGCGGCGCCGGGCGGGCCCTGGTGGCCGAGGCCGAGCGGCGGCTGGCCGGGCTCGGCGCGGCCGAGGTGCTGCTCGCCGGCAACCCGCCCTGGTACGCCTGGCCCGGCATCGACGTGCGCTACACCCCGGCGGTCTGTCTCGCGCTGGCGCTCGGCTACCGGCAGGACCGGACGGCGTGGAACATGACCGCCGACCTGTCGTACGACGGATCGCCGGCGCTGCGCACGACGGAGCCGGCGGAGCGGCGGCTGGCCGGCCAGGGGGTGGTGGTGCGCGCGGCGGAGCCGGCGGATCTGCCCGCGCTGGCGGCGTTCGCCCGGTCCACCTTCGGCGGCGCCTGGGACGGCGAGCTGGCCGGCTCGGTCGGCCGCGACGGCGCCGGCTGCCACCTCGCGGAGCGGGACGGGGAGATCCTCGGGTTCGCCGCCTGGGGGTCGTCCCGGCCGAGCTGGTTCGGGCCGATGGGCACCGCCCCGGCGGCGGAGGGTAGCGGGATCGGTGGGGTGCTGCTGCGTCGCTGCCTGCGCGACCAGCGGGCGGCCGGCGTGGACGCCGCGCAGATCGGCTGGGTGGGGCCGGTGCCGTTCTACTCCGGGAGTGCGGGTGCGCGCATCGAGCGGGTGTTCTTCCTCTACCGTCGGACGCTGTGAGCGATCGACAACAGGGCGAATAGGATATAGACCCCGATAACGTCTTTCGCCCCCGTGGATGATCGACGCCCCCTACCGTTTCGGTAGAGGAGGGGCCATGACCACGGACGACGAACAGACCGACGACGTGCCACCGGCCAGGTGGACGCCGGTCGGCGATCCGCCCACCCCGCTGCCGTTCGACCGGCGGGACTACGGCGACGCCGAGCAGTTGGCCGAGATGGCCGGGCTCGACGACCCGGACGCCGACGAACCGCGGGTGGTGGTGGACGAGCCGGTGGCGGTCCTGCCCCCGTACGACCGCGCGCAGAAGAGGCGCAACCAGCGCCCCCTGCCCCGATAGACGGAACGGGGCGGACCGCTCGCGCGGCCCGCCCCGTCCGGTGTTGGAGCTGGACTCAGAAGTCCATGTCCCCGCCACCCGGACCAGCCGGGGCGGCCGGGGTCTTCTCCGGCTTGTCCGCCACGACGGCCTCGGTGGTGAGGAAGAGCGCCGCGATCGACGAGGCGTTCTGCAGCGCCGACCGGGTCACCTTGGCCGGGTCGATGATGCCCGCGGCCAGCAGGTCCACGTACTCACCGGTGGCGGCGTTCAGGCCGTGACCGGCGTCGAGGTTGCGAACCCGCTCGACGACGACGCCACCCTCCAGGCCGGCGTTGACGGCGATCTGCCGCAGCGGGGCGTCCAGCGCGATCTTGACGATCTGCGCGCCGGTCGCCTCGTCGCCGACCAGGTCCAGCTTGTCGAAGGCGGTCTTGCCGGCCTGCACCAGCGCGACGCCACCACCCGGGACGATGCCCTCCTCGACGGCGGCCTTCGCGTTGCGGACGGCGTCCTCGATGCGGTGCTTGCGCTCCTTGAGCTCGACCTCGGTGGCCGCGCCGACCTTGATCACCGCAACGCCGCCGGCCAGCTTGGCCAGCCGCTCCTGCAGCTTCTCCCGGTCGTAGTCGGAGTCGCTCTTCTCGATCTCGGCCCGGATCTGGTTGACCCGGCCCTGGATCTGGTCGGCGTCGCCGGCACCGTCGACGATGGTGGTCTCGTCCTTGGTGACCACGACCTTGCGGGCGCGGCCCAGCATGTCGACGCCGACGGCGTCGAGCTTGAGGCCGACCTCCTCGCTGATGACCTGGCCACCGGTGAGGATGGCGATGTCGGTCAGCATGGCCTTGCGGCGGTCACCGAAGCCCGGCGCCTTGACGGCGACCGACTTGAAGGTGCCCCGGACCTTGTTGACCACCAGGGTGGCCAGGGCCTCGCCCTCGAGGTCCTCGGCGATGATCAGCAGCGGCTTGCCGCCCTGCATGACCTTCTCCAGGATCGGGAGCAGGTCCTTCACCGACGAGATCTTGCTGTTGACGATCAGGATGTACGGGTCGTCGAAGACGGCCTCCATACGCTCCGGGTCGGTCATGAAGTACGCCGAGATGTAGCCCTTGTCGAAGCGCATACCCTCGGTGAGCTCCAGCTCCAGCCCGAAGGTGTTGCTCTCCTCGACGGTGATGACGCCTTCCTTGCCGACCTTGTCCATCGCCTCGGCGATGATCTCGCCGACGGTGTTGTCACCGGCGGAGATGGAGGCGGTGGAGGCGATCTGCTCCTTGGTCTCGACGTCCTTGGCGAGCTTGGACAGCTCCTCCGAGACGCTGGCCACGGCGGCCTCGATGCCCCGCTTCAGGGCCATCGGGTTGGCGCCGGCGGCCACGTTGCGCAGGCCCTCACGGACCAGGGCCTGGGCCAGCACGGTCGCCGTCGTCGTGCCGTCACCGGCGACGTCGTCGGTCTTCTTGGCGACCTCCTTGACCAGCTCGGCGCCGATCTTCTCGTAGGGGTCCTCGAGCTCGATCTCCTTGGCGATGCTCACACCATCGTTGGTGATGGTGGGGGCACCCCACTTCTTCTCGAGCACGACGTTGCGGCCCTTGGGGCCGAGGGTCACCTTCACGGCGTCGGCGAGCTGGTTCATGCCCCGCTCGAGGCCGCGGCGCGCCTCTTCGTCGAACGCGATCATCTTGGCCATACGGCGTTGTCCTCCTGGACACTCACGGGCCACCCGAGTGTGTGTCCCGGATGGGCCGCCTGGTGTACGCACCTTGGGACGTCGCCACCTGGCGACGACGACGTCCTTCGGCCGGGCCGGATAGCCCGCGACGACCGGCCATGTGTCCCACCGGCGTCTCCAACGCCGCTGGAACCTTGGCCCCACCGTCCCGACCATTGGCACTCACGGTATGCGAGTGCCAATGACTTGTTTAGCACTCTCCCCTGCCGAGTGCAAGCACGGTCGGCCCGGTCAGCCGAGTTCCGCCGCCAGCCGGGCCGCGTTCACCGGCCCTTCGTGCGCCCGCTGCTCGGCGTACGACACCACCAGCCCGACGAGCTGCACCAGGTGAACGGGGACGACCAGGACCGCGCTCAGCACCACCACCAGGGACGCGCCCACCGCCGTGCCCGGCGAGGAGTACGGGTCGACGCCGAACGGCAGGGTGCCGACGGTCTCCACCACTCCTCCGACGAGGCTGCCGACCACGACCGCCACCGCGACCAGCGCCACCCGGCCGAGCACCATGCCGAGCCGGTCGTGGAAGAAGCGGAACGAGCGGCCGATCGGGTTCTGCCGCTCGAAGAGGTAGACCGGCCCGGCGAGGGCGAGCGCGAAGGCGAGGTAGATGCCGGGCAGCACGCAGAAGCAGACGCCGACGGTCACGATCAGGGTGATCAGCAGGGTCCAGCCCCACAGCCCGAGGGCCCGGCGCAGGCCGTACTTAAGGGCGCCGCCCAGGTCGGCCGGCTCGCCGGCCGCCTGCCGGGCCACCACCCAGGTGCCGCCGGCCCAGCCCACGCTCTGCGCGAGGCCGATGAACAGACCGGCGACCAGCACGGCGACCCCGAAGGTCACCAGGTCACCCAGGAAGCCGTCGGGCAGCGAACCGTCGGCGGGCAGCTCCTCCTGCGCCGGGCCGAGCCCGAGGCCGAGCAACGACAGCACCGCGGCGGGCACGGTCTGGGTGAGCAGCATCAGCGGCAGCAGGACCCGCCAGCCCCGGCGCAGCGCACCGGTGCAGCGCCGGAACCAGCCCTCGACACCGGCGTACGGCGGATTGACCAGCGGATCGTCGGAGTCACCGCCGGCCTGCCAGCCGTACGGCAGCTGCGCCCCGGAGGGCGGCGGGTAGCCCCCGTACGGCGGGTAGCCGGGCGGGAAACCCGCCGACGGGTCCGAACCGGGCGGGAAGCCGGCGGTGGGCGGGAAGCTGGTCGTCGGCGGCTGGGCCCAGCCCTGTGGTTGCCCGCCGGCCGGGTCCCAGGCGCCGGGCGGCGTGGGCTGGCCCGGCCAACCGGGCGCGCCCGGCACGGCCTGACCCGGGACGGGCGGATCGGCCGGCGCGGCGGGCTCCGGCGAGCCGCTCGACGCGGGCGGACCCGACGATGCGGGGTCGAACGGCTCCGATGGGGACCGGTCGGACATGAACCCTCCTCAGTGACGCCTGGGACGGCCCATGATCTTCCCTGTTGTCCAGTCGCCCCGCAGCCCCACCCGGGCGGGGGCGGGTCAGGCGATGACGCGGACCCGCTCGGCCTGCGGACCCTTCTGGCCCTGGGCGATCTCGAACTCCACCCGCTGCCCGTCGTCGAGCGCCTTGTAGCCGTCCATCTCGATGGCGGAGAAGTGGACGAAGACGTCCTGGCCGCCGTCGACGGCGATGAAGCCGTAGCCCTTTTCGGAGTTGAACCACTTCACGGTGCCCTGTGCCACGGTGCACTTCCTCACTCTGCGCGGCGTTCCACGACCCCGGAGCCGGCCGCAGGCCGGCACCCGGAGGACCACCGTCCGGCGATCGGTGCCGACCGCTGAATCAGTGACCGAAATCGCACGCTACACGAGGCGTGACGACGGCGCACGACCACAAATCGGGCATATTCCGACGCTCCGGCGGAGCTGCACCCATCGCCCGGCGTCACTGCGGTATGCATGCGGTCATGAACTCTGCCCCGGCCCCACCGGACGCCCGAACGGCCACCGTCCGTCGGGTCCGCCGCCAGGACGCGGCCCGGATGCGGGCCCTCCGGCTGGAGATGCTGGCGGACGCCCCGCTGGCCTTCCTGGAGACGGTGGCGCAGGCGGCCGCGCTGCCGCACGCCGACTACGCGGCCCGGGTCGCCCAGGTCTCGACCGGCTGCCGGAACGCCCAGTTCATCGCGGACCCGGGCGGCCGGCTGGCCGGGTCCGCGGGTGGGATCGCCGCCCCGGACGAGCCCGGCCTGACCGTGGTCTACGCCGTCTACGTGACGCCGGCCTGGCGCGGCAGCGGCCTGCTCCGCGCCCTGATCGACGGGGTGGCGGCCTGGTCGCGGGAGTGCGGCCGGCCCGAGCTGATGCTGGAGGTGGTGGTCGGCAACGACCGGGCCTACCGGGCGTACCAGCGGCTCGGTTTCACCGACACCGGGGTACGCGTCCCGCACCCCACCGTCCCGGCGCTCCGCGAACTCCAGATGCGCCGGCCCGCCTGAGCGAGCGTGACACCTCAGCGGCACGTCGATGCCCCTGAGGTGTCACGCTTCGTCAGAGATCCGCCTTTCGACGCCGGCCCTCCGCCGTCCTCAGACGTGGCGGCGGCTCTGGACGACGCGGAACCGGTTCGCCACGTACGCGCCGTCGGTGAGGGCGGCGTTCGCGGCCGGGTTGGCGCCGCTGCCGTGGAAGTCCGAGAACGCGGCCGACTGGTTCACGAAGACCCCGCCGGTCAGGTTGCAGGACAGGTGCACCCCGACGTCGACCGCGGCGGCCTCGGCGGCGTCCAGGACCGCCTCGTCGGTCGAGTAGACGGCTGCGGTCAGCGCACCCTTCTCCCCCACCGTCGTCCGCATGATCTCCAGGCTGTGGGCGGTGGAGTCGGTGGCGATGGCGAACGAGATCGGCCCGAACCACTCCCTGCCGTAGGTCGCGGTGTCGTCGGCGGCCAGCTTGACGATGGTCGGCGTCCGCACCACCGCGCCGGGCAGCGCCGGGTGCTCGACGGTACGGGACTCCAGCACCGGCTCGCCGACCTTGGTCACCTCGTCGAGCCGCTCCAGCACCCCGTCGTTGACGATCGCGCCGGTCAGCTCGACCCCGCGGGCCGGGTCGGCGGTGAGCTTGCCCACCGCGGCGGCGATCCCGCCGGCCACCTCGTCGAAGCTCTTGTGCCCCTGGTCGGTCTCGATGCCGCCCGCCGGGATGAGGATGTTCTGCGAGGTGGTGCACATCTGGCCGCTGTAGAGGGTCAGCGTGAAGCCGAGGTTGCGGCACATCCCGGCGAAGTCGTCGGTGGAGTCGACGACGACGGTGTTCAGGCCGGCCTTCTCGGTGTAGACGGCCGCCTGCCGGGCGTTCGCCTCCAGCCAGTCGCCGTACTCGGTGGAGCCGGTGAAGTCGACGATCTTGACGGCCGGGTGCAGGGCCAACGTCGAGGCGAGCTTCTCACCGGGGGCCTCGGGGGCGAGCAGCATCAGGTTCGGGTCGAAGCCGGCTTCGGCGAGCACCTCCCGGGCGTACCGCACGGTGATCGCCAGCGGCAGCACCGCGCGGGGGTGCGGCTTGACCACCACCGGGTTGCCGGTGACCAGCGAGGCGAAGAGCCCCGGGTACGAGTTCCAGGTCGGGAAGGTGTTGCAGCCGATCACCAGGGCCACACCGCGCGGCACCACGTGGAACGTCTTGGTCATCCGCAGCGGGTCGCCCTTGCCGGCGGCCTTCTCCCAGCCGGCCGTCCGCGGGTGCCGGGTCATCTCCGCGTACGCGTAGGCGAGCGCCTCCAGCGCGCGGTCCAGCGCGTGCGCGCCACCGGCCTGGAAGGCCATCACGAACGCCTGGCCGCTGGTGAACTGCACCGCGTTGGCCAGCTCGAAGATGTGCTTGTGCAGCCGGTCGAGGATCTCCAGGCAGACGCCCACCCGGACCTGCGGCCCGGCGTCGCGCCAGGCGGGCAGGGCGGCGGAGGCGGCGGCCACCAGCTCGTCGGCGCCGGCGTGCGGGTAGCGCACGTTCAGCTCCAGCCCGAACGGGCTGGTTTCGGTGGCGACCCGGTCGGCGCCCGGCTGGTCGAGGGGGAAGTCGCCGTTCAGGTACGCCTCGAAGGCGGCCTTCCCGTCGGCGGCGGCGGTCTCGCCGTACACCCGGGGGCTGGGTGACTCGGGATAGGCGGACCAGTACCCGCGCTCCGTGATCGCGGTCAGCGCACGGTTGAGGGTGTCGGCGTGCCTGTCGTACAGGGGATGCGGGGTCTCCGTCATGCCCGCCATCATGCCGCAGCACCGGCCGGGCCGGTAAGGGCCGCGACCCGGGGCGGCCCCCGCCGGGCTGTCCGGTGCCCGACGGGGACCGGCCGGGATTGGTCCCCGCAGCGGTGGGTAACCGCCGGGCTCCGGCCAGGAGAGGACGGCGGGTGGGAACCACCGAGATCCGGGTGCACGGGGTCGCCGAGAAGGGGCCGGAGGCGATCCTCGACCGGCCGGTGGTGACGCGGGTCGCCGGGGACGACGACGCCGGCTTCTACCGGTCCCGCCCCGGCTTCGGCGACCCGGCGGGCCCCGACGGCACGACGCTGGAGGCGTACCGGTGGAGCGGGCTGACCGGCGGCACCGCGCGCCGGACCTTCTCCCTGGTCCTGCTCCTGCCGTTCATGCTGAGCAACATCGCGGTCTGGACGTTGCCGGTGCCCGGCCGGGGCGGCGCCGCGGCGCGGGCGCTCTGCCGCCTGCTGGCCGCGACGATGACCGCGATGTACGTCCTCTCCACGGTCGGGCTGTGCCTGGACCTGATCGCCTGGCAGTGCGCGGCGTACCCGAGGTGCATGGAGGGGCGTCGGGAGATCTCCTGGCTGGGCGGCGTCCCGCCGGGTCAGCGCCTCGCCGTGCTGGCCGTGCTGCCGCTCATCGCGGTCGCGATGATCTGGCGGCTCGGCGCGCGGAGCCTGCAACTGCCGGAGGACGGCGTCGGCACGCCCGGGACGGGCGCGGACCGGCTCGACACACCGGACTTCTGGGACACCCGGGCGCTGCTGCGCCGGCTGCGCTCGGTGCACGTGGCGGTGGCGTTGGCCACCCTCGACGCCGCGCTGCTGCTGGTCCTCGCGCGGCGCGACGCCGCCCCGGTCGGCTGGCTGCTGCTCGCCGCGGACGCGCTCCTGCTCGTCGGCGCGCTCGCGCTGCTCTGCCGGCCGGCGATCGAGCGGCACAGCGAGGAGCGGCGGGGCCGGATCGCCACCGCGGGACTGCGGTGGACGGCCGCCGCGCTCACCGTGCTGACCCTGGGGTACGCGGCGGCGCCCCGGCCGCCCTGGTCGGCCGAGGGCGCCCTGCCCGGATACGGCGAGCTGGTGTCCGGGCTCTTCGTCGGGCAGTTGGTGCTGCTCGCGGTGCTGGGGCTCGTGGCCCTGGCGCAGCGCCGCGGCCTGCCGCGCCCGCGCACCCTGCTGACCGGAGTGGCGGCCCCGGTACTGACGTCGGTGGCGATCGGGCTGGCGGTGGCCTACTCGTCCGCGTTGACCTACGGCCTCGCCGAGTACCTGGACCGGGGCCACAGCCCGACGCCGGCGCGGGCGCTGCCGCCCGGCGCGCCACCGCTGGCGCCGCCGATCGCCTACCGCTGGGCCACCCTCGGCTTCACCCTGGCGGTGATCACGGTAATCGTGACCGCGCTGCTCGGCACCTGGGTCCGCCGGGCCCACCGCCGTCGGGCCGCCGAGAAGCTGGTCCGCCGGGACTTCCCGGAGGCGTCCCGGGTGCCGCCGGAGCGGGTCCGGGCCGTCCGCGACGCGATCGTCCTGGCCCAGCTGACCAACCGGGTCGGGCCCCTGCTGCCCGCCGCGTACGCGGTGCTGGCGGCGCTCACCCTGACCGCGGCCGGGCTGTCGATCGTCGACCTGGGTCCGGGGTCCGTCGCCCTCCTGTTGGGTGGGCTGCCGCTGGCCCGGCCGGTGGTCTTCGTGACCGACCTGGGCGCCCTGCTGATCGGCCTGTTCGTCCTCGGCCTGGCCGGGGCGGGGCTGGTCGCCTACCGGTCCGGCGTGATGCGGCTGGTCGGCGTGCTGTGGGAACTGGCCACCTTCTGGCCGCGCGCCGCGCACCCCCTCGCCCCACCCTGCTACTCGGAGCGGGCGGTGCCGGAACTCACCCGCCGGATCGGACAGCTCACGGCAGACGGGAACACCGTGGTGCTCTCCGGGCAGAGCCACGGCAGCGTGCTGCTCGCGGTGACGGTGCTGCAACTGCCGGATCGCTGCCGGCGGCGGGTCGCGCTGCTCACCTACGCCGCACCGCTGGGCAACCGGTACCGCGCGGTCTTCCCCGGATACGTCGACGGCGCGCTGCTGCGCCAGCTGGGTGACGGGCTGTCCTGGCGGTGGATCAACCTCTGGCGGTACACCGACCCGGTCGGCGGGCGGATCTTCCTCCCGGACGAGTTCGACGGCCCCGACGACCCGGCGGCCCGGGTGGACCGCTGGGTACGCGACCCGAAGAGCCTGCTCATCGCGCCCACCGACACCGTGCCGCCGCCGGTGCAGGGGCACCGGTTCACCCCGGACGAGGACATTCACGCCGCAGTCCGGGAGCTGGTCCGCCGGTTCGACGAGCCGGACGGGTGACCGCGGTCAGAGGGTGAGCTGCCAGTCGGTCCAAGCGTCCACCGGGCGGAAGCCGAGCCGCTCGTTGATCGCGATCATGTGGCTGTTGGCCGCCGCGTTGAAGGTGTCCACCACGCGGACCGCCGGCTCGTGGGCGATCAGGTGGGACAGGTTCTCGATCTTGGCGAGCAGGCCGAGCCGGTGGCCCCGGTGGGCCGGGTCGACGATGGTGATCTGCTGGAACGCGTGCCAGTCGGCGGAGGGGCCCACGTCCAGCAGGGTCCAGGCGACCAGCCGGCCGGACGCCTCGTGGCGCACCCCCAGGTGGTAGCGGCGCCGGCCGCGGGCGTCCAGCGCCCGCTCGGTGCCCCGGACCCGTTCGGCGTCCACCCGCTCCGGCTCCCACTCCACGTCGCCGAGGGGGGCGTCGGTCATCAGCCGGCCGTCCAGGTAGGCGACGTCCGCGACGTACTCCGGCGGGGTCGCGCCCTGCCAGCGGACCGACCGGTAGCCCTCCGCCCGGCTCCGGGCCTCGGCCAGCACCGCCGCCAGCGCGTCGTGGTCCACGCCGGCGACGTCGAGCCGGCGGCGCACCTCCGCCAGCGCCGGTTGGGCACCGACCGCGGCGGCGAACGCGCCGCCCGCCGCCGACCGGGCCGGCCCGCCGGGCAGCGCGGCGACCGCCATCGCGAGCACCCGCTTGCGGCCGTGCTCCCGCAGCAGCCGGACCCCGTACTCGTGCAGCGCCCGGCCGACGCCCCGGCGCCGCAGCTCCGGATGGACCACCAGGTCGGCCGTGGCGTTGTCGGTGTTGTCCAACTGCGGCAGGTCCACGGCCAGGTAGCCGGCGGGCACGCCGTCCAGCCGGGCCAGCGCCCAGCGGGTGACGGTGCCGGGCATCGGCGTGTGGAAGAGCGCGTCGAAGCGCCGCCGGCAGAAGGGCGGATAGTCCGGCACGTCGGCGGCGCCGACCGCCGCGCCGATCCGGTACGCCTCGTCGACCGCAACCCGGTCGGCGCCGTCGAACGACGCGATGGTGATGCTCATCCGCCGAGGATGCCCGCCGAAATGGCGATCGGGCCAGCGAATTGTTCGCCGGCCCGATCGGACGTGGTCGGGAGGGTCACTCGCACAACGCCTCCGGCGTTGGGTCGCAAGAACTTCAAGAGTCTCCGGCGAAATGCCCTCCCGCACGGAGCATCTTGCGCCGTCCGGTTACTGGCGTCAAGTCCTTGTCGGCGGGTTTTCCGCACTCACAGCGAAAAGCCAGTTACCCGGCGGATCGCCCCGATCCCCCGTCCGGGCGATCCGTCCGAGCACTGCGGCGCCCTCCGCTCGCCGTTTGCGGCGTGTCGGGGTGTCCGGGCGGCGGGTGGCCGCGACACGCCGCAAACGGGGTCGATCAAGCGGGCCGACGGCCGACCCGACGGGCTGCCGGAGGGCGGCGGGGCAGGGAGTCAGGACAGGAGACCGGCGTCGCGGGCGGCGCGCAGGGAGGGCTTGATCCGGTGGGTCGGGCCGACCTGGCCGGCCACCGCGTCGATGGTCTTCAGGCCCTCGCCGGTGTTGAACACGACGGTCTCGGCGGCGGGGTCGAGTCGCCCCGCCTCGACCAGCTTGCGCAGCACCGCCACGGTCACCCCGCCGGCCGTCTCGGCGAAGACCCCGGTGGTACGGGCGAGCAGCCGGATGCCGTCGCGGATCTCGTCGTCGGTGACGTACTCCATCCAGCCGCCGGTCCGACGCACCGCCTCGAGGGCGTAGAGGCCGGCCGCCGGGTCGCCGATGTTGAGCGACTTGGCGATGCCGGTCGGCTTGACGGGGGTGATGACGTCGCTCTCGGCGTGCAGGGCGGTGGCGATCGGGTTGCAGCCGGCGGACTGCGCGCCGAAGACCTTCCAGCCGCCGGCCGGCGCCTCGACCAGGCCGATCTCGACCAGCTCGGAGAACGCCTTGTCGATCTTGGTGAGCAGCTCGCCGGAGGCCATCGGGACCACCACCTGGGCCGGGATGCGCCAGCCGAGCTGCTCGGCGACCTCGTAGCCCAGGGTCTTCGATCCCTCGGCGTAGTACGGCCGGACGTTCACGTTGACGAACGCGGTGTCCTCGAACTCGTCGGTCTCGACCAGTTCCCCGCAGAGCCGGTTCACGTCGTCGTACGAGCCGTCGATGGCGACCAGCTCGCCGCCGTAGACGGCGGTGGTGACCACCTTGCCCTGCTCCAGGTCACCGGGGATGAAGACCACCGAGGGCACCCCGGCCCGGGCCGCGTGCGCGGCGACCGAGTTGGCCAGGTTGCCGGTGGAGGCGCAGGCGAAGCGGGTGAAGCCGAGCGCCCGGGCGGCGGTCAGCGCGACCGAGACCACCCGGTCCTTGAACGAGTGGGTCGGGTTGGCGCTGTCGTCCTTGACCCAGAGCGGCGCGGTGATGCCCAGTTCGGCGGCGAGGTGCGGGGCGGCGACCAGCGGGGTCAGCCCGGGATCGAGGGTGACCCGGGTGGCCGGGTCCTGGCCGGCGGGGAGCAGGGCGGCGTACCGCCAGATGTTCTGCGGGCCGGCCTCGATCTGCTCGCGGGTGACGGCGGCCAGCGCGGCGGTGTCGTAGTCGACCTCGAGCGGCCCGAAACACTCGTGACAGGCGTGCTGGGCGGCGAGCGGGTAGCGGGCCGAACAGGCGCGGCAGACCAGGGCGCGGGCGGGGCCGGCGACGGTGTCGATGCCGGGAGCGGCGAGCGTCGACGTCATGTCGAGGAGTCCTCTCATCTTTCCCCACATCGCAGGGTGCGGCGGGGACGGAATTGGCACCTGCCCCGCCGGTGGCTCAGCGATGAGCGCGCGGGGTGGTTGCCGGGGCGTCGTCGGGCCGTATCCCTCAGCCCCTCTGGATGAGGTATGCAGTTGTGCCGCCGATTCTACGACCCGACGCGGGCGCCGCCACCCGCCTGTCCCACGCTGTGAACGCCCTCCGCCCGGCCGAAATCCGCACGAATTCCCGGAAGTCCTGCGGTCAGCTGGTGACGTCCTTGCGGGTGAAGCGCCAGAAGGCCAGCCCCCAGAAGAGCGTGGCGTAGCTGACCGCCGAGATCGCCCCGCGGACCACGTCGTCGGTCTGCACCGGCGTGGAGAGCAGCCCCAGCCAGGCCGTGCTGTAGTGGGTGGGCAGGAAGTCGCGCAGCGCGCCGAGCGCGGTGATCTGGTCCAGGATGCTGGAGAGGATCCAGAGCAGCACCGCGCCACCGACCGCGCCGAGCGCGGCGTCCGTCGTCACCGACAGCAGGAACGCCAGCCCGGCCACCACCAGGAGTACGACCGCCAGGTAGCCGAGCACCGCCAGCAGCCGCAGCAGCCCGTCGGTCGGCGCCAGCTCGGCGGCGACCTGGCTGCGCAGCGGCTCCCAGCCGTACCGGAGGGTGCCGGCGAGCAGGGCGGTGCCGGCCAGCAGCAGCAGGGCCAGCGCCGAGTACGCGAGCGCGACCAGCAGCTTCACCGTGAGCAGCCGGGCCCGGGGCACCGGCACGGCCAGCAGGTAACGCAGGCTGCCCCAGCTCGCCTCGCTGGCCACCGTGTCCCCGCAGAACAACGCGACGACCACGACCAGCAGGAACGACGCCGACACGAAGATCGAGAAGAGCGCGAAGTTGAGCCCGCCCGAGGTGGCCAGCTCGACCAGGCTGCCGAACTCGTTGCGCCCGTTGTCGTCGTCGTCACCCGAGTCGAACTGGAACGCGATCAGGATGATCAGCGGCAGCAGCACCATGAAGCCGAGCGCCAACTGGGTACGCCGCCGCGACGCCTGCCGGCGGAACTCCGCGGCGAACGGCAGGGTGGCCGACGGGCGGTAGCCCGCCGCCGCCCCACCCGGGCCGACCGCGGTCCCGGCGGCGGTCGACGTCCCGCCCGCTTCCGAGGCGCCCGTGCCACCCCCGGGTGAACCCACCGAAGAGCCCGTCATCACCGGTCCCCGCTTCCCCGAGAGTTCTCGCCCACCAGGGCGAGGAACGCGTCCTCCAGGCGGCGCCGCGGCACCACCCGGTCCACCCCGATGCCGGCCCGGACCAGCTCCGCCACCACCTCGCTGCGCGCGGTGCCGTTGGTGTCCACCACCAGCTGGCCGTCGTCGTCGGGCAGCACCCGCACCCCGTCGAGCCGGCCGAGCACGGCGCGCGCCGCCTCCGGGTCGGTCACGTCGAAGAGCACGCTCGGCGACTCGCCGACGATCTCCTCGACCGGGCCGGACGCGACGATCCGGCCCTTGTTGACCACCACCGCGTGGGTGCAGGTCTGCTCCACCTCGGCGAGCAGGTGGCTGGAGACCAGCACCGCCCGCCCGTCGGTGGCGTAGCGCTGGAGCACCCGGCGCATCTCGGCGATCTGCGGCGGGTCCAGCCCGTCGGTCGGCTCGTCGAGCACCAGCAGCTCGGGCAGGCCGAGCATCGCCTGGGCGATCGCGAGCCGCTGCTTCATGCCGTGGCTGTAGTTCCTGATCCGCCGGTGCACCGAGTCGCCCAGGCCGGCGATCTCCAGCGCCTCGGCGAAGTGCGCGTCGGCCTCCGGCCGGCCGGTCGCCCGCCAGTACGCCTTCAGGTTCTCCAGGCCGGAGAGGTGCGGCAGGAAGCCCGGCCCCTCGACCAGCGCGCCGATCCGGGACAGCACCGGGGAACCGGGCACCAGCCGGTGTCCGAAGACGTAGATCTCACCGGCGGTCGGTTGGGTCAGCCCCATCAGCACCCGCAGGGTGGTGGTCTTGCCGGCCCCGTTCGGGCCGAGCAGGCCGACCACCTGACCGGGATGCACCTCGAAGTCCACCTGGGACACGGCGACGAAGCCGTCGGCGTACTCCTTGCGGAGCCGGCGGACGGCGAGCGGGATGCCCGCGTACTCCGGGTGGACGGAGCTGTCCTGGCGGCGGTGGCGGCGGCGGGCGACGGCGACGACCACGACGAGCCCGACCGCGATGGCGGCGAGCAGCCCGACCAGGATCCAGCGCCACGCGGTGGCGGTGGTCGGGATCGGCTCGGCGTCGACCGTCGGCAGGCTCACCGGGCCGTCGCCGGCGGCGACGACGTGCACGGCCGGCTCGGCCGGCGTGGCGTACGCCTGGTCGGAGGTGGCCACCACGACCCGCAGCCGGTGCCCGGCCTCGATCCGGCGGACGATCGCCGGCAGGGTGACGGTCACCGGTCGGGCCGCGTCGATGGTCGCCGGCAGGCCGGTGAGCCGGACCGGGGCGACCAGGCCGTCGGGGAGCGTCGCGGCGCCGGTCGGGTCGACGTCGTAGAGCTTGACGAAGAGCACCGCCTCACCGGTCGGCGACGCGGCCCGGATCGGTACGGTCGGCGCGCCCACCACGTCCACCGCCTCGGCCAGCGGCGCCGACTCGAAGCGGGCGTGCTGGCCGGGGATGTCCCCGGCCACGCTGTCGAGCAGCGACCCGAGCGCGCCGGCGAACGGCACCGACGAGATCGGGGCCGGGTTGCCGGCGGGCGGGTTGGCTACCGGCTGGGCCGGGCCGGTCACCCGGACCTCGCGGCGGGCGTCCCCGGCCACGCCGGTGTAGTCGGTGGTGCGGTAGCCGGTGGCGACCAGGCCCCGGTCGAGGGCGTCGAAACCGGCGATCCGGGAGAAGGTGAAGTCGTCGCCCGGCGCCTCGCCCCCGCCCTTGACGTAGTGGTCGAGCCACTGCGCGGTGAGGAAGTCGACGCGGTCCGAGTCGCTCTGCGGCCCGGCGCCGCCGTCGTGGCCTCCGGTGAACCAGGCGACCCGCACCGGCGTGCCGGCGGCGGCGATGCCCCGCGCGTTGGCGTCGGCCTCGGTGAGCGGGAAGAGGCTGTCCGCCTCCCCCTGCACCAGCAGGGTCGGCGCCTTGATCCGGTCGAGGACGCCGGCCGGGCTGGAGCGGCGCAGCCGGTCCACGGCGGCCTGGTCGGCCCGGCCGGTGCTGGCGATCCGCAGGTACGCGGCGCAGACGTCGGCGGCGAACCGGCCGCAGGACGGGTCCGCGGCCCCGGCGGGCGCGTACCCGGGGCCGGTGCCCGGCCCGGCACCCGGCGCCGGGCTGGCCGGGCCGGCCGACGCGGGCGCCCCCTGCGGCTGGGCGGACGGGACGCCGGAGATGCCGGCCGGGCCGGAGCCGGCGTTGCCGCCCCCGCCGAAGAAGATGCCGGCCCAGCCCTTCTTGAACACGCCCTCGGTGGCCGGTCGTCCGGTGCTCTCCGGCAGGAAGGAGCGGGCCAGGTCGTTCCAGGTGATCATCGGGACGATCGCGTCGACCCGCTGGTCCTGCGCGGCCAGCAGCAGGGCCAGGCCACCGCCGTAGGAGCCGCCGACCACGCCGACCCGGGGGTCACCGGCGGCGTCGGTGCGGATCTCCGGCCGGGCGGCGAGCCGGTCCAGCAGGCGTTGCGCGTCCCGGACCTCGTGGTCCGGGTCGTCGAGGTGGATCTGGCCGCCGCTGCGGCCGAAGCCGCGGGCCGTCCAGGCCAGCACCGCGTAGCCGCGGCTCACCAGGTCCTCTGCGTCGGAGCGGACCGAGTCCTTGGTGCCGCCGAAGCCGTGCGCCAGCAGCACCGCCGGCACCTTCCGGTCGGCCGAGGCGTCCTCGGGCAGCCAGAGCGTGGTGTCCAGGTCGACCGGTTGGTCGCCGGTCGGTCCGGATCGGACGGTGACCATCGCGGACTCGGTCCGGAAGCCCGGCTGGTCGGGCCGGGCCGCCCAGATGACGGCGGCGACCAGCAGGACGGCGACCAGCGACGCGGTCACGATCCGGCGCGGGCCGGCCAGGAGGCGCCGGACGGCGGCCGACGACGGCGATCTCATGCGGGTCACGGTACGGCGTGGATCCTGTGTGTTGCCTGGGATCCTCCGTACGTCCGTCCGGTCGGTCCGATCGGTGCGCCGTGGCCGTCGACCGCAGTTCGTCCAGGCCATCGGCGACGAAACGACTTCGCATCACGTGAATTCCGATCTTCGGCCAATATCGCCTCCGATCCCTCCATCACGCGCAGCCTGCGGCACTTTGTGTGTCGACGAGGTCAACGCGGCGTGACATGGCTGGCAAAGACGCGAAACTCACCCGACAATGGCGGCTCCACCCCCATGCAGGTCAGCTAGTTTTCCGGTCCGGTGTACGGGACTCCACAGGCGACCCCCGACACCGGACACTTCCCCCGCCGTCGCCGGAGGAGAAAGACCATGGCAGTCCCCGCGCAGCGGGTCCGTCGACGGCCCTCCGCATCGGGCCGCGTGCTGCCGCTGCTGCTCGTCGTGGCGCTGCTCGCGCCGGTGGGGTTCCTGTTCGCGCAGACCCACCGGCTCACCGGCGACGACCGGGACTTGGCGGTGCGCGAGCGGCTCGGCGTCGAGTACCTGCGGGTCCTCGGCCCGGTCACGGAGGCCCTGGTCGACGCCCAGTCCGCCGCCGTCATCGGCCGGGCCCCGTCGCGCGAGGCGCTCGACCGGGCGGTGCAGGACGCCGCCCGGGTGGACGCCCGGATCGGCGACCAGCTGCGCAGCCGCGAACGGTGGGCCGGGCTGCGCGCCAAGCTGGAGGCGCTGCCCAACCGGACGCTCAACGACCCGGAGGCCGCCTACACCGCGTACGGGGAGGTCACCGACCTGCTGCTGGCCCTGCACCGCAAGGTGCGGGAGGCCTCCGGGCTGGTCCGCGACCCCCAGCAGGACTCCTTCTTCCTCCAGGACGGCATCGGCCGGGACCTGCCGACCGCCATGGTGGCCGCCGGCCGGCTCGCCGACCTGTCCGCGCTCGGCGCCGGCCGCCCGGCCAGCGAGCGGGCCCGCACCCAGGGCGAACTGGCCGAGCTGCGGGTCGCCGCGCTCGCCTCGGCCGGCGACCTGGTGGCCGACCTGCGCGCGGCGGTGGACAGCTCGGAGAGCACCGAACTCGGCCCGAACGTGCTCACCCCGCTCGACACCTATCAGCGCGCCGTCGAGGCGCTCGCCGCCTACTCGGCGCCGGCCGCCGCGGCGAAGACCGGGCTCAGCGACCCCGCGCAGGTCGCCGGCGCCCGGCTCAACGCGCAGTCCGCGGCCAAGCTGCTCCAGCCGGTCATCCTCGACCAGCTCGACTCGCTGCTGACCGAACGGATCGACTCCTACGACCGCGACCGCCGGCTGGCAGCCGGCGCCGCCGCGACCGCGGTGCTGCTCGTCCTGATCCTGATCGGCGTGCTGGTGGCCGCGTTCCGGCGGGCCCAGCGGCGCGCCGCCGAGGCCGCACGCGCCGCCGATCCGGACTCCGGCGCGCTGCCCGGGTCGAGCGGCTGGCAACCGCCCCGGCCGGCGGAGCGGGGCATGTCCCCCGAGGACCACCGGCTGCCCCAGCCGGTCGGCACGGGTCGGGACGCCGGCAGTGAACGCTGGGGGCCGTTCGATGCTGCTCGGTAGGCTCCGGATCCGGGGCAAGCTCGCCCTGCTGGTGGTCATCCCGTTGCTCAGCATGGTCGGGCTGGCCGTGCCGGTGGTGCTCGACCGGGTCGCCGCCGCCCAGCGGGCGGGCGACACCGCCGAGACGGTCCGGCTCGCCAGCCGGATCGGCAGCCTCGTCCAGGACCTCCAGCAGGAGCGCGTCCTCTCGGTGGGTCTGCTGCTCGGCCGGGTCGAGCCCACCGAGCTGATCCAGAAGTCGACGGCGGTGGACGACCGGATCGCCGACCTGCGGGCCGAGTTCGGCGCCGACCTGCCGCCCCGCGTCGCGACCGCCCTCGACGGGGTCGGCAAGCTCACCGACCTGCGCACCCTGGTGCTCGCCCGGGCGGCCACCCCGTCCCAGGTCATGGACCTGTACGGCCCGATCGACATGGCCCTGATCGACGCGCTGCGGCTGCCGTTCGAGGTGGACACCAGCACCTCCGCCGGACGCCAGGTGCTGGCGCTGGACGCGGTGATGCGGGCCGACGAGGGGCTGGGCGCCTGCGCCACCCTGATCGTCCTGGTGAAGGCGACCAGCGACCCGAGGGCCTCCGCCGCCTACATCGCCTGCATGGCCGCGCTCCAGGTGGACAACATCCGGTTCCGCAGCCTGGCCACCCCCGAGCAGTACCAGCTGGCCCTGCTGGACGACGCGGCGGTGGCCGCCCGGACCAGCCCGACGTTCCTCATCGACAGCGTCAAGGATCCGGTCGCCGCCATCGCGAACGTCCCGCTGGACGTGCTCTTCCCCTCGGTCCGCTCGATGATCACGCTCGGCCAGTTCGTGGAGAAGAAGGTCGTCGCGGACGTCATCGCGGAGACCAGCGCCAACAAGCGGTGGGCGCTCACCACGGCCTGGCTGGTCGGCGGGGCGGCCGCCCTGATCCTGCTGACCGTGCTGCTGCTCAGCTTCGCGGTGGCCCGTACGGTGGCCCGGCCGCTTACCCGGCTCACCCGCTCGGCCGACCGGGTCGCCCGGGTCGCCGAGGCCGAACTGGTCCGGGTCGCCGACGACGAGAC